>NZ_CP095053.1:1302217-1941935 GCF_022921095.1 Hymenobacter aerilatus
CGCACCTGCCACCCGCACCTACCTCGCAGGCCTGAATCTTACCTTCTAGAAAAAGCTCAACATGAAACGTTTCAACATAAAATTCTTTATTGGGGCGGCCGTAATTTCTTTGTCCGCGGTTGGGTGCGCAGATCTTCTGGAAGAACAACCTAGGAGTATTTACGAACCTGGCTTCTTTCAAACGGAAAGAGGCGTTAGTGGAGGCTTAACCTCTATGTATGCTCACCTGCGCTACATCTACGGTGATGCTTACTTTTATAATACTACCCTCACGGGGACAGATGAAGTAACCTATGGCAGAGATGCAGATGAGAACTTCCTGGCCATGGACTTCTCCGGCAGGGCAGCGCTCAACGCCACTAACAGCCGGGCAGATAGATTGTGGACGGCTGCGTTTCCTAATATCAACACAGCCAGTGGCGTTATCAAGAATGCTACCGCAGTAGGAACCGTTGCTCCAGCTCTTGTTGCCGAGGCAAGATTCTTCCGCGCCTTTGATTACTTCATGCTGGTACAAACCTTTGGTGGGGTGCCCTTAGATTTGGGGGCAGGAGAACTGGAGTTCAACACGAACCCTATCAGAACCTCGGTGCGTAACACGGTACCCGAAGTCTACACCAAAGCTATTTTCCCGGATCTACTGCAAGCAGTCAATGATTTGCCGGCGAATCCGCGGGTGATAGGTGGCGCAACCAAAACGCTTGCCCGGCTTTACCTGGCAAAAGCCTACCTGACATATGCCTGGTGGCTTGAAAACCCCAATAATATTCCGACCTATCCAGCAGCTCAGCGGGTAGATCCTGATGGTCGTAATGCTCAATACTACTATCAGCAGGCATATGATATAGCAATAGCAGGTATCGAGAGCCCGGGGCCATTCCGTTTGCAGGGAACGTATTATGATGTGAACGTGGCCACAAATGACCGCAACGCTGAAATGATGCTGTTCGCTGATCATACCGAATCCAGCGAATTGTACAACGGTGGTAGCCTGACCTTTGGTAGCGGCGGTGCCCCCGATAACTTTGCCGGCTGGATGATGACGTGGAACTACACCAACATCCGAAGCGCCACAAATGCAGATGGAACTGTGCCTGTGTCTTCTGTTCAGCGGGAAGCAGTTCAGCCGTTAGGCCGCCCCTGGACGCGTATGGCTCCTACCATTGGCGCCATTGAAACTACCTTCGCCGACAAAACAAACGATTCTCGTTACGATGGTACCTTTACCACTACATACCGTGGTAACTGGCCTAAAGGGGGAGTTGCGGCGCAAACGCTGTATAATGCCAATAAACTGCCTGTTAGCCCAGGTGCGCCAATCCTGACGTTCTTAAATGCAGAATCCACCACTCCTATTACCTACCCCACTGGTGGAGGTACTAGTAACATAGGAGCAGGAACACTACCCGGCAGAGCCGATTATGTGATTTCGCCGCGTGGTATCAGCAGAATTGTCTACCCAGGCCTGTGGAAGCTGGGGCCTTACCGCACGGATAATGGTACTGGCTTAGGACAGCCTAACGCCGCCAGTACGCGTCCGTTCAACATTGCTAAATTCTCTGAGCTATACTTTGTAGCAGCAGAAGCAGCCGTAAAAGGCGCAACTCCCAAAACGGGCCAAAGTGCTAAGGAGTTGATCAATGTTATCCGTGCTCGGGCTGGTAAGTGGCGTTTCGACAATAACGGCAACACAGCTAAAGTACAGGATAATAGCGCTGCTATGGTGGCGTCCACGCCGAATACCATCGATATCAACTATATCCTGGCTGAACGCTCGCGTGAATACTACGGCGAAGGATACCGTTGGTATGATCTGGTGCGTACACAAAAGTGGAATGAGTTGGCTTCTACCTACCGTATCGGAGGAACCAACTACGGAGACCATACACCGGCAACGGTTACGCGTACCATTCAGCCGTTCCACTATCTGCGTCCTATTCCGCAGGTTCAGCTCGACCGTATGGATGTAGCAGCAGATGTAAAAGCTGCTTATCAAAATCCTGGCTACCAATAGGCTGATGAGAAAAGATTGGTTGCTCAAGACGGGCAGCCAATCTTTTCTATTATTTCTCCTTGATGTAGTAAGCAATCAGAGCGAAAACCAAGTAGCACGCATCGGCAGGCCGATGGCGCGTGCATAAAGTGCGTGTTCGTATAGCTTGGTATCCAAAGCATTGGCTGCTTCTGGTGTCCCTAGCAGCTATGGCCAAGACGCGCGCAAACGTATTCAAGTATTGACGCATGAATTCCCTCTTAAGAGTAGTACTGCTGTTTTCCTGCACTTGCGTGCTGCCTACCCCGGCTGCATTCAGCCAAATTCGCCTGCCGAAGCTCGTCAGCAACGGCATGGTGCTACAGCGCGAGAAGCCTGTTACCATCTGGGGTTGGGCCGCGGCAGAGGAGAAGGTCGCCATCACGTTTCAGGGTAAAACCTACCGCGCCACTGCCGATACACAAGGGCAATGGCGCGTGAGCCTACCCGCTATGAAAGCCGGCGGTCCTTACGATATGACCCTTGCAGCCAGCAACCAAGTGAAGGTAAGCGATATTCTGATTGGGGACGTGTGGCTGTGCTCGGGGCAGTCGAATATGGAAACCACCATGACCCGCGTGCGCGACAAGTACCCCGAGGAAGTAGCCACCGCCAACAACCCGCGCATCCGCCAGTTCAACGTGCCGATGAGCTACGCGTTCAACGGCCCCAAAGCCGACCTAAAAGGTGGCAGTTGGGTGCCTGTGACGCCGCAGACCATTGGTGACTACTCTGCCGTGGCCTACTTTTTCGCAAAGGATCTGTACGCTAAGTACAAAGTACCCATCGGTATTATCAAAGATGCCGTGGGTGGTTCGCCGGCCGAAGCTTGGCTGAGCGCCGACGCTTTGAAACAGTTTCCTACCTACCAGCAAGCCGCCGAGAAGTACAAAGACAGCACCCTGATAGCTAGTACTCAGCAGCGCGACCAAGCCGCCGGGCGCGACTGGCAGCGCCGCCTCTACCAAGCCGACCAGGGCGAAGCGCCTGGTCAAACTAAGTGGTCGGACCCTAGCTACAACGCCCGCGACTGGGCTACCATGAACGTGCCTGGCTACTGGGCTAACCAGACCCCGCTGGGACCCGTGAACGGCGTACTCTGGTTCCGCAAGGAAGTGGACGTGCCGGCTAGTATGGTGGGTAAGCCCGCACGCCTAGAGCTGGGTACGCTGGTGGATGCCGACTCTACCTATATCAACGGGCAGCTGGTAGGCACTACTGGCTACCAGTATCCGCCCCGCAAGTACGATTTTGAACCGGGTGTGTTGAAGCCGGGCAAGAACCTGATTGTGGTGCGCCTGGTCAGCAACGGCGGCCGCGGGGGCTTCACCCTCGACAAGGAATACCGTCTGCTGGCAGGCGACCAGACGCTGGATTTGCGCGGCCCCTGGCAGTACAAGGTAGGCGCTACAATGTCGCCCGCACCTGGTAGCACCACCTTTCAGTACCAGCCGGGTGGGTTGTACAACGGCATGATTGCCCCGGTAACGCCCTACACCATCAAAGGCATCTTGTGGTACCAGGGCGAATCGAATGCCGGCCGCCCACAGGACTATCAGGCCCTGATGACCAGCCTGATTTCCGACTGGCGCCAGCACTTGCAACAACCCAACTTGCCCTTCCTCTACGTGCAGCTACCCAACTTTATGGCTGCCAAAAAGGAGCCAGGTGAGAGCGGCTGGGCCATGATTCGTGACATTCAGCGCCGCCTGCTTACAGTACCTAACACGGGCATGGCCGTGACGCTGGGTTTGGGCGAGTGGAACGACATTCACCCCGTAACCAAGCAGCCCGTGGGGCACCGCTTGGCCTTGGCCGCTCAAAAAGTAGCCTATGGCGACAAGAACGTGGTGGCTTCGGGCCCTCTCTACCAGTCGATGCAGAAAAACGGCAACAAGGCTACGCTCACATTTTCGGGGGTGGGCAGCGGCCTAGTCGCCCAGGGCAAAGGGTCGTTGGAAGGCTTTGCCGTGGCCGGTTCCGACCACCAGTTCCACTGGGCGCAGGCGCGTATTGAAGGCAATAAAGTAGTCGTGTGGAGCGACCAAGTGAAAGACCTCGTAGCGGTGCGCTACGCCTGGGCCGATAACCCCGAAAATGCCAACCTCGCCAACAAAGAAGGCCTACCCGCTTCTACATTCCGCACCGATGATTTCTAACCCAAAACGTTTGTTGACCGGTCTGCTGCTAGCGGGTTTGAGTCTCAGTGCTCAGGCCCAGCAGGCGGCTACCGCCCTCTACCTCGACCCCAAGCAACCGCTGAACACCCGCGTCAACGACCTGATCAGCAAGCTTACGCTGGAAGAAAAGGCCGATCAGATGATGTACAACAGCAAGGCCATCGAGCGGCTGAACATCCCGGCGTATAACTGGTGGAACGAGGCCCTGCATGGGGTAGGGCGGGCTGGTGCGGCTACCGTATTTCCGCAGGCTATCGGGCTGGGCGCTACCTTCGATGAGGATCTGGCGCTGCGCGTATCTACCGCTATTTCCGACGAGGCACGGGCTATGTACAATGTGGCCGTGGCCAAGGGCTACCGCCAGCAGTACAGCGGCCTCACGTTCTGGACGCCCAACATCAACATCTTCCGCGACCCGCGTTGGGGTAGGGGACAGGAGACGTATGGTGAAGACCCTACCCTCACGGGTCGGCTGGGTGTGGCCTTCGTGCAGGGTTTGCAGGGCAACGACCCGCGCTACCTCAAAACTGCCGCCTGCGCCAAGCACTTTGCCGTACACAGCGGCCCCGAGAAACTACGCCACGAGTTCAATGCCCAGGCCTCACCTCAGGATTTGTGGGAAACCTACCTGCCCGCGTTTCACCAGCTGGTGGATGCCAAGGTTGAGGCCGTGATGTGCGCTTACAACGCCACCAACGGCGAACCATGCTGCGGCAACAGCTACCTGCTGCAAGATGTGCTGCGCGGCCAATGGAAGTTTAAAGGCCATTTGGTGAGCGACTGCTGGGCGCTAGTCGACTTTTACCAGGGCCACAAAGTGGTGAAAACGCCCGCCGAGGCCGCTGCCCTGGCCCTGGAGCGAGGCGTGAACCTGAACTGCGGCAGTGTGTATCCCTCCTTACCCGAGGCCGTGCAGAAAGGCCTCACCACCGAAGCGAAAATGGACAGCTCGCTGGCCATTTTGCTGCGCACCCGCTTCAAGCTGGGCTTATTCGACCCGCAGGGGAGCAGTCCCTACGACAAGCTGGGCGCCGAAACCATCAACAGTGATAAGCACCGCGCTTTGGCCCGCGAGGCGGCCCAAAAGTCGATTGTGCTGCTGAAAAACAACGGTGTGCTACCGCTGCGCAACGACCTAGCGAAGTACTTCGTGACCGGCCCCAACGCTGCTAACCTCGACGCGCTGCTGGGCAATTACTACGGCGTGAACCCATCGATGAGCACCATTCTGGAAGGCTTAGTGGCGGGCGTGAGCCCCGCCAGCCAGATGCAATACCGCCCCGGCGCCCTACTCGACCGCCCCAACCAGAACGGCGTGGACTGGGTGAGCGGCACGGCCCGCACCTCCGACGCTACCTTTGTGGTGCTGGGAATCAACGGGTTGCTGGAAGGGGAGGAGGGCGAATCTATTGCCTCGCCTTCGTTCGGCGACCGACTCGACTACAACCTGCCCAAAAATCAGATTGATTTCTTGCGTGGCCTACGTAAAAACAACGATAAGCCTGTTGTGGCCATTGTCACGGGTGGCTCGCCTATGAACCTGGCCGAGGTGCACGAGCTGGCCGACGCCGTGGTGCTGGCCTGGTACCCCGGCCAAGAAGGCGGCAACGCCATTGCCGATGTGGTGTTTGGTAAGGTAGCGCCATCGGGCAAGCTGCCCATCACCTTCCCCAAGTCTCTGGACCAGCTGCCGGCTTACGAAAACTACGCCATGCAGGGCCGCACCTACCGCTACATGACGCAGGAGCCACTCTACCCCTTCGGGTTTGGGCTGAGCTATGCCAAGTTTGAGTACGGCGGGCTAAAGCTGCCTAAGAAAGTGGCCAAAAATAAGCCCGTGGAGGTGGAAGCCACCGTACGCAACACTGGCAAAATGGCCGGCGAGGAAGTGGTGCAGCTCTACCTCACGCACGCGCCCCGTGCCGGCCAACAGGTGCCGCTGTTTGCGCTCAAAAATTTCCGGCGCGTGCGCCTGGAGCCGGGCGCCAGCACCACCGTGAAATTCACGCTCACCCCCGAGCAACTAGCTATGATTGATGCTCAAGGTAAAACAGTAGCCGCCAGCGGACCGGTCACGGTTTCGGTGGGTGGGGCCCTACCTGGCAAGCGTAGCCAGGCGCTGGGCGCCAGCGCTCCGGCCGTGGCTAGCCTCACTGTGCGATAAAAAAGATACTTTTAAGGATGCTATCGGAACCGTTTTCGAAAACGGTTCCGATAGTAAAAGCCCGTTTTCATATTGTTTAGGGGCTTTTTGAAGTAGTACGCTGTTCCGAACCGGTGTATCTTTCGAGAATATTAACCCTACCTTTTCCTTCTATGAACTACCTGCTTGGGTATGATATCGGCAGCTCGTCGGTGAAAGTTGCGCTTCTGGATGCCAACACGGGCAAGTGCCTAGCCAGTGCCACCTCACCCCGGCAGGAGATGGAAATCCTAGCTGTGCAGGCGGGTTGGGCCGAGCAGCGTCCCGAGCGCTGGTGGCAAGAGGCCATCAATGCCACCCAGGAGCTGAAAACCAGCTATGGCTTCGACGCGACGCAGGTAGCGGGCATCGGTATCACCTACCAAATGCACGGGCTGGTGCTGATTGATAAGGCCGGCAAGGTGCTGCGCCCCGCCATTATCTGGTGTGACAGCCGCGCCGTGGACTACGGCAACGCCGCCTTTGAAGCCTTAGGTGAGGAGTATTGCCTGCAAAACTTCCTCAACTCGCCCGGCAACTTCACGGCCTCCAAGCTGAAGTGGGTGCACGACAACGAACCGGACGTGTACGCGCAAATCCACAAAATTCAGCTGCCTGGCGACTATATCGCTTTTCAGATGACGGGTGAGTTGCAAACCACCGTGTCGGGCCTATCGGAGGGTGTGTTCTGGAACTTCCGCGAACAAGCGGTAGCGCAAGAACTGCTGGACTATTACGGCCTCGACCACGACTTGCTGCCTACCCTGGTAGACACCTTTGCTGAGCAGGGCCGCCTGATGCCCGAAGCCGCCCAGGCGCTGGGTCTAGCGGCCGGTACGCCCGTGAGCTACCGCGCCGGCGACCAGCCCAATAATGCCTTCTCCCTGAACGTGTTGGAACCCGGCGAAATTGCCGCCACGGCCGGCACCTCGGGTGTGGTCTACGGCATCAGCGACCAGCCGGTGGTAGACCCCCGCTCCCGCGTGAATGCCTTCGTGCACGTGAACAGCCAGCCCGATCAGCCCCGCAACGGTATGCTGATGTGCATGAACGGCACCGGTATTCTCAACAGCTGGCTACGCAAAATTGTGGGCGAGCTGCCGTATGATGAGATGAACCGTCTGGCTGCCCAGGCACCGGTAGGGGCCGAGGAATTACTGTTCCTACCCTTCGGCAACGGCGCTGAGCGCATCCTCGAAAACGAACCCACTACTGCCGAGTTGCTGGGCCTCAGCCTCACGCGCCACGACCGTACCCACGTGCTGCGCGCCGCCCAAGAGGGCATCGTGTATGCGCTCAACTATGGCATTGACATTATGCGGGCGGCAGGTGTGCAGGTGCACACCGTGCGTGCCGGCAACGCCAATATGTTTTTGAGCCCAGTGTTCCGCGAAGCCTTTGTGAACACGGCCAACGTGACGCTGGAACTCTATAACACCGACGCCGCTCAGGGCGCGGCCCGCGGCGCGGGGGTAGGAGTGGGGCTCTACGCCTCGCCCGCCGACGCCTTCGGGGGCCTGGAGCGTATTCTCACGCTGGCGCCTACCCCCGAGTTGCAAACCCAATATCAGGAAGCCTATGCCCGGTGGCACCAGGCGCTTACCCAACAAATTCTTTCAACTTCAACCATTTCCCACCATGTCGAGCAGCACGCTAACTAAGACGGAGTATTTCAAGGGCATTGACGTTATCAAGTACGAAGGGCGCGAGTCGGACAACCCGCTGGCGTTCAAATGGTACGATGAAAACCGCGTGGTAGCCGGCAAAACCATGAAGGACCACCTGCGTTTTGCCGTATCCTACTGGCACACCTTCACTGGCACCGGCGGCGACCCATTCGGCCCCGGCACCAAGGAGTTTAGCTGGGATGCCAAAGGCGAAATCCTGGGTCGCGCCTACGATAAGATGGACGCCGCTTTCGAGTTCTTCACCAAGCTGGGCACACCTTACTACTGCTTCCACGACGTGGACCTGGTAGACGAAGCGTCTACCCTGAAGGAGTACGAAAGCAACATGCAAGCCATTGTGGGCTATGCCAAGCAGAAGCAGCAGGAAACCGGCGTGAAGCTGCTGTGGGGCACAGCCAACGTGTTTTCGAACCCGCGCTACATGAACGGCGCCAGCACCAACCCCGATTTCTCGGTACTGACCTACGCCGCTACCCAGGTGAAAAACTCCCTGGATGCGACCATTGCCTTGGGCGGTGAGAACTACGTGTTCTGGGGTGGCCGCGAGGGCTACATGACCCTGCTCAACACCAACATGAAGCGCGAGCTGGCGCACATGGGCCGCTTCCTAGCTACGGCCCGCGACTACGCCCGCCAGCAGGGTTTCACCGGCAAGTTCTTCATCGAGCCTAAGCCCGCCGAGCCCACCAAGCACCAGTACGACTTCGACGCTGCCACCGTAATCGGCTTCCTGAAGGAGTACGGCCTCGAAAACGACTTCATGCTGAACCTGGAAGTGAACCACGCCACGCTGGCCGGCCACACCTTCCAGCACGAGCTGCAAGTGGCCGCCGATGCCAATATGTTGGGCTCGATGGACGCCAACCGCGGCGACTACCAGAACGGCTGGGACACCGACCAGTTCCCCAACAACCTGAACGAGCTGGCGGAATCGATGCTGGTGATTCTGGAGGCCGGCGGCTTCAAGCACGGCGGTATCAACTTCGACGCCAAAACCCGCCGCAACTCCACCGACCTGGAGGACATCTTCATTGCCCACATTTCGGGGATGGACGCCTTTGCCCGTTCGCTGGTCATTGCCAACGACATCCTGGAGAAGTCGGCCTACAAAAAATTCCGCACCGAGCGTTACGCTTCGTTCGATTCGGGTGCGGGCGCGGCCTTCGAGCGCGGCGAGCTGACCCTGGAGGATCTGCGCCGCCTGGCCTTCGAGCACGGCGAGCCTACCCCCCGCAGCGGCAAGCAGGAGTGGTTGGAAAGCCTGATCAACCAATACATCTAATACGGTAAAACGGAAAACTCCTCCTGGCGGCCTGACAGGCAACCAAGAGGAGTTTTCTATTTACAGGCAATGGCTCCCTACCGGCTGCTAGCGGGTAGGATGGCTTGCTACGTCTTACAGTGTCCAGTTATAGCCACTATAGAAACCTACCTATGCAAAAGAAAAAACGCCTGTTGTATCTCGGGTTGGCCGGGTTCTGTCTGGGGTTTATGCAGAAATCGGAGCCGGCGCTGAAAGATGCGTACAAGAAGGATTTTTATGTAGGGGCGGCGCTCAACAACCGCCAAATCAGTGGGCAAGACGCCCAGGCTACGGCCCTGATCAAGCAGCAATTCAACACCATCAGCCCCGAAAACCTGCTGAAGTGGGGCCCAGTGCACCCGCAGCCCGACAAATACAACTTCAAGCCTGCCGACGACTACGTGGCCTTTGGTCAACAAAACAGGATGTTCATCGTGGGCCACACGTTGCTATGGCATCAGCAAACGCCCAATTGGGTGTTTGAGGGTGAGAACGGCCAACCCGCTAGCCGCGAGGTGTTGCTGAAACGCCTGGAGGACCATATCAACACCGTAGTGGGCCGCTACAAAGGCAAAATTGGCGGTTGGGACGTGGTGAACGAGGCCATTGACGATCAGAAGGGTGACCTGCGCAAAACTAAGTGGGTAGAAATCCTGGGCGAAGACTTCGCCGCCAAAGCCTTTGAGTACGCCCACAAAGCCGACCCCAAGGCCGAGCTTTACTACAACGACTACAGCCTCTACCGTCCCGAAAAGCGCGAAGGCGTGATTAAGCTGGTGAAAGGCTTGCAGGCAAAAGGCATCAAGGTGGCAGCCATTGGGATGCAGGGCCACTACGGCCTTACCAAGCCGACCATTGCGCAGGTAGAGGAAAGCATTGTAGCTTTCTCTAAACTGGGTGTGCACGTTAACTTCACGGAACTGGACATCGATGTGCTGCCCAACCCCAGCCGTCGCCAGGGCGCCGACATTGCCGAGACCTTCGGCGCCGATGTCAAGTACAACGTCTACACCACCGGCCTACCCGACTCAGTGCAGCAGCAGCTCACCAAGCGCTACGCCGACCTGTTCGCGTTGTTCCGGAAGCACCGCGACGTTATCGACCGCATCACCTTATGGGGCGTCACCGATTCGGATTCCTGGCTGAATGACTGGCCCATTAAGGGCCGCACCAGCTACCCCCTGCTCTTCAACCGCCAATATCAGCCCAAGCCCGCTTTCCGGGCTGTGATGCAAGCGGCGAAGTAGAGGCGGCTTGCAGCCGCCCATCGTTGCGGTCGTTGCACAAACGGTGCCCCATTGTTCCGCTACCCCCACGGGCGCGTGCCACGCGTCCCTACCCACCCAACCGCTATACCTATGCTTTCCCTAGCCGTTCCCCGTCGCTTCACCTTCCTACTCCTCACTGGCCTGACCCTCACGGCTGCCCAGCCCGCTCTGGCGCTGGATGGCACCTCCTACGTCACGTCAAAAAAGCAGAAGGGTAGCTTCGCGCTGGAAGCTGGCGGCAAAGCCGCGCCGCTCTTCGCCAGCGCTCAGGATTGGCCGGGTGTGTTGCGCGCCGCCCGGGATTTGCAGGCCGACATCAACCGTGTGACGAGCGTGACGCCTACCCTCACCACCGACAAGGCCCCTACTGGCAAAGAAGTGGTGCTGATTGGGACCATCGGCAAGAGTCCGCTCATCGACCAGCTGGTGCGCGACAAGAAGCTTGACGTATCGGGCGTGGCGGGTAAGTGGGAAGTATTTGTGGAACAGCTGGTAGAGAAGCCAATGCCGGGCGTAGACCGCGCCCTGGTCATTGCCGGAAGCGACAAGCGCGGCACCATCTACGGCATCTACGACTTGTCAGAGCAAATGGGCGTGTCGCCGTGGTACTGGTGGGCCGACGTGCCTACTAAGCCGCAGAAGGCCCTGTACGTGGCGGCGGGTAGGCACACGCAGGGTGAGCCCAAAGTGAAGTACCGCGGCATCTTCATCAACGACGAAGCGCCGGCCATGTCGGGCTGGACCAAGGAGAAGTTCGGCGGTTTCAACTCGAAGATGTATACCCACATGTTCGAGCTGATCTTGCGCCTGAAGGGCAACTACCTATGGCCCGCCATGTGGGGCAACGCCTTCAACGACGACGACTCACAAAACCCGGTGCTAGCCGATGAATATGGCATCGTGATGGGTACCTCGCACCACGAGCCCCTTACACGAGCTCACGACGAGTGGCGCCGCTATGGCAAAGGCCCCTGGAACTACCAGACCAACCCCGATGTGCTGCGCGAGTTCTGGCGCGGCGGCATGCAGCGCATGGGCACTCGCGAAAACGTGGTCACCATTGGCATGCGTGGCGACGGCGACGAGCCCATGAGCGAGGGCAGCAACATTGCTCTATTGGAGAAGATTGTGGCTGATCAGCGCCAGCTTATTGCCGACGTGACCGGCAAGCCCGCCGAGCAAACCCCGCAGATGTGGGCCCTCTACAAAGAGGTGCAGGACTACTACGACAAAGGCATGCGTGTGCCTGATGACGTGACCCTGCTGCTCTGCGACGACAACTGGGGCAACATCCGCAAGCTGCCCAAGCTCGGCGACAAGCCCCGCCAGGGCGGCTACGGCATCTACTACCACTTCGACTATGTAGGCGGCCCACGCAACTACAAGTGGCTGAACACAAATCCACTACCGCGTATCCGGGAGCAGATGCACCTAGCCCATGAGTACGGCGCCAACCAGATTTGGGTGGTGAACGTGGGCGACCTGAAGCCCATGGAGCTGCCCATCAGCTTCTTCCTCGACTACGCCTGGAACCCCGACAACATCAAAGCCGATGAGGTAGGCGAGTACACCCGGCAATGGGCCGCCCAGCAGTTTGGCGAAAAGCACGCCGCGGGCATTGCCGGCATTCTGGCCAAGTACGCCAAGTACAACGCCCGCCGCAAGCCCGAGCTGCTGAGTCAGAATACCTATAGCCTAACCAACTACGATGAGTTTGCCACCGTGGTAGCCGACTACAACCAGCTGCTAACCCAGGCCGAAGCCATTGGTCGCCAGCTGCCCGCCGCCTACCAGGACAGCTACTTTGAACTGGTGCTGCACCCGGTATTGGCCTGCGCTAACCTCAACGAGCTGTACTATACCGTAGCCCTGAACCACGAAGCCGCCAAAAACAACCGCGCCAACACCAATGAGCTGGCGGCCAGGGCTAAGATGCTGTTTGAGATGGATGCTGAAATCACGCGTCGCTATCATTCTTTGGCCGACGGCAAGTGGAACCACATGATGGACCAGATGCACATCGGCTACAAAGCTTGGCACGACGAGAAAGAAGACAAGATGCCGGAGGTTCAGACTATTGCCGAGTCGGCTGCTACGGCGCCGGCGCTGGTCGTAGCTGCGCCTGCGCAGAAACCGCGGCCTACCCCCAAGCCGGGCGCGGCTTTCGCAGAGGCCGATGGCTACGTGTCGATGGAGGCGGCGCACTATAGCAAAGCCGTGGACGGCAACCAGGCGAAGTGGCAAACCATTCCGGACCTGGGCCGCACGTTGTCGGGCGTTAGCACCTACCCAACAACGGCGCCAGCTACGACGCCCGGCGCCACGGCGCCGCATTTAGAGTACCGGGTGCAGCTAGCCACAACCGGTCCCGTAACGGTACAGACCTACCTGGCGCCTACTCTCAACTTCACCAGCGGCGAGGGGCTGCGCTACGCCGTGTCGTTCGATGATGAAGAACCACAAATCGTAAACCTGCACACGGGCATGGTAGCCGACAACGGCAACCGTCCCTGGGAAAAGGCTGTGGCCGAGAGCATCATTCTGAAAACCACGAAGCACACCCTGGCCACGCCAGGCG
Organism: Hymenobacter aerilatus; assembly: GCF_022921095.1. NCBI lineage: Bacteria > Pseudomonadati > Bacteroidota > Cytophagia > Cytophagales > Hymenobacteraceae > Hymenobacter > Hymenobacter aerilatus. The sequence goes on from NZ_CP095053.1 coordinate 1,315,449, forward strand.
AGCATGTGCTAAAGTTCTGGCGCGTGGACCCAGCCGTGGTACTGGAAAAGCTGGTGGTAGACTGTGGCGGACTGAAACCCAGCTACCTGGGGCCGCCGGAAAGCGCAACCAGCGCTGTGCCAGCACCTTAAGTAACAAAATTCAGCGCATCTTAGCTAACTGAGCTTGCCGAAATACCTGTGCACTTGGAACTGATCTAAGTCGTTGCAAACAGCAGGTAGAGGTACTTCGGCAAGTTCAGTTTGTTTTCGCGGAGGCATATCAGCTGCTCTGATCCTACACAAGTCCTGAAAAGTTTTGTTACTTACACAATCGTTTGTGCAAACGGTAGTTGTTTCTACTGTTTGGTAGGTTTTTGCAAGAAACAGCTTCCAACCTACGCGCACAGATTGAACCTACTGGTTAAAAACAGCTAGTCATTATGTTGTCAGATAAGAAAAGAGTGATTTTCTTCTGTTGCACTTGGTTGATGCCACTGCTAGGCAATGCGCAGTCGACGCCGCTACAGAGCTTTCCGGTGTCGGCGGTGCACCTGCTGGACAGCCCGTTTCAGCAGGCCCAGCAGACCGATAAGGCCTACATCCTGGCCCTCGACCCCGACCGGCTGTTGGCGCCCTACTTGGCTGAGGCTGGCATTCAGCCGAAGGCGGAGCGCTACGGCAACTGGGAAAATACCGGCCTCGACGGTCACATTGGCGGGCACTACCTCTCGGCGCTGGCCCTCATGTACGCCGCCACCGGCGACGCGCAGGTGCAGCAGCGCCTCACCTATATGATTGACGAGCTGGACCGCTGCCAGCAGAAAAACGGCAACGGCTACCTCGGGGGCGTACCGGGTGGCAAAGCCATGTGGCAGCAAGTAAAGGCCGGCAACATCAAGGCCAACAGCTTTGGGTTGAACGACAAGTGGGTACCGCTCTACAACCTGCACAAAACCTACGCCGGCCTGCGCGACGCCTACCTAATTGGCGGCAACGCCAAGGCCAAAGACATGCTCATTAAGCTGACGGATTGGGCCATCGACCTTACGGCCAACCTCACCGATGCACAAATTCAGGACATACTGCGCAGTGAGCATGGCGGCTTAAACGAGGTATTTGCAGATGTGGCTGACATAACCGGCGATGCGAAGTATCGGAAGCTGGCCGAGCGCTTCTCGCACCGGGCCGTGCTGGATCCACTGCTGGACCAAAAAGACGTGCTCAACGGCATGCACGCCAACACGCAGATTCCGAAAGTGATTGGCTTTGAGCGTGTGGCGGAGGTAGGCGGCGACCCAGCCTGGGCCAATGCTGCGTCGTTTTTCTGGAAAACGGTGGTAGACAACCGCACGGTGAGTATCGGGGGTAACAGTGTAAGCGAGCACTTCAACCCAACCGACAACTTCACCTCCATGCTCGAAAGCACGGAAGGCCCGGAGACGTGCAATACGTATAACATGCTCAAGCTCAGCAAGCAATTGTACCTCAGCAGTGCTTCTACCCGCTACCTCGATTTTTACGAGCGGGCGATGTACAACCATATTCTCTCGTCGCAGCACCCTGAAGGCGGCTTCGTGTACTTCACGCCCATGCGCCCGCGCCACTACCGTGTGTACTCGCAGCCGCAGGAAGGCTTCTGGTGCTGCGTGGGCTCGGGGCTGGAAAACCACGGCAAGTACGGCGAGCTAGTATACGCCCATCGCAAGGAGCAGGAGCTGCTGGTGAACCTGTTCCTACCCTCGCGCCTCACCTGGGCTGAGCAGGGCCTGACGCTAACGCAGCAGACCAAGTTTCCCTACGAGGAGCAGTCGCAGCTACAGTTGCAACTGAAAAAGCCGCGTACGTTTGCGCTTAGCATTCGGCAGCCTAGCTGGGTGCCAGCGGGGCAGATGACGATTCAGGTAAATGGTAAAGCCGTGACGCCTACCACCGCCGAACCGGGCTACGCCACCGTGACGCGCAAGTGGCGCTCGGGCGACGTGGTGACGGTGGCCCTACCTATGCACACCACCGCCGAGTACATGCCCGATCGTTCGCCCTGGGTGTCGTTTGTGCACGGCCCGCTGGTGCTGGCCGCCGTGACGGATACCACCGACCTAGCCGGTTTGCACGCCAACGGCCAGCGCATGGCGCACGTGGCAAGCGGACCGCTCTACCCCGTGGAGGAAGCGCCGCTACTCGTTTCTACCAGCTCGAATGTGGCCGAAGGCATCAAGCCCATAGCGGGCAAGCCGATGACCTTTAGCGCCGCCAGCCTGATTAGCTCCGAGAAGTACCGCAACGTGCAGCTGGTGCCATTCTATCAGATTCAGGATGCGCGCTACATGGTATACTGGCCCGTGACAACGCCCGAAGGCTTGGCTGCCCGCAAGGAAGAAATCCGTCGCCGCGACACTGAAAAACGTGCGCTGGAAGCCCGTACCATCGACCAGGTGACGCCCGGCGAGCAGCAGCCCGAGTCGGACCACAATTTCCAGAGCGACCGGTCGGAGACAGGTATCTACCGCAACCGCCATTGGCGGCACGCGGCGGGCTGGTTCAGCTACCAGTTGCGCAACCCCCAGCGGGCCGCCCGTGCCCTGCGCGTGACCTACGCCGGCGGCGACCGAAACCGGCAGTTTACCATTCTGGCCAATGGTGCACCGCTGGCTAAAGTGACGCTGAAAGGCAACCAGAAAGGCGACTTCTATGACGAGGAGTATGCCCTACCCGAGTCGCTACGTGGCGCCAACGCCCCCACCACGCTCACCGTGAAGTTTGAGGCCGCACCGGGTTCCACGGCAGGCGGCGTCTACGACGTGCGACTGCTGCGCTGAGTGCCTTCGCTCTATTTGCTTCTTACCCATTACATACACCATATGCCTATGCCCGCATCGAACCGCCCCAGCCCCCTGCAAGCTTTTCTTGCTGCTTTAGTGACCCTACTGCTTCATTCTTCGGGGCTTTCTGCGCAATCGATTGAGCTGGTAAATCCTATTCTGGCCGGCTTCTACCCCGATCCGAGCATCGTGCGGGTGGGCTCAGATTACTACCTGGTGAACTCCACCTTTGCGTATTTTCCCGGCATTCCGGTGATGCACAGTAAGGACCTAAAAAACTGGAAGCAAATCGGTAACGTCATTAGCCGGCCTTCGCAGATGAACTTCCTGGGCGACCGGATGACCCGCGGGCTGTTTGCGCCGGCCATTGAGCACCACAACGGCACGTACTACGTCACTTGCACCATGATTGACCACAAGGGCAACTTTGTGGTAACGGCCAAGAACCCGGCTGGCCCCTGGAGCGACCCGGTGTTTCTGCCCCAGGTGCGGGGCATCGACCCCTCATTGTATTTTGAGAGCGACAAGGCCTACGTTATCTACAACAGCGACCCACCCGACAACAAGCCGCTCTACGATGGCCACCGCTCCATCAAGATTATCGAGTTGAACCCGCAGACCCTGCAAACGGTAGGGGAGGCCAAAATCGTGGTGAACGGTGGCGTGGACCTCAGCAAAAAGCCCGTCTGGATTGAAGGCCCGCACCTGATGAAGCGCAACGATTGGTACTACCTCTACGCAGCCGAGGGCGGCACGTCGGTGAACCACACGGAGGTAGTATTTCGGGGCAAGTCGCCGTGGGGGCCCTTCACGCCTTATGAGCACAACCCCATCCTGTCGCAGCGGGAACTGCCTAAGGACCGCAAAGACCCCATCACCTCGGCCGGGCACGCGCAGTTTGTGGAAGGGCCGGACGGGAAAACCTACGCCATTTTTCTGGCCGTGCGGCCTTATGAGGGCAACCATTATAATACGGGCCGCGAAACGTTTATCGTGCCCGTAGAGTGGAAAGACGAGTGGCCAGTAATGGTGCCCGGCCCCAATGGCGTGCAGTACTCCTACAAAGCCAGCTTTCCTGAGGTGAAGCAGCCGGGCGCGCTGCCGCAAAACGGGAACTTCGCCTACACTCTTTCCTTCGACAAGCAGCTGGTACCGGAGCTCCTCTTTATGCGCACTGTAGATAGCTCAAATTTTTCGTTGAGCAAAGCCAAAGGGCTCACGCTCAAGCTGAAGCCCGAAACGGTGGCTGAAACCGGCAACCCCGCCTTCGTGGGTAAGCGGCAGCAGCACATGTACTGTACCACTGAAACGGAGCTGACCTTTGCGCCAAAAACGGTCAATGAAAAAGCAGGGCTAGTGGTATTTCAGGACGAAAAGCACTTTTACTACCTCTGCAAATCGACCGACGGCGGCAAGCGCGTGCTCCAACTCCTCAAAAGCACCGCCGACCCTAAAAATCCGGAGCAGCTGGCTCAGGTTCCCCTTCAATCGGCCACTAGCAAAGTGCAGCTGCGCATCCAGGCCGCCGGCGACACCTACAGCTTCGCGTATTCGGAAAACGGCAAGACGTGGAACACTCTGAAAGACAAGGTAGACGCCCGCTTCCTAAGCACGCAGACGGCGGGCGGCTTCATTGGCTGCGTGTTCGGGATGTACGCCACCTCCTCGGGGCAGCCTAGTAGCAACACCGCTTCCTTCAAATGGCTGAAATACAGCGGCAACGACCCTGTATATAAGTAGTGCCGTGTGCCCCACAGGCTGCCCGGCAGCTTGTGGGGGTAGCCTACCCCTGCATCACTCTGCAAAGCGTTAGTATGAGATACAATTTTGCTAAGAAACTGCTGCTGGTCTTGCTGGCTTGCTGCGGGAAGTTATACACTGCTTCGGCCCAGCGCCCGATGGTGCACAACCCCATCATCTACGCCGACGTGCCAGACCTGTCGATGATTCGGGTAGGGGACACCTACTACATGAGCAGCACCACCATGCACATGACGCCGGGCGTGCCTATCATGAAGTCCAAGGACTTGGTGAACTGGCACCTGGCAAGCTACGCTTCCGACACGCTGGGCAACCAGGATGAGCTGGCGCTCCGCAACGGCAAGAGTACCTACGGCCGCGGCTCGTGGGCCAGCAGCCTGCGGTTTCATAAGGGCACGTACTACGTCTCCACATTTGCCCAAACCACCGGCAAAACCTATATCTACTCCACCAAGAACATCGAGAAGGGGCCCTGGAAGGTTTCGTCTTTCAAACCGAGCTACCACGACCATTCGCTGTTTTTCGACGACGATGGCCGCGTGTACTTGGTATACGGCGCTGGCAAGCTACAGCTGGTTGAGCTCAAGGCTGATGCCTCCGGCGTGAAGCCCGGTGCTACCGAGCAGGTACTCATTGAAAACGCCAGTGCCCCGGCCGGTCCCAACCTCGGCCTACCCGCCGAAGGCTCGCAGCTGTTCAAAATCAAGGGTAAATACTACCTCTTCAACATCACCTGGCCTAAGGGTGGCATGCGCACCGTAGTGGTGCACCGGGCCGACAAGCTCACCGGTCCCTACGAGGGCCGGGTAGCGCTGCAAGACCTAGGCGTGGCGCAGGGTGGCCTAGTAGATACTCCTGACGGCCAGTGGTTTTCCTACCTGTTTCGCGACTACGGCGCCGTGGGCCGTATCCCATACCTGGTACCCGTGACCTGGACCGATGGCTGGCCGGTATTGGGCGACCCAGCCGGCAAAGTTCCGACTACGCTGACCCTACCCCCCAGCAAGGGCCTGCTTCCGGGCATCGTGGCCTCGGATGAATTTAGCCGGCGCAAGGGCGAGCCTGCCCTGCCGCTGGTATGGCAGTGGAACCACAACCCCGAAAACGCCCTCTGGTCGCTCACCGACCGGCCCGGCTACCTGCGCCTCAAAACCGGCCGCGTAGATACCACTTTCCTGTTGGCCCGCAACACCCTCACTCAGCGCACTATTGGCCCTACCAGCGCCGGCACCACGGCCTTGGATGTGTCGCACCTGAAGGACGGTGATTTTGCCGGTCTGGCCCTGCTGCAAAAGCGCTACGGCCTGGTAGGGGTAGAGTCGCGCAACGGCCAGAAGTCCATCGTGATGGTCAGCGCCGAAATGGAGAAGCCCGTGGAGCTGCAACGCCTGCCGCTGACGCAGAACACGGTATACTTCAAGGCGGAATGCGACTTCACGGAGCGCAAAGACGTGGCCACGTTCTTCTACAGCCTCGATGGCAACACGTGGAAAGCCATCGGCGGTCCGCTCAAGATGGCCTACACGCTGCCGCATTTTATGGGCTACCGGTTCGGGCTGTTCAACTATGCCACCAAGAGCCCCGGTGGCTACGCTGATTTCGACTACTTCCGAATTACAGACAAGAGTACGGGCGCCAAGTAGGCGCGTGCTGCAAGGCCTCGCCTCCTCTCCAGAAAGGGGAACTGTTAGTTACTTGGTCACGCTGTCGTAAGCGGGTAAAGCGCAGCCGCCCTTCAAATTATAGTAGTCCTCACGCAGGCTAATGCTGGCAGGGCTGCGGATCTACCTTGTTGATCATACGGAAGCGCATAAACTTGCGCAGCAACGATGGGCTTTTGTGCAGCAGCTCGTCGTTGGGCGAAGCTGTGGCCAACGCAAATGTGCGGCGCTGTCCGTTGCGGAGGTACTCCACGCGCGCGGGCCGCGCATCAGCCACCCGGTTCTTAAACTGAAAAAACGTTATCAGCTTGCCTTCGTCGGCAACGCGCTGCAGCTCGGCGTCCGACGAGGCCACCACCTCAATCATGTCCTTCTGAAAATCGAACACCTGCGCACTCACCGGAATAAATAGGTGGTTGGTGATGCCGCCTTCTGTACGAAGGTTGGAAAACATGGCGAAGGAAGACTCCGTTTTCAGCCCGAGGTAGGGGCTAATACCGTTCAGAAATACCAGCAGCGGAAACAATAGAAATAGCGCGTGGGAAGGCGAGAAGAGGCGGGTAGGAAAATACTGTCGCGCTTTATAGAGTGAAAACAAGAGCAGTAGAATATACATAAAACTATAAGCGCCCCATACCAATCGAAAATAATCGGTGAATACTTTGCCAAATAGTTTAATGCTGCCTAGTAGTACAACAGCAAGAATTACCCAGAGCGCAATATGTGAAAAGGTAAACTGTGAAAATCGTTGTTTAACTGCGTGCCAAAAGGAAAGTAAATTGTTGCGGAATTGATGAAGCGTGGTAATAAAACTATAGCTGGTAAATAAAAAATAAGTGGCAAAAATCATTGAAGAAAAATCATAAAATCCATTATACGAATTGAAAGCAATTATGCAGTGAAAAAAAAGACCAATGACTAAGCCAATGTTGCGCGTTTTCCTGAAAATAAGCAGCACCGGAATTAGGGTTTCGATGGCAAGCGTCAGGTAAATGTTCGCCAGGATGAGGGCAGGCGAGTCGGGTAGGAGGGCTTCTGCGTGCTGGGCCTTGTACAACATGGCTGCACAACTGGCGCTGGGCGAGAGAAAGGCCCAGTTGAGTTTGTGCAGCACCACGAAAAAGTAGAGAATCAGCAGCTCCAGGCGCACAGCCGGCGCAAAAGCCCGTAGTAGCGCTGCCCGGTCTACCGACAGTCGCCGCTCCTTGAAGGCTGTCCACACCAGGGCCTGCAAGATGGTGAGGTTCACGAACGTGGTGAACAGCCAATGGTTGCTGATATCGGGCAGGCGGGAAAATACCTCGTATAACTGCAAGCCGATAAGTACCAACAGCCGAACAATAGAGGACGGTTTGCTTAGCACTGCCAACGCCGCCAGCGTCAGCAACAGGTAGTGCAGCTGGGTGGTGTACAGCCGCGACTGCGCCATGTGAAACAAGGTGGCAATTGCCCACAAGGCGCAGAATACGGCGTAGCGTGTGGTATCGGCCGCTGCAGCAGCGTCGGCAGAGGGAGGAGTAGCAGCAGGCGCTGCAGAGTACCGATCAGTTGAGGTTGGTACGGTGCTGGTTATAGAATGCATACTAGAGTAGCGTTATCTCATGCAGTAAATATGAATTAAACCGCGGGTGCTGGTGGATAATACAGAGCAGAAAAAGGATTGGCGCAGGGTGTTTTGTACGGGTCGTAAATGCCCTGATACCGTACGAGCTTGAGCTCATTCATGCGATTCTGAAAAAAGTCAGTCGATAGTAAATACAGGGTAGTAATAGTGCGGACTAACTGCGACTGGTCGGAATTTATATTCAACATATAATACCCTCGCATTTTTACGTGTGCAAAGGCCGACCGGCTTGAACCTTCTTGTTTATAATAATCCAAAACAAATTGGTCAACACCCTCTTTGTCCAGATTCAGAAAGCGGAATTGATGCAGGATAATACCAGCCGTGGCTTCGTTCAGCGAGACGGCATAGGCACCAAGACTAGGAAGCGCCACGGCAGCGGCACCAAGCCCGGCTATTTTCAGGAATTTTCGGCGGAACATACCCAATTAGGTTGCAGAGTGGGTGGAAGAGAAAGACTGATCGGCGGCCAGGAGCGACAAGGCTGAGAGCGTGAGGGTAGGGTTGGCGGGGGTGTAGGTAGTGAAGCTGCTGGCCCCCAGCACAAACAGGTTGCGGTATTGGTGGTGGCGCAAGTGCTTGTCTACCACGCTGTCCTGCGCGCTGGTGCCCATGCGGGCAGTACCCAGGATGTGCGCCTCGGTAGCATAGGGGTCGTTGTAAATAATTTTCTCGACGGGCAGGCAGGACAGGATTTCCGGCAGCTGCTGCTTCATGCGCTCAATACCGCGCTGGGCGTAGGCAGAAGGGCCGCCGAAGAATACGGCGGGCTGCATCACATCGTCGGAGGTGGTCACGTAGTTTTCGGGGGTAGGCAAGTCTTCAAACACCATCCGGAAGCTGGCCATCTGGCGCCATTTGCCGCTTTCGGGGCGGAAGAAGGGGGCGTTGCTGGATTCGATCAGGCAAGCGGCCGCCTCCCGGCGATGGTCGCCATCGTAGAGCATGTAGCCGTTGGCATTCACCCAAGTGCTACCGCCCACGTTCTCTAGCTTGTCGAGGTATACGTGTGCCTGCAAGCCTAGCTGCTCGCCCAGGCCTTGCCCGGTGAAGGCATTGGTGTCGCCGGAGTTGAGCAAAATGTTGGCGTTGAACAGGGCGTTGGCCCCCAGCGCTACTACCTCACCGGCCACGTGGTAGTCGTGGTTGTCGCGGCGGAAGCTCACCTTGCGTACCCGGTCCTGCACCAGCTCCAGGCCATACACCTGTGCCCCCGTTAGCAGCTCCACGCGCGGGTCTTCGTACACCCCCATGTTGGAGTTGTCGATGGTAAACTTGGCATTCACCGGGCACACGCTGCACACGCCGCTGGCGCAGCAAGGGTTGCGGCCATTCATGGCCACGCGGGCGCGGGCCGTAGGCTGATTGATGTAGAGATTACCGTATTTCTTGTGCAGCAGCTTATCTACTTCCGTAAACAGGTGGGGTGGCTGTGCGTAGGCTTTCTTGCGGGGAAAAGGCGTGTCGGCTGGCCCAGAAACGGCCATGATGTCCTCCACCTGCTCGTAATAGGGGTCTAGCTCCTCGTACTGCACGGGCCAGTCGTTGCCCACGCCGTAGAGCGTTTTCATCCGGAAATCGTTGGGCAGGAAGCGGGGCGTGCAGGCATACCAGCAGTGCGAGCTACCCCCAAACCCCAGCGTAAACATCCAATCCTTGCGGGGCTGTTTGTTTACGAACGTGCTGCGCCAGTCGGGATTCTGGCCCGTGTAAGCTGTTTCCTCACCCCGCTTCTCTTTCACGCGTTCTGCCCAGGGCACCGGGTAGCCGCGTTCCAGCACCAGGATTTTCTCCGTGGCGGGACGTTTTGCAAGGTATTGATACAGAAAGAACGTGGAGGCGAATCCCGTTCCCACTACAATAAGGTCGTATGCGGTATGCTTCATATGCTACTGGCTAATAGCCAGTAAAGTAAAGCACTTTAATTATTTTTATGATAAAATACAGAGAGAAAATAATACTTTTTTAATGTTATATGGAAACAACTTTATTTAAGTATATCCCATTGATTTTGTTATAATGTATTAATATAGAAGGTATTGTAAGTGGACTGTAACTGATTTTGTCTATTTTTTGTGCTGTTGAGTTACCAAGCACCTTGCACTGCGTGCCACAGCCATGCAAAAAAGACAAACAAGCCCCACGCCAGTAAGCCGAACAAAACCAGCAACCCAATCAGCACCACCGCAATCAGCCCCTTGCCGCTGCCTTGGTATTTGCCCTCCACATAATGTGCGCGCAGTAGCTGCACGTTCTTATCATTAGCCTTATAGGCGAAGTCGAAAATATTTCCGAATAGCGGAATAGCGCCTATTATCGTGTCAATTAAAACGTTGAGAATCATGCGGACCACCACGCTGCCTTTGGCGCCGTGCCGCATCATCGTCACTATCAGGACGGCGGATATGGCAAAGCTTGATAAGTCGCCAACAATAGGAAGCAGGCCCAGCACAGGGTCCAGGCCGAAGCGGAAGCGGGTACCGGGCAGCTTAAACTGGCTGTCCATCAGGCGGGCTACGCGGGCTACCCATACCAAACGGTCATCTTCAACGAGGGTAGGCGTGTTGGGCGGAGTAGAAGTAGCGCGCATGGCTGAAGCAGTGAAATGGTGAATTGTGGGGTAATGAAAGGGTGCGTTTGGCGGGTGGCAGTACAAGCTGATCAGTTATGGCTGAAGAACGTTAAACGCACCCTTTCATTCGTCACTTCTTTGTGGGTAGTAAATCAATCCAGCCATCTTCGCTGACCACAATGGCCAGACAAGGATACTGGCTGGATTCTACGTAGCGCAGGGCCGAATTGTAGCGCGAGCCGCGCGAAGAGTCGCCCTTAGCCGTGGCCAGGCCATCAAGAATGGCCCCAATGCCGTAGCAAGTGCCAGCAGGGTCGATGAGCACGGCTCCATCGATGTTGGTGACCAGGCGCAACAGCCCCGGCGTCATCAGGCGGGGCGTTACCTGAAAGCACTGCCGCGTAAGCCGGGCTGCTTCCTGCGCCGCGCCTTCCGAAATCAGCAAAATGGTGCCGTTGGACTGCGTCGTTGCTTTCTGCGTGAGGGCCCACAGCTGGTCGACGCCCGTCGCTTCCAAATGAGGGAATACGCGTTGTACCACACGCCCGAAGTTGTCCTGGGCCACGGTGCCCTGGGGTAGGCGGGGCGTATTCGATACCACCCGCATCATCACGTTGCCGTCGTGGCTCAGCTCCCAGCTGTAGTGGCGGGTGAAGTGCACCGTAAAAACCGGCTCGTACTGTGGGTCGTCGGTGTCTACGAGGTAGCCCAGGCCAAAGACGTCGGTGGCGTCGCTCACCAAGGAGGCGCGGTCTTCGCTCATTTCCAGTAGCTTGCGAATAGAGCGATGGTCGCGCAAGGGAATAGGCGCATCCAGCGTAAGCACCGGCTTGATGGCCGGGTGGTGACGCCTGCCCACCAGCATCGTGCCCACGCCCTCGTCGCCCTCATGGCGCAGCGCAGCCACCCCGTTGCAGGCGTCGTAGAGGCCGTGGGTGCCGGCGGCGGCGCGCAGCATAAAGCGGCGCCCGGCGGCGCGTAGCACTTCGTTGTAGTCGCGGTCGAGAATGGGATGGTCCTCGTCGTTTTCGGTTTCGCGCAGGGCCCGGCCGCAGTCTTGCAAAAACTCCTGTACCACGGCATCGAGGAGGGAGTTGGCTCGCCCGCCCGGTACCGAGGGTAAGATGTAATAGCTATGGTAGGAGTCGGCGGCCAGCTGCAATACCACAATCACCAGATACCCATGCACATGGATGGGAGCCGAGCAGAAGTTTACGCGGTTTTCCTGCTGCTGCTCCACCAGCTGCGTGAGTGTGTGCTCGGTGGAACGACGCAGCAGCTCATACCAGCGCGCTTTCTCGTAGCGGTCGTGGTCAAGCGGGTGCAAGTGGTAGACCACCTCGCGGGGACCTTCGGGCTCCAGGGAGGCTGCATACTCTTTCACTCCGGTAAAGCGCGCGGGGGCGTAGCGGTGCTTGGCGGGTTCCACCACGATGGCGCCGGGGTCGTCGGCCTCTTTGGCAGAGGCGAGGCCCAGCAGCAGTACTTCGGGCTTCAGATTACGGTCGAGCAGGTTGAAAACGCCATCGGCCGAGAGCTGGGCCGAGACGCGAAATAAGCTTTGATGTTCCCACATAGGGTAGGGCGGGTCGGGAGAGAATAGGACGTATACGGAAAAAGTAGGCCGGTAGTCGGGCGCGCTGCACCAAAGCAGAAAGCCGGCGGGTTTGGGAAACGCCAGGGTATCTTGTATCTTCGGTGAAGAAGTCGTCCACCGTTACCCCTGCCCGTATGCTGGTTGATTTACTGCTAGGTGGTCTATGCGCCCTGATGTTTCTACCCCTCACCACGGGGTACTGCGCCTACAGCTACGGCCGCTCGTTCTGGCTATGGTTTGCCTTGGGCTGCTTTCTTCCCATTGTTTCTTTCTTTGTGCTGTTCGCCCTCATCGCGCGGCGCCAGCTCAACCCCGGCCAGCAACTCGTCGACGAAGCCAAGCAAATCCTGGCGCAAGCAGCGGCGGTGAAGAAAGGGTAGGAGGGTGTGAGGGTATGGGGGTAGGAGGGTAAGAAGTATGTCATCCTGAGCGCAGCGAAGGACCTTCTCACGTGTGAACGACTATCGTAATAACGACTCGTTCTTGCGTGAGAAGGTCCTTCGCTGCGCTCAGGATGACATACTTCTTACCCTCCTACCCCCATACCCTCACACCCTCCTACCCTTGTATGATTGTACTACCCTAACTTAAGGGTAGCTAGAAAAGGAAACGGGGACACCATCCATCCCTAAATGCGGTGCTTTGGCGTCGACGTTGCGTGTGAGAATCTGTGCCCCGTTTCCCGTTTTTGCCTGAAGACTGCACAGTATGGAGGGAGCCCCGCCCTGGCGCGGATGGCATCCCGCATTTGTACAAGGAGAGTTGCGGTGAAAACCTTGCTGGCTGGTTGCTTTCCACCTTTTTACCCCGTGCCGATGCCCCGCGTCCCTTCCCCCACCGCCCCGCTGAAATACGTTGTGGGCATTGACATTGCCAAAGACACCTTCGTGGCCTGCTTCGGCCGCATCGAGGCCAGCCAGCAGCTGCGTTTTGGTAAAGAAACCACGTTTGCCAACACGCTGGCCGGCTTCACGGCCCTGCTGGCCTGGACGGCCAAGCAACAGGCGCCCGCCGCCCCATTGTGGTTCGTGGTCGAAGCCACTGGGGTCTACTACGAAGCCTTAGCCTATTTTCTCTCCGATAACGCACAGGCCCTGAGCGTGCTACTGCCCAACAAAGTCAAGCACTTTGCCCAGAGCACCGAGCTCAAGAGCAAGACCGATCAACTCGATGCCCGCCTGCTTTGCCGCCTGGGCCTGGAGCGGGCCTTGCCCGCCTGGCAACCACCAACGCCCGCTCTGCGCCAGCTGCGGGCCCTGGCCCGCGAGCGTCAGCGCCTAAGCGAGCAGGGCGGACAGCTCAAAACCCGGTGCCACGCCTACCAGCACAGCTACCAGCCCGACGCCCGCACCCTCGAGCGCTTGGCCGCTCAGCAGCAACTCGTTGCCCAACAGCTAAAAGCCGTCGACCAAGACCTCTCGCTGCTGCTCGACGCGGAGCCGGAGTTGGCCCGCAAACTGGCCCACCTGACCAGCATCCCCGGCATCGGTCTGACCACGGCCATCGTGGTGGTGGCCGAAACCAACGGCTTCATCCTGGTGGAAAACGAGCGCCAGCTCGCCTCCTACGCCGGCCTAGACGTGGTGCAGCGCCAAAGCGGCCTCTCTTCCCAAGCCACGCGCATTTCCCGCCGAGGGAACGTGCGCCTGCGTACGGCGCTCTACCTGCCAGCCGTGAGCAGCCTGCGCTATAATCCGCAGCAAAAAGCCTTCTATGCCCGCTTGCGCGCCCGCCAGCCCAGCGGCAAGCCCGGCGTCATTGCCGTCATGCGCAAGCTCTTGCTGCTCTGCTATTCGCTCTGGAAAAACGACCGCCCCTACGACCTGCAGTTCCACCCGGCCCACATGGCCGAAAAAGAAGTAGCCCCGGCCGATTAATGGGCCGAGGCTACACAGGATGAACCCGAAGGCTCTCCTTGAAGGAGCCTAAAGATAAAAAACTTGCCCAAGTTCTTGCTCTTTATCACAGTATCTCACACCCTTCCTACCCTCAAAAACTCTCCTATCCCCTGCGCGGCCCAGGCGCCGGTGCTGAAGCAGCCTTGCAGCAGGTAGCCGCCGGTGGGCGCTTCCCAGTCCAGCATTTCGCCGGCCACAAAGGTGCCCGGCTGGCGGCGCAGCATCAGATGCTCGTCTACGGCGTCCCAGGCTACGCCCCCGGCCGTGCTGATGGCCTCATCGAGTGGGCGCAGGGCGGAGACGGGTAGGGGGAGGGCAGTGAGCAGCGAAAACAAGGCATCGGGGGTGGTAGGCAGGGGGCCGGCCGGGGCCAGTTCGCGCAGCAGGGTAGGCACGGGCGGCCCCAGGCGCAACGTTTTGCTCAGAAAAGACGCCAACGATGTCCCGTCGGGCCGACGGGCCAGCTGCTGCCGCAGCGGCGCATCTGGCAGGTCGGGCTTGAGGTGCAGGTGCAGAAAGGCAGGCTCGCCTGTTGCGAGGGCGGCCCGCAGGTAGGGCGTGAGGGCGTACACGGGCGTGCCCTCTATACCGTAGTCGGTGAGCAGCAGCTCGCCGCGCACACGGTGGGAACCGCAACGCAAGGCAATGTTTTTGAGTGGCTGGCGCCCTACCTTCTCCCGAAAATAAGCCGACCACGCTACCTCCGCTCCGCAATTAGCCGGCGCAAAGGGTAGGCATTCCACCCCGGCTGCCAGCAGCAGCGGCAGCCAACGGCCGTCGGAGCCGGTTTTGGCCCAGCTGGCGCCGCCCAGGGCCAGCAGGGTAGCATCGGGCCGAATCGTAAACTCCTCTCCCGTCGCCTCGTGGCGCAGGCAGTGCGTGCCGGGCTCCGTGCCAAAGCCCAGCCAGCGGTGGCGCATATGCAGCTGCACGCCCAGCGCCCGTAGGCGGTCCAGCCACGCCCGCAGCACGTGGGCAGGCTTGTGGTTGGGGGTAGGAAACACGCGCCCGCTGGTGCCTACAAACGTCTCGATACCCAGCCTGGCCAGCAGGCGGCGCAACTCGTCTGGCGAGAATAGGTGCAGGTAGCGCGCAAACTCGGGGTGGCGCGTGCCGTAGCGGCCGGCAAATGCAGCGGGCGGCTCGCTGTTGCTGAGGTTGAAGCCGCCGTGGCCGGCTACCAGAAACTTGCGCCCCATAGTAGCCTGCGCCTCGTAGAGGGCAACGGTGTGGCCGGCTTCGGCCAGCTGCCAGGCCGCTAGCAGACCAGCAGGGCCGCCTCCTACGATGGCAATGGTGGCAGACATTGGTAATAAATGGGTAAAATGATGATCATGCGCGGCGTGGTACAGCGCCCAAACAGCCATGCAAGTTCACGAAATGAGGCGATTTTAGACACTCAGGTCCTTTTTGCCGTATAGGATAACTACTGTTGGCCTTGCCTGAACTATCAGACCAGTTCTGCCATATACAAAAAGACCCTTACCACGCTAGCACATGGTGGGGCGCTTTGCATTGCACACGCATTACCTAATGGTAGCACCCGCCTGCTCGGCGCTACCTGCTTTCTAATGGATAGTAGCACCCATCACGTTCGTAGAATTGCATGAAAAACATAGTCTTTTTTACCTTTGTTTTGTTGTTTTTAGGCAGCTGTCAAGATCAGGAGCGGGAACGACGCTTGAAGAAAAAAGAGGTGGAGCTGACCCAGAAGGAGCAAGCCCTGCTCTTGCGGGAGAATGCCCTGGCGCTCCGGGAACAAAGCATAGCCAAAGAAGTGCATGTGCTGGACAGTACCCGCCAAGCCTCCCTCGACTCAACGCAGTACAACCCTACGGGCGTGTGGGCCGCCCGCATGAACTGCATCGAAACAGATTGCCCTGGCTCGGCCATCGGCGACAGCAAAAACGAGCAGTGGGAAATTTCCTACCAGCAGAGCGGGATTTTAGTGCAAGCCAGCGTCAATAACAGAATAGTGCGCCTATACACCGGTACGCTCACGGGCAATACGCTGACCCTGAACGCGCAGCACACTGACGATGAAGCCCTACCCGATGCCAACACCAACATTACGGTACAACTACAGGCTGCCACTGAGCAGCGCTTGGAAGGCCAGCGGATTATTGAGCGCCCCGGCAACTGCCGCATTATCTACGCGCTTGAGCTAACGAAAAAATAGTACCCATGCGACCCTCCTTCCTCATGCTTTTACTGAACCTCGATTTCACGTTACCGCTAAAGAATCCGGTTATTATTTTTTCGCTTGTTCTATTTATTATACTATTCTCTCCTATCATCTTTCATAAAATTAAGGTCCCGCATATCATCGGGTTAATCATTGCGGGCACACTGGTAGGGCCCTATGGGCTGAACTTGCTACTGCGCGATAGTAGTATTGTGCTATTTGGTACAGTAGGGCTGCTGTACATCATGTTTCTGGCCGGGCTGGAAATCGACCTGAGTGAGTTTAAAAAGAACCGCAACAAGATTCTGCTTTTTGGGCTGGCCACGTTCACGTTGCCCCTCGTAACGGGGGCACTAGCCAGCTACTATATCCTGGGCTACGGTTTTCTGTCGTCGGTGCTGCTCGCCAGTATGTTTTCCACGCATACGCTGGTGGCCTACCCCATTGCCAGCCGCTACGGCGTGACGCGCAACCGGGCCGTGCTGCTCACCATTGGCGGCACCATGATTACGGATATTCTAGCCCTGCTGATTCTGGCCGCTATTTCGGGCATGACGCGAGAAAGTGTCAGCGCTACGTTCTGGGTGCGGCTAGGTGGCTCGGCCATGATCTTCGTCGCCATCGTTTTTTTCGGGTTTCCCTTTATCATCCGGTGGTTTTTCAAACGGTTTACCGACAGCGTTTCGCAGTACATTTTTGTGCTGGCCATGGTATTTCTCGCTTCTTTTCTGGCCGAAGCAGCAGGGTTAGAGGCTATCATTGGGGCGTTCTTTGCCGGTCTGGTGCTCAATAAGTTTGTGCCCCATTCCTCGCCCCTCATGAACCGGATCGACTTTGTGGGGAATGCGCTCTTTATCCCGTTCTTTCTGATTGGGGTAGGGATGCTTGTTGATGTGAGTGTCTTGGTGAAAGGTACTGGGGCGCTGAAAGTGGCTGGCGTAGTGGTATTTATTGCTATTTCTGCTAAGTATCTGGCGGCTAAGTTCACCCAGAAAGTACTGGGCATGACCAAAGACGAGGGAGACCTGATTTTTGGGCTGAGTAGCTCCCACGCCGCTGCCACGCTGGCTATTATCCTGGTTGGATACAACATTATCATTGGTGAAACACCCAGCGGCTTACCCATCCGTTTGCTGGATGAGGACGTGCTGAATGGCACCATTCTGCTGATTTTGGTGAGCTGCGCTATCAGCTCTTTTCAGGTCGAAAAATCAGCTCGTACCATCGCCAAGCTCGAGGAAAGTGCCGCTGCACCCGTAGTTGACACGGGGGAGAAGGTGCTCCTGTCGCTCGCCTACCCCGACACGGTGGCCGAGATGGTAGACTTTGGGTTGATGCTGCGGCCGCGCAAAAGCAAGGTGCCTGTGTATGCGCTGCATGTGGTGAGCGATGAAGACGAAAATGCTTCAGGGCAGAGCTCCGGCAAAAAGATGATGGAGAAGGCTCAACAGCACGCCGCCGCCTCCGAGAATGAGCTGTTGCCTCTCACCCGCTACGACATGAGTATCAGTAGCGGCATCATCTACAGCATCAAGGAGCAGAACATCACGAAAGTGCTCATTGGCTTGCACCGCTCCTTCAGCGCTACCAACTTTTTTGGGCCTGTGGTGGAGAAAATTCTGGAGAGCACTCCGGAGGAAATCTTCGTGTACCAGCCCATGCAGCCGCTCAATACGCTTACCCGTATTGTAGCAGTGCTACCCCCCAATGCAGAGCAGGAGTCTGGTTTTACCCATTGGCTGGATACCGTTACCATCCTCTCCAAGGAAGCGGGGCTACCCCTGGCCTTCTACGCCCAGGACCATACGCTACAGATGATGCGTACGCACAACGAGCAAGATACAGCCCTGAATGGCGTAACGTACACTGAGTTTGCTAACTGGGATGACTTCCTGATTTTCAGTAAGGAAGTCAAACCCAATGACTTGTTCCTGATTGTTTCGTCGCGGCGCGGCCATGTTTCCTACACCGAGCGGATGACCAAGCTTCCGTATTACCTGACCACGTACTTCACTAAAAACAGTTTCCTGCTGCTTTTCCCGAAACAGCCTGTTGCGGCCGCTCTGTCGGACGGGCTCGCGCAATTCACAAAGCCGCTGGAAACCGCGGCCAGTGCTGCCAAGCCTGTTCAAAGTGTGGTGGGCTACGTGAAAGGATTGTTCACCAAATAACCCTCAGCCTACTGCACCTCGCGCAGGAGCTGGCGGCGGTAGCCTGCCAGAATGGAAGTGCGCAGGATAAAACCCAGGTAGCGCCCGTCGGCATTGATGACGGGTAGGGCATAGGCGTCGTGGTCTTCCAGCAGATGCAGCGTGTCCAGGATGCTGTCGGTGGCGTGGATGGTGGCTGCGG
The DNA here is from genome assembly GCF_022921095.1 of Hymenobacter aerilatus. NCBI lineage: Bacteria > Pseudomonadati > Bacteroidota > Cytophagia > Cytophagales > Hymenobacteraceae > Hymenobacter > Hymenobacter aerilatus. The sequence goes on from NZ_CP095053.1 coordinate 1,333,899, forward strand.
GTTCGCGCATCAACTCGTGCACGTGCGTCGTGGTGTAGTGCTCGTCATCGAACAGTGCGTCGCGCACCGAATCGAGCGACACAATGCCAAGCAGGTGGCTGTCCTTATCCAGCACCGGGAAGGTATTGCGCGTAGCGTGCCGGAACACGTTTACCAGCTCGCCCAGGGTATCGTCGGGGTGCACGGGAATGAAGTCGGTTTGCAGGAGCGCACGCAGGTCCAGCTGGGAGAGCAGGCCCTGGTCGCGGTCCTGGTGCATCACCACACCTTGCTTTACCAGCTTGCGGGTGTATACGGAGTAGGGCTCGAAGTACTTGGCCACCAGGTAGGAGCACGACGTGACCACCATCAAGGGCACAAACAGCGCGTAGCCGCCCGTGATTTCGGCAATAAGGAAGATGGCCGAGAGGGGCGCGTGTACTACCCCGGCCAGCATACCCGCCATGCCCAGGGCAATGAAGTGCACTTCTGGCACCGGGTGCACGCCGCTCAAATTCAAGAAGCGGGCGTACACAAAGCCCGCCATGGCACCCACAAAAAGCGAGGAGCCAAACATGCCCCCGTTGCCGCCCGCCCCGAAGGTGAAGGTAGTGGCAAATACCTTAAACAGCACACTGCCAATGGCCACGGCCAACAGCAGCCATACGCTTTGGTCGCCGTACACCGAGAACAGCGAGCCATCGGCGATACGCTCGGGGTGGCCGTTGAGCAGGAATTGCACCATCTCATAGCCCTCGCCATATAGCGGCGGGAAGATGAAGACCAGGATACCCAGCAGCGTACCGCCCAGTAGGACCTTACGAAACGTGCCGGTTTGTTTTTCCCAGAACTTATCAGCCATGAAGTACACCCGGATCATGTACACCGACAGCAGGGCCGTGAATAGGGCCAGCATGAGGTAGTAGGGAAGGGCCTCTACGGGCCAGCTGGTGGTAATCAGCACAAACGGCTGGCCTGCGTACAGCGCTTTCGACACCACCGTGGCCGTGGCCGAGGAAATCAGCAGGGGGATGAAAAACGGCGCCGACAGCTCCGACAAGATGGCCTCCACGGCAAACAGCACGCCCGCAATGGGGCTGTTGAAGATGGCCGCCACGCCGGCCGCCGCGCCGCAGCCTACCAACAGGCGCCGCTCGCGCCGCCCAATGTGCAGCAGCCGCGCCATGTTGGAGCCAATGGCCGCACCCGTTACGGAAATAGGTGCTTCGGTACCCGCCGAGCCACCAAACGTAACCGTGAAAAAGGCCGTGACAATCTGCGAATAGAGTTTGCTGCGTGGGATAATGCTACCCTGCCGGGAGATGTTGTAGATGATGGGTGTGATACCCCGGCTGAGCGTGCCGCCCAAAAACCAGCGCGTGAACAGCACCGACAACGAAATACCAATGATGGGGTAGAGCGAACGGGCAAATACCACGTACTGCTCCGGTACCCATTCAAAAATCAGGTGTTGGGAGAAGTGGATGGAGTTCTTGAGCACTACTGCCGTCAGACCCGCCAGAACGCCCACCAGAATGCTGAGAATGATCAGGTAGAGCCGATCGTTGATGTGGCGTACGCGCCACAGCAGGAGCGGCCGCAGCAAACGGTGCAGACGACTTTTAGGCATGGAAACAGGAAAAAGTGAGCAAAGCTCCTCCGTGACTACAAAGGACACGAAAAGCCGGCAATATCCGCGCCGTAAGGTGAAAGACGTGTGAAATAATGCGAGATCAAACCAGAAAGCCAGCTAATACTCGCCACAACCCGTTCTCTCACTCTCACTACTCACTACTGCGCAGCATTGGGTAGGGCGTAGCCTGCCTGCTGCAAGGTGGTACGCGTTTGCTGCATCAGGTTGCTTTTCAACTCCATAACTACGCGGCGGTAGTCCTCGGATAAAGTCCAGAAGTACACGCGCAGGTCGATGGTGGTACCGGTGGCTTTTTCCTGGAGGATGTAGGGTGTGCGTGGCTCCTGAGTTTGCACGCCTTGGGTGCGCTCTACTTGCTGCAGAATCAGCGCAATTACCTTTTCCGGCCCACTATCTTGGCCGTAGTCTACGCTGAGCAGAAAGTCTTGGCGGATGCTGCCGTCGCGGGTGAAATTGGTGAGCGGTTCCTTCAGCACCACCGAGTTAGGCAGGTAGATGTGCTTGCCGTCGAAGGTTTTGATGATGGTGGTGCGTAGGTTGAGGGCTTCTACGTGGCCTTGCAAGCCCTTCACCTCCACGGTATCATGAATCTGAAAAGGTCGATTGAAGGCCAGAATCACGCCGGCCAGGAAGTTCTCAGCAATGTCTTTGAACGCAAAGCCCACAATGAAGGCCGATAATCCCACCGCGCTCAGCATCCCCGTGACGACTCCCGAAAAGCCAATGATTTGCAGAGCTAACAGAAAGCCGGCTAGCACAAACACCCACTTGCTTAACTGGATAAGAAAATCGGCCAGCAGCAGGTCGTCGGAATGGTTGCGCACCCGCGCGCCGAGCAACTTGCTGACGCGGTTAGCAAAGGTGAGGGCTAGTAGTATAATAACCAGCGCAATAGCGAGTTTGGGGGTCAGATACAGGAACTGTTTCCAGTAGGTGGCGAGCACCCGTTGCATATCATGCAGCATAGAAGAAGGAAGAATAACTACAGAAAAAGCCCCGACCAGCGGGGCAGAGACATGGTGTACTCTACGCGGGGTCGGGGCAATGTGTTAGGCAACGTGGCGAAGCCTATCGGGCTTTGAACTGCTGAATAGCGCGGCGGGTGAAGTCTGACAGCACCAGCCGGCCGCTGATGGCGGCCCGCTCGGCCAGAAGCGTGTCCCAGTGCTCGGTGCCGGCCCACAGCACCTGCTTCAGCTCCGCCAGCGCTTCAGGGTTGTAGCTGGCCAGCGTGGTTGCAAAGGTCGCTACGGCCGCATCCAGCGCTTCAACAGAGTCGGTGAGGGTAGCGTAGAGGCCCCGGTCGCGGGCCCACTCGGCACTGCGGAACTCGGTGGCGGCCAGCGCCAACTGCCCAAACGCAGCAAGCCCAATTTTGCGCTCTACGGCCGGCCCCACCACAAATGGCCCAATGCCGATTACTAGCTCGCTCAGCTTCACGGCGGCCTGTGTTGTGGCAAAGCAATAATCGGTGGCGGCGGCCACGCCTACCCCACCGCCAATGGCCTTGCCCTGCACCCGCCCAACGATGATGGTAGGGCAAGTGCGACAGGCATTTATCACCTTCGCGAAGCCCGAAAAAAAGAGTAGCCCCTGCGCTTCGTTCTCAATAGCCAGTAACTCGTCGAAGCTGGCGCCGGCACAGAAAGTCCGGTCGCCTTCGCTGCGCAGGATGATGACCTTCGTGGCGGGGTCTTGTCCAGCAGCAGTAATGGCCTCGGCAAGTTGGGTGAGCAACGCACCGGGTAGGGAATTGTGGCTGGGGTGAAAGAAGCTGATGGTGCTGATGCCCTGGGCATAGGTGGTGGTGTCTACTTTGCCAGCGGTGAGGATATCGTTCATGGGGATGTTTCTCGCAGAGGTTCGCGGAGGGTTTGCGCAGTGTTTCGCGGTGCTCCGGCATCAGCACACTGCGAAACACTGCGAGAAATCTAGTCCTGGTTTTTCTTTTTTACCATCGTCAGAATGGTAGCCACAGCCACCGTCTCGTCGGTCTCGTCGGTCACGGTCACCAGCCAGCGCACTATGCCTTTGGCTACGTCGGTTTCATCACGTTTTTCCTGACCAATCTTCTCCTTCACGGTGAGCTGCACGCCGATGGTAGTGCCGGGGTAAACGGGCTTGGTGAAGCGGCACTCATCCAGGCCGTAGTTGAGCAGAACGGGACCCTTGCGAGGGTCTACAAACATGCCGGCGGCTTTGCTCAGAATGTAGTAGCCGTGCGCCACGCGGCCCGTAAACAGCGTGCCTTCCAGGGAGGTAGCATCTACGTGAGCGTAGAAATTGTCGCCAGATACCTGGGCAAAGTTGGTGATGTCGGCCTCCGTCACGGTGTGGCGGTGCGTGGTGTACGTCTGCCCAATTTCCAATTCCTCGAAGTAGTGCTGAAATGGGTGCTTGTCGCGCTCCACTTGCTTGGCCTTGGGCTGATACACATCCGTAATGGCCGTAATCATCGATGGCGAGCCTTGGATGGCCACGCGCTGCATGAAGTGCTCTACCCCCCGAATGCCGCCCATTTCCTGCCCGCCGCCGGCCCTACCCGGTCCGCCATGGATAAGCAAGGGTAGGGGCGAGCCATGCCCGGTGCTTTCCTTCGCCATTTCCTCGTTCAGGACCAGAATACGGCCGTGGTGGGTAGCGGCGCCCAGTACAAATTCCTGCGCTACGGCCGGGTCGTTGGTAGCCACGGAGCATACCAGCGAACCTTTGCCTAGGTTGGCCAAGGCAATGGCTTCGTCCACATCGTGGTAGGGCATGAGGGTAGCCACCGGCCCGAAGGCCTCTACCTCGTGCGTATCCATGAACCGAAACGGTTCCGGGTTCAGCATGACGATGGGCGACACGAATGCGCCTACCTGGCAGTCGCCTCCTGTCACGGCCACTTGGTCCAGGTCGCCGTACACGATGGGCGTGTGCTGGGCCAGGCGCTGTACTTGCTCGCGCAAGCGTTGCACCTGCGCCCGGCCCGCCAGCGCGCCCATGCGTACGCCCGCGGCCAGCGGATGCCCAATCGTGGTTTGGGCCAGGGCTTTGCCTAGGGCAATCTGCACGTCTTCCACCAAGTTTTCAGGTACCACAATACGGCGGATAGCGGTGCACTTCTGCCCGGTTTTGGCCGTCATCTCGCGGCGTACTTCCTTGATAAACAAGTCGAACTCCGCAGTGCCCAGCACGGCATCAGGACCGAGCACGGCGGCGTTCAGCGAGTCGGCTTCCATCGTAAAGGGCACGGCTTCCTGGATGATGCGCGGGTGGGCCCGCAGCTTGCGCCCAGTTTCGGCCGAGCCCGTGAACGTGACCACATCCTGGTAGGTCACGTGGTCGAGAATGCCCTCGCCCGAGCCGCAGACGAGTTGCAGCGCACCTTCGGGTAGGATTTTAGAGGCAATAATTTCGCGTACCACGGCCTCAGTGAGGTAGGCCGTTGGTACGGCGGGCTTCACAATGGCCGGCATACCTGCCAGCAAATTCACGGCAATCTTCTCCAGCATCCCCCAAATGGGGAAGTTGTAGGCATTGATGTGCACCGCTACCCCCTCCTTCGGCACCAGCAAATGATGTCCGATAAAGTTGCCACCCTTCGACAGTGCAATGGGGTCCGACTCCACATAAAACGGCTTATCGGGAAATTTGCGGCGCAACGAGGCGTTGGCAAACAGGTTGCCGATGCCGCCTTCAATGTCAATCCAACTATCGGCGCGGGTAGCGCCGGAGCGGTAGCTCAGGGTGTAGAAGTCTTCCTTTTTGCTGTCGAGGTGAAAGGCCAGGGCCTTCAGCATGCGGCCCCGCTCGTGGAAGGTCATCTTACGCAAAGCCTTGTTGCCGGTGCGGCGGGCGTAGTCGAACATAGCCGCGTAGTCGAGACCTTCGCCGTTGGCAATGGCTACTATCTCGCCGGTGCTGGCATCGTAGAGTTCCTGCTGCTCGCCGGTACCGGGCATCCAGCAGCCGAGGGCGTAGTTTTCGAGTAGGGTGGGCATAGGGTGGGAGATTTTAGGTCAGCGCGTTACAGAATAGCTTCTATTGGAAAGAAGGTTTGCCCAGCCTGCGCCAGACGGCGCAGCAACGGGCTGGCGCGGTAGCGCTCCTCGTGGTACTCGTGGTAGAGGTCGTCGAGGATTTGCAGCACGTGCGGCAGGCCCAACGTATCGGCCCAGGCGAGCAGGCCTTTCGGGTAGTTCACGCCGGTGGTCATGGCCAGTTCCAGGTCGGCGGCCGAGGCCACGTGCAGGTGCAGGGCATCGGCAGCTTCGTTGATGAGCATGGCCAGGATGCGGTGCAGGATGCGTTGGCCTAGGGCGGCATCGAGGGTAGGCGAGGGGATAGGCGCGCCGGGCGTGTAGTCGTAGAAGCCACGGCCCGACTTGCGGCCGTAGTACCCGGCTTCCAGCAGCCGTTTTTGGGTGAGCGAGGGCCGGTAGCGCGGGTCGTAGAAAAAGGCCGTCCAGACGGATTCCGTCACGCGGTAGTTCACGTCGTGCCCGATGAAGTCCATCAGCGCAAACGGTCCCATGCGGAAGCCGCCCAGCTCCGTCATGGCCCAGTCGATGGTAGCGGCGTCGGCTACGCCCTCTTCCAGCAGCCGGATGGCCTCGCCGTAAAACGGCCGGGCCACGCGATTCACGATAAAGCCCGGCGTATCCTGCACCAGCACGGGGCGCTTGCCCCAACTCTGCACCAGCGCGTGCACTTCCTTAGCCAAGCCGGGGCGAGTTTGCACGGCCGGCACCACTTCCACCAGCTGCATCAGTGGCGCCGGATTGAAAAAATGAATGCCCACAAACCGCTCCGGCCACTGGCACGCCGCGGCAATGGACGTAATCGACAGCGATGATGTGTTGGTGGCCAGTACACAGTTGGCACTCACCACGCGCTCTACCTCCCGAAATACCTGCTGCTTCGCGGCCAGATCTTCCACAATGGCTTCTAGCACCAAGCCGCAATCCGCGAAATCCGTCTGGTTTTCGGTGAGTTGAATACGGGCAAAGGCTGCCGTGGCGTCTTCTACCATCAGCTTCCCTTTCTCGGCTAGCTTGTCCAGACTCTGCCGGATGCGCTGGGCCGCCTGTTGCAGCGCCGCTTGGTTTTGGTCGAGTAGCCACACCGTATGTCCGGCTGTGGCCGCTACCTGCGCAATACCCGCGCCCATTGCGCCGCTGCCGATAATGCCAATGGTCATAGTTGTTGGTTATAGTATACAGTCATCTCGACTAGCAGGAGAAATGACGTTTTACTGTCCTTTAAATACCGGCTGACGCTTCTCCATAAAGGCGGCTACGCCTTCCTGGTAGTCGGCGGTGTGGCCGGCGCGGAGCTGGTAGTCGGCCTCGGCGCGGAGCTGCTGGGTGAGGTCGTTGGTGGCGCTCAGGTTTAGCAGTTGCTTGGTGTAGGCGAGGGCGCGAGTGGGTAGGGCGGCCAGCTTCTGAGCAATCTTCGCTACCTCCGCGTCGAACACATCATCGGCGAAGGCCCGGTAAATCATGCCCATCTGCACGGCTTCAGCGGCGCCTACCTTGTCGCCGAGCAGCATGAGGGCCGAGGCGCGCTGCTGACCTACCAAGCGGGGTAGAAAATACGTGCCGCCGCTGTCCGGTATCAGTCCTATCTTACTGAACGCCTGAATAAATGAGGCCGATTCCTTGGCTACTACCACGTCGCAAGCTAAGGCCAGGTTGGCACCCGCGCCGGCCGCTACGCCATTCACGGCTGCTACTACTGGCTTCTCCAGATTCCGAATCAATTCTATAATCGGGTTGTAGTGCCGCTCTACAATCTCCGACACCTCGGGGCGGTCTGGCCCGGTAATTTCCGCCAAGTCCTGACCGGCACAAAATGCCCGGCCGGTGCCCGTGAGCACTACGGCGCGCACGCTTTCGTCCTGCTGGCAGGCTTGCAATTGCTCCTGCAACGCCAGCGCCAGCGGTTTGTTGATGCTGTTGAACACATCGGGACGGTTGAGGCGCAACGTGGCCACACCGGCATCGAGGGAGAAATGAAGAAATTCGCTCATATAAAAGTATAGGGTGAAGCCTAGGCGTGGCATTTAAAGTAGTCGAACGGCTCGCGGCAGTCGTTGCACTGGTAGAGGGCTTTGCAGGCCGTAGAGCCAAACTGGCTGACCAATTGTGTATTATCGGACTTGCAGAGCGGGCAGCGTACGGCCGTGTCGGCCCCAAATAGGTTGAGAAGGTGGCCGGTGGCGGTGCCGTCTACTGGTGGGGCAATGCCATAGTCAGTTAGCTTCTGGCGGCCAGCGGCGCTCATCCAGTCGGTGGTCCAGGCGGGGCGCAGCTGGGTATGAATCGTCACGTTAGTATACCCCTCAGCCAGCAGCCGCAGCCGGATATCGGTGGCAATGGTGTTCATGGCCGGGCAACCCGAGTAGGTAGGCGTGATGGTGATGGTCGCGTGCTTGTCCTCCACCATCACATCGCGCACAATGCCCAAATCCAGGATGCTCAGTACTGGCACCTCGGGGTCCGACACCTCCTCCAGCAACTGCCATAGTTTTTTGGCTGTTAGCTGTTGGCTATTAGCTGTTAGCTTTTGGGTTTCAGCCGTTGGTTTGTGCATTGATCGGATTCAATCGAAAAAACGCTATCAGCTAACAGCCAATAGCTAGCAGCTAAAAGATTACCAGGTCATGCCAGGGTAGGCGCGTTGCATGTACTGCAACTCGGCTAGTAAGTAGCCCAAGTGCTCGGAGTGGCGGCCCAGCTTGCCGCCCTGCTGCATCACTACACCTTCGGGCAGGGGTAGGGTAGCCTCGGCAAACACGCGGACCGTGTGCGCCTGCATGGCCGGAAGTAGAGAGGAATAGTCGGGGAGAAGGCCGGTGGTTTGTAGCGTCTGCTCGGCGGGGGTAGGGGTGGTCAGCTCGCCGGCGTAGCGCCAGAGGGTGCGCAGGGCTTTTTCGATGCGTTGGCGGCTTTCCTCGGTGCCATCTCCCAATCGAATCACCCATTCCGAGCTCCACTTTAGATGGTAGGCAGCCTCCTTTACCGACTTCTCAGCAATGGCGGCCAAGCGCTCATCGGGTATGTGCTGAAGCTGTTGCAGCGTATGGTAGTGGAAGTTGTCGAAGATGAATTGCCGCACAATGGTGTGGGCAAAGTCGCCGTTGGGCTGCTCCACCAGCAAGGGGTTGCGGTACTCCGTAGCCGGGCGCAGAAACGCCAGGTCGTCCTCGGTGCGGCCCTGGCCTTCCAGCTCAGCCGCATACTGGTAGAGGCTGCGGGTTTCGCCCAGCAAGTCCAGCGCAATGTTGGCTAGCGCCAAATCCTGCTCCAGCACCGGCCCGTGCCCGCACCACTCCGATAAGCGGTGGCCCAGCACCAGGCTCGCGTCGGCCTGCTGCACCACAAAAGCCAGCAGGGCTTCGTGTACTTCAGGCGCGTAGGAAGGTAGGGATGAAGGGGCAGTTGGAATAGGCTGCATAAGCAACTAGTCTACATGTGTTTAATGGAATCCGGTACCTCAAAAAAGGTAGGGTGCCGGTACACTTTATCTGCCGCCGGATCGAAAAAGGCCGCCGCATCATCGGGATTAGAAGCGTGAATGTGGCGCGACTCCACCACCCAAATGCTGACACCCTCGAGGCGGCGCGTGTACACGTCGCGGGCGTTTTGCATGGCCATAGCGGCGTCGGCGGCGTGCAGACTACCCACGTGCTTGTGGTCGAGGCCCTGTTTGCTGCGGATAAAGACTTCCCACAGGGGCCATTCAGATTGGGTCATGTTGGTAGGGTAGGAGGGTATGGGGGTGGGAGGGTAGGAAGTTTGTAAGAGGAATGGAAGGCGAGGAGTACGGGTTGTATTCAATCCTCATACCTTCCTACTCGCTTACCCTCTCACTCCTTTTCCGGGCGTGGGCTAGGGCGGCTTCGCGCACCCAGGCGCCGTCTTCGTGGGCCTGCACGCGGGCTTGTAGTCGGTCGTGGTTGCAGAGGCCGTTGCCTTTCACCACTTGCCAGAACTCGTCCCAGTCTACGTCGCCGAAGTCGTAGCCCTGTTTGGTTTCATTCCAGTGCAGGGCTTTATCAGGTACCGTCAGGCCCAGAAACTCAGCCTGGGGCACCATCATGTCCACAAATTTCTGGCGCAGCTCGTCGTTGGTGAAGCGCTTGATGCGCCACTGCATGGAGCGCTCGGTGTTGGGCGAGTCCTCATCCTTCGGCCCGAACATCATCAGGGTAGGCCACCACCAGCGGTTGAAGGCTTCCTGGGCCATAGCTTTCTGCTCCGGCGCGCCTTCGCACAGCGTCTGCATAATCTCGAAACCCTGGCGCTGGTGGAAGCTCTCCTCCTTGCACACGCGCACCATAGCGCGGGCGTAGGGGCCGTAGCTGGTGCGGCACAGCGGCACCTGGTTCAAAATGGCCGCGCCATCCACCAGCCAGCCCACGCAGCCGATGTCGGCCCAGCTGAGGGTAGGGTAGTTGAAAATACTGGAATACTTGGCCTTACCCGAGTGCAGGTCGGCCAGCATCTGGTCGCGGGAGGCACCCAGAGTTTCGGCAGCCGAGTAGAGGTAGAGGCCGTGGCCGGCTTCGTCCTGCACCTTCGCCAGCAAGATGGCCTTGCGCTTCAAAGAAGGCGCCCGCGTAATCCAGTTGCCCTCTGGTAGCATGCCTACCAACTCAGAATGAGCGTGTTGGGAAATCTGCCGAATCAGGGTCTTACGGTAGGCGTCGGGCATCCAGTCCTTGGGCTCAATGCGCTCATCCGCATCAATACGGGCCTGAAATTGCTCTTCCTGGGTGAGTTCTAGCGTTTCCATAGTAGTTCAACAATGGTTAACTAACATTTGTTAGTTAAAGATAGAAAATTTGACGCTCTGTCATTCCGAGTGGAGGGAGGAATCTGATACGTTTACCAAGGTTTCGCTTACAGCAAACTCAGATTCCTCTCTTCGTTCGAAATGACAGTTCATATCATTTACTGGTCAAAATCCACTCCTACCGCCGCTGAAACTGGTCGGGCCTGGCAGGTCAGGACGTAGCCTTTTGCCACCTCCTTCTCGGACAGTGAATAGTTTACGTCCATTTCCACCTGGCCGGCCGTCACGCGGGCGCGGCAAGTGCTGCACATGCCGTTTTTGCAGGAGTAGGGCGCATCTACGCCGGTAGCCAGTAGCTCGTCCAAGATGGTATTGCCGTAGTACGACATCGGCAGTACGTGCATATGGCCGTCGAGCTGCACGGTCACTTGGCTCTGCTGGTCGTCGTGACCGGGAGGTGGGGTAGGGGCGGCGGTAGTGGGCCGAGGCACGCTGGTACCGAACAGCTCGAAATGGATCTTCTCAGGCGCTACGCCGGCTTCTGATAAGGCCGCACGCACATCCTGAATCATTTGCTCGGGGCCGCAGATAAAGCACTCGTCGATCTGCGCGGCCGGCACCAGCTTATCCAGAAACTGCCGGACTTTCGCCTGGTCGAGGCGGCCGAAGAATAGGTCTGTGTCGCCCTGCTCGCGGCTGAGGACGTGGTAGACACGTAGGCGCTGTAAGAACGTATTCTTCAGAGCCTCAATGGCTTCTTTGAAAATAATGCTGTTGCGGCCCCGGTTGCCGTACACCAGCGTCACGCGACTGTGGGGCTCCGTGTGCAGCACCGTTTTGATGATGCTCAGAATGGGCGTGATGCCGCTGCCCGCCGCAAAGGCCACGTAGTGTCGGACCTGGGTAGGGAGCAGGTCAGCTGGCCCGAAGTGGCCCGCCGGGGGCATCACCTCCACCATATCGCCGGCGCGTAGTTCGTCCACGGCCAGCTGCGAAAACCGTCCGCCGGGTACTTTCTTCACCGCCACGCGCCACTCGTTGTCTAGCGGGCTGCTGCACAGCGAATAAGAGCGCCGCACCTCCTCGCCGCCTACCTCTCGCCGAAACGTGAGGTACTGCCCCGGCCGAAACTGAAACGCCGCCCGTAGCTCTGCGGGCACGTCCAGCGTGAGGGCCACGCAGTCGGGCGTTTCGCGGGTGATGTGCTTGATTCTGAGGGTATGAAAGCGGGGCATTTTTCTTTAACTTTTTGGCATTCCATCCTGAGCATTCCGCGCATCAAGCGGCGACGAAGGACCTTCTCCCGTGAGAACGAGTCGTTGGTGCAGTAGTCGTTCTGCCGTGACAAGGTCCTTGGCAAGCTCAGGATGACAATGTGTAGTAGGCGGACTCATAACTTATTTCGCCAAACCATTCAGCAGAACCGTCATGATGTTTTCTTCTAGCTCTTCGGGTGTCACGTTGCGGCCGGGGCGGTACCACAGCTCCACCCAGCGCACCGCCGACAGGATGGTGAACAACGCCACCGACACATTGACGGGGTGCAGCTCGCCGGCCGCTATACCTTGCTCGATGAGGGCAGCGAAGCCCTTTTCGTAGCGTTTGCGGGCGGCTTTGAAATCTTCCAGCCTGTCGCCGGTAAGGTATTTCCAATCGTTGTTGCCCACCGATACGGCCGCGCCGTCCTCAATCATTAGCTGGATGTGGCGGCCAATCAGCGCCCGAATTTTCTCTACGTACGGCGCTTGCATGTGCTCTACCTCCGTCAGCTGCCTGATATAGGTATCCGAAATGTGAAAACAAATCAGCTCCAGAATCTCGTCCTTGGATTTGATGTGGTTGTACATACTTGCGGCTTCCATGCCTACCTGAGCCGCCAGGTCGCGCATGGATGTGCCGCCAAAACCCTTCAGCTTGAATAGCTTGGCTGCTTCATCCAGGATAAGCTGGCGCTTAGCAGAGTTTGTTCGTTTGCTCATGCAACGAGACGGATATAATAACTACATAGAACCTGTGTCGCTTGCGCAGCGGCCTAAAGATACTTTAACTAACGAACATTAGTTAAAGTTGATGCGCTGAAGTGCAGATACAACATAATGCATCTCTACGCCGTGCATTGGCAGGGCGTGCACTCAAACGCCGACTGCCCGGCTGTCTGCGCTTGGGAAAGCGCGGCAGCCGGGCAGTCAAATAACAACAGAAACCCGAAAACTAGGGGCGGCGGTTGATGGCGTTCAAATCCTCGAAAGCGTGCTTGAGACGCTCTACAAAGGTAGTTTCGGCCGAGCGCAGCCACACGCGGGGGTCGTAGTACTTCTTGTTAGGCGAGTCGGCGCCACTGGGGTTACCAATCTGGCCTTGCAGGTAGCCTTCGTTTTTCACGTAGTAGTCGCGGATACCCTGCCAGAACGCCCACTGCAGGTCGGTGTCGAGGTTCATCTTCACAGCGCCGTAGCTGATGGCTTCGCGGATTTCCTCACGCGAGGAGCCCGAACCGCCGTGGAACACGAAGTTGATGGGCTGCGGACCAGTCTTAAAATGCTCCTGCACGTATTCCTGCGAGTTTTTCAGGATGATGGGCTGCAGCTTCACGTTGCCGGGCTTGTACACACCGTGCACGTTGCCGAACGCAGCTGCAATAGTAAAGCGCGAGCTCACTTTGCTCAGCTCCTCGTAGGCGTAGGCCACTTCCGAAGGCTGCGTGTAGAGCTTAGAAGAATCTACGTCGGAGTTGTCGACGCCATCTTCCTCGCCGCCAGTTACGCCTAGTTCAATTTCCAGGGTCATGCCCAGCTTGTCCATGCGCTCGAGGTAGCGCTTGCAGATTTCGATATTCTCCTCAATTGGCTCTTCCGACAGGTCCAGCATGTGCGAGCTGTAGAGCGGCTGGCCGTGCGTTTGAAAGTGCTTTTCGCCGGCAGCCAGCAGGCCGTCAATCCAGGGGAGGAGCTTTTTGGCGGCGTGGTCGGTGTGCAGAATCACGGGCACATCGTAGAGAGCAGCCATCTGGTGTACGTGCTGAGCGCCCGAAATAGCGCCGGCAATGCTGGCGCGCTGATCGGAGTTGGACACGTATTTCCCCGCAAAAAACTGCGCGCCGCCGTTTGAGAACTGCACAATCACAGGCGAATTCACTTCGTGAGCGGCTTCCAGCACGCCATTCACGGTGTTGCTACCCGTCACGTTCACGGCGGGTAGGGCGAAGGCGTTATCCTTGGCGTATTGGAACAACGACTGTACTTCGTCGCCGTGGAGCACACCAGCGCGCAGCTTGGTTAGGGTTTGGTCGGCCATAGGGCAAAATATAGAGGCAATGAAAAAAAGAATCCGTGGGAGCGTCAAACCTACGAAAACCGGCTCGTAGTTGCTAATAAACCACTGAGACAGCCATTCGGCTGACAATATAACAACAACAGGCAGTTGCTATCGTTTGGAAAAATTGCGGCTAAGACGTAACAATTCGGTAACGTTCAACGTGTGTCGGGCATAACCTACCGGCTACTGTAGGGCTTTTCGGTGCCTTGCGGCCACCACGCTACCGCCTTTTTTTCGTTCCGCAATCTGTATTTATGCGTGCATTTGTATCTCGCAGCCTGGTTGGGCTGGCCTTGTGGCTTTCGGTTTTCACGCCTTCGCTGGCTCAAGTAGTACCGGCCCCGACTACACCCATCACGCCGGCCGACACCGTTACGCACCCCTACGAAAATCCCAACGGTATTCCGGCCCCGCCGGCCGTGCGGCCACCGTGGTACAAGGGTAAGCTGGTGCGCGCCTCCATCGTGCCAGCCATCCTGATTACCTACGGCGCTACTACCATCAACGGCAACGGATTGTACAGCAGCTACCAGGCCAACCGCGACATTCGTAAGCTGTTCCCTACCTTCCGCACCAAGGCCGATGATATTCTGATTTTTGCGCCCTACTTGGAGCTGGGCGCCGTGCTACTGGCCGGCGTCGAGTCGCGCGACGACAACCTGAACATCGGCCTGGTGATTCTCAAGAGCGAGGCTATTATGCTCAGCAGCGTGTTTGCGCTAAAAAACCTTACTAAAATCCGCCGGCCCGATAATTCCGATATGCTGTCGTTTCCCTCAGGGCACACGGCGCAGGCATTTTTGGCAGCCAGCATCGTGCACAACGAGTTTCGGCACAAAAGCCAGTGGTATGGCATTGGCGCCTACACTATTGCTACCAGCGTGGCCGCGCTGCGCATGATCAACAGCAAGCACTGGCAGAGCGACGTATTTGCCGGCGCGGGCATCGGCATCTTGTCGGCGCACGTGGGCTACCTCACGCACCGCAACCGCTGGGGCCGCAAGCCCATTCTACCCAAAGGCATGAGCTTTTCGCCTACCTGGCAGTACAACGCACCCGGTTTGGGCATGGTGTGGCAGCTGTGATGTGGTTGGATAGTTAAAAGGTAAAGTAGGAAAAGCGTCTGTCATCCTGAGCGCAGCGAAGGACCTTTTCACGCTAGAACGTCAGGCATCATAGCGACTCGTTCTAGCGTGAAAAGGTCCTTCGCTGCGCTCAGGATGACAGACGCTCTCTTAAATCACTATCTCACCATTTCACTATTTCACCACCTTACAGCTCCATAATATCCTCATTCCAGAGGGTAGGCTCGGCTTCGATGAACTCTTGCATCATCTCCACGCACTCGGGAAGGTTGAGGATTTCCACCTCCACGCCGTGCGACTGCAAGAACTCCAGCGACTCGCCAAAGGTTTGGGCTTCGCCTACCACTACTTTTGGGATTTTGAACTGCACGATGGTGCCGGCGCACATGTAGCAGGGCATCAAAGTAGTGTAGAGCACTGTATCGCGGTAGGTGCGCTGGCGGCCCGCGTTATTGAGGCAGTCCATTTCGCCGTGCAAGATGGGGTTGCCTTCCTGCACGCGCTTGTTGTGGCCGCTGGCTACCAGCTCGTCGCCGCGGCGCAGCGCGGAGCCGATGGGAATACCGCCTTCTTTCCGGCCAGCGCGGGCTTCGTCGATGGCGGCTTGCATGAATTTATCTTTCATGGGGTAGGGTTTATTGAAGTGGAGTAAAGCTATGCTAGTGGAATATCTAGCACATCATTTCGAGCTTGTTAGCGAATCTCGTGTGCTCCCGGCAATTTCTATTTGGCGTCAGCAGGCGAGATTCGTCATCCGTTCGGCATGACATTCATTGTCTGATCTTTTCTTACCGAATTACCGTGCGCAAATGCCCCGGTAGGCGCAGTACTGGCACCGGTCCAGGTCGTCGGTTTTGCGGATGGGTTCCAGTGGATCGAGGATGCGATGCACCAGCTGGCCCAGCAGCTCCTCGCTGGCCTGGCGAAACGACTGGCCGTCTTCAGTCAGAAACGACATATCGGCCGTGAGCAGGCCACCGGGTAGGTTGCGCATAGAAAGGATGGCCGCGTCGGCGGCCTGCTGGCCCTCTGCTTCCAGCATAAAGCGGTAGAGCCAGAGCTGCCGCACTTTCTCGGCACCCGAGCTGGCCTCTAGCAGCAGGCGCTCTACAGCTGCGGTGGCTGGTTCTTTGGCTTTTTGCAGCTTCAGCTCGAAACCTTGCACCATACCGGTTTTGTAATCTACCACCCGCAGGCTGCCATTGGGTAGGCGGTCGAGACGGTCGGCGTAGCCGATGAGGCGCACCGGTAGCTTTTCGCCATCGGGCATGGGCACAAATACGGTAGCAAAAAGCTGTTGCTCCAGCGCATGAATCTGCAGGGGTAGGGTGCCGGGCTGCGTGAGCAGGCTCTCGAAGTAGCGTCGCACCAGTTGCACGGCCACTTGGCCCAGCACGTAGTTCAGTCCTTCGTCGGCGCGGGCGTGGCGCTCTTTTTCCTCCCGGCGCAGGGCGCGGGCCACTTCTTTGTCGGTTTGCTTAAGGAGGGCCGGAATATCTTCGGCCGTGAGCGGGCGTTGCTCCTGCACAAAGGGCTGCAAGAGCTTTTCCAGAGCCGCGTGCACCGCCGTGCCGAAGCCATCTACGCCCAACGTTTCCTCTACCTCCTCAGCCTCTTGAAACCGCGCAATACGGGAGAAATAAAATTGCAACGAGCAGCCCACGAACTGGTTGAGCGCTGAAGGCGAGAGGCCGCGCTCCAACGCCCCGCGCAGAGCAGCCAGCATCTCGGTGTCTTTAGCAAGCGTGAGGTCGCCCAGTGGAGTTTCCACTACTTCAGTGCCTACGGGTCGTGTGAGATCTGGCGAGGGTAGGGCAGACGGTACCGTTTCTACTGTCAAATCGCGCAGCTCTAACCGGGAGTTTTGCAGGCGTAAGTCGTTCTCTATCTGTAACAAAAAGCGACTACGCTCGCCGGTGCGGCTGCCGTCGGCGCCGGGTAGCACGTGCAGCAAGTCTACGCGGCGGGCGCGCTGCAACAGGCGCCAGAACTGGTAGGCCGTGGCCGCTTCGTGGTCGGCGTAGGTGGGCATGTTGAACTGCGTGAGCACGTCGTAGGGAAACAGCGACGCGTGGTTTTTGGGGGCCGGCAACACCCGCTCGTTACAGCTCAAGATGATGATATGGTCGAAGTCCAACGCCCTGGTTTCCAGCAGTCCCATCACTTGCACATCGGCAATGGGCTCACCGGAAAAGGGTAGGCGAGTGCGGGCCATTTGCTCGTAGAGAAACCGCCGGAACGAGCGTACTGATAGCCGCTGCTCCCGGCAATCAAACACCGAATCGAGCCGCTTCACCAACGTGAAAAACAGGTACAGGTACTCCGCCTCAATGGCCGAATGCTGGTCCTGATAGGCTTTTTTGAGCAGGTCAATCAGTGTGTAGCAGGCGGCAATGATGTCGTCGCACGTATCCCAGGTGGCAAACAGCGCCTCTATGAGTGGGTGCTGGCGTCCCATCTCTAGCAGCTCGGTGGAGGGTAGCAGCACGGCCTGGCGCCTCACAATTTGGTCGCAGATGCGGTCTAGCAGGCCGCGGGGCTGCTCAGGTTGCTGGTTGAGCCAGTGCTGGTAGCGCCGCAAAAATGGGTGCGTCAGCAACTTTTGTACAGCCAAATGGTGGTAGCGCGGCACACCGTAGCCCGTTTCCTGTGAGCCTTCCCGAATGCCCGTGAGGTGCACCTCAAACAGCAAATCGACCAGGTTGAACAGTGGCGTGCTCTGGAAGCTCAGGCCCATGGTCACGTTGTACTCGGGCACGGCATCCAAGGGTAGGCCGTGTAGCACGGGCAGGAGCAGGGTTTCGTCGGGTAGCACCACGGCTACCTTGGCCTTGGGGTCGAGGCGGCGTGACTCGGCCAGCAGTTGCCCGGCCACTTTGCCCTGCATGGAGGAGTTGGCTACGCCCACAAACTGCACCTGGCGGGGTAGGCCGCGTAGCAGCTCGGGCAAGCCGTGGCCGGGTACGCCGCCAAACGCCTCGGCGGGCAGGTCCCAGTCCTTGGCGTAGCGGCGCAGGTGCTGGCCGGCGCGGTTGGGGGAGTTGGGTTCCAAGTAAAACGCGTCACCATCGAACAGCACCTCGGCCCGGCCGGCTTTGCGCAGGCGCCGGATCAGCCGTTCCTCCGACTTCGAGAGGGTGCCGAGGCCCAGAAACACGTGTTGGGGTAGGGTTTCGCCCGCTTCCAGGCGGTTTTTCACGCGGCGGGTAGCCAGGCGGTAGGCCAGGCCAGGGTAGGCAAGGTGGTCGTGCTCCATGCGTCGGCGCAAGCGCCAGTACACCTTTTCCAGGTCGTCCCAAAAGCGAAAATAGGCGGCAGTGGTGCTGTTTTCGGGCGGCGTGAGCGACAAGTCCCAGCGCTCCAGGGCCTTGGCCTGGGTGAGGTATTCAAAGACTTTCTTCGGATTGGCCAGGTTCTGATCGAGGTTGGAGAAGTCCTGAAGCAGCAGCCCCGACCACCCCACGAATTGGTCGAAATCCAGGTGGGCGTCGATGTCGCGCAGGATGTCGAACAGCAAGAGTTGCAAGGCAATGGGCTCTTCTACCTGCACACTGGCCAGCTCCACCATGTAGTCTTCCATGGCCGCAATGCGTGGGCTCCACACGGCCTGGCCTACCTCGGCGGCCAGCGACAACTCGTTCTTCAGGTACACCACCGCCCGGCGCGTGGGCACCACCACCACCACATCCGACAACTCGCTGCCGGGGTAGTGCGCCAGCAGGTGGCGTGCAGCCTGAGCGAGGAAGGGGGTAGGGGCGGAAGCGGCAGTAGTGTGCAGGACGGCGGGGGCGAGTTCGATATTCATCTTTAGTAAAGATACCTGGCTCTTCTCAATGTCTGGCTGCTGTTATCTGTTCCAATTGCTACCAACTTCATGCTCAAACAACTGCGGAGTGAGTCGCGAGAAGATACTGAAACCAGATTCAACTCTACTTACCAAACTCCACCGGCCGTATGCCTAAAATCAACAGCTTCAGTGTATATACTGCCAAAGCCAAGTTGGCTAATCCTATTTCTGACGCGACACACACGCTCACCGAAATTTCGTTTTTGGTACTGCGCATCACCACCGAAACAGGCGTAGTAGGCGAGTCCTACCTACTGAGTTTTCAGTACAGTCCGCAGGCTATTGCTGGGGCCATAAAAGATGCCGGCCAGGTGGTGCTAGGCGCAGAGGTTTCCGAGACGGTGAAAGTATTCGAGCAGCTCAACCAGGCGAACGAATACTTTGGGATGGAGGGAATCAACCGGTGGGCACAAGCCGCTTACAACATTGCCATGTGGGATGCCTGGTGCAAAATACTTGGCCAGCCCATTTGGAAAGTGCTTGGTACATCGAGAACAGAAGTGCCCATTTACGGCAGCGGCGGGTGGATTTCTTACTCCGTGGAAGAGCTGATTGGTGAGGTAAGCGCCTACAAGGCACGCGGTTTTCAGGCCGTGAAAATCAAGGTAGGCAAGCCCGATTGGAAAGAAGACCTAGAAAGGTTGCGGCTCGTGCGCGAAGCCGTGGGGAACGACATCGGCATTATGATGGACGCCAACCAGGGCATGACGGTGCCGAATGCCCTGGCGCTGGCCCGGGCCGCCCGCGAATTACATATTCAGTGGTTTGAGGAGCCCATTGCCCACCACGATTTTCAGGGCTACGAGCTGCTGCGCAACCAAGCGGGTATTTCGCTGGCCATGGGCGAGCGGGAGTATTCTACCCTCCCCCTGCGCGAGTTGCTCAGCCGCAATGCCATCGACATCTGGCAACCGGATATTCTGCGCCTGGGTGGGGTAGAGGCCTGGCGCGACAGTGCGGCGCTGGCCAATAGCTTCAACGTTCCGGTGCTGCCGCACTACTACAAAGACTACGATATTCCCCTGCTCTGCACCATTGCCAATGGCGCCGGCGCCGAGTCGTTCGACTGGATAGATCCGCTAATTGACCATCCGCTGCAAATAACGAATGGCATGGCCCGCCCGCACAATCGGCCCGGCTGGGGTTTCAGTTTCAAAGACGCGTCGCTGACGGAAATCTAATAGGGTATGAACACGAAAATCGACTCGCTTTTTTCGCTGGCGGGCAAGCGAATTATTGTCACCGGGGCCTCCAGTGGCTTAGGCCTCGACCAGGCCATTATGCTAGCGCAGTGCGGCGCCGAGGTATTTGCCCTGAGCCGCACCGGTCACATCAAAGTGGCGTACGACGCGCCAGTGCCGGACAACATCTCCTTTATCCAGCTGGATGTGACGGATGAGGCGGCCGTGAAGGCGGTGTTCGACCGTATCGGCACAAGCGGGGGCATCGATGTGCTGATCAACAACGCCGGCATCACCCAGCGCAAGCGCGCCGAAACACTCAGCACAGAAGAATGGGAAGCCATTCACGCCGTAAACGTGACGAGCGTTTTCACTTGCTGCCGGCAGGCGTTTCCATATTTAAGCCAATCGGCACACGTGGGACGCATTATCAATATTTCCTCCATGGCTTCCTACCTAGGTTTTTCGGAGGTGGTGCCGTATAGCTCCAGCAAATCGGCGGTGGTGGGCATCACGCGGGGGCTGGCCGTGGAGTGGAGCCAGCAGAATATTCTCGTCAACTCCGTATCGCCGGGCTGGTTTCCTTCCGAAATGAGCCAGCAGGTGATGGATGAGGAACGCAAGCAGAAGATCTTGCAGCGCATGCCTCTGCACCGGTTTGGGCGGCCCGAGGAGCTGTCGGCACTGATCTGCTTCTTGGCTTCTCCCAGTGCTACCTACATCACGGGGCAGGACTTCAGCGTGGATGGTGGCGCGCTGGCATTTGGTTTCTGATGGCAGTAGGGTAGGAGGCTCCGGTATTTTCGTTTTCTTTCTGCTCCTGTACTTACCTACTTCCTGCTTATTACGCATGAAAAAACTCTTCCTCGCTACGTTCTTACTGGCTGCTTCTGCCGCGCCGCTGGTTGCTCAGCAGCAAATTTTGCCGCTCTACCCTAGTGCAATTCCCGATTCTAAACCCAATAAAAGCGTCACGGAAACCGCCGAGAAGCGCCCCAATGTCGCCGAGTTTGTACGGCAGGTGGTGCAGCCCAAGCTACTGGTGTACCCCGCCCCGGCCGACAAAGCCAACGGCACGGCCGTGGTGGTGTGCCCCGGCGGTGGCTACGGTTTTCTGTCGATGGTGAACGAGGGCTACCAGGTAGCCGAGAAGCTGAACGCCATGGGCATCACGGTATTTGTGCTGAAATACCGCCTACCCGACGACCGTACTCAACCCGATAAAAGCATAGCGCCGTTACTGGATGTGCAGCAAGCCATTCGGATGGTGCGCGAACAGGCGGCCAAGTTCAACGTCAACCCCAACCGCATTGGGGTGGCAGGTTTCTCGGCGGGTGGGCACTTGGCCAGCACGGCGGGCACGCACTTCGCGAAGCCAGTAGGCAATAAGCCTGGTCCCACCTCCGTGCGCCCCGATTTTCTGATTCTGGCCTACCCCGTCATCACCTTCAACGACAGCCTCACGCACCGGGGCTCACGGGAAAATTTGATTGGCAAAAACGCGTCGGCTGAGCAAGTGCAGCTGTATTCCAATGAGCTGCAGGTGTCAGCCCAAACGCCCCCTACCTTCCTGATACACACCCAGGACGACGGGGTGGTGCCGGTGCAGAATAGCCTGCTGTTCTATCAGGCCTGCCTGCGCCACAAGGTGCCCGTCGAGATGCACCTCTACCCCAAAGGCGGCCATGGCTACGGTTTCTACAACCGGACCACTAAGGACGATTGGGCGGAGCGACTACGTAACTGGCTGGATATGAATGGGTGGCTGACGAAGTAGCTGGTAATAGAGTTAGATTAAAAAGCAGTGCCCCTCCTTTCTCAAGGAGGGGCACTGCTTTTAACTGATAATGGTAATGGTCGAGCTACTCTTTAGTAAACCTACCCAGGTAGCCTCCGCCATCTGCTAGTTTGAGCGTCAGCTTGTTTTGTTTGCTGACCTTGCTCTTCTGGATGGTATCTGCCTTTGGGTTGCCGGCTTCATCGGCTAGCGTTGCAGCTTGGTAGCTGCCTGCGCTAAGAAAACCTAGATCAACGGTGACTGACTGCGCTTTTTCGCCGTTCAGGGCGGCCAAGTACCAGGTGGTGCCGTTGCGGCGCGCCAGTAGAGACAGCGTGCCTATCTCACTGGCAGGTAGCACAATTGTTTCGTCCCACACGCTGGGCATGTTTACAATTAAGTCTTTGGCTTTGCTGGCCAGCATGGCTTCGGGGTTGGCAGCCACGCACAGAAAGGGCGAGGTGAACGTAGCCATCGAAGCCATTTGGTGGGCGAACGTAGTGCCCTTGCCGATGTCGCGGAAGGTGAGGGGAGTGTAGTCGCCGTGGCCGGCGAGGTAGCGCGTGAAGGGTAGGGTAGCGTTGTGTGCGGGCCACACGGTTTCGTTTTCCAGGCCCCGCACGCCTTCCCGCGTTACCTCATTAGGCCAGGTGCGCGCTTCACCGGTGGGCTTGTTGGCGCCGTGGAAATCCAGCATCAGCTGTAGCTCAGCCGCATCGTGTAGGGCGGCCTGGTAGAAATCAATGATTTCCTGCGACTCGGTGTTGAAGAAGTCGATTTTCAACCCGACTACCCCGATATCCTTGCATTGCTTGAAAAAAGCTTTGCGGGCCGCCGGGTCTTTCAGGCCGGGGGTACCATCGTGGTCGGGGTAGGCTTTCCATACCCAAACTTTCACGTTTTGTGCGGCGGAGTAGGTCACCAGTTCCTGCACCAACTGCCACGGGTCTTTGCCGCCATCCTTCCAGCGCGACCAGCCTTCATCCACCAGATTGTACTGGAAACCCAGCTGCCCCGCCCACTGCGAAAAGCGCTTCATGTTCTCAAACGTCACGCCGCCGTTGCCGGCCAGCCACGACCACACGCTCTTGCCCGGCTGGATCCAGCTGGTGGCCATGCCCTGCGGAAACAGCTGCGGGTCGGGCTTGGGCGCCACGTTGTGCACGATGTCGCAGTTGACTAGCGTATTCAGATCGGGCCCTACCTCGATGATGCGCCAGGGCGTTTCGACGGGGCCGGTTTTCTTGGTAGTGCCGGTTAGGTTGGCCTTGAACACGCGCTTGCCCTCCGCTACCAGCGACATGCCCGCAAAATCGGTGAGGCCGCCTTCGGTGATGGCCAGGTAGCCTTGCTTGCCGGGCAGTTGCACCGTGAGCGGCGGCCCGGCTTTCAGGCCAGCCTGCACGTCTTCGATGCGCTGCTGCTGATACTTGCCCTCATAGTTACCAATGTCGGGCTGGGTCCACACGGTGCTGCCCGCGGGTAGGGTAAAGCGGGTGTTGTCGGCCGTGGTGGTGCTGGCGCCGGTCTGGCCTACTACGTAGCGCAGGGCCACGCCATCGTTGAACACACGTGTTTCCAGTTGGAAACCAGGTGCGTTGCTGCCACCCTGTACCGGCAAGATGGCTTCGTTGTAGCGGTTCACGGCCTTGCTGTGCACGCCGCGCCATGCGTAGGTTTCATTTACAGACGTGCGTTTCACGGTGCCAAACGAGCTGCCTTTGCCAATCTCCTGCTGATTGAGTTGCAGGCCTAGCGTAGAGGGCTCCACCACTGGCTTGCCTTTATACAGAACCCGGTACTGTAGTTGGCCTTGGGTGAAAAACAGCTCCACCTGCAAGTTCTTGTCGGGGCTAACCACAGTAGTGGGTTTGGTTTGCGCCAGCAAGTGGTGGAGGGGGAGGGCTTGACTCAGCAACAAAGCAAAGCCGAACAAGGAAAGTTTGTGCATAGTAGGTCTGAAAGATGGTTAGGGTAAGGTGCGGGATAGAAACTAGAAGCTAGATATTAGGGCTAGTTCCCCTCCTTTTTTCAAGGAGGGGTGGCCGCAGGCCGGGGTGGTAAAATCGTTTGAACGACAACTCGCTTTTAGCTTTTCTAGCCTTCTGTTGTCTAGTCTTAACATCGTTCTGACAGTTTTACCACCCCGGCCTGTGGCCACCCCTCCTTGAAAAAAGGAGGGGAATTCGTTCTAACCTCCAGCTTCTAACATAATGGTCTTTTACTGGGTGATGACGGCTACCTCGCCGCCGTCGCGGAATAGGCTAAAAGGTACGAAATACCCCTGGCTAGCAGTCCCGTTTACCTGAATGCTGCGCAGGTTGCGGCCTGTGCCGGTGTGCTTCACCGTCAGGGTCTTGCCGCCGGGCATGTGCCACTGCACCTCATCAAAGACGGGCACGCTCACGATGTAGCGGGCGTCGGCGGCGGAAAAGGGGTAGAGGCCCGTGGCGCTGAACACGTACCAGGCCGACATCTCGCCGGCGTCGTCCATGCCGGAGTAGCCCAACTTGTCTTTGCCCATGCCGTAGAAGCGGTCCATAATCTCATCGAGCCGGCGCTGCGACTTCTCGGGCTTGCCCACGAAGTAGTATGAAAACGGCGCCTCGTGGTCGGGCTGGTTGCCGTGGCAGTACTGCCCAATGAAGCCCGACACGTTGCGAGCAATGTAGCTGGTGTTCCAAGGCACTGTAAACAACGAGTCGAGCTTAGCCTCGAAGGCCTGCGGGCCGCCGTACAGCTTCACCAGACCGGGCATATCGTGGGGCGCGAAGAACGATACCTGCCAGGCGTTGGCTTCGCGGAACATATACTCGTAGTAAGGATATTCGGGATTGAAGTTCTTCACCCACTGCCCGTTGGCCAGGCGGCCGCGCATGAACTTGGTGCCGTGGTCGAACACGTTGCGGTAATTCTGGGAGCGGGCCATCAGGGTGCGGTAGTTGGCGGTGTCGTTCAGCGCCTTCGCCATCTGGGCCACAGCGTAGTCGTCGAAAGCATACTCCAGCGTTTTCGACACGCCGGCCTTACCCTTGCTTTCTACGTGCGGCTTGGGCACTTCCTCGGTGGCGATGTAGCCTTTCTCGATGTACTCCTTGATGTGGGGGCGCGTGCCGCCTTCCACGTTGGCGTTGCGCAGCATCAGGCGGTACACATCCTGCACGTCGAAATTGGTGAGGCCGCGCTGATAGGCACCCGCAATAAAGGAAGCCGCATGGTCGCCGTGGAAGAAGGTAGGCAGGAACCCAGTTTTCTTGCCTTCATCGTGCATCGACTTAATGACATCGATGGTGGCCTCAGGCGCGAGCATGCTCATGAGCACGTCCTTGTTGCGGTAGGTGTCCCACAGCGAAGGCTCGGTGTAGTAGTTGAAGTCGGCCTTCACCACGTTGCCCTTCGTGTCGCGGAACTCGCCGTTCAGGTCGCTGCGCAAGGCCGGCCACAGGAAGGAGCGGTACAGGCAGCTGTAGAACATTTCCTTCTGCTTGGGCGTGCCGCCCTTCACATCCACCTGCGCCAGCATCTTCTCCCAGGTATCGGCGGCGGCGCGGCGCACCTCGTCAAACGAGCGGCTGCCGATTTCCTGCGCCAGGTTCTGCTTGGCATTCTCGATGCTCACGAAGGAAATACCTGCGCGCAGCTCCACGGGCTTCTTGCCGCCATCGGCGAGGCGTAGCACAGCCAAACCGTCTTTGGTGCCGGGGCCGCGCACGTCTAGGTTCTGCATCGGCTCGCTGAGCGTGGCGTAGAAAAATACCGTTTGCCGGCCGGTTTCCTGAAAGCCCTGTACGGCCGCGTCGCCAGCCTTTTCCATGGCCCAGTTCGAGACCCGCTCGTTGGACTGCGCCAGCTTGAACACGATGCTGCGATTGTCCTTCTGCGCAAACCGGTACCGATGAAACCCAGCTCGCAGGGTAGAAGTCAGCTCTACCTGCACGCCGTAGTCTCGCAGCGTCACGCCATAGAAGCCCGGCGAGGCCGTTTCCGTTTTCTTATCGAAGCGAGAGGAGTAGTCGCCCTTGGCATTGGCCGCACCCGTAACGGGTAGCACGGGCAGGTGGCACAGGTTCCAGTGGCCTTTGTTGGTATGGGCAAACGCTACAATAACCGAATCCTCGTAGTCGTAGCCAGCGCCAGTGTGGAACTCCGTGATGGGGCTCAACTGCACCATAGCGTTGGGTAGGGCGCTGCCCGGAAACACCAGGCCGGCCCAGGCGCCGCGCCAGTCGGGGGGCGTGGTATAGCCCATGTCTTTAGGGTCGTTGAGCGGCCCCGTGCCCATAAAGGGGTTGGCGTATTGCAGATGGCTGCCCAGCTTCTCGCTCCGCCCGCCGCTGACAGAGCTGGCGGGTGGGGTGGTTTTGGTGCAGGAGAAGACGGCCAGCGCAGAAAGAAGAAGGCAGTAGCTAGGTCGTTTCAGCATGAGTTTGGGGGTAAGAATAACCCTGACAGGGGCTTGAAATCCTGTCAGGGCTAAGGGTTTTAAAATCAAGAGGACGAACTTCTTTAGAGCACGTTGCGGGCCTGCAAATCGGCCAGCGCTTCTAGCATCATCACGCCGCTCATTTGGGTAGAGCCATCCACGTTGCTGCCGGGTAGGGCGGTCCAGTTGCTGTTGAAGATATACTGCGGCCGACGCGTGCCTTTCGAGTAGAGGCTTTCGCCGTTGAACTTCAGAAAAGACACGTAGTTGGCCCGGTTGGTGGCACTCACGGCCGGCTCGGTAGCCAAAATGGTGAGGTAGCGCACCAGAATCCCTTTAAACAAGCCGCCGTCGCCACTGCCTTCATCCTTCATCACACCGCCCGGCGAGAGCTGGGTATTGTTGAGCACATAAGCGGCCGTGCGGTTGGCATCGTCGAGGTAGGAGGTTTGCTGAGTGGCCCGGTACAGTGCCACACCTGCCCCTATAAACGTGCCCTGGTTGTAGGTGAAGATCCAGTTCTTGTCAATCTGGTTGTTGCCCTCCCGGTTAACACCATCCCATACTTCCCCATTGGCAGGATCTACCAACTTGGCTTTCTGCCAGCTGTAAATTTTCTGAGCCCAGGCCAAGTCGTCGGGGTTGCGGTCGAGCATGTAGAGGCGAGCGGCTAGAATGGCTGCGGGGGCATTGGCGGGCGTGTTTTTGTAGCTGCGCTGCGTTTTTTTCCACGCAATGCCGCCACCCTGCTGCTCATTCCAGCCCAGCTTGATGTCGTCCCAGAGTAGGGTAGCAATGTTTTTGTATTCGGCCTCTCTGGTTACCTCATAGGCGCGCAGGCAGGCCAGCGCATGCCACTCCATGTCGTCGTAAAACTCGTTGAGGTAGGTGTTGCCGTTTTTGGCTTTCGCCCCCTGTATCAGCTGCCGCATACGGGTCAGGTAGTCAGCGCTGCTGGTGCGCTGGAAACCGTCGAGCAGGATATCAAGGCCGTGCGCTTGCCACCAATAATTGAAATTGGTTTGGCCGGCATTGTTTTGCCGATAGTAGTTGTCGTTGGCGACGTAGAAGTTCTGCTGCAACGCGGCCTGGGCCGAGTCGGCGCGGGCCGCCCAGTTGGCCGTAGCCACCACGGGCGGCGCAGTAGGCGGAGCCACGTAGTCGTCTACGGGGTCTTTGCAGGCGGTGGTGAGCAGCAGGCCCAGTAGGGCACCGCTTCCAATGCGAGAATACCAGGAAGTTGAAGTCTTCATAATCAGTTGCTTGGGAGAAGTAAGACGGTGAGAGAGGAGACAGACAAACTAGCTGTCAAACCTTCTCACCGTCCCGCCTTTTGTATTTCAAAACGCGACTTAGCGCACCGTTATCTGGTGCGTGTAAGGGCCGTCGGGCTGCATGCGCACGGTCACATCCACGTTCTTCTTGTCGGCCTCCGTCTGGAACTTATAAGTGTAGTCGTACGACGCGGCCGTCACGGGCACTAGGTAGTAGTAGGCGGCTGGCGTAGAGGCCGTAGCGCGCTGGTTGTCGGAGTTGGTGCTGCCGTAGAACTGCTGCGTGGTAGCGCCGGCCGCGTTTTTCTCCGTAAACCGGAATTTGTAGCGCTCATCCCGACCCCAGCTTTCCTGGAAGAACTCGATAGGCGTATTCTCTACTTTCCACACGCCTTTGCCCACGTAGGGTATCGCTACCAGGACCTTGCTTTGGGGCGCAAACCACAGACCTACCGACTCAATCTCGGTGAGGGTAGCAGCAGCGTTGTTGAAATCCAGGCGGATGCGGTACACTTTAGGCGTGGTAGTGGGGCTAGTGCCCTGGGTGCCTTCTACCAGCTTGTTGCCGTCGATGGCGTAGGTGGTCGGCGTGCCGCCGGTCTGGTCAATCAGCTTCACGTCGCCGGTGCTCAGGCGAGTATACAGCTCAAACACACCCGCCGAAATGCTCTTGAACTGGATGGCCTGGCTTACGTTGGCACCAGCTTCCGTGCCCGAGCCCGTGAGGTAGAGGGTAGGCGGCAGGGTAGAGAAGCCCGCGGGCCGCTCCAGCGTCATCATCCGCGTCTCAGTGCCCTTCTGCACGTTCAGGCCTTTCGAGGCATTCACCGTCCAGATCAGCTTGCCCTGCTGCTGCGACTTGATGCCGGCAATGTCGGCAATGCGGTTCAGGTCGCCGTGGCTGAGCACGAGGCGGTTGTCGAGGCCGTTGGTGCCCGATGCGATGCTGTACACAGGCTTCGAAAAGTCGCCGCCTTCCTTGTCAAACACCAGCTCGTAGAGCACCACCGTGCCGTCGGCGGCGCGGGCCTGGCCCCACTCAAACGTCACGGCCGCGTTGGAAGGCGGGTCGAGGCGCACGAAGGCGTTATTCACGGGCGAAATCAGGTTCGATACCGGCGTGATGGTCTCGTCCAGAGCGTTGTCGTCGTCGTTACAGGCCGAGAAGATACCGGTCAGGAAAAGGAAAAAAAGAAACAGTATGGGACGGGTTTTCATTATGAGTAGAGGTTGATTGTTAATGGGGTATTTGTTGATAAGCGCGTCCTGCTTCGACTGCGCTGCGCTCAGCAGGACGCGCTTTCATAATTGCTCAGTCACTCGGTTTACCAGCCTGGGTTTTGCTCCAGGTTGCCGTTGATGTCCCGCTCGCGCTGAGGGATGGGCCAGAGATAGTGGCGGGCCGGATCGAAGGTGCGCTGGTCTACGCGCAGGTAGCCGTTGTCCACGTTCGGGTCGCCGGCCTTGATGCCGTGGGCGAAGCCGTTGAGTACGGTTTCGGCCGTGCGCCAGCGGCGGATGTCGAAGATGCGCAGGCCTTCCATGGCCAGCTCTGTGCGCCGCTCGCGACGGATGATGGCTTGCAAGCTAGCCCGGTCGCCGCCAGGGAAGGAGAGGGCCGCCGCATCCGTAAAGCCCGCCCGGCGCCGCAGCGCCGCAATGGTGTTGTTCCAGTCGGTGGCCGTAAACTGGTTCAGCTCGTTCTTGGCCTCGGCGTGCATCAGCAGCACATCGGCGTAGCGAATCAGGATCAGGTTCAGGCCCGAGTTCAGGTTGGCGTCAGACGTGGGGTCGAAGTACTTCGAAGAGTAGTAGCCGGTAGGGCTGGCGTCCTGGCGGTCGATGGAGTTGTCGCCGGTGCCGGGGAAGGTGCGGATGGTGATGGTCGAGTTATCGGGGCGGCGCCACACGTAACCGTCGTACACCAGCGTAGCCATAAAGCGCGGGTCGCGACCTTGGTAGGGCGTAGCCTCGTTGTAGCCCGAGCCGGATTCAGTAATGGCCTTGCCGTTGGCCATTAGGTAGCTATTCACCAGCTCCTGGGTAGGGGCAATAGACGTCACCAGTTTGCCCTCGGTGCGCGGAATAAACTGGCGCTGCACCGAGTGCGTGCGCGTGGGGAAGGCATACTGCAAATCCAGCATGTCCTCGTTGTTGTTCTCGTTGCCCGGCGCAAATGTGCCCATGTAGCTCGGGAACAGGCTGTACGTGCCCATTGAGCCGCTCATCAGCTGCGTCGTAATAGTCACTACATCAGCCCAACGGTCACCTTCATATAGCAGCACGCGGGCTTTCAGAGCCATAGCGCCACCCTTCGTGAAGCGGCCTTTGTCCTCGGCTCCGTAAGCCGAGTTTACAGGTAGGGCAGCGGCGGCGGCATCCAGCTCCTTCAACACAAAGTCCAGCACTTCGGGGCGGGGCGTGCGGGCCACGCTGTTGGCATCACTTACGCTCAGCTCGGTAGTGATGAGGGGTACGGCGCCGTACCAGGTCATCAGCTGAAAGTAGTGGAACGCCCGGATGGCCTGTGCTTCCGCAATGTAGCGGGCCTTCAAGTCCGCGTCGAGCGACGTAATCTTGTCGATGTTGGTTAGCAGGCGGTTGCAGGCGCGGATGCCTCCGTAGTGGTAGCCCCACTCGTTGGTAACGCGCGCCTGGTTGGTGCCATAGGCACCCTCGGCCACGTTGCGCACGTTGGAGCCGTCCACATCGCTCTTGTTATAGGCGTTATCGGAGAGGGCTTCGTTGAAGAAGAAGTACTCGCTGGGGTAGAGGCCGGCATAGCAAGAGTTGAGCACGTTGGCCGCATCACTAGGCTGGGTCCAGAACGTGGCGTCGGTGGGGCGGTCGGTAGGGGGTAGGTCCAGGTCCTGGCAGGCGGCAAAGCTCAACCCAAGGCCCAGTAAAAAACTATAGCGAAATATGCGATTCATGGTCATACTGTTGGATCGTTAGAAAGAAACCGTGAGGCCCAGCGTGGTCACGCGTACGCTGGGGTACACGCGGCCGCTGCTGCCTACACCGCCGCCCAGGCCCACGCTCTCGCTGAACTCCGAGATTTCGGGGTCGAAGCCGATGCCGCGCAGGTGGCTGATGGTGAGCAAATCCTGGCCCGATACAAACACGCGCAGCTGCTGGATACCGGCTTTGCTGGTGAGCGTGTTGGGTAGGGTGTAGCCCAACTGCACGTTTTTGAGGCGAGCATAGGCCCCGTTGCGCAGCCAGTAGTTGGAGCCCTGATTGTTGTTGGTCGAGGCCGTGCCCACGGTCAGGCGGGGGTAGGAGGCATCGGTGTTGGTAGGAGTCCACCGGTCGAGGTGTTGCTTGTACACGTTCTCCCAGTTGTTGTGGAACGCTTCCACACCCTCACCACGGATGTAGAGGTTGCGGCGGCCTACCCCTTGCACAAATACCACCAGATCAAAGCCCTTGTAGCTAGCCGTGTAGTTGGCGCCAAACGTCAGGCGTGGAAACGGATTGCCTAGTACATAGCGGTCATCCTGGTTGATCACGCCGTCGCCGTTGCGGTCCACGTAGCGGATGTCGCCGGGGCGCAGGCTGCCGGGTGTTACAAAGGCTGGCTTAGGACCATTGGCAATTTCCTCCGTGTTCTGGTAGAAACCATTGGTACGGTAGCCGAAGTAGGAGTTGATGGGGTAGCCCTCGCGGATGATGTTGGTAGCGTCGCCGCCCCGGATGGTCTCCACGCCCTTCGTGTCGCGCACGAGGTTGCGGGTGTCGGCCATGTTCACCGTCAAGGTCTGGTTGAAGCCGCGCGCCGTATTCATACGATACGTAGCCGCTACCTCCCAGCCTTGGTTTTGCACGCTGGCTGCGTTCTGGGTAGGAGCGCCCGCGCCGAAAGCGCCAGCCACTGGCAGGTCAATCAGAATGTCGTTGGTGCGCTTGTCGAAGTAGTCGAAGCTAACCGACAGGGCATTCTGTAGAAAGGCTACATCTACCCCTACGTTGCCCATGGTGGCTGTTTCCCAGGTGATGTCGCGGTTGGCAGTATTGAAATTAACACCAGCTACGGGCTGGTTACCAAACGAATACGCGCCAGGAGCCGTGCTAATCGTGCTCAGGTAACGGTACAAGCCGATGTTCTGGTTGCCGAGCTGCCCGATAGAGCCACGTACTTTCAAATCACTGAAAACGGGTTGCAGGAAGTCCAGGAAGTTTTCTTCCAAGGGCCGCCAGCCCACCGATACGGATGGGAAAAAGCCCCAGCGCTTGTCGCTGGCGAAGCGCGATGAGCCATCGTAGCGGAAGCTACCCTCGATCAGGTATTTGTTGGCGAAAGCGTAGTTCAGGCGCCCAAATACCGAGTTCAGCGCCCATTGCTCGTTGTTGCCGTAGGTGCCGTTGGGGTGAAAGCCGCCGCTAGGGTCCGAAATGCCGGTGTAGGTGGTACCGTTGCTAATCACCCCGAAGTCGTTGCCGGGGATGTTGATAACGGCAATACCAGAACGGTCATCGTTGAAATGCTCACTGGAATAACCTACCAGCGCCTTTACATCGTGCTTATCGGCAAATAGGTGCTCGTAGTTGAGTGTAGCCTGGTAGTTGGTAAGCAGGGTGCGCTGGGTGCGGTTCGTCACGGCGTTGTTGCCGTCGCCGCCGGAGGTAGGCGAGCCGTCGGGCGTCACGTACTGCAAGCTGCGCCGAAACTCGTCCATGCGGTAGTTCCACAGGTCGCCGCCCACCAAGCCACGTAGTTTCAGGCCTTTGATGATTTCGTACTCGGCATTCAGGTTGGCGTAGCCGTTGTCATCGCCAAACTTGCGCTGGCCGCCGTTGCGCAAGCGGTTTACGGGGTTGGCGGTAGAGGTAGGGGCCGTCAGATACCGGCCGGCCGAGTCTTGCAGAGGGTAGATAACCGGGATGCGCACGGCGTCGCCGATAATCCAGTCGGTGCCATAGGCGTGCTCTTTTCTGTCCACGCGGGCGTAGGCCAAGATAGCACCTACCGACAGCTTATCCGTTACCTGCGTATTCAGGTTCAAACGGGCGTTCAGGCGTTTGTAGCCGTAGTTGTCGCCCACAAACAGGCTGTTTTGGTCCACGTAGCCCAGCGACACCAGGTAGCGCGTTTTGCCCGAGCCGCCGCTGAGGCTAAGGTTATGGTTTTGCTGCAACGCCTTGCTTTTCAGCACCGCATCTAGGTACCACTGGTTGTCGCCGCGGGCCACTTGGTCGCGGATCTGCTGAGGCGAGAACTGCGGAGCCTGGCCCGAGTTGATGAGCGCCTCATTCTTGAGCTGCATAAACTCGAGGCCCGTTACCGGCCGGCGCAGGAAGGTAGGCGACTGCCAGCCAATGAGGGTGTTGTAGGTTACTACAGGCTTCTGGTTGAGGGCACCTTTCTTGGTAGTTACCAGCAGTACGCCGTTGGCCCCACGCGAACCGTAGATAGCAGCCGAGGCAGCATCTTTCAACACCGTTACACTCTCGATGTCGTTGGGGTTGATGGAGTTAAGCGAGCCGGCAATACCGTCCACAATCACCAGCGGCGAGGCGTTGCCCAGCGTGCCTACCCCCCGGATGTTGATGTTGAGGCCCGCACCTGGCTCGGCGCTGCTCTGCTGAATGGTAAGGTTAGGCGCAGTGCCCTGCAGGGCCTGCGACACGTTGGTTACCGGCCGGTTTTCCAACGCCTTTGCCGATACTGTGTTTAAGGCGCCCGTCACCTCTGCCTTCTGCTGGGTGCCGTAGCCTACCACTACTACTTCTTCCAGGGCTTTTACATCCTCGCGGAGCGTGATGGTGAGGATGCCGCCAGCATCGGCCACGGCTACTTCTTGGCGTACGTAACCTACAAAGCTGAAAGTCAGTGTGCTACCCTCGGGAGCTTGCAGCGAGAAGTTGCCCTCCGCGTCGGTGCTGGTGCCGGTAGTCGTGCCTTTTACCACCACCGCAACACCCGGCAGGCCGTTCCCCTGTGCATCCAATACGCGCCCTGAAACGGGGGGAGCTTTAGGTGCGGAAACGTTTGCGCGTGAGTTGCCTATGTTGGAATCGATTGCAGATGTAGATTTAGAAAGCACGCGCAATACCACGCGGTCTGCATCCACTTCATACTGAATTTTGAGGGGCGCTAGCAGCTCGTCGAGCACCGCCGATAGTGGCTCGTCCTGCACGCGTAGGCTCACTTTGCGCTCAGCCTTCACAAGCTGCTGGCTATACACAAAGTGCACGTTGTAGTGCCGCGCAATCTGGCTCAGCGTAGCCTTAATGGTCTGCGCTTCAACTTTTAGCGTGATTTTTTTCTCGAGCACCGCCTGCATGGGTTGCGAATGAGCAACTGCCTGGCTAGGCAGTCCGCCGCCCAGCACGGCCAGCAACAGCAGCACGCGCAGGCAATGCCCGACCAGTGGTGGAAGGTGTACAGAATTTTTCATAGGGATATTGGAAATGGGTAGGATGGGGTTAGCGGTGAGGGTAGGGGAACATAGGCGTTGAAAAAGAACTGAAAGTGAAAAAGCATATACCAGTGGCTAGCTGGCTGGCACTGTCTGGCAGCCCTTGCTATGAAGTAAAATTTGCGCGTCGGTGGAGAGCGTATAGCTGGCTCCCAGTGACTTACACAGTAAATTTAGTTTCTCAAACAGAGGCTCATCATAGAAGGTGATGCTAACGGTGCAGTGCGCCAGCGTGGCCCGGTCATACATAATATCGACGCCATAGGCCTTTTCCAGGGCGGTGAGCACCTCCGCTACCGGGCGCTCCTCAAACTCGAAGGGCTGCGGCGCCAGCACGGCCGGCTGCGGTACCAGTTCCTTTTTAAGCTGCGGTTCGTTCGCAGAGTATACCGCCTGCTGATTGGGCAGTAGCAGTACGCCCGTCGCGGCCGGGTGCTTGGGGGTAGCCGATAAATCGGCATTTGCACTAGTTTGCACGGATACCTTTCCCTCTCGCACCGCTACCGAGGCGTGGGCGGCGTTACGATACGCTTTCACCCTGAAACTGGTGCCCAATACTGTCGTTACTACCTGGTTGGTAAGCACCAGGAAAGGCCGGTTTGGGTTCTTGCTGACCTGAAAATAGGCTTCGCCTACCAGGTGCACTTCCCGCCGTGGGCCAGCCAGGGCAGTAGGGTAGCGCAAGCTGCTGCCAGGGTGCAGCGTAACGCGGCTGCCATCGGGTAGGCGCAGGCCATAGGGGCATTGCGCGGTGTTGATCTGTTGGGTCCAGCCATTGGCTATGGTGGTCGCAATGGGGGGCGCTGGTGTCCAGGTGCGGCGCACGGTGGGCCATAACAGGCCCAGCACCACGGCCATCAGCACCAGGGCCGCCGCTACGCGCAGGGTAGGGGTCTGCCACCAGGTGGCGGGGTGCTGCACTACCTTTGTATCAGCGGCTACGGGAATATTTTGGGTAGCCAGACGATTCCAGATGGCATCTTCCACTGCTTCCTGGTTTTGGCCGGGCAACTGCAGCCCCTCCATTTCGTCCAGGCGGTCGTACCACCGCTCCACCACAGCCCGTTCCTGGGGCGTGCAGTGGCCATCGAGGTAGCGTTGTAGTAGCAGTTGAAATTCGGCTTCCGTCACGGCTTCGGGCAAGAGTAGAGTAGTGCTTCTATCTACTAAGTCAACGAACCGCCCGGTACCCCTAAAATAAGGTTGTGTTTTTTTGTAAAATAATAGTAAATACTTTGTAAGTATCTGTTAATTATGCGTTTATATTTTTGTAATCCAGAGTAGCAAGGGCCAGGTAACCAGCAAAAAATCCTGCAAGTAGCCACGTAGCAACTTCAGCGACTTCGTGATGTGGTACTCGATGGCTTTCTCCGACAACTGCAACCGGCCAGAAATTTCGGGTACGGTGTGGTGCTCCAGGCGGCTCAGGCGAAACACCTCCCGCGACTTCTCGGGTAGGCGGTCGAGGCCGGCTTGCAGGGCCGTGTCCAGATCCTGTTGGGCCAGTTGCTCCTCGGTGTTCTGGGTAGCATCAGACTGCGCTACGCGGCAGTACAGCTCATACCCAGTTTGTACCCGTTGCGACTTCACATAATTGATGATACGGTAGCGCAGGGCCGTAAACAGATAGGCCTCCAGGTTCTGAATCTGCCCTTCGGCACGCTTGGTCCAGATAGTGGCAAATAGGTCCTGCACCAGCTCCTCAGCCACCTCCCTACTCTTGAGCTTGCGATAAGCCACCGTAAACAGCCGATAGCAATAGCGCTTATAAATTTCTGTAAAGGCGCCTTCGTTGTCCGTTTGCAACGCATCGAGCAAAGCGGCATCCGGCCAAAGGGAGTAATGCAGGAGGCCAGAACGATTCATAACAGCAGAATGAAAAAATCGAGACTTAATAGGTGAAGGTACATTTTTATATTCGTTTTCAGAAGAAAACGACAAGACAATGCTCGTAATAAGAGAAAGTTACGCTTCGCGCGTTAGTTTTTCGGGTCGCAGGGGCAATTCGCGCACGCGTTTTCCAGTGGCGCGATACACAGCGTTGGCCAACGCGGCGGCCGTAGGACCCTGTGCCGCCTCGCCGGCGCCCAATGGCGGCTCAGCAGGGCGGTCGATTACCGTCACATCCACGTACGGAATCTCATCGAAGTGAAAGATAGGGTAAGCCTCCCAGTGGCGGCTGCGCACCTGGTGCCGGTCGAACTTCACTTCCTCCAGTAGCGTCCAGCTGGCTGCCTGAATCATGCCGCCTTCGGTCTGGTTTTTCAGGCCGTCGAGGTTGATGACTTCGCCCGCGTCAATCACAGCCCACAGGCGTGGACGGTAGGGCGTGCCCTCCTCGTGGATGCTGACCTTGGCCACTACCGCCACGTAGGCCGCCTTATTTTTGTACTGTGCAAAGGCAAAGCCTACCCCTTCGTTTTCACCAGTTTGCTGCTGGCGTGCAATGGTGCGGGCACGCTCTACCACGGCAATAGCACGCTTATCTTGCAAGTTGCGCAACCGAAAGTCCCAGGCGTCGAGGCCGGCCTTTTCGGCCAGCTCGTCCATAAACGACTCAATGGCAAACACATTGCCGTAGGCACCCAGGGCGCGCAGGGCCGATACGCGCAGCGGCCCTTGAAAGAAATACGCGTCTACGCGCAGGTTGGGAATGGCGTAGAGCGGGTCAGCATTGCGGTAGCCACCGCCGCTGGGCTCGGTGGCGCCTTCGTCGGCCGGGCGGCGCGGCTGGGCTAAATACTGGGCGGGTAAGAGCTTCTCGGCCTTGCCGCCGGGGCGGTTGCTGTGCGTATCGGTCCAGACTTGCTGGTGCCAGTGCGTGAGGCGGCCGGTGGCGGGGTCGAGGCGGGCGGAGAGGTCCAGCACCATGGCCGAGCCGTAGGGCTCCCAACAGTGCTCGTCTTCGCGGGCCCACTGCACGCGCACGTGGCGGCCGGGTGCGGCCACAGCTAGTAGGGCCGCGTCGGCGGCCACATCGTCGGCGCCGTTGTGGCCGTAGCAGCCTGAGCCGGGCACGCCCTTCACGTGGATGTTGTCTTTAGACAACTGCAACATATCGGCCAGGGCTTCGCGCAGAGGATACACGCCCTGGCTGTGCGTCCATACCTCCAGGCGGCGCTGGGCGTCGTCGTAGCGGGCCACGGCGCAGCTTGGCCCGATGGAGCCGTGCATGAGGTAGGGCTTGTAGTAGCTGGCGCGCAGGGTAGGGGCGTTAGTAGGCGTGCCTTTATCCTGCACGCGCTTGGGGGTGTTGGGCAAGGTGCGGAGATAGTCTTGCAGCGGCTGCCCGGCCGGCAGCGCCCTACCCTCCGACCAGCGCACGTGCAGCTTGCCCCAGTCCTGGGCCAACTTGGCGTCGTACTCGCGCTCGGCCAGCAGGCCCACAAAGCTGCCGTTCACCACCACTTTTGCCAGGCCGGGCACAGCGCGCTTTAGCTCTTTCTCGTCCAGCTGCACCAGCTTAGAGTCGTAGTTGAGGGGCCGCAACACGCGGGCGTGCAGCATTCCCGGAAAGCGCAAATCCTGCACATAGTATTCCTGCGCACGCACCATGCGCTCTATTTCTGGGCGCGGCACAGCTTTGCCCACATATTGGTACTCCGTTTTGGGCTTGAGAGCTACAGGCAGGCGCACTTCATCGGTAAGCTGCTGGCCGTTGAGAAGCTGGGCGAAGGTGCGCGTTTGGCCGTTGGACGCCGTAATGACGCCATTTTGCATTTTCAGCTGAAACACCCGCGCTTGTAGCTGCGTGGCCGCCAGCGTCAATAGTTTCTGGCGAGCGGCGGCGGCGGCGTAGCGCACGGCCGTAGCGCTGTTTTCTATGGAGCCGCTGCCGGCGGTGTAGCCCTCGTTGGGCGTACGGCCGGTTTCGGCCAGCACCACCTCCACACGGTTTAGGGGTAGGCTTAGCTCCTCCGCGGCCATTTGCGCCACTGCTATCCGAATGCCCTGGCCCAACTCTATCTTGCCTGTGAGCACCCGCACGCGGCCATCGGCCAGTACCTCCAGCCAGGAGTCGATGCGGGGGTAGTCGCCGAGGCTGCCGGGAAGCTCGTCGGCGGCGCTGGTAGCGGCTTCCGACCAAGTCGGCCCAAGCAAGGAAAAGCCGATGGTGAGGCAGCCGGCGGTTTGGAGGAAGTGGCGACGAGAGGTAGGCATAGGATAGGGTTATAAGAGCAAAGAGGCGAGGCGAGTCCTGCTGAGCTTGTCGAAGCATCTCGCGTGCTGATGTTGGATACTATCTGTTGTCAGCACGCGAGATGCTTCGACAAGCTCAGCAGGACGCCCTTTTTCGCTGCGTTACTTTAACGTCAAGACTTTTTATTCGCCGCTACTACCTTCTGCGCGGCCCGGATGGCGCGGTGCTGCACGCAGCAGCGGCACAGCACGCGCAACATGCCGTTGCGAATGGTTTCTTCGTCGGCCTTCGGGTACTGTTGCAGGGTCGCCACCGTCGACATTACCATGCCGTTTAGGCAGAAGCCGCACTGCGCGGCTTGCTCGTCTACAAAGGCCTGCTGCACGGGGTGCAGAGTTCCATCAGGTTTGGCTAAGCCTTCGAGGGTAGTGATGCGGATGCCGCCCGTTACGTCGTGCACGGGGAGCTGGCAGCTAGGCCAGGCCACGTCGTCGAGCAGTACCATGCAGGCGCCGCATTGCATCAGCCCGCAGCCAAACTTAGGGCCGTTGAGCTGGAGCTGGTCGCGCAGCACGTAGAGCAGGGGCGTGGCCGGATCGACGCGCACCGTGTGCTGCCGGCCGTTGACGAGAAGGGTAATATCGGCTTCCATAGAACAAAAGAAAGATGTGTAGAAGGATACTCTGAAATGCACCGAAAGGATGCTACCAGCCCAGCAAGCGCCTAACTAAACCTACCCCGGCGCGTACTGGCATAGAACGTCTTACTTAGCTTTTCCTTATGAATCCTACCCAACTCAGCCACGAGCTGCGCAACGGCCAAAGCCCCGACCTAAAGCGCCGGCGCTGGATCATTGGCCTGTCGCTGGTGACAGTGGCCGCCGGCCAGATCGTTACGCTGTACCAGACCGGCATCATCAAGCACCTACCCGATCCGCCACTGGATGTTTTCGACTCCGATAAAGTGGACGCTTCCGACTACGGCTACAAGCGCCTCGACACGCCCGACGCGGCGCCCATGATGATAACCGGCGCCCTCACGGCTACCCTAGCTGCGGCCGGGGGCATGGAACGGGCCACTACCACCCCCTGGCTACCCGTAGCTATGGGCGTGAAAACGGTGGTTGACGTGGTAACCAACCTGA
The DNA here is from genome assembly GCF_022921095.1 of Hymenobacter aerilatus. NCBI lineage: Bacteria > Pseudomonadati > Bacteroidota > Cytophagia > Cytophagales > Hymenobacteraceae > Hymenobacter > Hymenobacter aerilatus. The sequence goes on from NZ_CP095053.1 coordinate 1,372,922, forward strand.
CCCTGGCGCGGGAAGAATGGAAGGAAAACAAAGCCTTGTGTTTCTATTGCCAAGCTTCATCGGTGGCGGCTTTAGCTGCTCTAGCACTGGCGATGCCGGAAACAGTGAAGGCAGCGAAGAATCTGTTTGGTAGTAAGAAAACGGCGTAACGCTGCCACCTATCAGGTATAAAAAAGCCCGCGGAGTTTTTAGCTCCGCGGGCTTTTTTGTGCGTGTATTTCTAGTGACCTACTACCGTTTCGGGTGCCGGCTCGTGGGTAGGCTGTACATAAGTTGACAATGAGCGGGCGGCTAATAGTACGCTGATTACAATCAAAACGGCGCCAGCTAAAAAGGGGGCGCCAGGGAAAAGAACAGGCGCTTTATCACTAGTAAAATAGGAAAATAGATTGGTCATGAACGGCGGTCCAACAATGGCGGTGGCGCTAACCAAACTCGTGAGGCCACCTTGTAATTCCCCTTGCTGATTATCCGGCACTTGACCGGAAATAATGCCTTGTAAGGCTGGCCCCGCAATACCACCCAAGCAGTAGGGCACCATTGCCGCAAACATCATCCAACTCTGGCTGGCAAAGGCAAAGCATATAAACCCAACTACATATAGAATAAAACCAGTATATACAGAACGTTTATTGCCTAGCCACGGATTTACCACCCGAATCAAACCTGCTTGCACAATGGCTGTAAGCAAGCCGATAAAGCTCAGGGAACGTCCTACCAACTGTTCCGTCCAGCCAAACTTTAGCATGTTGTAATACGGCCAAGTGCTTTGTGTAGCGTGGCTAGCGAGATAAATGCAGATCAGCGAGATAATGAGGCCCGCAATAACGGGGTAGCGTTGCAGGCTGAGCAAGGACCCCACGGGGTTTGCTCGGCGTAGCTCAAACGGCCGGCGACCTTCCGGCGCCAGTGATTCGGGTAGGACAAAGTATCCGTAGAGCCAGTTAAGCAGCGACAAACCCGCCGCCGCCAGAAACGGCACGCGGGCTCCAAAATGCACCAACTCGCCTCCGAGAGCTGGGCCTAGGATAAAGCCCAATCCAAACGCCGCGCCTACCAAGCCAAAATTCTGCGCCCGCTTTTCAGGTGGACTCACGTCGGCAATATAGGCCGAGGCCGTGGTGAAGCTGGCCCCCGTGATGCCCGAAATAATGCGCCCTACAAACAACCACATAAGGCTGGGTGCAAAGGCCAGAAACAGGTAATCGAGGCCAAAACCAAAGAGCGAGAACAGCAGCACCGGCCGCCGTCCGTAGCGGTCGGAGAGGTTGCCCAATACTGGCGCAAACAGAAACTGCATGGCCGAGTAGGCAAACGTCATCCAGCCGCCGATGCGCGCCGCGTCGCTCAGGGTGCCGTGGCTGAGCTGTTCAATCAGCTTCGGCATCACGGGAATGATAATGCCAATGCCCACCACATCGAGCAGCAGCGTCACGAAGATGAAGCCCAACGCGGCCGGGCGGTGGGTAGGGGTAGGGGCAACCATGGCAACGGAGAGGAAAGTGCGCCGCGAAGGTAGGCAAAGTGGCCGGGCAGGTAGGGCCCGGTCCGCATCGACTTGTTCTAAAACGTCATAATTTCCTGCTTATCAAAATAATACAGCACACACTGCACGTCCGTGAAGCCTAACTGCCGGAACAGATCGGCATAGCGGGCCAATTGATGACGGTGGCGCGGCTCGGGCGGTGGTAGCTTGAAGTCGAGCAGCGTGACGCGGCTGGGTAGGGTCGCGTCGAATACCACCCGGTCAGGCTTGTATTCCTGCCGACGGGTGCCGCCCACCAGGATTTCGCGCTCCGTTTCGGGCTGCACTGCCGGGCTGAAATAATGAGCTAGCTGCGGATGCTCCACCACCTGCTGGAGCTTCTGGAGCAGCTCCGGCCGCTCCTTGGTGCTGATCAGCCCTTCGGCCACCAGTTGACCAGCCACGCGGTCTACATCGGTGGCATACAGCGTGCGGCGTAGGGCATAGTGCAGCTTGCGGTTCCACTCCTTCTGCACCTGCTGGGCATCAAAGTCAAAGACCGTATTGGCGTGCCGACGCAGGCGCAGGCGTTCTTCCCAAGGCGTGCTGTTGAGGTTGGTGAGTGGCCAGTTGCCCGTGGTGGATTCAGTGGCAGGTTGTTGCGTGCTGCCGATGGGCTGCTTAAGAACCCGCAACTCACCAACTGCCAGCGGGTACCGCAGGGTTTCCGGGTCGTACTCGCCCTGCGCCATTAGGTAGCGATGTAGCAACTCAGCTACATTTTTGGCAGGATCAGAGAGGTCAATTTCCGGTTCGGCGGTCTTACTGCCGGCCTTCTTTTTGGGCTGGCGACTGATCAGGTACAGCCGGTGCTTGGGGCGCGTGAAGGCTACATATAGCATGTTGAGGCCTTCGAGGAAGGTTTTTTCCAGCTCCTCGGCGTATTGCCCGGCCAGGGCCGTGCGCTGCAGCGCCTGCACCTGGGGCACCACGGCTATGGGGGGCATCTCGGCCATAGGCTTAGCCTCGGAGGGTAGGCGGCCCCAGAGCAGCGTGTTGCGGTGGGGCGTCAGGCTCCAATCGGCAAAGGGCACAATCACCACGCCGTAGGCCAGGCCCTTGGCCTTGTGCACGGTAGTGATGGTGATGGCGTCGCGCCCGGCTGGGGCATTAATGCTCAAGGCGCTTTTCTTCTGCTGCCAGTAGGTTAGGAAGTTGTTGAGGTTGTTGCCGTGGCGCAGACTGAACTCTAGCGTCAAATCCAGAAAGCGGAACAGGTATTCGCTTTCCCCCTCGCGCCCCAGCAGGCCAAACGTGCCAATTAGGCGTTCGGTTAGTTCGTAGAGGCCCAGGTTGCCGGTTTCCCGCTCCTGCAAGTCAAAACCCAGGGCTCGCAACTCGTCGAAGAAAGGTAGGGCGTCGGGCACGTTGGCCGCCTCGGCAATGTGCCGGGCTCGCGCTGGGGTAGGCGCCAAACTGCGCACCACTTTGTCTACCAGCAATAAGGCCTCCGCTTTGGCCAGCGTATCGGCTGGCTGGTTCAGTACCCGAAACACGGCCACCAGCAGGTTCACTACCTCCGCAAACTCCAGGGAGAGTGAGTCGGCGGAGATGATATCGTAGCCGCGCTCCTTTAGAAACTTCGCTACCCGTCGGCTTTGGTCGCGCCGGCGGCATAGCACGGCCACGTCCTGCTGCCGGAAGCCTTGTTGCAGCGCTTCCTCCACGAGCTGCAACGTGAGGTAGAGTGTACTTTCATCGTAGCTCAGCAGCTGCTCGGGTAGGGTAGGGTGAGGAGCGTCGTCGTGGGTTAGCAGCAATTCAACGATGGCCTCACCGCCTTCTTTTTCTGCTGACTGAGAAGCTGGCAAGTGCTTCGGTGCTTCCTGCCGAAAATCCTCATCATAGATACTCTGCACTAGCGGCAGCTGCGAATGCGTGGCGCTGATGTGTCCAAAGAAATCATTGTTAAAAGAAATGATTTCCGGGGCCGAGCGGTAGTTGGTATTCAGGTTTCTGGCTTGTAAGGCCCCGTCTAAGGTATAGTAGCGCCCTTGCAGCAGGTCGCGTAACTCCTCGTCGGCCACGCGGCCGTAGAGGTATTCGGTTTCGTTTTTATACAGGCGCAGAATCTGTTCCATCTCGCCGCCCCGCCAGCGGTAAATGGCCTGCTTGGCGTCGCCCACGGCCAGGGAGAGGTTGCCGTTGGCTACGGCGTTTTCTACCAGGGGTAGGAGGTTATTCCACTGAAGGACAGAGGTGTCCTGAAACTCATCAATCAACAAATGCTGGTACCGCTCGCCCAAGCGTTCGTACAGAAACGGCACCGGCTCGCGGAGCACAATGTTGGCAATTCGCCTGTTAAACTCGGCAATCAAGACGACATTCCGCTCCCGGCTGAGCTGGTCCACGGCCTTGTTCAACTCGCTCAGCAGCGAAACGTGGAAGATATAAGGTAGCATACCCAGCACCAGCAGGTAGTCGGGTAGGAGACGAGCGCGCAGGTCCTCCAGCTCATAGTAAGCAGCCGTAAGGTCAGGTTTCACGGCATCCACACGCTGCTTATCGGCGGCGGTTTTCACCTTGCCGCTGTACCACTTGTCTTGCTCCACAGTGGCACGCACGTAGCTATTGGCTTCTTTATCAGGTAGGAGGCGCTCCTCCCAGCGCGTCACGTAGCCGATAATGCCGCTCTTCCCCTGGTAGAGGTCCGTTTCTGTCACCCCGGCCGCATCCAGCGCCGCCAGTGCCCGCACGCTCACCGCCCGAAACTCCTGCTCAATCTCCTCCCGACGCTTGCGCAGGTTCTCATGCAGGCGGCGGTAGTCCTGCAACGAAAGCTGCTGCAACTGCGCCACGGCCTCGTGCACCGGCTCCGAAAGCAGAAACTGCCCAAAGTTGACTAGTTCTTCGGGCAGCGTGTTCCAGCTGCGGCCCTCCTCGGCCTTGCTCAGAGCATAGTCGGCCAGAGAGCGGGCCAGTAGCTTGCTGTTCGGGTCACGGTTCACCTTGTCGAGTAGCAGGGCTACGGCGCTTTGCAGCACCGCCTCGCCGTCTAGCTCTACCTCAAACGCGGCGGGTAGCCCCAACTCCCGCGTAAACGCTTGCACAATACGCTGCACAAACGAGTCGATGGTACTCACCGCAAAATCGGCGTAGTGATAGAGTACCAGCCGAAACGTATCTGCCGCCCGTTGCCGAAGCTCCTGCTGTTGCTGCTCGGGCGTGTCGGTGCGGCGCGACAATTTGCCTTCAGCAGCTAGCTCGGTGGCAATATCGCGTAGTAGCGTATCCTCTTTGCCGTTGGCAGAGGGGTAGGCAAACCGCCGCAAGGCCCCAATAATGCGCTCCTTCATTTCGCCGGCTGCATCATTGGTGAAGGTGATGGCCAGAATACTCTTGAAGTACGCCGCATCCTCGGCCCCGAGCGCCAACTTTAGATATTCTTTGGTGAGCTGGTAGGTTTTGCCAGAGCCGGCGGAAGAAGAATAGATGCGGAAGGTAGAGGGCATAATGTGTAAGCGAGTAGCCTACAAAAGTAACGCAGAAGCAAGCGAAAGAGAGCCTTCCCTATACAGTAGCACTGTTAGGCAATCCTGGCAGGGCTTCGTAGAAACTGCTTCCACTGCGTTTAGTACGGCCAGAAGCCTACCCCACCGGCTCCCACAACCGCTGCTCTACCTCTGCCTCTACCCGCTTCGGCCGTTGCGTCTCGGGGTCTAGCAGCACCCACTGCGTTTCGGCTTCGCAGAGCAACTCGCCGTCTGTGGCCCGCTCAATGCGTACAAAACGTTGGCATTGCGCCCCGCGAATTTCGCCAATCCAGGTGGTGCACCGGAGCTGGTCGTGCAGCAGGGCCGGGCGGTAGTAGCGTAGGTGATGCTCCCGCACCACCCAGATATACTGCTCCCGCTCACCCACTGGGTAGGCCGCCAGCCAGTGCGCCGTGGCCGTTTCCTGCGCCCAGCGCACATATTCTACGTTGTTGGCGTGGTGCAGCTCGTCGATGGCCGTGGCGGGCACAGTAAGCTCGTATGCGAAATGAAAAGCAGGGTGCTCGTGGTAGGCAGGCATAGGCATCAGTATAAAACCGGATAAATGAGGAAAAACCCGGAAAAAGTGGTTCAGGCAACTAAAGTCTACGGATTCATGTATATTTGGCTCAACTTAAGACGATGTGCCTTTGTTAGCCTGCCAGATACCTAGAGTTTCAGCAGTTTTCAGTAGCTGCATTTGCTTAATGAAACTCTTTTTTTAACCCGTAGTAAGTAGTACGATGCCAACCGGAACCGTAAAATTCTTCAATGACGCCAAAGGTTTTGGCTTCATCAAAAACGACGAAAATGGTCAAGACATTTTCGTTCACATCAGCGACCTGCTGGTAAACGAAATCCGTGAAAACGACAAGGTACAATACGAAGTAGCGCAAGGCAAAAAAGGCCCGAACGCTGTGAAAGTTCAGCTTCTCTAAGAGCTAACTTGCTTTGCACGAGTTTGAAAAGCACGCCCCAGGGCGTGCTTTTTTTGTTTGCACCACGGATTCGCTCGGATGTTGAGGATGAAGTCAAGATTTAAGAAGAGTATCATCCTGAGCTTGCGAAGGACCTTCTCACGTCAGCACGATAGACCTACCAACGACTCGTTCACACGTGAGAAGGTCCTTCGCAAGCTCAGGATGACAGACGCTCTCCAACATTTACCACCGTGCACAAAATCCGCGTAATTCGAAAAATTCGAGCGAATCCGTGGTTTAGACAATATTTTCCCGTACCTTTGCACCCGCATTGAGAACGGCCCGGTTCCGCGCAGCTTGCGTGGCCCTTAGCTATTAGATTGGCCGCCTGTATCTTCCGTAGTTGCTTCCGTCACTTGTCGTTGTTGTGAGAGTGGGAGAGGAGCGTCGCTGAATTCGCTGTTTTCAGAGCTATTGTCTCCACTCCATCATCATCAGACATGGAAAAAATAAAATTTGAAGAGCTTTCGCTCTCCGAGGAAATGCAGCGCGCCATTACGGAAGTAGGCTACGAAGAAGCCTCTCCCATCCAAACGGCTGCTATTCCAGTATTGCTCGAAGGTAAAGACGTGATTGGTCAGGCCCAGACGGGTACCGGCAAAACGGCTGCCTTCTCTATCCCCGCCATCGAAAAAATTGACACCGATTCGCGCGAGGTGCAGGCCCTGGTGCTGTGCCCTACCCGCGAACTGGCCGTACAGGTTTCAGGCGAAATTCAAAAGTTAGGTAAGTACAAGCGTGGCCTCGCGGTGGTGCCGATTTATGGTGGCTCGAGCTACGACCGGCAGTTCCGCGCCCTGGAGCGCGGCGTGCAAATTGTGATTGGTACGCCTGGCCGCGTAATGGACCACCTGGAGCGCGGCACGCTCAAGCTCGACAGCTGCAAGATGATTATTCTTGACGAAGCTGACGAAATGCTGGACATGGGCTTCCGCGACGATATCGAAACGGTGCTGAAGCAAATGCCCGAAGAGCGCCAAACGGTGTTTTTCTCGGCTACCATGAGCAAGCCCATCATGGACTTGACCAAGCGCTACCAGCGTGATCCGCAGATCGTGAAGGTCAACCATCAGGAAATGACCGTTACGAATATCGAGCAGAGCTACTACGAGGTGCGCGGCCCCCAGAAAAAGGACGTGCTGACTCGCCTGCTGGATATGTACAACCTGAAGTCGACCATCGTTTTCGCCAACACGAAGCGCATGGTAGACGAGATTGTGGCTGATTTGCAGGCAAAAGGCTACTTCGCTGACGGTTTGCACGGCGACATGAGCCAGCAGCAGCGCCAAAACACGCTCGATAAATTCCGCAAAGGCACCTTAGAAATTCTGGTGGCTACCGACGTGGCCGCCCGGGGTATCGACGTAGACAATGTGGAGGCGGTAGTAAACTACGACCTGCCCGCCGACGAGGAATATTATGTGCACCGCATTGGCCGTACGGGCCGCGCTGGTAAGTCGGGCCGCGCCTTCACCTTTGTGAGTGGCCGTGACATTTACAAGCTGCGCGACATCATGCGCTTCACCAAAGCTACTATCAAGCAGGAGCGCGTGCCGTCGTTTGAGGATGTGTCGGAGGTGAAGACCACGCTCATGCTGGAGTCGATTAAAGAAGTAATCGAAAAAGGCAACCTCGATAAGTATATAAGCCGCGTACAGCGTCTGATTGACCAAGACAGCGAAGAAGGCATTACCTCACTGGATATTGCCGCTGCCTTGCTCAAAATGACAATGAAGGAGGATAAGCGTGCTCAGGAAAGCCTCGACGCTACCCGTGCCCACGGGGCGCCGCGCCCCGGCTTCACGCGTTTGTTCGTGACGATGGGTAAGAAAGACCGCATCCACCCACGCGACATCGTGGACCTGATTGCCGAAAACACCTCTCTCACGGCTGGCAAGGTAGGCGACATCTCGCTCTACGATAAGTTTAGCTTTGTAGAAGTGCCTTCGGAGTTTACGGAGGAAATTACCGGGGCCCTGGGTCGTACCAGCATCAACGGCCGGCCAGTGTCCTTCAACGTGGCCACGCCGCGCCAAGAGGGTGATGCCCAGCAGGAAGGCGGCCGTGGTGGTTTTGGCGGGGGCGACCGTCCGCGTCGCACGGGCGGCTACGGTGGCGGTGGCGACCGGCGCGACGGTGCGTTTGGTAACCGCAGCTACGGCAACAACCGTGGCGGCAGCTACGGCGGCGAGCGGCGCGAGGGTGGCAGCTATGGCGGCAACCGCGGTGGTGGTAGCTACGGCGGAGGCTACAAAGGCAACCGCGACGGTGGTAGCAGCTACGGTGGCAATCGGCGCGAAGGCGGCAACTATGGTGGCAACCGTGAAGGCGGCTACAAGCCCCGCCGCGACAACCAAGGCTACGACGAATAGCATCGCAGATGTTGCAGATTGAATAGATTACACAAATTCATTTGATCTGCAATGTTTAGCTGCTCTCAACAACAGGTAACAAAAAAGCCGCTGATTTATCAGCGGCTTTTTTGTTTCTGACTTGAAAGAATTCACAAAAGAATCTGTGTAATCCATTCAATCTGCAACATCTGCGATGTTACTTGGAAGCGTCGCGCAGGTCGCGGATTTCGTTGTGCGCTTCTAGGACACCTTGCGCTTGCTTGTCGATAATCGACTTCAGTTCGGAGGGTAGGCCCTCAAACTTCTTGGCGTTTTCATAGGCTTCTTTAGCGTGGTCTTCGCCCCGCTCGCATTCAGCCAAGATGCTGTGGCGGTCTTTGCCGGTTACAATGCCTTTCAGATTGATGAAAGCGCGGTGCACGGTGCCAGCTACGGTGTTGTTGCCTTCGTTGGTGTCTACCTTCAGGTCCAGCTTGTACATCTGGTCTTCCAGCTCGGTGATATAGCTGGCGCGCTGAGCAGCATATTTCTTGAAAAGGTCTTTCAGATCAGCATCTTCTACATCGGTCATTGCCTCAGCGTAGCCTTTCTGGCCTTCTTTCAGGGTGGCAATCAGGTCGTTCAGTTCGGATTGGGCTTCTTTAGCGTCCATGTTGTTGGTTCGTTTTTAGGTGGTAGGGAGAAGTATTTGTGTGTCTTTGTACTACCTATTGATGCGAAGGGTTGCGCTCGAGCCACTACAATCACTTGTCATTGCCAGCCAATTTCATCCAACCTATAGTGTGGGCGTGCGGCACCAGGAAGACAACGGTAGAGCAAGTCTAAGGGAGAACTAATTGGCTCTCCTCATCCACGTGGCTGTTCCATAGACGGTAGGGAAGCATCAGATTAAAAAGAACTTAAATAGAAAGTGAAAAGTAGAAAGTAGTATTCTATCTCACTTCTCATCTTCTTTTCTGATGGAAACACAAACACTACTTCACTGGGCATATGTAGCCGCCATGATAGGTGGTGCTCTTCTATTTTGGGTCTGGAGCCGAAACCCAAAGGGCGTTCCACAATACGAATACAGCATTGCCATGCTGATTCCGATCTGGTCGGCGCTGGCGTATATGGCCATGGGCCTAGATCAGGGCAAAACAGAGGTAGCGGGCCAAATCACACACTACGCCCGCTACATCGACTGGGTAGTAAGCACGCCACTGCTGCTGCTGGCCCTGGGATTTACGGCCATGTTCTACGTGCCAAAGCAGGAGCGGAGTATTACGCTGCTGTTTGGACTAGTGGCGGCCGATGTAGTCATGATTGTATGTGGGCTGTTTGCCGATTTGTCGGAAAATAGCACCGCGCGGCTTTTGTGGTACATCTGCGGGGTAGGAGCTTTCTTGTGCGTGCTGTACCTTATCTGGGGGAGCCTGCGGCAAATTGCTCTTAACAGTGATGCCGAGCTGGGTGCCATCTACACCAAGCTGGCGGGCTTTCTGACCATTCTATGGATTTGCTACCCCACCATTTGGGCTGTCGGGCCCTCAGGCCTGGGCATTATCAACCAAACCACCGAAACCTTTTTGTTTGTGGTAGTGCCATTCTTTTCCAAGGTAGGCTTCAGCATCCTCGACCTGAACTATCTGCGCGATTTGGCCCCACGTAAGCCTGCCTATCACCACGCCGCGTAGCAGCGCGCGCAGCAGAATATTGCCTGCCTATGAAAGCCACCGCTCACCCGGCCACCACTACCAGCGTAGCAACGCACATGCTGTACTCCTATGGGGCAGTGGTGGTGGCCGTTGGGGTAGGCGTAGTGGCTCCGGCCGCCGCCACTGCCGTGCTGGGGCCGGTGCTATTGCTGGCATTGGTAGTGCTGGGCCTGGCCCATGGCGCTTGCGACCAGTTCGTAGTTCCGGCCTACTATCCTGTACGGGGCAAAGCATGGTGGCTCTATCTAGTGCGCTTTCTGGTGAGCTACCTAGCCCTGGCTGCCGTGGTGGTGGTGGGGTGGTTGCAGTGGCCTAGCGTGGCCGTCCTGTTTTTCTTCCTGCTCACCATCTGGCATTGGGGCTCGGCCGATGCGCCCACGCAGCCCCAGCGCCCTGTGTTGTGGGCGATGCACAGCATATTGCGCGGTACGCTGCTGTTTGTGATACCAGCCTTTGCCTGGCCAACCGAGACACTACACATTATCAACAGCCTACTCTATTTCACGGGCGGACAGCTGGTGCCCATAGCGCTATTCGAGCGCCTGGCGCAGGGGGCAGGGTGGTGCGTGTTGCTGGGCCATCTAGGGTTGTGGGTAGGGTATGCCCGGCTGGGCAACGCCCACCGCTGGCACGTAGATGCCTTGGAAGTACTGCTGCTCACAGGACTATTTGTGGTGCTGCCACCGTTGCTGGCACTTGGAGTTTACTTTTGCTTTTGGCACAGCTTGCAGCACGTGCTGCGCTTGAACCCGCTACTGGGCTACACGGCTCCGGCAAACGACCGACGCGCACAAGGGTGGGCGTTGCTGCGCGAAATAGGCTTTTTTGTGCGTCGTTCACTACCGGTTCTGCTGATCAGCCTAATGGCGCTGGCAGCGCTATACGGGTTGTTTGCTGCCCGGCTTTCCACACCCGATACGCTGGTTAGCCTGGCGCTGGTAGTGGCTTCCGTGGTCACGCTGCCTCACGCCTTGCTCGTGAGCTTGGTGATGGACCGCCGGGGGCAATAAAGCTAGCCTGCGGGAGTAGCGGCCATAGCCCGGCCCGCCAGGTAACCCGTAGTCCAGGCCGCCTGAAAGTTGAAGCCCCCCGTGATGCCATCTATGTCCAGCACCTCGCCGGCGAAATACAGGCCCGGCACGCGGCGGCTCTGCATGGTTTTCATGTCTACTTCGCCGAGCACCACGCCACCACAGGTCACAAATTCATCCTTATAAGTAGTCTTGCCCTGCACGGGTAGGGCCGTGCGCAACAGCCCTTCGATGAGGCGGTTTTGCGATTTAACGGGCAGCTCATTCCACTTCACTTCGGTGCTAATGCCGGCTTGCTCCGTGAGCGTGCGCCACAGGCGCTGGGGTAGGCCAAAGAGCGGATTAGAAGCCACCAACTTTTTGCCGTGCTGCCCCCGAAACTCCAACAGCCACTGGCGCAAAGAGTCCTCGGTATGGGTAGGCAGCCAGCTGACGAGAGCTGTGTGGCGATGCGCCAGCTCATGGAGACGGCGGGCACCCCAGGCCGAGAGCTTCAGTACGGCCGGCCCGCTTACGCCCCAGTGCGTCACCAAGATAGGGCCTTCATATTCCAGCTTTTCGCCCGCAATACGCACGCGGGCGTGGGGCACGCTCACGCCCGGCAGCTCCCGCAACGGCGACTCCGGCACGTTGAACGTGAACAGTGACGGCACTGGCTCGGCAATGGTGTGCCCTAAGGCGCGTAGCCAATCGTATTGGGCGGCTTTGGGGGCGCCGCCAGTGGCAATCAGCAGGCGCGCTACCACTAGCTCCTGCGCGTGGGTGCCGGTGAGGTGCAAACGAAAACCGCCTGCGGGTAGGGTAGTAATGTGCTCGGCGGCGGTGTACGTGAGGATACGCACGCCCGCTTTGTCAGCGGCCGTAAGCAGGGCCTGGGCAATGGTTTCCGACGAATCTGTGACCGGGAACATACGGCCGTCGGCTTCGGTCTTGAGGCGTACGCCGCGCCGCTCAAACCAGCGCACCGTATCCACGGCCCCAAACTGCTTGAAGGGCTCTTTGAGCTGCTTGGCCCCACGGGGGTAGTGCTGCACCAACTGGGCAGGCGTGTCGGCGGCGTGCGTCACGTTGCAGCGCCCTCCGCCCGAAATACGCACTTTGCTCAGCAGCTTGCCGGTTTTTTCAATCAGATATACCGTCAGGCGCGGGTTGGCCTCGGCGCAGGCAATGGCCCCAAAAAAACCAGCTGCGCCGCCACCCAGAATAGCTACTACCTCGTTGTCGTTCACGAGCGCAAAGATACGAGGTAGGGGGCTGAAAACTGGAGCCGAAGCAACGCGAAACGTGGCACAACTGCTGTGCTAGCAGTGTTTCATGGCCTCGTGCAGATCGTCAAACTGAAATGTGTAGCCGGTTTTTTGCCGTAGTAATTCGCTGTCGATGCGCTTGCCCAGGGTGTCCTCCTCGACGAAGGTAGGACGTGCGAGTTCCAGGTGCGCGGCGGCGGCGGTGTAGAACTCCTGCCGGGTAGGGTGGTGCGCCGCGCTAGCGTTGAAGGTATGCCCCCAGGCACGCTGCCGGATGATGCGGCAGAGAATACCCAGGCAGTCGGTGAGGTGGATGAGGTTGACAGGCGCCTGAGGCTTAGGTAAATTGGTGCGGCCCGCTAGGAAGCGGCCAGGCGCACGCCGGGGGCCAATCAGGCCAGCCAGACGCACGACGGTAGTGGCAAAAGGAGCATCCGGGTGCGTAAACAGGCTCTCAGCCTGCAGCAATTCCGAGTCGGCATCGGGGGTAGCCAGGGCGTCGGCTTCGGTCATGGTACGGGGCTCGTCGGCGTACACGCCGGTGCTACTCACAAACAGCACCTGCCGCACGCCGCACTCGGCGGCGGCCTGGTACACGGGCTGTAGTAGCTCCACGTAGTGTCCCTTGGCGGTGCTAGGCGGCACGTTCAGTACCAGCACCCGCGCGCCGGTAAGCATCGTGTGCAGCGTATCCTGGTCGGTGGCGGTGAGGGTAGGGCCTAGCTCTAGCAGGTAGGGCGTAATGCCCGCGTCGCGCATTTTTAGAAGCCGGCCGGGCGTGGTGGTAGAGCCAGCCACGGCGTACCCCTCGTCTACCAGCGCCTGCGCCAGGGGTAGGCCGAGCCAGCCGCAGCCCAGTACGGCAATCAGAGGTTGTAGGGGGGTAGGGGTAGGAGCCATGCGGGGCTAAAGGTGAAGAAAAAATCTTAGCTCGCATACATCTTGAGCAAATCCGGCAAATCCCGTTCTTGCATCCTTGCTACTTCACTTCTAAAAAAACACCTCCTATGCCAGCCTACTCCCAACCCATGCTCCGCGACAATGCCCTGCACGGCAAAACCATTGTGGTAACGGGCGGCGGCACCGGTCTGGGCCGGGCCATGACCACCTATTTTTTACAGCTCGGCGCCAATGTTACGATCAGCTCGCGCAAGCTGGACGTGCTGGAAAAAACGGCCGCCGAACTGCGCGAGCAAACCGGCGGCCAGGTGCTGGCCGTGCAGTGCGACGTGCGCAAATACGACGAAGTAGAGCGCATGCTCCAGCAAACCATCGATACGTTTGGCGCCGTGGATGTGCTGCTGAACAACGCCGCTGGTAACTTTATTTCGCCCACAGAGCGCCTGAGTCACAAGGCGTTTGATGTGATTGTAGACATTGTGCTGAAGGGTAGCTACAACTGTACGCTGGCCTTTGGCAAGCGCTGGATTGCTGACCAGCGCCCCGGCACCATTCTCAACATTGTGACGACGTACGCCTCCGTGGGCTCGGCCTACGTGGTGCCGTCGGCAGCGGCCAAGGCGGGCGTGCTGGCCCTCACCCGCTCCCTGGCTGTGGAGTGGGCCAAGTACGGCATCCGCTCCAATGCCATTGCGCCCGGCCCATTCCCCACGGAAGGGGCCTGGAGCCGCCTCTTCCCCGAGCCGCTGGCCTCCAAGCTTGATCCAGCTGCCTCGGTGCCCCTCAAACGGGTAGGCGACCATCAGGAACTCGCTAACCTGGCCGCCTACATGGTGTCAGATTTTGCGGCCTACATGAACGGCGAGGTAGTCACCCTCGACGGCGGCGAGTGGCTCAACGGCGCCGGCGAGTTCAACAAGCTAGAAGCCATTCCAGCCCCTATGTGGGATGAGATAGAAAAGAAAATGCGTCGCTAAATCACGGATTAAAGCGGATTTTTCGGATTAATCTGATTTTGTGGACAGCTCTATAGTGCGATTGAAGCTCTCTAGACTTTTGACAGAAAGCTTCACTACACTATAAAAAAGCGCTTGCCATTTGGCAAGCGCTTTTCGTTTGACTCGTCCACAAAATCCGATTAATCCGAAAAATCCGCTTTAATCCGTGATTATAGTTTGTACCCCTTATACCCCTTGGCAAATTCCTCTGAGGGAATAGGCTGGTTGGCAACGATATTCGAAAACTCAAACCGCTCAAATAGGCCTTTGTCGTCGAGCACCTCTACTACGAGCGGTAGCATGAGCTTTTGATCGATGCAGACCGTAGTGCGCCGGCCATAACTGTTGGGCACCTGTATGGTTTTGCCGGCTGGCACGGGCTTTTCATACGACAAGTCGTTGCGCTCCACAATCCGAAACTCGCCGCCGCCGAACTTATTGGCAATCTGCGTCAGGGTTTCGGCTTTGGTGGGTGTGTAGGACACGTACCGGAACTGCGGGAAGCTGGAACGCAACACGTGGCACGGCCGGCCGGCTACGATAGTGTCGCCGGTGTAGCGGAAGGAGCGCTCAAAGGCGCGGTCCTGGCGCTGGGTTGAGCCGCGAATGATACCGGAAATGCTCCCGAAACCGGCGTCGAGCAGGCTGTGGTGCTGGTCGCGGCGCATGAGTGTGCCGTTAGGGTCCAGGTTGAGCGTCACGTAGGGGAAGCTATTGGGGTACACCCAGGCGTCGCCACCATTTTGGCCCGTCACCCACAGCGCTTCAATGCCTTTTTGGTTGCGCAAATACACCCGTAGGGGGCTGCTGGTGAGCTTCAGCGTGGATTGAGCCGTCACGTATTTGCCCTCCACCCGCTCCTTGGCCCGCACCGTGCAGCGCAGTGTCTTGAGGTTGTCAATGGAGGTACTAAGATGGCTCAGCAACTGCTCGGTCGTGAGCTTGTCGGTAGGGGTGGGGGTAGCCGCCAGGGTAGTAAGGAGAAGCGTGGCTGCTAGCATAGCCCGCCCAATAGTACGCATCATAGGAAAAGTAGGAAACGAAACAGGGATGCGCCCTCCGTGCACAAACCGCGCCGAACCCACTGCAGCTGTTAGTTGAGGCTAATGCGTGGAAAACGAAACGTATTGCTATCAAAAATAAACAACTCGTGTATCTCTATGCGCCAGAAATAGGGGTAGAGCGGCAACTGTTCCAGCACGGCCCGTGCCTCATCCGCATCCTTGCTGTTGATGGTAATCCAGCCCTGCCGATAATCGGCGCTGATAGCATAGGTCTCAAAAACGCTTTCATCCAACAGCTGACTGACCAACGCCCGATGACTGGGAATCAGGGCGGTGAAATCATCTGTAAACCGCAATGGAAGTGAGAGCGTGACGATGAATTTTGGCATGGAACGCGAATAATAACCTAAGCCGGCTAAACGGTACTATTTCGAGAAAGTTGGGTTTACGCCAGAACCACGCAACTTTTTAGCGGTAATTGTAGAATAGAAAGGCATGCACTTCTCTATCATCACCCCGACCCGCAACCGTCGGCAGTATTTGCCCGAAGCCATCGAGAGCGTCCGCGCTACCGTTTCGGCCCCCATCGATTTTTCCTACGAGCACCTGATCAACGAGCTAGCCAGCGACGACGACACCGCGGCCTACCTCGAAGAGCTAGCCTCCCAGGACGGCCCGCCGTTGCGCTACTGGAAACAGCCCGAAAAAATGATGCCCGGCCCTGCCCGCAACCAGATCATCCGCGAGGCACAGCCCGGCGGCTGGCTCGTGCCCCTCGACGACGACGACGTGATGTTGCAACGCAACCTCTACCACTACGCCGACCTCATCCAGCAGAACCCTCAGCAGCCCTGGTTTGTGGCCGACTTCCTGCGCATGGACGAGGAACGCCGCTACATGCTGCGCGAAGACTACTACGCCTGGAAATTTGACACGCCCACAGACATGTTGCGCGCCATTTTTCGGGCCGAAAACTTCATCCAGGGCAACGTGTGCTACTCGCACGAGTTATTTGATCAGGTAGGCGGCTACAGCGAAGACATTGAAATGGCCGAAGACTTAGAGCTGTATGTGCGCTTTCTGCTGGCCGGCCACCTGCCCCTCCTTTCGCCCCATATCAGCCACCTGCACCGTTTTCACACCAACAACATCAGCATAGGCGTAGACGCCGAAAAGCACGGCAACGACCTGCGTGTCATCTACGACCTGCACGCAGCCGAGCTAGGCAAGCTGGGAATTGAACGGCCGTAGAGAGGTTAATCACTACACTAGCCTCAGCAGCAAGACCCGTGGACAATATGCTCACCGAAACTGACCTCCAGCACCTGCACCATTGCTTGGCGCTGGCTACCGAAGCACTACAAGCTGGCGATGAGCCGTTTGGCTCTATTCTGGTCAGTGCCGAAGGTGAGGTGCTAGCGCAGGCACGCAACCGCGTCAATGAGCTTACTGGTCTTGCGCATCCCGAAATTGAGCTAGCGCACTGGGCCGCAGTACACCTGGCGCCCACCGAGCGCGCCACCACCACCATGTACACCAGCGGCGAGCATTGCCCCATGTGCGCTGCTGCCCACGGGTGGGTAGGGCTAGGGAAAATCGTGTATCTCAGTTCCGCTCAGCAGCTCAGTGAATGGCTAGCGGAAATAAATGCACCCGCCGCACCCATTGAGTTCATGCCGGTACAGCAACTTATCAAATCCGTCAGCGTAGCCGGCCCGGCCGATGGTGAACTGCTCCAGGCAGTGAAAGACCTGCAAGTGACCTACCACTCCGCTCGGCCAAAAGTAGGGTAGGGCGCTGGGCTACCCAACACGCAAAAGGCGGCGCCGGACTATGCCGGCGCCGCCTTTTGCGTAATAATAAAGAGCTTACGCTTTCTGCTTCATTTTGCGCTCTTTTGCCTTTTTCATCTTCCCTTCCTTCGCGGGTTTGCCTTCGGCTTCGGGCTTGCCTACTAGGGTCATTTCCTGAATGAGGCGCGTGGCACCGGCGTATTTATCCACCACAAACAGCATGTAGCGCACGTCGAGAGTGATGTTGCGTACTTGGTTGGGGTCGAACATGATATCGGACATGGTGCCTTCCCAGTTACGGTCGAAGTTGGTGCCGATCAGCTCACCGCGGCCGTTGATAACGGGCGAACCGGAGTTGCCGCCCGTGGTGTGGTTGGTGGCAATGAAAGCCACTGGCACAGTGCCATCCACAGCATATTGCCCGTAGTCTTTCTTCTGATACAACTCTGCAAGGCGGGCTGGCACCTGGAAATCAGGATTCGTGGGGTCGGCTTTTTCCATGATGCCGTCGAGGGTAGTGTAGTAGGCGTACTGCACGCCGTCGCGGGGCTCGTAGCCGGCTACCTGGCCGTAGGCCACGCGCAGGGTAGAGTTGGCATCGGGGTAGAACTTCTTATCGGTCTGCATCTGGCGCAGGCCGGCAATGTAGGTGCGCGACAACAGCGTGATGTTGTCGTTGGCAATTTGGTAGGGCGGCAGAATGTTGGCCCGGTAATTCGTTACAATAGCTGAGGCCAGCTGGTAAGCGGGGTCGTTGGTGAGGGCCGTCACGTTGCCTTTAGCCACTTCGTCCAACACGGCCGTAGCACTTTCCGGCGTCGTAAGCTTCGATTTGCTGTAGAGCTGCTCGGCGTAGGCGGTCCATCCGTTTTTGCCTGCATACTGCTTCTGCAACGCCTTCACGTAGTCGGGCAGCAGGGTAGGGGGCGTGTTTTCGGCGTATAAGGCCAGTAGGGCGGCTGCCACTTTCTGGTCGGTGGGCTTGCTGTAATTCTTGAAAAAGCCATTCACACCATTTCTGGCCTTCTGCACGGCGGCCGTGCGGTCAGCGGTATTTTTGGCGTCGGCCAGGGGTAGGAGGCTATTGGCGTATAGCATCAGCTCGATACCTAAAGCAGCTTCGGTCACATAGTCGCGAGCCAGCGACACATCACGCTCGGCGCGGTAGTTCTTCTCCATTTCGGGTAGCAAGCCCGCGTAGGCGGCGCGGCGCGCGGCATCACCCTGGGTGGACCACTGCTGGAAACGAGCTTCTTGCTCCTGCTTGCGCGTCACGGCGTCGAGGCGCTTGAGGCCACGCATTTCGCCCTGCCATTTTTTCCAGTAGTTGGCCAGCGAAGCATACTTGGCGGCGTACTGAATCCGGACTTTATCCGAAGCCTTCATGTCAGCATCCAGGATTTGCAGCTTGGTGTCGCGCACCTTCACCTTAGCCGGGTCCGAGAGAGAATAGATTTCATCTACCCCCCACGAGGTCAGGTACTCGTTGGTGCGGCCAGGAAAGCCGAACACCAACGTAAAATCGCCGGGCTTGATGCCGCTGAGCGAAATAGGCAAGTGGTGGCGGGGCTTGAAGGGCTTGTTTTGGGGCGAGTAGGGAGCCGGCTTGTTGTCGGGGCCAGCATAGATGCGGAACAGGGAGAAGTCGCCGGTGTGGCGGGGCCACATCCAGTTGTCGGTGTCGCCGCCAAACTTGCCGATGCTGCTCGGCGGAGCGCCTACTAGGCGCACATCCTCAAATACCTCCGTTACAAATAAATAATACTCATTGCCGCCAAACATGGGCCGCACAAAGGCGCGGTAGTGCGTGCCTTGCACGGCTGCTTGGGCCACCTGCTGGCTGTGCTGCTGCACTAGCCGCTCGCGGGCATCTTCCGCAATGCCAGTGGCGGGCACATCTTGCAACACTTGCTTGGTCACGTCCTCCATCCGCACAATGAAGGTAGCGGTGAGGCCCTGGTTGGGCAGTTCCTCGCTGGGCGACATGGCCCAGTAGCCGTTGGTGAGGTAGTCTTTCTCCACCGACGAGTGGCTTTGGATGGAGCTGTAGCCGCAGTGGTGGTTGGTGAGCAGCAGGCCTTGGTCGGAAATGATTTCGCCGGTGCAGCCACCGCCGAACTGCACCACGGCGTCTTTCAAGCTGCCTTTGTTGACGCTGTAAATGTCTTCGGCCATCAGTTTCAGGCCTTTTTGCCGCATGTCGGCTTCGTTGAGTTGCTTGAGCAGCAGGGGCAACCACATGCCTTCATCGGCACGGGCGGAGGGTAGGAAAGAAAGGAGCGTAAGGGCCAGCAGCGCCAGCCGATTGGGAATGGGCATGAACAATAATTGGGTGAACGAAACCCAAAAATACGGGTTTTTGCCCGCCCGCCCCGTACGCTAAGTCAACGAAACCGAGCGCAAACACCGCCGAAGTAATGCTCGAAACCGACGGTAGCATGAGCGTTATGCAACGCTCCGACCAACCGCAGCCCGCCTCAGTGCTAGAAATTGGGCAGGGTAGGCAGATGCAAAAGTGTCCTCCTGAATGCAGTGAAGGACCTTCTCACGCGAGAACGAGTCGTTGGTACGAGTATCGTTCTCGCGTGAGAAGGTCCTTCACTGCATTCAGGAGGACAGATAGTTTACGAGTGGCCCAGCTCTGCCACGGCGGGCAGCTCTTTGTTGGGGCGAGCGGGCTCGTGGGCATCTTCGGCTACCTTAGCGGAAGTTTCTTCCCACGATTTGAAGTGCTCCAGCTCTTGGCGGAAGCGTTCCATAAACCAGGCAATCAGCGCTGCATCGTCCAGAAAGCCCAACACGGGTAGGGCGTCGGGCACTAAATCAATTGGCGACAATACGTAGAGCAGTACCGCCAGCCCCGATATGGCAGTCGTTTTGGAAAGCTCGCGGTAGGACCCATTGATGAAGGCTGTAACCAGTCGAATCAGCAGCCGGCCCACGTCAATCACCTGTTGAATGGGGCCTTTCTTGCTGTCCTGATCGTCCAGCTTTTGCGCTACGTCGTGCAGAGCAGTAGCCACCAGAAAGGGCTTGCCCAGCATCCTGGTAGCACGCCCTATGAAAGCAGAGAATACGGCGTTTTTAGCGATGTTAAAACCTTTTTCGGCAAGTGTAGCCATGAGGAAGGAGGTAAGAAAGTGAGAGTACGAATGCATGTACGTAGCCCTTCCGGTCGCCGTTGTATCAGGCAGCGGGCACAAAAAGAGCCCGCCGAAACCGGCGGGCTCTTTTTGTGCGGTAGCGTGGGTAGGGCTATTGCTTGATGAAGCGCTTCACGTACGTCTGCGTACCGCCATTCACCTGGATGATGTACACCCCAGCTTTCAGCTGGCTCAGGCCTTTATTTAGCTGCTGATTCAACTGTTCCAGCGAGCCGGTGCCCATGGCCACCTGGCGGCCATCTACCGATAACACGCGCAGATGCAGTGTTTTAGCTGCTGGCTCGGGAAGATTCAGGCGGATGGCGTTGGTCACTGGGTTAGGATACACCTCTACCTGGCGGTTGGCCGCGGCGTTTTTGGTGGGCGTCGTTACCCCAAAGGTATAGCGTGTCTGCACGGGGTAGTGGTCCGTAGTGGTATTCCCGTAGTTGGTTACTAAGTTGGCTACGCTCGTCAGAATTTCGGTTGAGTTGGGCACTACCAACGACTCCGTAGCTTTGGTAACGATAACGTGGTCAATCACATCATTATAACCTACGGTAGAGCGTTGGCCGGCCAGGCTTAGGGGAAGCGTTAGGGCAGTGTAGTTGGCCACGTCGGTCGTGAAGGCGCTGTACGACGTAGCCGTCGTGTTGAGGCCCGTGGTGATAGTTTGGTCGAGGTCGTCGTTGAAATCACCCAGGATAATCACATTCTTTCCCTTGTAGTTGGCGTCCAGCGCAGCCTTCAGGCCATCGGCCGCATTTTTCCGCCGCTCATACGAGGTAGACGTGGGGCTGGTGTTGGCTTTGGCATGAATCAGAACGAAGGTGAAATGCTGGGTGGCACCATTCAGGGTTACGTCGGCATCGAGTAGGTAGGGGAAGCGCCCCGACGACCAATAGTTGAACTCGGGGCAATTCTCGGCCTGCGTGCAGCGGAACAGCGACGAAATAACTACATTCTTGAAAATATTGGTGTTATACACAAACGCCAGCTTCTGCGCGGTGGCATAGTCCGGATCCTGCGCGTTATCAGCATACGAGCCGAAGTCCGACACGCGGTAGGTATAGCCGCCGCCCGGCAGCTGCCGCACGATGGGGCCCAGGCGAGCCGTATCCACTACTTCCACCAAGCCATAGATGTCGGCCTTCAGTGAGTTAAGAATAGTGCGCACGTTGGTTTGTTGCTGGTCTTTGTTGCTCGGACCATTTTGCGTCGAGCCAAACCACTCCACGTTCCAGTTTACTACTTCCAGCGTGTTGGCCGTGTTGTAGGTATTGCCCGATAGTGTTACTGTAATCGACGGAGCATTGGTCGAAGCCAGGGCCAAGCTACCGGTGTAGCTCTGCTGGTTCTGCGTGGGGCGGAAGCGTACCGTCAGGGTTTTTGTTTGGTTGTTTGCTTCTTCTACCGTGTAGGTAGCCGAGTTGCCGAACGTGGTACCATCCTTCGACACTTGGAAAGCGGCGCCGGTGGCCGTCACCGTGAAAGGCGCCGTCAGGTTGCGCGGGGTTACCGTGAAGGTTTGCGTAGCTGTAGCATTCGCTGCCACGTAGCCAAAATCCAGGCTGCGAGTAGTCGTGGCCAGGGCAGGTGCGGGTGGGGTAGCCGAGTTCGTCAGGCTAATGTCGTCCAGCGTCCAGCGTGCACTTTCCTCATCCGAAGAGGTATACACGAAGGCTACGTACGTCGTCTGGCTTTTGTACTCGCTCAGGTCCACGCCAGCGGTTTGCGTCCAGGCATCGGAGCCAATGGCGGGGAAGCTCACATCCAGATCCGTCCAGGTTACGCCGGTAGCCAGCGGGTTGCCCGTGCCGGAATAGTTCGTCGAAACGCGCAGTTTCAGGGGAGGCCCGTTGAAAGCTGTCCGGCTCCAGAACGAGAAGAGAGGGTAGGCAAAGGAAGAGGTATTGAAGGCCGGCGAGATAAACCAGTCTTCGTTCGGAACGCTCACACTATTTGCGAAACCGTTGATCTGCACACCGTTGGGCTTGCTGGCTTTGCCGGTGGCATCGGCGGCATCGCGCCCGAAGGTGGTGCAGGCCCAGGTCTGCGCGCCGGTCACGCTATACTGCGCCCAGCCACCCAGTGCGGCCGTACACTCATCAAAATTGAACACCAGGTTGTTGGGGTCGACGCCTGTGCCGGTTACTGCCACGCTTTGGTTGGCAGCACCAGGTGAGGTATGCGTAATCGTGCCCGATACGGGCCCAGCCACGGTCGGCGTGAAGCGCACGTGCACTGTTTGCGGCGTAGCTAGCTCAGCTACCGTGTAAGTCAGGGTAGAGCCAAAGGTGCCGGTAGCGGTTTTAGAAACGCTAAAACTCTCTGGAGCCGTGATGGTGGTAGTGCCCGTGAGGTTGGTGCCCGTGAGCGTGTAGCCAACCACGGTGGAGGGAGCAGCAAGGGTAACGCGGCCAAAGCCCAGGCCATTCGGAAGTACCGTCAGGGTAGGCGCGTTGGGGGCCGTGGTGTTCCAGGTCAGTGCAAAATCATCAATGGCCGAGGTAGGCCGGTTGCCACCCTCGCCAGTGCTGGAGTTGCCCGAAGTCGTGAGCGTTACAATGCGAATCCAGACCGGGCCAGTCTGGTTATCCAACTGGCTGCCGAAATCAACCGCAATGTCTTTGCTACCGAAAATCTTGTCGCCTGTGGTAGCAGAGCTACCCACCGTGGTAAAAGTAGTGGGGTTGCTACCAATACCATAGTCTACCTGCCAAGTGGTGATACGCGGCGAGGAGGCATCCAATGACTGGAGTTTAAAGCGTAAGGCAAAATTGGTTTTGGCGGTTGTATTATCAATTTGAAAAACGAATGCCCCGCCAGGATTGCCTAGTGAGGTGGTCTGCCGGATGCCCAGGGCGCGGTTGGTAGCCGCCGCCTGCTCCGCAGACGTTGCGGTGCTGGTGAGGCCGCTGGTGCCGGAGGCATAGTTATAAAAACCGCCGGAGGTTGTATTCCACGACGTAGGCGATGCTGGAGCGGCGGTAGTACCAAGTGTAGCAGGTGTGCCGAGTGCAGTAGCCGATGCACCTGTGCGTACGCTGAAACCTGTTGGCAATCCGTTGGCAAGCTGATCGAAATTCTCCGTATAGGGGCTGTTACCCAGCGTTGCCTGCGCCGTGGCACTGCCGATGCCGCATAGCAAGGCTAAAGCCGTTGCGGCGCTTCGTATCCTTAGTAAAGAGTGTTTCATGGGAAAACGGATTGGTTGTAGAAAGGACGCACAAAGGTACCCGCAGCAGGTACGGTGCTATGTTAAGATAGTATTATCAAATATAACATTTCCTGAAGGAAGCCTTCTGTTATAAGCAACTGTCTGAGTATCAGATAACGCAAAAACGCCGCTCCTGTCTAGAAGCGGCGTTATTTGGTAACGGTATGCAAGGATAAAAAGCTATTGTGCAAACAGGCCTACCGTGCCGCCTACCCAATCTTTGTTCTTGTTGAAGTCGACGCCAATCATGGCGCCGCGGCTGAGGCGGGCAAGGTTGGTGAGTAGCACGGGGCGAGGTGCGTTTTCGGGCCACACGTAGAGCAGGCGGATTTCACACTTCACTAGTTCACCGTCATCTGCCAATACCACGGGCTCGTAGGCTACCTTGCGCTGCAATAGGTAGTTGTGCTTGTCTTCGATGGCATCCAGCTCGGCGGGTGTCACGTCCAGCTTCACGCCGGCGCCGGCAAAGGAAAAAAGGGGTTTGAGCACGTAGTTTTCCAGGTCGGTGGGGTAGGCGGTTAGCTCGTGCAGGTAGTAGCTAGGCGGTACGAAAGGGCTGTGTAGCAGCGGCAGCGTGTATTTGCTGATGCGGAAAAACCAGTTGGGGTGCCCTACCCAGGTCACGTCCACATCCTCGTCGGTAAGCCGGAAGTCCAAGGGTAGGTCAGGGTAGCGCAGCAACTCGTCGAAAATCAAACGGTTATAGATGCGCTTGATGTCGATGCGACGGCCATCTTTTTCGTAATACAGCTGCCGACCGTCCTTGCGTACGTCGGTGATGCATACGGCCTCTACTCCCAGTTCGCGCTTGGTGAGGGCAAAGTCGATGCGGGTTTTCTGCTTGTCCGGAAACAGCTCCAGTAGTACTACATTTTCCGGATTCTCGTCGCCTACAATCAGCTCCCGCAGCGCCGCCAAATAGTCCGCCGAACTCAGCCCGCCAAACAAGTGCGTTACCGAATCGGGTACCGGGAAAAACTTCCGAAACGTATGGGCCAGATAGTCCTGAAATACATACAATGATGGAAACCCTTGCAGCTCAATCAGCTGCGGCTCCAACTCGCCCTGAGCATCACGGCACACGGCAAAGTCGATGGCCAAGAATTGCGTGTGCGCGTCTTCGTGGGGCACGCGTTGGCCCGGCGGCACGGCGGCCTCGGTACGCTCCTTGAAATCGGGTGCCACTAGCACGTCAATAATGTCCTCGCCCGCTTGCAACAGCTTGTCGCGCAGCACAGTCGGTACAAAAATCGGCGTTTCCGCTACCCGAAAATCCAACTGCCCCGGTAGTTCCTGGTCCACGGAGTCAATCAACTCCTGAAACCGCTGCGGCGTGAAAGCGGCATTGTATGTCTGGCGAAACTCAGGAATCATGCGGAAGAGGGGTTGGGGTAAGGTAGGGACAAATAAAACGTCCTGCTGAGCGAGATGCTTCGACTTCGCTCAGCAAGACGTTTATTATCTAAAGAGTAACCGGCTGCTCAGCCGTCAGCGCTGCTACTGATTGCCGCAAGAAGGCCGGCACCAGAATGCGCTCGGTTAACTCAATAGCCTCGGGGTCTTGCAGCAGGCGTACCATGTCATCGTACTTCTGCTGGCCGTGAGTGTCAATCACCTGCTGGCGGCGCTCGGTGGTTAGCATGTAGTGCAGCATACCTTCGCCGTCGGCTTCGGGGTGAAACTGGGTTCCTACCATCTCCGGCGTGAAGCGCAGGGCCATAATAGCTCGGTCAAAGGGTACGTGGGGGCGGTCCTTTTCCATCGCCAGCACCTGTACACCCAACCGCTGTAAGTGGTCCTCATCGGGATTCGTCACCTGAAAATCGCGCGAGTCGACGGCCATAAACGGATTGGGCAATAGGCCCAGCAGGGGGTCTTGCTGGCCAGCCTCGGTCATATGCATCGGGAAGATGCCGAAGGAGGTCGACTTGCGGGCGCTCAGCTCGCCTACCTGCAAGTGGCGGCTCACCAACTGGAAGGAGTGGCAAATCAGCAGCACGTACTTCTTCTGCTCGTGCGTGCGGTTCCAGGCCAGCAGCTGATCGATGAGCCCGAAGTAAGGCGTTTCCCAGGGCTCGTCGGAGGGTAGGGGCGAGCCAGGGCCGCCCGACGAAATGTAGATATCGTAGTCGAGGCCCGGCAGCGCCACCTCGGCGCGCACGTTGAACACGTCGTAGGTGACGGGCACGGCCACTTCGGCCTGTAGTTGTTGTAAGATCTTCAGGATACAGCGCATTCCCTGGTTTGGGAAATTGTTGTACATATCCAGAACGGCAATTTTCAATGACTTCATGCGGTAGCAACTGCCCAGCTTGAGACTGGGGATAATGGCAAAAAAGCAGAGCGACAGCAAAGATGTGGCCGAACCTGCCTCAGGTTCCAACGTGGAAGCCTGACAGGTAGAACATTACAAACCGTGAGAGGTTTCCTGCACGATGAAATCAACGACTTTCTTCAGGTCGCCGGTTTCGCGGAATACCTTCAGCTGACGGTCGGCGCCGGTGCCCATTTCCATCATTTTGTGGATGTATTCCACCTCATGGCGGCTCCCTAGCTCGTCGAGCACATCATCCACAAAGTCCAGTAATTCCTGAATCAGGTTGCGGGTAGGGAGTTCTTCCTGCTTGCCAAAGTCGATGAGCTTGCCATCGAGGCCGTAGCGGGCGGCGCGCCATTTGTTCTCGTTGATGAGGGCCTTGCGGTACTGCCGGAAGGTGAGGTTGCTGATCATCAGCTTATACACCTTCGCCACTAGCGCCTGCATGAGCGCGGCCAGGGCCACAGCTTCATCCACGCGCAGCATCATGTCGCACACGCGGTACTCAATCGTATTGAAGAACGGGTGCAAGCGCAAGTCCCACCAAATCTTCTTGCCATTATCAATACAGCCCGTCTTGATGAGCAGGTTGATGTAGGCGTCGTACTCACTGGCGCTGCCGAAGTGCTCGGGAATGCCCGTACGCGGGAAACGTTCGAATACTTTGGTTCTGAAGGATTTATAACCGGTTTCGCGGCCTTCCCAAAAGGGTGAGTTGGTACTAAGCGCGAAGATGTGGGGTAGGAAATAGCGCAGCGCGTTCATCATGTATACGCCTAGCTCGCGGGTTTCTACCCCCACGTGCACGTGCATACCAAACACAAGGTTGGAGCGGGCCGCCTCCTGCAATTCCTCCACAATCTTGTCGTAGCGAGCATCCACCGTAATAGGTTGGTCCTGCCAGCGCGAAAAGGGGTGCGTGCCCGCGGCCGCAATTTGTAGCCCTACCCGGTCGGCCAGTTCAATCACCTGGCGGCGCAGGTGCGTCACTTGGTGACGGGCCTCCTCAATGTTATGACAAATTGTAGTGCCTACCTCCACCACCGACTGGTGCATCTCGGCCTTCACCTGCTCCTGCAAAATCATCTTACCCCCCTCCACAATCTGCGACATATGGGAGCGAAGGTCACGCGTTTCCGGGTCAATCGTCTGAAACTCTTCCTCTATTCCAAGGGTGAAAACCGGCTTGCCCATGATAGTGACAGCGTAAAAATGAACGAATAGGGTGGTAGTTGGAGTGGGGGAGAAGCTAGTCTAGTTCCCTTCCTTTTTGAAGGAGGGGTGGCCGCAGGCCGGGGTGGTAAAGTCGTTGAACGGTACTAGGACTAGCTTAGAAAAGCTAAAAAGTAACTCTAGCTGTCGTTCTGGCGGCTTTACCACCCCGCCCTGCGGGCACCCCTCCTTGAAAAAAGAAAGGGAGTTCGTTCTAGACTTCTAGCTTTCTTTCTTAGTGGCTGCTACCTTCTTCGGCGCAGCGGGCTTCTTAGCCGGCGCGGCGGCAGCTGTAGGATGCACAAAGGTGCCCCAGGTAAGATTGTCTTTGCCAGGCTTTTGTGCTTGGGCACGTTTGATGGCCATGTTGGCGGCGGCTTCTACTACCCACTCAAAGTTCTCCTGGCCTACGGAGTGAATGTCGGCGTCGGGGGCGGGGTTGCCGAAGTCGATGGCCAGCGGGATGCCGTCGCGCACGGCAAATTCTACGGTGTTGAAATCGTAGCCGAGGCCTTGGTTGAGCTTCAGTACGTAGTCCTTCATCGTGGCTAGCAGCTTCTTACCGGCGGCGCCCGTCGTTTTCATCTCGGTGGCGTAGCGCTGATGAAACTCATTGCGGGGCTCGTAGGGCATAATGCGCACGTCCTTGCCGCCGATGCAGTAGCAGCGGAAATAGTCGGTGAACTCCACGGCTTCCTGGAGCAGCATCACCAGTTGGCCGGTTTCGTTGTAGGCGCTGAAAAACTGCTCGGGGTTGTCGAGCTTGTATACGTTTTTCCAGCCACCGCCCGAGTGCGGCTTCATAAATACGGGCCAGCCCAGCTTCTCAAAAGCCGCATCCCAATCTGTCCAGTTCAGGTTGCGGAACGATTGTTCCGACGTGTCGTCGGGACGGTTCTTGGATGGTAGGAGCAGGGTTTTGGGCACCGGCACGCCCAGTTGCACAGCCAGCGCGTTGTTGAAAAACTTTTCGTCGGCCGACCACCAGAAAGGGTTGTTAACTACGGCTGTGCCGCCCAGCGCGGCATTTTTGAGGTAGGCGCGGTAGAAAGGCACGTCCTGCGAAATCCGGTCGATAATTACCGCGTAATCGGTCGGAACACTTTGCTCCACTAAACCAATCTGCACAAACTCGGCCTGAATGCCGCTCGGCGCTTTCTCGTTTACGCGGTCAACGAATGCCTGCGGAAAGCTGTTTTCACGACCGAAGAGGATGCCAATTTTTTTCATAGTGTTTTAGGGGTTGGGGTCTTAGTTAGGTAGGGCTTGGTTTAGGGATGTCCTGTCAAACGTAGTGAGAAGGGCACTCATCGTGAAGCCCTACGCCTCAATTTGGGCTAAATATTCCGGGAACATATCGCGCCATACCGGCCAATCGTGAGTGCCGTAGGGGCGGATGTCGAGCCAGTGGCGGATACCCTTGCGGTTCAGGATTTCCGACATTTCAATGTTGCCTTGCTTGCAAAAATCGTCTACAGCCGAGCCGAGCACAATGCCCATGTGGTAGAAATTGTCGTCCTGGGCGGCGGGGATATAGGCCGGTGGATTGTTGAAGTAGAGGTCGTCGTTGTGGTAGCCGCCCAGAAAGTTGCTGATGTCGAACTTAGCGCCCATGGAAAATAGATAGCTCACCTGGCTAGGGTGGCGGAAGGCAAAGTTGAGGGCATGGTAGCCGCCGAAGCTGCACCCGGCCACCGCTACTTTGGGCACGCTGTTTTCGCGTTGCAGCATAGGCACCAGCTCCTCGGTCAGCATCTGGTCGTAGCGGACGTGGTTGTGCAGGCGCTCTTGGGGCGGCAGGTGCTGGCCGTACCAGCTGTAACCATCCACGCTATCTACGCAGTAGAGGCGGATTTTGCCACTGTCGATCAACGAAGCAGCAGCATCTACCAAACCAAAATCCTTGGCCTGATAATAGCGCCCACCGGAGGTAGGGAAGACAATAACGGGGTAGCCACGCTCGCCGAAAACCAGCATTTCAACGTCGTGACCGAGGGCGTGGGAGTAGAAGGGGCGGTAGGTTTCCTGCACGGAAAGAGGGAGTTGCGGAATGGAAAATCAGAAATATTCAGCTATAAATTTTCATTTCTCCGGGTAATCTACGGCATGGAACCGGAATAAAGTACCTTGCGGCCTTAAAATCGTTCGTGAAGCTATTCCCCGGCGAATGAATCAGCCTGTTTCTTTTCCTACGCAAAACACGACCGTTACGGTGGTTCGCCGGTTACGGTTGGCTTCGCGTGCCCTGCGTCGCACCGTGCGGTTTGATGTGGTGCTGCCCCCCGGCTACGACCCGGCAGCGCCCGCGCCCTACCCTGTGCTTTACCTCAACGATGGGCAGGACCTGCGCCGCCTGCACCTGCCGGCCACGCTCAACGCGCTTTATCGTCATCGGGCGGTGCAGCCGTTTGTGCTGGTGGCCATTCAGGCGGGTGTGCGGGTGCAGGAGTACGGCACCGCCGCCTACGCCGACTACCTGGGTAGGGGTAGCCGTGCCAAGCACTACACCGAGTTTCTGCTCACCGAAATGCTACCCTACGCCCAGGCGCGCTACCACGTGAGTGCGGCCCCCAGCGAGGTAGTGGTAGCGGGCTTCTCTCTCAGTGGGTTAGCAGCCTTCGATTTTGTGTGGCACCATCCCGAAGTTGCCTTACGGGCGGGGGTATTTTCGGGCTCGTTCTGGTGGCGCCGCCGCGCCCTCGACCAGGGCTATACCGATGCCGACCGCCTTATGCACCTGCTTGTACGCGAGGGACAGGCCGCGCCTGGCCAGCGGTTCTGGCTGCAAACCGGCACCCTCGATGAAACCAACGACCGTAACCACAACGGCATTATCGATGCCATTGAAGATACATTGGACTTAATGACGGAGTTGGAGCACCACGGCCTGCGTCCTGACCAAGAGGTGCGTTACGTGGAGGTGGTAGACGGCCGGCACAACCAAGCCACGTGGGGCCGCATCCTGCCCGATTTCCTGCAATGGGCCTTCGGGCAAGCAGAGGCAGGGGAGTGGCTCACGGCGGATGAGCTGTTGGGTAGCCGTCGGGTGTGGGGCAGCCCCAGCCGCCTGGCGCGGCACCGGCGGCGCCTGCGGCCGCAGCCCGCTACCCTGCCGCCCTACCCCAACGCCGCCAGCCTCGCCGACTTTCCCCTGCAGCCCGCCATCCAGCGGCCGCAGCCGGGGCAATATCCAGCGTATTTCGATGAGTCGTACATCCCACGTGTGCCAGTGGGTGCCAACCCCTTAGTGCAACTGGAGCAACAGCTCCGCGAGGTGCAGCAGGTAGTAGGCCAGCTCACCGATGAGCAAGCCCTTACCAACTACGGCCCCGGCAAGTGGAGCATCAAGGAAGCGCTGATACACGTGCTGGACTCCGAAAGGGTATTTGCCTATCGCGCCCTGTGCTTTGCCCGCGGCGAGCAGCAAACCCTACCTGGCTTCGACCAAGATGCCTACGTGCCCGAGGCCGGAGCCAACAACCGCCCCCTGGCCGATATCCTGACGGAATACGCCGCCGTGCGCAGTGCCACACTAGCGCTGTTCCGCTCGTTCACGCCTGCGCAGCTGGATAGGGTAGGCTTCACGGCCAGCGGCCCCGTAAGCGTACGGGCGTTGCTGTTTGCCATTCCCGGTCACGAGGCGCACCACCTGCATCTCCTGCGGGAGCGGTACTTGCCACTGTTGCCGTAAAACCCTACTTTGCGCACAACAAGGGCAGATTTCTCCGCGTTAAGGGAGAAATTAACCTGAGTTTGCCACCCCTTATTCCATTATACCATGGCCAAAGCACAAGACGCCCGCAAAGAAAAAAAGAAAGAACCCGCCAAATCGGCTAAGGAGAAAAAGGCCGCCAAAGACGAAAAGAAAAAGCTCCGCGACCGAGCAGAATAGTGGTGAAGTGGTGAATGCAAAAAGCCGTCTGCCATCCTGAGCATTCCGCGCATCAAGCGGCGACGAAGGACCTTCTGCCAATTGAACGAGTCGTTGTTACGATAGTCGTTCTCACGTGATAAGGTCCTTCGTCGCCGCTTGATGCGCGGAATGCTCAGGATGGCAGACGGCTTTTTGCATTCACCACTTCACAACGTATAATACGGTTCCCGCTCCTTATCATGGTGGCGGATGTAGCCGTGCAGCGTGAGCTTGATAAGGGTGCGGAAGGCGCGGCGCTTGCCAATGTTCAGCAGCTTCATGTACTGCGGCAGCGTGATGCGCGGGTGCGTGCGTAGGTAGTCCAGCACGGCTAGTTCCTCTTTATTTAGTGGCATCCACTCCACACCCGTGCTTGGCTCACTGCGCTCCAACACTTTTTCGGTGAGGCCGCTGGCTTGCACACTCTCGTCGCGCACACGCACGTAGCTGCGCCAGTCGCCGTCGGCTACCTGGGCACGGTGGGGCTTGCGCGGACTTTCTGGGACCGTTACGATCAGCACAATGCGGTCATCTTCTTCTACCTCCCGAAAGCGCAGATTGGTAAGCGGCGGGTCCACGAAATGCTCTGCCGCCTGTCGCAGCACATAGATTTCCTCCTCCGCATCGCGCACGCCCACCACGCGCCCGTCATCGTCGACGCCTACCAATACTTGTCCGCCGTGCGTGTTGGCCAGCGACACTAGCGTGCGGGAAATACGTGTGGGATGGGTGGTCTTCTTCTTGAATTCCAACCGCTCGCCTTCGCCCTGGCGGATGAGTTCGTGTAGCATATTCTTGAGCTGTTAGCTACTAGCGGATGGCTGTTAGCTTCTTTCCTATGGTAAACGAAAAAAAGCCACTTTCCGGTCCGGAAAGTGGCTTTTTTTGCAGCGGGTAATAGTCTGCCCTTCAACAAGCTAACGGCTAACAGCCAGCAGCTAATAGCTGAAAACTAGAAAGGCAGGTCATTGTCGTCGTCGCCGGCGATGGGGGCAGCGGGTTGGGCCCGCAGGTTGGGGTTCTGGTTTTGCGAAGCAGGAGCAGCGGCGCGAGGCGCAGCCTGCTGCGAGTAGCCACCACCAGCAGCCGGAGCCGAAGCACCACCAGCAGCCGACTCCAAACGCCAGGCTTCGAGGTTGGTGAAGTACAGCATCTGGCCATTTTTGTTGAAACCACGACCACGCAGGTTGAAGGTTACTTTAATCTCGTCACCGATTTTGTAGGGGTCGATGAGCGCGGTTTTGTCCTGCACCAGTTGAAACTTGATATGCTCAGGGTACTGACCATCTATAACCTCCAGTACGAACTCGCGCTTGCGGAATTTCTCGCTCACCTGTTGCTCGTCGAAAATCTCGTGCAGGCGGCCGGTAGCATCGTAAGCCATAAAACAGAATATTAGGGAATGTGAAAACAGTTACTCAAACGTACGAAAAAAAAACCGACGGCGGCCACGTCGGGCGGGTATCTTGTACGGGGTAGGCGGCGGGGCTGAGCAGGATAGTTTGCGTACTTTTCGGCCGATTTCTCACCCTGTTTTTCGTCTGCTTATGTCTACTACTTGGGCGCTAGCCCTGCACGGCGGCGCCGGCACCATTGCCCGCGCTTCCATGACTCCTGAGGCCGAGCGCGCCTACCGTGCGGCTCTGCAAGCAGCTACTGATGCCGGCGCCGATGTGCTCCGCCGCCACGGTTCCGCCCTCGACGCCGTGGAAATGGCCGTGCGCAGCCTCGAAGATTGTCCTCTGTTCAATGCCGGCCGCGGGGCCGTATTCACCCACGATGGTCACCACGAAATGGATGCGTCGATAATGGATGGCCGCACCGGCCTGGCTGGCGCTGTGGCCGGCGTGCGCGCCGTGAAGAATCCCATCCGGGCTGCCCGCCTTGTGATGGAGCAGACCGACCATGTGCTGCTGGCCTACCCCGGCGCCGACGAGCTAGCCCGCGAACATGGCTTGCCTACCCAGCCCGCCGAGTACTTTTTTACGCAGCACCGCCACGATCAATTGCAGGAGGCTTTGCAAGAAGGCCGCGTGCGCCTCGACCATTCTAAAGCGCAGCCCAACGAAGACCCGAAAAAGAAAATGGGCACGGTAGGTGCCGTGGCCCGCGACCAGCACGGGCACCTGGCCGCCGCCACCAGCACCGGCGGCATGACCAACAAGCGCTACTCCCGCATCGGCGACTCACCCATTATCGGTAGCGGCACCTGGGCCGATGACCGCACTTGCGCCATTAGCTGCACCGGCCACGGCGAGTATTTCCTGCGTGCCGTAGTAGCCCACGACATTGCCTGCCTGATGGAGTATCGCGGCCTGAGCCTGGAAGAAGCCTGTCGCATCGTGGTGCACGACAAGCTGGCGCCGGTAGGCGGCGAGGGCGGCCTGGTAGCAGTAGACGCCGCCGGCCACGTAGCCTTACCCTTCAACTCCGAAGGCATGTACCGCGCCAGCCTCACCGATTCTACTCCTATATATATAGGTATCTACGGCGACGAGGGGTAGGGGACATATATAATAAGGAGTGGATGGCCGTAAGACGTTGTGTTTGCTGACTACTCCTTATTATATAGATGCACAAAGTTACTTATGCTCCAGGGCGCTTTATATAAAAGTGTATATCGGACAATCATGAGGGCACTATTAGTAATTGTCTAGGTTAATTGGGGTTGTAAATTCAAAAATTAGTCCGGGGTCAGCGCCTGGATTTGGTTCAGCCAGCTTTGCCTGATGTGCTGGATCAATCAACTGTCTAGGAATCCGCAGGTACTGACCATGGGTGCTTCCATCTACCCAATACTTCTTTCCCTGCACATATATGCTAAACCCAATTGAGCCTAGCTTTACGTCAGTTTTAGGACGGTAATACATTGCCGCCAGCACACGCCTGAACCCGCGTAATTTGGTGGAGTGTAAGGTATGCTCTCCACTATTGTTACGAACCGTAATCGAGTCGATAGCATCAATCTTAACTAAGTCACCAAGTTGGTGTTGCGGCGACTGGCAAGAGAGTAAGCTGATTAGCAAAAGTATTCTTGAAACCTTAGACATGATCAATCAATAACAGAAAGCACTTCAGTAGCTTTTTGCTTATTAAATCTTTAAATTCTTGCTGTACGATTTTTACTCATCTTCCATGTGCTCAAACCAGATACGCAAGGGCATATCTTCCGCTTCTTGCCAATTTGGATTCTGCTTGAAATAAATTTTTATATCATCTAATAGTAGCTTGCAAAGCTCTTTGTCGGACGCCTTCTCATGCAGTAGCCTAATCGCAATGTGCCATGGTAATGAGGTAGATTTTCCGTGTTGCAGTTCGTGCCAGCGGTGAATATTGGTGGACAAATTTTTATCAGTCGCTGCGCCTATTCCATCCAAATATCCTGTGATATAAACAGCCAGTGACTCATAAAGCAACTCACTGTCTGAATTAGCTGGAATTACCATATATGGTCTGGTTCTAAGTATTTGAAGCCAAGAGAGAATTTTGGCGGTCAGTTCTGGCTCTTTCATATTAATAGTGATAAAAGCATTGAGAGATTCGCAGGCAAAATAGAACGAGTTTCTAAGCTGCGGTTCGCATTATGGTTGTTAAAACGAAACCTTTGATAGATTACTATTATATAGGTCGATTCAAGTAATATATACCTTTTAAAATACAGCCAATAAAAAAAGAGCCACCGTTCCAAGCGAAACTTAGAAAGGTGGCTCTTCTCATACACAAACTTAAAAACTCCTTACACCTGCCCTGGCTGCTCAATACTCACCGTTTCGGCAAAGTTGGTTTTGCCAGCGTAGAATTTTCGCTCGTCGATGTCGTACACGTTGCCTTTGGCCAGCACGTGCATCGTGATATTCTCCACAGATAGCGCCGCGCCTTTTTTGACGACGGCCGCGTTGTTGTGCTGAATGGTGTGGCCGTCCATGATGATGACCAGATTGGAGCCGATGGTTTCGATAATGTTGCCGCCGGTGATGAGCACGCCCGTGTCTTCGCCCAGCCCAATGCCGATGAGCTTGGGGTGCAGACTCACGGCTTCGATGAGTCGGCCGAAGCGGCCGCGCTTCACGAAGTGCGAGTCAATCACCACGTCGTCGATCAGGCCCAGGCCGCTGCCGATTTTCACGGCGCCCTTCATCAGCGCGTCCGGCACAGAGCCGCCCCGAATCATAATCTGCGACATGGCCATGGCCCCGGCGCTGGTGCCGGCCACCACAAAGTTCGACTCGCGGTGGTAGCGAGCGTTCAGGATTTCCAGAAACTCGCCCTGCCCAAACATCTCGCGCAACCGCGACTGGTTGCCGCCGCTGAACATCACCACGTCGGCGCGGCGCAGGCGCTCCAGGTACATGAGGATGCGAGCGTGCTCGGGCGTGCGGATATCCATCACGCCCACATTGCGGCAGTTCAGCATCCCAAACGAGGCCAGGTAAATTTTTCCGATTTCCTCCGGAATCATGGAGGCAGTAGTCACTACCTCTATGCGCGGGTCTTCCTTGCCCGACTCCTGCACCACGCGTCGCAGGATGCCTAGCTCAAAAAAGTTGAGGTAGTATTTCTTGCGCACGCTGGCGCTGGAGTAGGTGCCTTTATCTTCGTTGCCACCGATGGCAATCAGCTTACCGAGGGGTTTTTGATTGTTCAACGTTACGACTGTTTTTTTATCAACTCACAAAATACAACGTACCGGTCCGGGCTGCAAGCATCGGGCCGGAGTAGGGGGGTAGGGACGCAGGCTAGCCAAGCAGTGCATCGACGGTGTTGGTAGCCACGGCGTGGTAGTTGGGCCGGGCCTCCGCGTAAAGTTGCCGGGCCCGCTCCCGGCCGCCGGGGGTAGCCAGCACTGCCCGGTAGAGCGGCACCAAAAATTTGCGCCGACCCACCCGCACTAAAAACTGATGCAGAGCTTCGTCGGCAGAGGAGTAGCCGGCGGCCAGCGCTAGCGGAAACCACGCTGCCAGAATTTCGGTATTGCCGGAATGGGTAAAGTCAAAAGCCTCGTCCAGCTCCGCTAGTTGGGCCTGCGTAAGAGAGGAGGGTAGACCTTGTAGAAAATGCACCCATTCGTGGCTGCTCCACTCGGCGGTGGGTAGGGTAGCAGCTGCTTCGCCATTCAGCCACTGCTGGCGGGCAACCTCCACTGCCGCAAACCGGTCTGAGGCCACGGGCGGCGCCACTGCCGGCACACCCGGACCGTTTATCCAGGCGTCGAGCTGAAGCTTGTCTTCCAAACCCGGCTCTTGGTCTAACAAGGCTTGGCGCAGATAAGTTATGAAGCCCGCTGTATCCATGGACTGGAAGCTGTGGCGAGTAAAATACTCCTTAATAAAGGAGTCGAGGCGTGGGCGACCTACTAGGTGCTCCAAAGTGAGGAGGAAGTAGTCGCCCTTTTCATAGGCAATTTCCGTCATGCCCTCGTCGGGGTCGCGCCCGGTTAGGTGCAGGCGAAGGTGCGTGTCTGGGCTGGTGGGGCCTAGCTCCGCTAAGGTGTGCCGCAAATCGGTAAAGCCTAATACTTGCAACATATCGGCATACGGCCGGCCGTATAGCTGCTCCATAATACGCCGCTCAAAATACACCGTAAAGCCCTCATTCAGCCAAAAATCATCCCACGTGGCATTGGTGACGAGATTACCAGACCACGAATGCGCCAACTCGTGGGCTACCAAACTGGTTAAGCTTCGGTCACCAGCTAGAATAGTAGGTGTAACAAATGTTAAACATGGATTTTCCATTCCACCAAATGGGAAAGAGGGCGGAAGCACCAATAAATCGTAGCGGCCCCAGCGGTAGGGGCCATACAAATCTTCAGCGGCGGCTACCATTTCCTCTAAGTCCTCGAACTCGTGCGTGGCCGGGGGTAGGGTAGCCGGCTCGGCGTAGATGCCGGTGCGCTTACTTAACGGTGCGAAGGCCAGGTCGCCCACGGCTAGGGCCATCAGGTAGGCCGGGATAGGGTAGGGCTGCCGGAAATGGTAGCGCCCATCGACATCGAGCTGCTGCGGATTATCGGTGGCGCTCATCAGGGCCAGCAGGTGGGCGGGTGCTTCGATGTGGGCCTCGTAGGTGAAGCGTACCCCCGGTGAGTCCTGGCATGGCAACCAGGTGCGCGCCAGAATGGCCTGCGACTGGGTGAACAGAAACGGCTGCTCGCGCCCGGCCGTTTGCTCAGGTGTCAGCCACTGCAAGGCCGCCGCGCCCGGTGCAGTGCGGTAGCGGATGGTCACGTGCTCGGTGGTTGGCTCTAGGGTAATGCGCAGCGCCTGTCCCAGCACCGGATCGACGGGGGCCAGGTGGAAGGGGGTAGGCGAGCCATCGGGGCCGCCAAGCAGTACGGCCTCTACCAGCAGCTCACGCGTGTCGAGGTACAGCTCGGTAGCACCAGTGGGATTGTGGAGCTGCCAGGTAGCGTGGCCGGCCAAGGTGCGGCTGGCAAAATCAACGCGCAGCCGGAGCTGCAAATGGCGGACGCCTACCTCGCCCAAACGGGCATAGCTATGCGGATCGGAAGCAGCAGGAACAAAGGAAGTCATAAGCGAAACAGAAGTCAGGAAGGCCGGCGGTTGCCGGGCCAAGTGGAACGAGTACGCGTGGTGCGGAGATGCTATACGAACAGCACGATCCTTAGCGACGAAAGATCGACAGTAAAGTGCGCCGGAAGTGCCAACCTCACGTGCGTCGCATCTCACCTGCCGCCCTATAAAGTCAGACCGTCTCACAGGCTAAAGGCGCTACCCGGTGTCAACCCAAGATGCGTATAGATAGAGGCAAAACTCCTACCTTGCATGTCGACGGAGTGCGTCTACCCCGGAACGCAATAACCCTACGGTAGCGTTTGGAGTAGAACGGGCACGCACCGTGCTGGACCCGGAATATAATTTTCCGGAGTCTGGCGGTGTGGCTATCATTCCTTCCACTTTACCGAATTCATGAAATCACTGTTTCACTCCGCCTTCCTGACAACGCTGCTGTGCTGGCTCTGCGGCCTGACGCTGCTGGCGTCGGTTGTTGGCTGCAGCCAGGAGCAGAAGGCGAAAGTTCAGGACGCGCTACCCGGCGTACTCACTGGCAACAAGGGGCCACAGCCCACGCTCGACAGCGTGTATGTGACGCGTCAGATGCTGGCCGAACCCGCTTTCAAAAGCCAGCTCGACTGGGCCAAGAAGTTTTACAAAGCCCGCGACTACCGCCTGGGCTGGTTTAAAAATCACGAGGTAGTACCGCAGGCCAAGAAGCTACTGGAGGTCATCAACCAGGCCGGCGACGAAGGCTTAGATCCGCAGAAATACAAGATCAAAAACTTCGATAAGCTCTTTGCTGAACTAGACAAAGCCCGCGACGATACCACTCAGCGCAACAACCTGGAGAAGCAAATAGACGTGGCTTTATCGGGCACGTACTTCACCTGGGCCTCCGATTTTTATAGGGGCATTGTAAATCCCCGGGAGGTCAAAAGCATTGATTGGGACGTAAAACGCAACAAAATCAAGTTGCACAAGGCCCTTATGACCATTTTGCAGGAGCGAGAAAGCACGTATCCCTACTACGAGTTCGAGCCCCTGCACCCTGAATATGAGCGTTTGAAAAAGGCCTTGGCCGAGTACCGCGCCATCCAGCGCAATGGGGGCTGGCCTACCCTGCCGGCTGGCACCAAGCTCAAGCCAGGCGACACATCGCCGACCGTAGCACTGCTGCGCCGCCGCCTGCTTGAGGAGCCGGGTATGCCGGCCCAGAGCGCGGCTGCGCCCGTGCAGACGGTAGCCAACAACGGTGCTACCCCCGCGCCCGCCGCCCAGCAGTATGACGGTGAACTAGTGGCCGCAGTGAAGAAGTTTCAGCAGCAAACCGGCCAGCGGGCCGACGGTGTGGTAGGGGGCGAAACCCTACGCCTACTCAACATTCCGCTGGACAAGCGCATCGATCAGATCATTCTGAATATGGAACGCTGGCGCTGGATTCCGAAGCGTTTCGAGCAAAACTATTTGCTCGTAAACATCCCGGATTACAAGCTGCATCTAGTAGAAGATGGCAAGGAAGTGATGTCGATGAATGTGATTGTGGGCAAGACGTTGAACGCTACTCCAGTCTTCAGCGACAAGATGGAGTACGTGGTATTGGCCCCTTACTGGAACGTACCATTCAGTATCATCGACAAGGAAATGCGGCCGAAGCTGGTGGCTAATCCGCAGGCCTACCTCGACCGTTTGGACATGGAAGTGGTGAAGGGCTGGGGCGCCAAGGCTACCCCCATTGACCCTACTACAGTGGACTGGGCAAGCCTGACGCCGGCCACCTGGAAGTACACGCTACGCCGCCGCCCCGGTCCCAAAAACGACCTAGGTGATGTGAAGTTTATCTTCCCCAACTCCAACGATATTTACCTCCACGACACACCCCACGACGAGCTGTTCAGCCAGACCAAACGCAACTTCAGCCACGGCTGCGTGCGCGTAGCTGAGCCCATCAAGCTGGCTACTTACCTGCTCCGCAACAAGCCCGGCTGGGACGAAAATACCATCCTGAGCACCATCGGGGAGCGGCAGGAAAAGTACATCACCCTACCCGAAAAACTACCTGTGTACCTCGTGTATTTCACGGCCTGGGTAGACGATGCCGGCAACCTGAATTTCCGCGACGACATCTACGGACACGACAAGAGTCTGGCGAAGGAGTATTTCAATTAGGCGAATATGCGAACCATAGAACGGTAATCTTCTTTCAAATTCCTTCCGGCAAACAAAGCATAACGCTAACCGGAAAAGGAGAATATTTCACCGAAAGCCTAAGACCCAAGAGGGGGGCAGAACGAGTTTCGCTGGCACTAAACAAAAAGCCGACTGCGTGCATAGCACCAGTCGGCTTTTTGTTTAGTGCCCTTCTTCGTAGCCTAAGTAATACCCACTGCAGGAGCAATATCTGTGGGAGGCTGTTGCCATATCGGTTCCATAGCAAAAAGAACCAGTAAAGGAGGCAGAAGAGATAGTTTACATATGTATTACATATGTAAACTATTGATTACAACTGTAATTACATATGTAATCAGATCTACGCGAAAGGATAGCGTATCTAATCTGCTGGCGTAAACAAGTGGGTTGCGTACATTTGTGAAGCTGGAACACTAGTTTCAGCATAGGTATGGTTGAACGCATCCGGCAAATACTTGCTATGCGCGGACTGTCTTCTACACAGTTTGCAGATACTATTGGCATCGGTCGGCCTGTGGTCAGCCACATCCTAAGTGGGCGGAATAAGCCCAGTCTGGAGGTGATGCAGAAAATAATGGATGCTTTTCCGGAGCTAGCATTGCCCTGGCTTCTGAAAGGTGAAGGTCCCATGCAGGCCTCTGTTCCAGCCCAACTCAATACTGTCGATACGGCCGAGGTCATTAATACGCCCTTAGCAAGCCCCGTTAAGAAAAGACAGCGTGTCCCTACCCCCGCCCCACCAGAGTCCGTTAGAGAGGCCGTAAAGCCACAAAAAGAGTCTATACATTTTTCCTCAGAGCAGGCACAGCCAAATATTACAGAGGAACAGGAAAGCGTACAGTCCGTGCCGCCTGTTGCGCCTGTCGCCTCCAAGCCATCAGCTGCTTCACTAGCTCCCGTGGTTTCTGCACCTCCAACAGCTGCTGCATTGCCCGCCGTATTGGCTGCTACCCCCACCGATAAGGCTATCCGCCGCATCATTATCTTCTATCAGGACGGTACGTTCACGGACTACCAGCCAGAGAAGTGACTTCTGTGTATTTACGCGTTTTAGCAGAGACTAGCCTAGATGTGGCAAGGATGTTGTTTAGCGTCGATGATTGCTATAATCCAATTTGGCAGACTCCTTTTCACTATTTGATCCAGCCAGGAAGAGGCACCCGTTAGGAGAGCCTGCGTAGCTGTTTTACCACAGTGCTAAAATTAGATCAGTCTGATGAGTGTTTGCTGTAATAATTCAGCTAACATAATGATTATTTATTTATATAAACACATAGTTTTCAGTTGTTTACAACCCGTATTTGCAAGTATGAGTTTAGAATAAAAGTGTTAGTATGCATTTTCCTTAAAAATAAGAATAGTTATATAAAATAATTGGATTGTTTATCTTTGGAATATGCAGCACTTATGCTAAATCCGTTAACAGGTAGAGCAGCTTGTTAAAACAATAAATGCTACTTACGGTGTTTAGCCAAAGCAGTTAGTAGGGCTTTTTATTTACGACTGAGTTTAAAAACGTAACAAAAGTAACTTGGTGTTTGCGCAGAGAGTATACGGGAGCAATTGTTGCGCAGCTGATGAAATAATACTAGCTTATTTATCTACCCAGTAGTTATGCCTGTGAGTACATGTCGTTCACTTTTGTAACAAGATAGACGTAGCAGCTAACTAACACAACCCAGTAGTAGTTACCGACGAGAAAAGCATCCTTTAAATCCGACTTGGCGTTATTAGCATGGATGCTTACCTTTGAGCCATGAAAACGTCTCGCCTGTTTCTTCTGCTTGCTGCCAGCGCCACGCTGCTATTTGCTTCTTCTTGTGCGCAACAGCCCGATCCTGAGAAAGACCCCGATGCTGACGCTGCCTACAAGCGTAGCCACCGCCCCGAAATGTACCGGGAGGCGCAGCGCAGCAACGTGAATTACTAAGCTGTTTTGTTCTGCTCTCTCTAAAGATGAGCAGCTAACACGCAGAAAGCCCCGCCGGATTACTTCCGGCGGGGCTTTCTGCGTGCTGGGCAATGTATATCGAAGCGGTGCTAGGCAACGCTGGCCGTAGCCGGGGTAGGCAACAGCGGCGGCAGAGTAATAGCCTGCAATAAGGGTTGCTCCAGCAGATCAGCCCAGGTACGCAGGTAGAGCACCACATCATCGCGCTGGTTGTGGCGCAATGCGTTGCGTCGTTCCAACGGCAGGGCACCCCGGATAACCGGGTCGGAGAGGCGCTCTAGGTGCGCTAGGTCTTGGCGGGTGAATCCTACGGCCAGCATTTCGTCGATGGTATCGTCGATGGGAAGGCCGCTGGAGGGGCAGTAGTCGATAAGCTGCCGCTCCCAGTCGCCGTAGCGCTGCATGGCCCGGCGGTGAATTTCGGCCTTGGTGAGGTGGGTGATGGTCTGCGCCAAGTGGCCGCAGTTGCAACTGCCCATGTGCCCCCATTGGTAGGGTGCTTGCGTGGCCAGACGCTGCGCCGTGGCGCGCAACGCCTGAATGACGGGAAGAGTGCTGATAGCCATACAGAAATAGAAGAAGAGTGTTCGGAAATATAAGCTGATAGCCGGATTTTTTGTTTCCTTTTGACTCCCATGGGGCATAAAAAACCCGAACGTCTTGGAGACGTTCGGGTTTTTTATGCCCCATTGAGGTAGGAGCCTGACGAGCTTAACGCTGCCCGCCGCCGCTGCCGCCCCCCCGGAAACGACGACGGTTGCCTCCGCCACCGTTGCTGCCTGCCGTTGCGGGCCGGTTGCCGCCCGTGGCAGGGCGCGAGGAGCCGCTAGCGCTGGGTGCAGCGGTGCGGCTGGCCGCACCTTGCCCGCCAGAGCGCCCACCTTGGCCGCTGCCGCCCCGGCCAGGACGCGGCGGACGCCCCGCCGGACCTTTAGGCCGTTGAATGTTTTTGCCGCTGTGCAGCATCACGGGCTCTACGCTGGTAGTCTTATAAGGATGCTCAAACACAACGTCAATCTGACGCTTAATCAGGCGCTGAATGTCCTGCAGGTAGGCGCGCTCCTCATCTTCTACAAACGACAGCGCCATACCGTCGGCGCCGGCCCGGCCCGTGCGTCCAATGCGGTGCACGTAGGTTTCGGGCTCGTTGGGCATTTCGTAGTTGATAACGTGCGTCAGCTCATCCACGTCGATGCCGCGGGCCGCAATATCGGTGGCTACCAGCACGCGGGTAGTGCCGGCTTTAAAGTTGCTGAGCGCCCGCTGCCGGTGGTTCTGCGACTTGTTGCCGTGGATGGCCTCGGCCGGAATATTCGCCTTTGCCAGCGTCTTCACCACGCGGTCGGCGCCGTGCTTGGTGCGCGTGAACACCAGTACGCGGCGGATGCTCTTATCGCCCAGCACGTGCTCAAGCAAGGCCGGCTTGTCATTCTTCTCTACCAAGTACACAGCCTGCGATACCGTATCGGCGGTGCTCGAAACGGGCGTAACAGCCACTTTCACCGGGTTGGGGCGCAGCAGCGAGTTGGCCAATTCCTGAATCTGACCCGGCATAGTAGCCGAGAAAAACAGCGTTTGCCGCTTAGCCGGCAGCTTGGGTAGAATGCGCTTGATGTCGTGAATAAAGCCCATGTCCAGCATGCGGTCGGCCTCATCCAGCACAAACACTTCCAGGTGACGCAAGTCGATGTAGCCCTGGTTCATGAGGTCGAGCAGGCGGCCAGGGGTGGCAATCAGAACCTCCACGCCGCGCCGCAGCGCTTGCGTTTGGGGGAGCTGGCCTACCCCGCCAAAAATAACCGTGTGGCGCAGCTTCAGGTGCCGGCCATACGCGGCAAAGCTTTCCCCTATTTGAATGGCCAGCTCGCGGGTAGGCGTGAGCACCAAGCAGCGAATGCGGGAGTGGGAATGCTGCGCTACCTGCGCCGTTTGGTGCAGAATCTGTAGAATAGGAACCGTGAAAGCTGCCGTTTTGCCGGTGCCAGTTTGCGCCACGCCCAGTAGGTCGTGGCCTTCCAGTACCTGCGGAATGGCCTGCGCCTGAATAGGAGTAGGAGTCGTATACCCTTCCTCGTGCAAAGCGCGCAGGATAGGGTCAATCAGATTAAGTTCGTCGAAGGACATTAAAAAAGGTAGGAAATGCCCGCGAACGGGCCACTGGCCACAAGCCAGCGCGTGAATAGAGCCCGCAAAGGTCGGAAGGTTTGCGGTAGAAATTGGTGCCCCTCAGAAAATCAAGCAGAACCAGACCACTAAAGCGGAGGCAAGCGGTAGTAAGGAAGACCGTAATGCACTTGATTAGCAGACTGCTACTGACCCCAAAGGGTAGGAGGCTGTGCACATTGATACCTTGCCTACCGCAACACGACAAGCTACCGCCCGTTTTTGTTCGTATTGGCTGATAATCTTTCAAGAACCGTCTTTCTTCCAATCATGAAAATAACTGATCGAAAAATTGCCTACGATGGTCACTACAAGCTCAGCAAGCTTACGGTACAGGACGGCGACAAAGAATTGCAACGGGAGCGTTTTGAGCCTGGGCAGGCCGTGGCCGCACTGGTATTTGACACTGAAAAAGAGAAGTTTTTGCTGGTGCGGCAGTATCGAGTAGGCGCCGAGGCCGACGTGCTGGAAATCGTGGCGGGCATGATTGACCCGGATGATAAAAATCCGGAAGAAGCGCTGCGCCGCGAAATACAGGAGGAACTGGGCTACCCTACCGACACTCTAACTCCTATTGCTGAGGTGTACCCTTCACCCGGCAACTCCGCCGAGCGGCATTATATCTACTACGCCGAGGTAAGCAAGCAAACGGAAGCCGGTGGTGGCGTAGCCAGCGAAAATGAACACCTCGAGCTGGTGGAACTGACAGCAGAGGAATTGTATAAGGAAAAGCTTCTGGACGCAAAAACACTACTGGCTATACAATGGCACCAATTGTTTAAACAAAAGAATATATTATGATGAGTCTCTATAGTATATAACATTTGTATAAAAACAAGCACCCCGTGTCACCTAAACTCTCAGGTGGCACGGGATGCTTGTTTAGTGAAAACAATGGTTGATCTATTATTGTGTGCTTACAATATATTCAAAGTCTTGCTTTAGCTTTGCATCATTAAGTGTCACATATACTAACTGTTGATCCTCTATTTTAACAAATGATATAGATTGTTTACTCATATATAAATCCCGGTTCCAGAAGCGGCCTTGCCCCTCAGGAAGGGCAGGTATAGTTAGCAGCTCTTTACCTGCTTTATCACGAGCGGTAACACTGAGCAGGGCCGGATCGGCGTTCTGGGCGCCACGCCGATACATGGTAACTACCAACATACCGCCAGCCGGCAAAGCCTGAAATCGACGCTGGTACGTGCTGTCGGCCCAGTTATTCAGGCGGCGCAGTTCCGTAATTTCTGT
Source organism: Hymenobacter aerilatus (assembly GCF_022921095.1). Lineage (NCBI taxonomy): Bacteria > Pseudomonadati > Bacteroidota > Cytophagia > Cytophagales > Hymenobacteraceae > Hymenobacter > Hymenobacter aerilatus. Next base: position 1,417,805 of record NZ_CP095053.1, read on the forward strand.
GAGTAGCTCGGCGTAGGGGCGGTAGGCGAGGCGCGTAACGGAAGCACTGATTTCAGCGTCCTCGTCGGTGTTCTTGGTTACGTTGAGTACGTAAGCGCACTCTTCGTCTTTCTTGGGGCGCAGGTATTTTTTGCGCGGTGTGCCCGGCAGCATTTGGGCAGAGGCTTCAAAGCTGATAACGCCAGCCAGTAACAGTAGATAATGTTTCATAAGACAACACAGGTCAAACACACAGTGGTTTATTGGGAAAAGACAAATATACGAAAGCTAGTACTGTGACTTATTATGAGATTTATATACCTAATTTCATAAAATAGGGCTTAAATGCTCTGTGTAGATTTACAAGGTAATGATAAGTAGAACGCGATATTGTACAAATAATAGGTCGAGTAGGAATCTTGCGGCAAGCTGGTGCTGCCAGCAACGCATCGATAAACATAGCCAAGTGATAAAGTAGGCATAACTATGAGGTAATGGTAGGGTGAGTCCTTTGCGCATCCTTTCATACAACCACTCCTTATATGTTCCTAAACCGCTACGCTTTGACTTCTAAGCTGCCGGCGCTTCTTGTACTGGCACTGCTAGGCTGCAACGACGACAACAACTCTGCTGACTCGGCCCCGGAAGTGCAGCTACAGGCGTATTCCGTAAATCCAGCGCTGGTAAAGACGTTGTCGGGCTTCGAGAGCCTGGAAATCCTACCCCTGATCAGCTCCGACGATAAGCTGCCCGAATCGCCGGACTTTATCTTCGGCGCCCAGCCTGACGGCTCGGGGCTGCTGAGAAACCCAAACGGGGAGGGCTACGTGCTCATCAACAACCACGAGATTATGTGGTCGGTGTCGCGGGTGTATCTGGACAAGACGTTTAAGCCTGTGAAGGGCGAGTATATCCTGGATGGCGACGGCGGGGGCTTCCGGCTGTGCTCGGCTACGCTGGCTACCCCACAGGAGCACGGCTTTGGCCCTACCTTCCTGACAGCCGGCGAAACCGACGGCGAATCGATGGTGCACGCGCTGGACCCGCTGGGCCCCATCAACAAGAAAGACCGGAGCCGTATGCTGCCGGCCTTGGGTAAGGCCTCTATGGAAAACGCCGTGCCCCTACCCAAAGACGCCTACCCCGGCAAGACCATGATTATCATTGGCGAGGACAACAGCGACGGGCAGCTGGTGGCCTACCTGAGCAATACGGTGGGCGACCTGCAAAACGGCAAGCTCTATTTCTTGAAGCGTACCAACGGCAACCCCGTGGAGACGGACATGGTAGCCGGCCAGCAGTACGACGTGGAGTTTGTGGAAATCGACAATGCCAAGACGTCGACAGGAGCGCAGATTGCCGCGCAGTCGCTGACGAAAAGCGCTATTCAGTTTGCGCGGGTAGAGGACATCGACTACCGCAAGGGCGGCAACGGCGCCGGCCGTGAGCTGTACTTCACGGCCACTGGCGTCAGCCAGAGCAATAAGGTGACGCCAGTAACAGGCAAGACGATGTGGGGGCGCGTGTACCGCCTACAGCTGGATGCCAGCAATGCACTGAAGGGTAAGCTGGAAGTGGTGGCCGATGGCAGCACCGACCCCGGCAACAGTATTGTGAACCCCGACAACCTGTGCGTCACCCAGAACTTTGTCTACATTCAGGAAGACGGCGACTCCTATTATAAGGAGAACAAGCACGACGGCCGCGTGTGGCAGTACAACATCGGCAACAAGCAACTGAAGCCGATGCTGGAAATGGACCACCGCCGCAACGACCCTACCTTTCAGGCCAAATACAACAAAAGCAACGACACCCGCCTGAGCAGCTGGGAGTACGGCGCCATGCAGGATATCTCCGACATCGTGGGTGTGCCCAATACCTTCCTGCTCAACCTGCATCCGCACACCTGGCAGGACGATAAGTACCTAAACGCCGACGGCTCCAACGAAACCCGCAACAAAAACAAGGAGGGTGGCCAGGTAGTGATTGTGCGCGGCGTGCAACAGTAAAGCCAGCCGCAAGAAATAGCTCCTGCCACGTATTGTCTGATTTTCTAAAAAGCCCCCTACCAGGTCTACTGGTAGGGGGCTCACTGCTATGTCGCTTCGCGCTTTCTATTACATGCTTCACGCATTGTTTGTAGGCTACCTACGGTGGGTAGCCATAGGGGTAGCCCTGGGTATCTGGCTGCTGGCGGCCTGCACCTCCTCGGGGCCGGCTACGGCACCTGCGCCGAGCCCTACCCAACTGGTGCACCAGCACGTGGCCCACAACCTGGATACGCTGCTCTGGCACGTAGAGCACCAACTGCTCCCACTCGCCCAGCGCACCCCGGTGCCCACCGATTCGTTGCGCCAACGCTTCCGGGCGTGTCGGCTGTTATACAAGCGGGTGGAGCCGTTCACCGAGTACTTTATGCCCGGCACGGCCCGGTTGCTGAACGGACCACCCATAGGCGAAATTGAAGTAGCCGAAAACAAGCAGTTTGATCCGGCGGGCCTGCAGGTGATAGAGGAGCATCTCTACCCCGAGGTAGACCCAAGCCAACAGTCCGAGCTGGTGCGGGAAGTGAAAAAGCTGCGGCAGGAGCTGCGCCGCGCCCAAACGGTGTGGCAGGTGCTGGAGTTTACCGATGCGCACGTATTCGACGTGCTGCGCCAGCAAGTGTTTCGGGTGGTGGCGTTGGGCATCACGGGGTTCGATACGCCGCTGACGCCCGATGCTGCCCTACCCGAAGCCGCAACGGCCGTGGCGGCGTTGCGCCCGGTGCTGGCCTATTACGCACCCACCGATACGAGCGCCGCGGCAGCTCGCACGCGCTACGCCGCGGCCCAGCAGGCCCTGACCCAGGCCGAACGCTACCTGCGGCAGGGGGTAGGGTTTGCCGAGTTCGACCGGATGGCGTTTATCACCGGCTACACCAATCCGTTGGGTAGGGCCTTGTTGGCGTGCCAGCGCGGGTTGGGCATTGCGCCTTTTCAGGAAGTGCGGGCCCTGCGCCCCGATGCCGCTACCCTGTTCGACTCGGCCGCATTCAACCCCGATTTCTACGCGCCCACAGCGGCGCAGTACCGCACCGCGGCCCGTGTGGCGCTGGGTCGCCGCCTGTTTCATGACCCGGTGCTGTCGCGCAGCAACACGCGCTCCTGCGCTAGTTGCCACCAACCAGCCAAGGCGTTTACCGATGGCCTAGCGAAAAACGTAACCCTGACCGAGACGGGCCTCGTGCACCGCAACACGCCTACTATTCTCAACGCAGCCTTGCAGGCCGGGCAGTTCTACGACCTGCGCGCCACTACCCTCGAAAACCAGGCCGTGGATGTAGTTGGCAACCGCGACGAGATGCACGGCTCGCTGGAAAGCGCCGCCCGCGACCTGCAACGCCAACCTGCGTACGTGCAGCTGTTTCTGGGAGCCTTCCCGGAAGACCCCGCCGGCCGCATCAACCCCGTACAGATTCAGACGGCGCTGGCCAGCTACGAACGGTCTTTGGTAGCGCTCAACTCGCGCTTCGATCAGTACGTGCGCGGCCGTCGCGCGGCGCTCAACGCGCAGGAAATTCAGGGCTTCAACCTCTTTATGGGCAAAGCCAAGTGTGGTACCTGCCACTTTGCGCCGCTGTTCAACGGCACGGTGCCACCGGGCTTCACCAAAACGGAATCGGAGGTGCTGGGCGTGCCGGCTACCCCGGCCGCACAGCGCCTCGACCCTGATCTGGGCCGCTACGCCCATACGCAGTTAGAACAGCTGCGCCACGCATTCAAAACGCCTACCGTGCGCAACGTGGCCCGTACGGCCCCTTACATGCACAATGGGGCCTACCGCACCCTAGAGCAGGTTATTACTTTTTATAATGAAGGGGGTGGGCGCGGCTTAGGGTTGACGGTGGAGAATCAAACCTTATCGGATGAAAAGCTCCATCTGACGACGGCAGAGCAGCAAGCCATTCAGGCCTTTTTGCTGGCCCTGACGGATACACCGTTGCATTAACAAATGATAAACGGGAGGATTGGGAAACAGGTAAAAGTCTATCTTGCTACCCTACTAGGCAATCTGCTTGCTATCCTTCTTATTTCTCAATGCTGCTAACTATCACGACCACCCACCAGCCCGCTACCGATCTAGGCTACCTATTACACAAGAACCCCGCCCGCTTGCAGTCGGTGGATATTGCCTACGGGCAGGCGCACGTGTTCTACCCCGAAGCTACGGCCGAGCGCTGCACCGCCGCCCTGCTGCTCGACATTGACCCCATTGCGCTGGTGCGCAACCACCGCGGGCCGGCCGGTGAGGGCTTTGCTTTGGAGCAGTACGTCAACGACCGGCCCTACGCTGCGTCGTCGTTTCTGAGCACTGCCTTGGCCAAGGCCTTCAATACGGCCATGAACGGCACCTGCAAGGACCGCCCCGAGCTGCCCGACGTGCTGCTGCCGCTGGAAGCCACCGTAGCTGCCCTACCCGCCACCAGCGCCGAGCAGCTTCAGCGCCTGTTTGCGCCCTTGGGCTATGAGATGGAAGTGGAGGAGCATCCGCTCGATCCTACCGTGTCGCAGTGGGGCGCCAGCCGCTACCACACGCTACACCTGCGCCACCCGGCTCTGCGTCTGCGCGACCTGCTAAGCCACCTCTACGTGCTCATTCCGGTGCTCGACCGCGGCGACAAGCACTACTGGATAAGTCAGGACGAGGCCGAAAAGCTGCTGCGCCGGGGTGCCGAGTGGTTGCCGGGGCACCCCGACCGGGAGTTTATTACGCGGCGCTACCTGCGCTTTGCTGAGTTTGTGAACCCTACCCTGCGGCGGTTGCTGGCCCTGGATGCCGAGGCCTCGGACGATGCGCCGGAACTGGAACCACTCGTTGAAGTAACTGCTACTGCGGAAGCTGCTACCGCACCCGTTGAAACCGCCGCCAAGCAAAACCTGCACGATCTGCGCCTGGATCGTGTGGCCGACGAAATTCGTCAGCTAGGCGCGAAACGGGTACTGGATTTGGGGTGTGGAGAGGGCAAGCTGACGCGCCGGCTGTTAAAAAATAGTCAGATTGAGCACGTACTGGCTATGGACGTATCGTGGCGGGAGCTGGAGCGAGCCCAGCAGCGCCTGCACGTGGCCGAAATGCCTCCGCGCCAGCGCGAGCGGCTTACTCTCACGCAAGGCTCCGTGCTCTACCACGACCCGCGCCTAGCCGGCTACGACGCGGCCGCCGTGGTCGAAGTCATCGAGCACCTCGACGATAGCCGGTTGGCGGCGTTTGAGGAAGTCGTCTTTGCTCGCGCCCGCCCCGGCGCCGTGCTCGTCACCACCCCCAACGCCGACTACAACCAACGCTACGAATCCCTCTCCGCCGGCGACTTCCGCCACCATGACCACCGCTTTGAATGGACGCGGGCGCAGTTCACCGCCTGGGCCGAAGGAGTGGCCGCGCGCCACGGCTACCGCGTGCGCCTGGAGCCGTTAGGTCCGGAAGAGGCGGAGGTAGGAGCCCCGTCGCAGCTAGCGGTGTTTGAGGTAGGGTAGGCATTACTGCGTTTTGCTCCGGTTGTACTGTATAGCGAGGGCCGCGTAGCGGCCACAGGTTTGTAGAAACGTACACATTGAACAACCGCGCCGCGTAGCAGTGCAAGAAACGCTGCTGGCCTATTGAGTTATTCTATCAAGTACAGCTTGTGCGTCTTTGGGCTGAAGAATGACGATTTTACAGAGCGGGTACGAACTGATTTCACTTTCGTCGTCATAAAACAAAAACATTGCGCGACCTTCTACTAGTATGAGAGGAGCATTAGAGCCGTTAGGACACTCTATATACACCCACTCTAAACGCGCAAGATTCTGCTTTACTTTTCTGTACGTAAGCTTGTTGTCTATCCAGCTTAAGTCAAAATACTGTGTTGATGTATTTGGCTTGATGCGCCAAGCTTGAATAATAAGTTGATTGAGCCCTATGTAAAAATCATTTTCAAAGTAAAATTCAATGTTGTCTACATCTAAAAGAGGCCTGTTCTCTAGTCGATGCTCTTGAATAAGCTGAAAAGAATTAGGTAGGATTTGAGTAATAGCATCCTCATTCATGCCCCAATAGAGTGGACTAATGTCAGCTTCTTTGATAATCCTTTCTATGGATATTGTCACGGATGAAGACTATAAGTAGCGGAGTATAAGAGATGGTAGGATTTTCTTCTTATCCGACCGCCTGCTGCAAGCGGGTTTGAACAGCAAATAACTCATCAGGACGATTCAGATTCACCGTAAGCAGTCGGTCAGCGACGCCATGGGTTTGCAGATAAGCTACCTCTGCCTGAAACGGTTGGTCGTCGAGCCAGTAGAAAGCTGCTTTTACGTCGATAGCCTCCGTTTTCAGCGCATCCCAGTTAGTAGGCTGCACGGTATGTCGAAGTCGCTCCACCGTAGCGGGGTGTAAGTAGCGGGTAAGGTAACGTAGTGCCGGTGCACTATCGCCCTTGCAATGAGTAGTCAGCCAGTGACAGGCGAAAGAAGAGGTAACAAAATCAACAAACATATCAACTCCTGGCGCAGCCTGCGTATGTTTCGCCGTCAATAGAACCCCGTCGATATCCAGATAAAGCTTTATCATTCGGCGAAATTATTCATTGTTATAATGCCCCAAGATATCCTCAAACTTCCCGAACTCTCCCTGGTCTTGCTCATTGGTACTTCGGGGGCGGGCAAAAGTACGTTTGCGCACCGCTTGTTTCAGCCCACGGAAATTGTATCGTCGGACCGGTGCCGAGCGTTGGTGGCCGATGATGAGAACAACCAAGCGGCCACGCCGGATGCCTTTGCCCTGCTGCACTACCTGGTAGGGCTGCGCCTGAAGCGCGGCCTGCTGACGGTGGTAGACGCCACCAACGTGCAGCCCGAAGCCCGCAAAACCCTCGTGCAGCTGGCCCGCGACTACCACGTGCTCCCCACCGCCATCATTCTCGACGTGCCCGACCGCGTGGCTGAGGACCGCAACCGCCAGCGTGCCGAGCGCCAGCATCTGGGTCGCCATGTGGTGCCCCAGCAACGCCAGCAGCTGCGCCGCAGCCTCAAGACGCTCCGCCAGGAAGGCTTCCGCCACATCTACCACCTGCGCGGCCCCGAGGAAATTGACGCCGTGCAGGCCATCGTGCGCGACCCGCTCTACAACAATCGCAAGCAGGATACCGGCCCGTTCGACATCATCGGCGACGTGCACGGCTGCTACCACGAGCTGGTGCAGTTGCTCACGGAACTAGGCTATGTAGTAGAGGAAGAACTGGTGACGGATGCACGCGACTTAGGCGTGCGCGTAACGGCGCCGGCCGGCCGGCGCGCGCTGTTTTTGGGCGACTTGGTAGACCGGGGGCCGGCCTCGCCGCAGGTGCTGCGGCTGGTGATGGGCATGGTGAAGGACGACGTGGCGCTGTGTGTGCCTGGCAACCATGATATCAAGCTATTACGCTACCTCAACGGCAAAAACGTGAACGAAAACCACGGATTTGCCGAAACTGTGGCCCAATTGACTCCGGAATCGGATACATTTAAAGCGCAGGTACGGCAGTTTCTGGATGGGCTGGTGAGCCATTACGTACTGGACGGCGGCAAGCTGGTGGTGGCCCATGCCGGCATGCGCGAGGAAATGCAGGGTAGGGGCTCGGGGGCCGTGCGGGCCTTCGCGCTGTTTGGCGAAACTACCGGCGAAATCGACGAGTTTGGTTTGCCGGTGCGCTACAACTGGGCCGCCGAGTACCGCGGCCGCGCCATGGTGGTATACGGCCACACGCCCGTGCCCGCGCCCGAGTGGCTCAACAACACCATCGATATTGATACCGGCTGCGTATTCGGCGGCCACCTTACCGCCCTGCGCTACCCCGAGCGGGAGTTGGTGTCGGTACCAGCCCAGCAAGTGTACTGCGAGCCGGTGCGCCCACTGGGAGGTGTTGGCTCACCGCTGGGAGCTTCTTCCCAAACAGAATCCAACGAAGAGCTAGTAGTTAACAGCCAACAGCTAACAGCTCAACAGAAAAACGACGACCTGCTCGACATCCGTGATGTGACGGGCAAGCAGATCATCCAGACACGCTTGTTGCCTTCCGTCACGATTCGGGAGGAAAATGCGGTGGCGGCGCTGGAGGTGATGTCGCGCTTTGCCCTGAACCCGAAGTGGCTGCTGTACCTGCCGCCTACCATGTCGCCCACCGAAACCTCGGCGCTGCCCGATATGCTGGAGCACCCCGCCGAAGCCTTCGACTACTTCCGCCGCCAGGGCCTGGAGCGGGTGGTGTGCGAGGAAAAGCACATGGGCAGCCGCGTGGTGGTGGTGCTAGCGCGCAATGAGGATGCCGCCCGGCGCCGCTTTGGGGTGGTAGGCGAGGGACCCGGCAAGTGCTACACCCGCACCGGCCGCAACTTCTTCACCAACGAAGCCCTGGAAGAAGCCTTCCTCACACGCCTGCAGGAGGCTCTCACGGCCAGCGGCTTTTGGGAGCGGTTTCAGACCGATTGGGTGTGCCTGGATGCCGAACTGCTGCCGTGGTCAGCCAAAGCCCAGGAGCTAATTAAGACGCAGTACGCCGCTGTGGCCGCCGCCGCTACCGCCGCCCTGCCCCTGGCCGAAGCCGCCCTGGCGCAAGCCGCCGGCCGCGGCCTCGATGGGGTGGAAGCCCTACTGGCTCGCACCTCGGCCCGCCGCACCGCCGCCGACCACTACGCCGATGCCTACCGCCGCTACTGCTGGCCCGTGGAGAGCCTCGCCGACCTGCGCCTGGCGCCCTTCCACCTGCTCGCCACCGAGGGCCGCACCTACTTCGACAAAGACCACGCCTGGCACATGGAAACCCTACGCGCAATGTGCCTGGCCGATGAAAGCCTGCTCCGCGCCACGCCCTACCGCGTGGTGTACCTGCAGGATATCACCGACGTGGAAGCTGCTACCCAATGGTGGCTCGACCTCACGGCCAGCGGCGGCGAAGGCATGGTCGTAAAACCCTACGACTTCATTTCTACCACCAAAAAAGGCCTCATCCAACCCGCCCTCAAGTGTCGCGGCCGCGAGTACCTGCGCATCATCTACGGCCCCGACTACCTCCTGCCCGGCAATCTGGAACGCCTGCGCGAGCGAAACGTGAAGTCCAAGCGCAACCTCGCCCTGCGCGAATTCACCCTCGGCGTGGAAGGCTTGGAGCGTTTCGTGGCCGGCCAGCCGCTACGAGCAGTGCACCAGTGCGTATTCGGCGTGCTGGCGCTGGAAAGCGAGGCCGTGGACCCGCGGTTGTAGGTGGGTAGCGGCTACCCGCAAGATCCGCAGCAGAAAGCCCATCCCTTTACTCTTTTTTCTTTCTGGCTCATGCATGCCCGCATCCAAACTGCCCTCCGCCAGCTCGAAGCCACCCACCATATCCGCATCCTATACGCCAGCGAGTCGGGTAGCCGGGCCTGGGGTTTTCCCTCGCCCGATTCCGACTACGATGTGCGCTTCCTCTACAGCCACTCACCCGACTGGTACCTAACTCTCGACGCTGGCCCCGACACGCTCAACTTCCCCGTGGACGACGAGCTGGACCTGGCCGGTTGGGAACTGCGCAAGGCCCTGAAGCTGCTGCGCGGCGGCAACGCGGCCTTGTTCGAGTGGCTACAGTCGCCAGTGGTATACCGGGAGGCAGCCGGGTTCCGGGAGGCGCTGGGGTCGTTGCTGCCGGCGTTCTGGAACCCGCGGGCCGGGCTGAATCACTACCTGGGCCTGATGCGGCGCGGGGTAGAGGACGATCTAACGACCGAGCACGTACGCCTGAAACGCCTGTTCTACGCCCTGCGCTCCACGCTGGCCGCGAGCTGGATTCGGCAACGTCCCAATGAGGTGCCGCCGATGGAGTTTCGGCCGCTCCGCGAGCTACTACTAGCCACGCTGCACGACGTAGTAAACGAGCTGCTCACTCGCAAAGCCACTGCCGACGAAAAAACCACTGTGCCCCGTCCGGCGGCGTTGGTTGAGTATCTGCAAGCTGAGTACGAAGCTGCCCTGGCCGCCCGCGAAACCCTACCCGTCACTCGCTACCCTGACCCTACGGCGGCGCTAGACGCGCTGTTTCGGGCGTGGATGGCTGACGCGGGCACTATGTAGAGACGCGTATTCGCGTCTCGGCGTTAGAAGGACCAAATGGATCTACGGTAGAACCACGCCGCCGTTTCCCACCAGAATAGCCCGCTCTAGATTAAACAACATCAGCAACGACGAGACGTGAATACGTGTCACCCGTCCATGACTATTCCCGACCTGCGCCAGCGTGGCCTTATTCTCTTCGAAGCCATCAGTGGCAGCCGCGCCTACGGCACCCACCTGCCGCACTCCGACACCGACCTAAAAGGCGTGTTCATCCTACCCGAAACCGAGTTCTACGGTCTCGACTACGTGCCCCAGGTGGCCAACGATACCAACGACGAGGTGTTCTACGAGCTGCGGCGCTTCGTGGAGCTGCTGCTCAAAAACAACCCTACCATGTTAGAGCTGCTTGGTACCCCTGAAGACTGCGTGGTGTACCGGCACCCGCTGTTCGCGGCGTTTCGAGCCGAGGAGTTTCTATCGAAGCTATGCCGCCAGAGCTTTGCCGAGTATGCCGTGGCGCAGATTCGGAAGGCGAAGGGGCTGAACAAGAAAATCAACCACCCCGAGCCGCCTCAGCGCAAGTCGGTGCTGGATTTCTGTTACGTGACGGTAGGCGCGGGCGCGCAACCAGTAGCTACCTGGCTGGCACGGAGTGGGTATGTGGCCGCACAGTGCGGCCTGTCCAATGTGCCCCACCTCACCGACTTATACGCCCTGTTTGTGGACGACACGTCCGAACAGCTTCACCACTACCGCGGCCTGGTGCGCGACCCCGACACCTCGCAGGACGTACAACTTTCTACGGTGCCGAAAGGGGAGGTGCCGGCGACCTACCTCAGCTTCAACCGCAACGGCTACTCTACCTACTGCCGCGTGTACCGCGAGTACAAGGAGTGGGAGCAGAAGCGCAACCCCGAGCGCTACCAAAACACCGTGCAGCACGGCAAAAACTACGACGCCAAAAACATGCTGCACGTATTCCGGCTGCTACGCATGGCCGAGGAAATTGCCACTGAAAGCCGCCTACACGTCCGCCGCCCCGACCGGGACTTCCTGCTGCAAATCCGCCGCGGCGAGTTTGAGTACGAGCAACTGGTAACCGAAGCCGAAGCGTTGGTAGCGCGTGTAGAGGCTGCTTTTGTGGCCTCCTCATTACCCGAAATGCCCGACAAAGAAGCTGCCGAGCAACTGTTGGTACAAACGCGACGGGCATGGTATGCCGAACGGCAGCGTTTGGGGTAGAGACACCACATCTTGTGTTTCCACCTCATGCATACTTATATAATAAGGTAGGGCGCCCGGTGCGAGAGATGAACTGCTCGCGCCGCGCCCTACCTTATTAAAAAGCTGCGCCAACGATACGGTTAGAATCGACGGGCGCGCACCGTAGAGCGGAGCTTGTGGCTACGTTTCTTGTGGAAGAATTTCAGGCCCTTGCGGTTGCCTTTCCGGAACCCTCGGTATACTTTATAGCTTGGGCGGTGCGTATACACGCGGCCTTTTGCTTTGGCCCGGGCGTAGGGTGTGCCGGGATTAGTTGCCTCAGCAGGCTGAAGCCCAGTTAGTAAGAACAAGGCGAAAACGAGCAACAGAGCTTTGTACATGCGGGCAGAGAGTATGATGAGAGTAACAAAGAATAGAACTTTGATAAGGGTAGAAAATTGCGTGCCAGACTTATCTTATAAAAAATTGTAATTGATGTGGTGTGGAATTACAGGCAGTTAGGCATCGGAAAGTAGTACCCAAGCCTTCTGCCTATGTTCCGTTTGCTACGTATGCTCGCGCTGCTGCTTGCAGGCCTTTTTTCCTATCCTATATATGCGCAGCAGCACCTGCCGCGGGCCCGGCAGCACAGCTACCTCACCAAGGTGTTTCGGCTGACGGATGACCAGGCCGGTTACCTGTATCGCAGAGGGCTGCGGGCGGCGCGGCCCGAGTTCTTCACCCAGCCCGTCGATTCGTTTCCTACCGATAGCGTCCGTCGTCGTTGGTCGCCGCTGCCCGCGGGCTACTACCTGGTAGCCCACACCGAGGGGCCGCAGCTGGTGTACTGGCTGCGCTCCGTCACCGACCGCCAAGTGCTGACGGTAAACAACCAAGTGGACCTGACGCTACTCGTGCGCGACTCCCTGGGCAATCTGTTGCCCGATGCCCACGTGCAGCTCGGCGGCCGCGCGGTGCCCTACGATGCCGCCACGCGCAGCTTCCGGCTGGCGCGGGCGGGCAAGCCGGGGCTGGTAGCCGTTACCCACAGTGGGCGCACCACCTACCACGCCTTGGAGCTGGCCCCCGACTACCACTCCTATTCGCCTTCCGTGGGGCAGCGGCTGAAGCGTATCGGTAACCGGGTGGCCTTTGGTTTTCCGTTGGGTTACCTCACTGAGCCGGTGCGGCGGCTGGTGCGCGAGCTGCGCTATCCTGCCTCCGTATCAACCGGCCTGATTGGCCTGCTGCGCTCAGTGTTCAGCGAAGAGGTGCGTGAGCAGCGGCAGGAGCAGCGTGTGGCGCGGCGCCAAAACCGTTGGGTAAGCTACGTGGCATTCAGCCAGCCACGCTACCGTCCGCACGGCGATACGCTCCGCCTCAAGGCCCGTATTGTGCACCGCGTTACCGGCAGGCCCGCTGTGGGGCCACTCGCGCTGTGGCTGCGGGCCAGTGGCCGCGAGCGGCGCTTGCTGGTGGTGCAGCCGGTGCGGCCGGGCTCCTACCAAGCCGTGGTGCCGCTGGCCGATTCGCTGGGGCTGCGGGCCGATACCCGCGCGGAAATCTGGCTGGCCGACGAGCGCCGGGGTACGTTGGCCCAGGCGCAGTTTCGGGTAGAAGACTACGAGCTGGCTGCTACGCGCTACCAGCTGCGCCTGGCCGAAACCACCCACCGGCGCGGGGTAGGGCAAGCCATTTTTGTGCGCGGCACCGATGCCAATGAGCTGAACCTGCTCGATGCCCGCGTGCGCCTCAGCCTGACGCCCCAGGGCGCGCCCGGCGTTTTTATCGGGCGGCAGCTGTTTGTGCCCGATACGCTCTGGACGCACGCCCAGCCACTGGACGCCCACGGCGAAACCCGCCTCAACGTGCCCGCCACCGTGTTTCCGGCCGCCGATCTGGCCTACAGCGTGCAGGCTACGTTTCTAAATTCTAACAACGAGCGCCAGACGCGCACGGCCTCGGCCCACTACACCACCGACCCCGGCCAGCTCCGGCTACAGCTCCGCGCCGACTCTGTGGTAGCCGACTTCCAATGGCAGGACCAAGAGCGGCCGCATAGCGCGTGGCTAGAAGTGAGCGGCAACGAGGCGCTGAGCAACGGCACGCTGCTGCGGCAGCGCGTGCGGCTGCCCTACCGCCTGCCCCTCGACCCGCGCGCTACCGAGTACGAACTGACCGACTCAGCTGGGCGGCGGGCCGTGCTGACGCCGGATGACACCAACGCCGCGCTGGCCCTGCGCTCCGACCGTACCCCCGATTCGTTGTACCTCGCCCTCGACAACCCACGCCACCTGCCGGTCTGGTATTTTCTCTACCAGGGTAGCCGCCTGTGCTACCGGGGCTACGGCACCGAGTGGCAAATGGCCATCCGGACGACAGATGCCGGACCGTGGTTTGCCTCGGTGCACTATCTCTGGGGTGATGAGCTGCGGGCGCTGGAATACAGTATGCCGCTGATGCAGAAGCAACTACGCATTCATGCAGAACAGCCCGAGGTAGCCTACCCCGGCCAGCAGCTGCAACTGCGCTACACCGTGACCGACGCAGCCGGCCGACCCGTACCCCGCGCCGACCTCACGGCCTACGCCTATACCAGCAAGTTTGAGGCGCCGGCTGCGCCGGCGTTGCCTAGTTTCGAGCCGCGGCTGGTGGGTAGGGTAGCCCGGCGGCGCTTTGCCATTGGGGAAAGCTTCGAGAACTCGCCCGGCGAAGCGGGCAAGCAGCCCCTGCGTTGGGCCGACTGGCGCGGGCGCCTGGGCCTGGACTCGCTGCGTTTCTACCAATTTCTCTACCCCGAAACCGGCACGTTCTACGAGTACCAGCCGGCCCCCGGCGGCATCACGCAACTGGCGCCGTTCGTGGTCGACTCGGGGAGGGTGCAGCCGGTGGTGGCGGTGTATGTGGATGACGTGCCAGTGTATGTGCACGACGTCAACCAACGCGAGCCCTACGCCCTGGTGGCCGACAGTGGCCGGCATACGGTAGCCGTACGCACGGCTACCCACTTGGTCACGCTACCCGACGTGTACCTGCGGCCCCTGCACAAGCTCACACTCAGCATCGACCAAAACACAATCTGCGAAGAACTGCTGGTGGAAAAGCGGGGACTATTGAGCGAAGAAGAACAACGCACGTTGCAGCGCTATCTACTGCTGGTGGATGCCTACGTGCCCACCACGTTGCGGCAGGGCCAGCGCTTGCAGAGGGTAGGCCATACCAACCTAGGCAACATGGCCATAGCTGGCCCTTTCCGGCCCGATTCGGTGCTATTGCGTCGGACTGATGGGCTGCGGCGCAAGTTTCTATTAGAGCCATTCTACCGCTACCACTTCGAGCCTGGGCTGCTGAAAATGACCAGCATCACCCCCGATGCATTGGGCAGCCTGCGCGGCAGCGGCTTTGCGGGCGCCCTGCCGCTGGGCGACTTTGCGCTAACGGAAAGCGCCCTGCAAGCATCACCGGAAATAACCCGCTGGCGCCAGCGGTGGCCGTCGTTCGCGGAAGTCATGCTGGACTACGTAGCGCACACGCCGGTAGGGCAGGGGCGACTGGAAATCCGGCTGCCTGCCCCGAAACCCTACCCGGCGCCCCGGCTGCCGGAAGTGGCCTATGTGCTAGTAACGCAGCCCGGCAAGGCATCTTTTTCGCGGTTACTGCGCGGCGGAAGCTCCATTCATGCCTTGACGGCCGGTCGTTATCGGGTAGCTGTATTACTGGCCGATAGCACCTGTCTGGCTCCGCCTGCGGATATCGTTATCCGCCCCAACGGCACCACTTATCTACAACTGCAGACTGAAGACCGGCAGCCCTACGGTCCGGCCAGCCGGCGGGTGCTGGCGGCCGTGCGTGCGCACCAGATAGCGTGGCTGAAGGCTCACCGCGCTGCCACTGAGCCTGCACCGCGGCGGGAAATACGGGTGGCCGTGCCGGTGCAGTCGCAGCACGGTTGGCAGCTTGTGCGGGGCCGCGTCCTCGACCGCGAAACGGAGGAGGGCCTACCCGGCGTGACGGTACTAGTGAAGGGCACCAAGGTAGGAACCTCAACCTTGGCCGACGGCAGCTTTACGCTGTCGGTGCCGCCGGTGGGGGCTACGCTGGTGTTTTCGTCCATCGGCTACCAGACGCAGGAGCAGCGGCTGGCCGCGGGGCAGCAGGACATAACTGTAGCGCTGCAAGTCGACACGAAAGCCCTCAATGAAGTGGTAGTGGTAGGCTACGGGGTGCAGCGGCGACAAGAACTAACGGGTGCAGTCACCACCGTTAGCGCGTTGCAGGGGCGGGTGGCAGGCGTGAATATCGAAGGAACGGGTAGCGTCCGCATCCGAGGCGCGAGTACCGTGGCTGGAGATGCGGCGCCGTTGCTTATTGTGAACGGGGTGCCGTATGCGGGCCGGGTAGAAGACCTGAGCCCCGGCGATATTGCCTCCCTGCAAGTACTCAAGGGCGACCAAGCGGCGTTGTATGGTAGTCGGGCTGCCAAATCGGGTGTGATTATTATCGAAACCAAGCCCAATGCTCAGCTACCCAAAAGCCTGCGCGCTGCGGCCGCGGCCACGCTGGCGGCTACCAATACTCCTGGTCAGGACCCTGAGGCGGCGCTGCGCCGGCACTTCCGCGACTATGCGTGGTGGCGCCCTACCCTCGTCACCGATGCCCGCGGCCAAGCCACTACTACCATCACTCTACCCGACGACGTAACGGGCTGGGACACCTTCGTGCTGGGCTCCGACGACCACGGCCGCACGGGTAGCATCACCAGTAAGCTGCGCTCCTTCAAAGCCTTACTGGCCGAGCTGGCGGTGCCGCGCTTCTTGGTGGAAGGCGACCGGGTGCAGGTGCTGGGCAAAGTGCTGAACTACCTACCCGACACTGCGCAGGTGACCACCAGCTTCCAGGTGGGTAGCGAACCGGCGCGCACGCACCAGCACCGCGTAGCCACGGCCGTACTCGATACGCTCACCGTGACGGCGCCCCCGGCCGGCGACTCGCTGCGCCTGACGTTTCGCCTCACCCGAGCCAACGGCTACCAGGACGGCGAGCAGCGCACCGTGGCCGTAGTGCCCGCTGGTACTCGCGAACGGGTAGGCACCTTTGCCGTGCTCACGGCCCCCGATACCACGCTCACCTTCCGTCTCAACCCCGCGCTGGGTACCGCTACAGTACGGCTCGAAAGCGACCCGTTGCCGGTGGTGCTGCGCGAAATAGAGCACTTGCAGCAGTACGCCTACCTCTGCAACGAGCAAATGGCCTCCCGCTTAAAAGGTCTGCTCCTGCAGCAGCGCATTCTCACGTGGCAGGGCCAGCCCTTCCGCGCCGAGCGCAACGTCAACTACTTGATTCGCCGACTGCTGGAAGGGCGGCATCAGCCCGAGGGCCTTTGGGGGACCTGGCCGAAGTCTGAGGTGAGTGCCTGGGCTACCCTGCACGTGGTGGAAGCGCTGCTGGCGGCGCAGCAACAGAACTATACCGTGAAGTTGGACCGTGCCGCGCTACGTCAGTACTTGCTGAGGGCATTGGATGAAGAATTTGCCGCCGCCGATGCCCGTCGTGCCGCGGGTGCTGCCGCCTACACGGGCGGGTACTTCCGGACGCTACCCGACCGCCTGCGTCTGCTACAGTTGCTGCACCAGTTGGATGCTTCCGTCGACTACCGCACCTATCTCGACCGGCTGGCACGAGAGCCGCACACCGGCCGTCAGCCCCTCGACCAGTACCTGCTGCTAACCGAACTGCGGCAGCAACTACACTTGCCCTACCAGCTTGATTCGTTGCGGCGTTACCGGCTCGCTACCCAGCTCGGGGGCGTGTGGTACGCCGATACGCTGCGCACCAGCACCTACTACCGTTACGTACTCAACGACCGCATCGGCACGACGCTGCTGGCCTACCGGGTGCTGCGCGCCGAGGGCGGGCATGCGGCCGAACTGCAACGCATACGCACCTACCTGTTGCAGCAGCGTGGGGCTAGTGGCTATTTCGGCAGTACCTACGAAACGGCGCAGGTGCTGGAAACCATCGGTCCCGAGCTGCTGCCAACGGGCGCCGCGCCGCTGGCTGCCCAGGTGCAACTGCAAGGTGCCCTGAACCAAGAAGTGCGGCAGTTTCCGTTTGAAGTGCAGGTGCCGGCCGGTGCAGAGCCGCTAGTGCTGCGCAAGCAGGGGCTGCTACCCGTCTACGCCACTGCCTACCAAAGCTTCTGGAACGCCAAGCCCACCGCCACGGCTGCGCCCTTCACAGTGACCACTACGTTGGCCGGACAAGCCGGCAGCCGCATAGCGCTACGGGCCGGCCAGCCGGCCGAGCTGGTCGTAACCGTAGATGTGCGGGCCGAAGCCCGTTACGTACTGGTAGAAGTGCCCATTCCGGCCGGCTGCTCCTACGCGCCCGACAAGGCGCCCGGCAATAGCTTTGAGGTGCATCGCGAGTATCTGCGGCACCAAACGGGCATCTTCATCGACCGGCTGCCCGTTGGCAAGCACACCTTCCGGATAGCCTTGCAGCCCCGCTACCGGGGCCAATACACGCTGAATCCGGCTCGAGCCGAGCTGGTTTATTTCCCTACCCGCTTCGGCCGCTCGGCCAGCAAGCAAGCTGTTGTAGAATAAGTGCTTATTTCAACATTCATTTAAAAATGAAAAGCCTCCCGGGTGGATCGGGAGGCTTTTAGTCGTAAGGCGTGCCTGGCCAGGCCGGGGTGGGAGCAGCGGGCCGGCGACTTACGAGTGGACGACCGACCGGGTGGATTCTCGGACAATCAAGCGCGTGGGAATTTTAACGGTAGAGGGTGGGGCAGCTTTTTGTTTCTTCTCAATCAGTTCGATCAGGCGCTCTACGGCTATCTGCCCGATTTCCTGGGCCGGTTGTACTACAGTGCTAAGCGCCGGGTTCAGCAGGTCGGCGGCGTTGAGGTTGGTGAACCCAATCAGCGACACGTCGTCGGGAATGGCAATGCGGCGCTGGTGCAGCGATGCCAGACAGCCCAGCGCCAGCCGGTCGCTGGCCGTGAAAAACGCATCGGGCGGGGAGGGTAGGGCCAGTAGCTCATCCACCATGGGTCCGGTTTCATTCTGCCCAAAAGTACCGTAACGCACCAGCGTTTCGTCGTAGGGGATGCCGTACTGCTCCAGGGCGGCGCGGTAGCCTGCCAGGCGTTCCTTCGTGATGCTCAGCCATGGCGGAATGGTGAGGTGGGCAATGCGCTGCCGTCCGGCCTTGATTAGGTGCTCGGTCGCTGCGAAGGCCCCACCGAAGTTATCGGCCACAATGCGCGTGGTATCCAACTCGTGCGATACCCGGTCGAACTGCACAATGGGTAGGCCTTGCTCCTGTAAGGCCCGCAGGTGCGACACGTCGGAGGTTTCACTGGATAGCGAAATCAGTAGGCCGTCTACCTTGCGGTCCATGGCTTGCTGCATGTTGGCCGCTTCCCGCTCGTACGACTCCTGGCTCTGGAAGATAATAACGTGGTAGCCGCGGTTGTAGGCAATGGCCTCAATCCCGTTGATGGCTTGCGAAAAGAAGTAGTTGGCAATCTGCGGTACAATCACCCCAATGGCGCGGCTACGATTTTCTTTCAGGCTAAGCGCAATGGGGTTGGGGCGGTAGTTCAGTCGCTCGGCATACTCCAGCACCAACTCCTTTGTCTCCTGGTTTATCTCGTAGCTACCCCGCAACGCCCGCGAAACCGTGGAAGTGGAGATGTTCAGAGCGCGGGCGATATCCTTAATAGTGATGGTACTCAAAGCAGGTGGTACTTCTAAAATGCAATTTTGAAATGGGTAAAGAGTGGGTGGGAGAGTAGAGGGGCGGGAGTGCAAAAAACGCTACAGGAGCAAATCTAACAACTTATTGCGTAACAGCAAGTCTCTTTGACATCGTTCCCGGCAACGTTTGCAGTAATAAATACCGCTAAGCGTTTTCTTTCTTAGATGCTGCAATGTAATCTTAAAGAGTCGGGTTTCACCTCTGGCCCCGAAAAAAAAAATGCCGCCTCTTCGAATAGGTACGAAATCGATTATTACGCTTCGCGACCGTTTGCAAAGGAGTTTTTACTGCATACACCTCTGCAAAGTTGCGCAGGCCCGGCTGGCGAAGTTCCGTGCATCATTCCAATTCCCACTCTTAATATATCTAGTTCCATGAAAAAATATCTACTGTCGCTCTGGCTACTGCTGGGGATAGTGTCGCTGGCTATGGCCCAGCAACGACAGATAACGGGTGTGGTGCGCTCTGCTGATAAGGCTGAGGCGCTGCCCGGCGTAACGGTGGTAGAAATAGGCACCACCAACGGTGCTACTACCGACGGCGAAGGCCGCTTTACGCTGACCGTAGCTGGTCCCAATGCCAAATTGCGCTTGAGCTACATCGGTTTTGTGTCGCAGGACGTAACGGTAGGTACGCGCAGCAGCATCACCGTGGAGATGCGCGAAGACTCCAAGGCCCTCGATGACGTAGTGGTTATCGGCTACCAGGCCGTGCAGCGCCGCGACGTAACGGGTTCAGTATCATCGGTTAGCGCGCAGCAACTCAAAGACATACCCGTCAACTCTGCCGCTGAGGCCCTGACGGGGCGCCTGGCTGGCGTGCAGCTCACTTCGGCTGAGGGCACGCCCGGCAACCTGAACGTGCAGGTGCGCGTGCGGGGTGGCGGCTCTGTGACGCAGGACAACTCCCCACTGTATGTAGTAGACGGGATTCAGATTGAAAACGCGCTGAATGTGATTGCGCCGCAGGACATTGCCTCGGTCGACGTACTGAAAGATGCGTCGGCTACGGCTATTTACGGTGCGCGCGGCGCCAACGGGGTAGTAATTATCACTACCAAAAAGGGACTTGAAGGCCGCACTGTAGTAAGCTACAACGGCTTCGCCGGCTTCCGCAACATCACCAAAACCCTGGATGTGCTGCGCCCCGACGACTACCTCAACTATCAGTACGAACGCTCGCGCATTGTAGGTAATAACTCGGGCGGCCTACCCACGTTCCGGAGCCTGTTTGGCAGCTCTAACTATATGAGCGATACAATTATGCAGGCCCGTAACTCTCCGTTTGTAGACTGGCAGGATAAGGTGTTTGGGCGCCAGGCCTTTCAGCAGACACACAACGTGTCTATAGCTGGTGGCGCCAAGGGCACCACGTATGCCCTGAGCCTGACCCGCAACACGGAAGATGGTATTCAGCGGGGCTCGGGCTACGAGCGCAACCTAGTGAACTTCCGCTTCGATACCAAAGCCAGCGACAAGCTGCGCCTGGGCTTCAACGTGCGCTACAACGACCAGGAAGCCAAGGGAGCAGGTACATCTACGAGCGGCTCCAATACCACCTCGCGGTTGCGCAATGCCGTGCAGTATCAGCCTCTGAACGTACCCCGCGCCACTGGGGCCGTTGTTGACCTGAATACCTTCGACCCAGAGTTCTTTGAGACGTCGTCGCTGGTGAACCCAATTATTACCATCGACAACGAGTACCGCACCGACCAGCGCCGGACGGCCAACATTGGGGGCAACCTGGCATTCAACATAACAAAAAACCTGATTTTCCGCTCCACAGCGGGCTTCGATTACACGAATATCAACCTGAGCACCTTCAACGGCCGCTACTCGCCTACCATCCGGCAGGCCTCGGGAGGTTACGCCAACCTGCCCTTTGCTACCATCACGACCACTACGCAGAGCACGCTCAACAACTCAAACGTGTTGGATTATAGCCTCCTGAAAGGCAAACACTCGCTGGGCGTATTGGTAGGGGAAGAAATCTACCAGCAAACCAACCGGCAGCAGTACATCCAAACCAACTTCCTGCCGCTCGACATCACGGCGGATCGGGCGCTGGCCAACATCAACCAGGGGGTGCTGCCCCCCGGCCAGACCTCGCAGCCAGTGCTGCCCCAAACCAGCATTCCACAGGATTACCGTTTGCTCTCGGGCTTTGGTCGCGTAACCTACTCCTACGACGATAAATACCTGTTTACGGGTACGTTCCGGGCCGATGGCTCGTCGAAATTCGCCAAAGGCAACCGGGTAGGCTTCTTCCCCGGCGCCTCGGTGGCATGGCGCATCTCGCGTGAGAACTTCTTCCAGGACGTAACGGCGGTATCGGATCTGAAGCTGCGTCTGAGCTACGGTGAAGCCGGCAACAACCGCATCGGCGACTTCCTGTTCAACCAGTTCTTCCAGGCCGGTAACGCACCGTACGCGCTGAACAACACCATCGTGTTTGGGTCCTCGGCTACTACGCTACCCAACCCGGATCTAAAGTGGGAGTCCACGACTTCGCGCAACATTGGGGTTGACCTGTCCTTGCTGCAAAACCGGGTGCAGTTCACTGCCGACGTATACTATAACACGACGCACGACCTGCTCCTGAACAAGCCTATTCCTCCGTTCTTGGGCTATACTTCGCAGTTGCAGAACATCGGCGAAACCTCCAACCGCGGGGTAGAGCTGCAACTGACGGGTACCATTATCCAGGGCAAGAACTTCACCTGGACGGCCACGGCGAATACCTCTTTCAACCGGGGCCGCATTGAGAGCCTGGGCGGCGACCAGCAGGAAATCCTGAACATCACGTCGGGCTGGGCAGGCACTGCCCTAGGCCAGGACTTTGTAGCTCGGGTAGGCAAGCCAATCGGGCAGATGTACGGCTACGTAACCGATGGCTACCTGACGGCAGATGACTTCTCGGGCTACGTACCGTCGGCTACGCCAGGCGGACTGGGCACCTGGACGCCCAAGACCGACCGGAATTTTGTGAACAACCTGGGTCTCATTGGCGAAACAGCCTACCGTCCGGGTCTGATCAAACTGAAAGACCTGAATGGCGACGGCAAGATTGACGCCAACGATCAGACCGTAATTGGCAACGCCAACCCCAAAGCAGTGGGTGGCCTCAACCAGCAGTTTACCTACAAAAACTTCGATGCCAGCGTGTTCCTCAACTTCGTGCTCGGCAACGATGTGTACAATGCCAACAAGATTGAGTTTACCTCGAACACGGCCAACACGGCTTTCAACAACGTGTTGAGTACCATGGAAAACCGTTACCGTGTGATTGAGGCCGATGGCAGTGCCATTACTACGCTGGAGCGCCTGCAGGAAGTGAATCAGAATGCCAATATCTGGACGCCTACCCGCACGTACTTCCTGCACTCGTGGGCAGTGGAAGATGGCTCTTTCTTGCGCATCAACAACGTAACGGTGGGCTATACGCTGCCCAAGCTGCTCACCCAGCGCGTGAAAGTGAACAGCCTGCGCTTCTACGCCACGCTCAACAACCTGTACACCTTCACTAAATACTCGGGCTACGACCCCGAGGTGAGCACGCGCCGCTCGTCGCCCCTCACGCCTGGCGTCGACTACGCTGCCTACCCACGCAGCCGTGCCTTCCTGTTCGGTGTAAACCTGTCTTTGTAATTCCTACTTGCTTTTTCGTCCCAACTATATGAAATCGTTTATTTCTTTTCGGACCGCACTGGTTGCCGTGACGATGGCTGGCACCGCCGGGGTAGTATCGTCTTGTCAGGATTATCTTGACGTAGACGCGGTGGCTCTGAACACAACGGCCTACACGTTTAGCACGGTGGCTGGCGCTACGGCCGCCGTTATTGGGGCCTACGACCCGCTCTCGGGCGATAATAGCTATGGCACCCGCGTGAGCATGTATTATCCCTACGATTCCGACGAGATGATTGGCTCGGCCGGCCCGGCCGATGGGGCCCGCCGCAGCATTGCCCGCTACACGGCACTGCCCAACAACACCGAAATCACCAACCCTTGGAATCAGCTGTATCAGGGCGTGGAGCGTGCCAACATCTGCATTCAGCAGATTCCGCAAATGGCACTGTACACCAGCGGCACGGCGGCCGACACGGCCGCGCTGCATCGCCTGCACGGTGAGGCCCTGACGCTACGGGCCCAGTACTACTTTGAGCTGCTGCGCAACTGGGGCGACGTGCCCACGCAGTTCACGCCGTCTGTATCGGGCCAGGACTTCAACCTACCCAATGCCGACCGTAACATTACGCTGACTAAGCTGATTGAAGACCTTCTACAGGCTGAAAAGCTGGTGCCGTGGCGCTCCAAAGCCGGTACGGCCGATGAGCGCATCACCAAAGGCGCCGTGAAAGCCCTGCGGGCCCGTCTGGCGTTGTACCGTGGAGGGTATTCGCCCAAAGACGGTACCATGCAGCGCCCCACCGACTACCTCGACTACTACCGTATTGCCCGCCAGGAGTGTGCCGCCCTGCTGGCAAACCGGGGCGAGCATAACCTGAACCCCAGCTTCCTGCAGCTATTCCAAAGCATCAATCAACTGCGCACGGACGCTGCCAACGAAATTATATTTCAAGTGGGCATGGCCACGGCTACTTCCGTGTCGGGTAGCAAACTGGGCTACTATAACGGGCCGCGTCTGAACGCGTCACCCATCTATGGCTCCACCCAGGGCGCAGTGACCATTGCGCCGCCCTACTACTACGCCTTCGACTCGACCGATACGCGCCTACCCGTTACTATCACCACGTACTCCATCCCCGCCACCAATTTCCAGACCGGGGTAGCCCTGACGTCGGTAACGGACGGCAAATTCCGCCGCGACTGGCACGTGCCACCCGTGCCGGGCACCGTCAATTACCTCGACTATAACTGGCCGCTGATTCGCTTTGCCGACGTGCTGCTGATGTTTGCGGAAACAGAGAATGAGCTGAACGGCCCTACCCAAGCCGCTCAGGATGCACTGATGGAAGTGCGCACCCGGGCATTCGGCAGCCGCGCACAGGCGCTTGCTACACTCACCAGCGCGGGGTTCAACCTAAGCAGCAAAGCTAGCTTCTTCACGGCCCTCACCAACGAGCGGTACTTGGAGTTCGGAGGCGAGGGTATTCGCAAGTATGACCTGCTGCGCTGGAATTTATTTGAAACCAAAATGGCCGAGGTGAAAGCAAATATTGAAAAGATGGCTCGTGGACAGGCACCATACCAAAACGTGCCACTGTACATGTACTACCGTACGCCTTCGGCCACGGGCTTGCAGTGGGCGCGCTCGGCTTATCGTCCTTCGCCAGCCAACATTACTGCTCCCACCGGTACGGTGCGCGTAAACTGGCGCCAGGCCATTGATGCACAGTACGTAGCGAATACAAAACCCGCAGGTACCAGCTTCACACTAGGCGCTACAACTGCTACCAGCGCCGCCTCTGGCCTGGCTGCCGAGTATGTACCGGGCAAAGGCAAGGAGCTACTGCCCATTCCGCAGAGCACCATCAGCGCCGATCCTGCCCTCAAGCAGAACTTTGGCTACTAATATAGCACACCGCACTTGCTCCTGTTAGCGCTTTTTGCTAGCAGGAGCAGGACAGTGCAGGACATTGCCCGTCTCGCGTCTTCCTACTTTTCCTTCTGTTTGCTGTCTTTCTTCCATGCCTACTTCCCCTTTTACCACTATTACTCCCACCTGGCAAGACCTGGGCGGCGGTCTGCGCCGGCAGGTGCTCACCTATGGCCCGGAGCTGATGCTGGTGAAGGTGGCCTTTGAAACGGGCGGGGTAGGCGCCCCGCACCAGCACCCCCACGTGCAGCTGAGCTACGTGGAGAGCGGGGTGTTTGAGGCTACGGTAGGAGAGCATACCCAGGTGCTACGCACCGGTGACACATTCTATGCCCCCTCCAACGTGCGCCACGGCGTGGTGTGCCAGGAGGCCGGGGTGCTGCTGGATGTGTTTAACCCCCTGCGGGAAGATTTTTTACAACCGCTGGAAGGGTAGGGGCCATGCACAACAGACAACAACAAATGACTCGATTTTTTACAGTATTGCTCCTGCTGGTTACAGGAGTAATCGGGGGAAGAAATTCCTTCGCTAATGCGCCGACGGTTAGGGTAGCGCAGGATGGTTCGGGAGATTTCCGAACCATCCAAGCCGCCCTCAACAGTCTGAGCGCCCACGCCGACCAGCAGCGGGTAGTATACATCAAAAACGGCACCTACCCCGAGAAAGTCTACCTCGATGGCAAAGACCACGTGACCCTGCTCGGGCAGAGCGAAAAGGGCGTGGTGATTACCATAAGCCAGGCCCGTGATGCGGCTCGTTGCGAGGGCAACCTCGACGACTGGGGCGTGGCCACTCTCAACCTGCGCAATGCCCCCAACGTGACGCTGGAAAAGCTCACTGTGGTGAACAGCTACGGGTTCAACGCTGCGGGCGACGTCACTATCAACTGCCCCGCTGATGCCAGCGGGCAGAAAATCATCGGCAAAACCGGCCACCAAATGGCCCTGCGCACCTTCCCCGGTACTACGCGCCTGGTAGTAAAAAACTGCACCTTCCGAGCCCTTGGCGGCGACACTGTGAGCCCCTGGGACGTGGAAGCCGGTCTGTACTACTTCAAGGACTGCACCCTGGAAGGCGGCGTGGATTTCTACTGCCCCCGCGGCTGGGCCTACGCCGAAAACTGCCGCTTTATCTGCCATAACATGAGCGCGGCTATCTGGCACGATGGCTCGGCCAACAAAGACTCGAAAACGGTGCTGGTGAACTGCCGCTTCGAGGGCGACGACAATTTCAAGTTGGGCCGCTTCCACCGCGAGGCGCAGTTTTACCTGCTCAGCTGCCGTTTCCCCAAAAATATGGCCGATGCCGATATTTACTGGGCGGAGTCGGGGCCGGGCGCCAAGCAATGGGGGCGGCGCGTGTACTACGCCAATGCCCGCCGCCGGGGCGGCAACTACGCCTGGATGGCCGACAACCTGGCCTCGGCCGAGGGTAGCCCCACGGTGAAGCAGATAACGCCTAACTGGACCTTTGGTGGCCGCTGGAACGTGGACCCCAAAGCGCCCGCCCTGCCCGCGCCGCCGGTAGTGGCCGTCGAAAAAGATTCTATGGCCGAGCGTATGCTGCTTTACCAGCGCAGCGTGGGCGGCTGGCCCAAGGCCGTGGGCGAGGTGAAAGTAAAGTACGACCACCCAATGACGGCCGCACAAAAAGCCGCTACCCTCGACGATAAAGGCCGCAACGACGCCACCATCGACAACAACGCTACTTCCCGCGAAATCCGCTACCTAGTAGAAGCTGCCAAGCGCACTGGTAACCTAGCCTACCGCCGCGCCGCCGAGAACGGCATTCGCTACCTGCTGAAAATGCAGTACGCCAACGGCGGCTTCCCGCAGTTTTACCCCGACCACAGCAACTACCGCCACCAGATCACCTACAACGACAACGCTATGATTCAGGCGATGCAGGTGCTGCGTGACCTAGCCGAGCAGCGCGGCAACTACACCCTGCTGGACCAGGGCCTAGTGGAGCCGGCCCGCAAAGCCGTAGCCCGCGGTATCGACTGCATCCTGAAGACGCAGTATGTGCAGCACGGCCAGCTGACGGCCTGGGCGGCGCAGTATGACGAGAAAACCCTGCAACCGGCCAAGGCCCGCGCCTTCGAGCTGGCCTCGCTCAGCGGCGACGAAACGGTGGCCATCGTGGAGTTTCTGATGGACATTAAAAACCCTTCGCCGGAAATCAAGAAATCCATTGAGGCCGCCGTAGCGTGGCTGGACAAGGTGAAGCTGGAGGGTTATGCTATGCGCGACGTAACCGACCCCAAACAGCCTAGTGGCCGCGACCGGCTGATTGTGCCCGAGGCGGGCTCTACCATCTGGGCGCGCTTCTACGAGCTAAATACCAACCGCCCCATCTACGTGGGCCGCGACAGCAAAGTGCACTACTCGCTGGCCGAGATTGAAAATGAGCGGCGCGTGGGCTATAGCTACGTTGGTACCTGGCCTGCCAAACTCCTCAATCGTGAGTATCCCAAGTGGAAAAAGCAGCAGGGTACTTAATCTTCTTTCAATTGCATACTCCTTTAGTTTAAGCTTTATATGAAAAATCTGTCGCAACGTCTGGTCGCCGGAGATGCACCGGTTGCCGTAGAAATGCCCCAGGCCGCCTCTTTCGCGCTGCCCGAGAAAGTATTGCAGTTCGGTACCGGCGTGCTGCTGCGCGGCCTACCCGATTTCCTCATCGACAAGGCCAACCAGCAGGGCGTATTCAACGGCCGTGTGGTGGTGGTAAAATCTACCGACGGCGGCGACATCACGGCGTTTGAGCGGCAGGATGGGTTGTATACCGTTGGGATTCGGGGTGTAGAAGAGGAGGAGACGATTGAACGCAACGTGGTGTGCGCTGCCATCAGCCGGGTGCTGTCGGCCAAAAGCCAGTGGGCGGAGGTGTTGGCTTTCGCTGCCTCGCCTGAGCTGCAAGTGGTCATTTCCAACACCACGGAGGTAGGCATTCAGTTTGCCCCCGACGACATTCGGCAAGACACTGCCCCCAGCTCGTTTCCGGGCAAGCTGCTGGCCGTGCTCTACACCCGGTGGCAGGCGTTTGGCAACGACCCCAGCAAAGGCCTGGTAATTGTGCCTACCGAGCTGATTCCGGAAAACGGTACGCAGCTGGAGAAGATTCTGCTGGAGCTGGCCCACCGCAACCAGCTCGAAAGCGAGTTCATCGACTGGCTGGAAACAGCTAACACTTGCTGCAACTCCCTGGTAGACCGCATTGTGCCGGGCCTACCCGCCGCCGACGCCCATCAGCAAATGACCCAGGAGCTAGGCTACCAGGACGACCTGCTGACTATGTCGGAGGCCTACCTGCTGTGGGCTATTGAGGGCGACGCGCGGGTACGAGAGGTGCTGTCGTTTCACAGCGTTGATAAAGGCGTATTCATCCAGCCCGACATCAACCAGTTCCGGGAGCTGAAGCTGCGTCTGCTGAACGGCACGCACACGCTGAGCTGCGGACTAGCTTTCTTAAGCGGTTTTACCACTGTGCGCGCCGCCATGGAAGATAAGGCCATGGCCGGCTTCATCTCCAACCTGATGCTGGCCGACCTGCTGCCTGGCATTCCCTACCCCGTGGACGAGAAGATTGCCCAGCGCTTTGCCATGCAGGTGCTCGACCGTTTCCGCAACCCCTACATCGAGCACCGGTGGCTGGCCATCACCCTCAACTACACGGCTAAGCTGCGCATGCGCGTGCTCGCTGATTTGCTGCACTACACTGAGCGGTTTGGCAAAGTACCGCAGTACGTGGCACTAGGGTTTGCGGCCTACCTGCTGTTTATGCGCGCCACTGAGCAGCAAAACGGCAAGTGGCACGGCGAGCTGCACGGCGAAACTTACCCGATTGAGGACTCGCAGGCCGGTTATTTTGCCAATCTTTGGGAAAAGCACGCCGACGAGCCAGCGGAGTTAGTCCACGAGGTACTCGCCAACGAAGCCCTCTGGGAGCACGACCTCACCCAACTGCCAGGCTTTACCGACCGCGTAACCTATTTCCTGAACCAGTTGCTGGAAGTGGGCGGCCATGCTGCCGTGAAAGCGTGCTTTATCACAAAAGCTGCTGTGAGCTAAAAAAAATCATGAAGCATTTAGTTGCCAAAATTCATCCGGCCGACAACGTACTGGTCGCTCTGACGGACCTGCCTGTTGGCACGCCTGTAACTTGGGACGGCGCCACCGTCACCACTACCGAGGCCATTCCGGCCAAGCACAAGCTGGCCCTGCAACCCCTTGCGCCCGGCGACCCAGTGACCATGTACGGGGTGCTGGTAGGCAAGGCTGCCTCGGCCATTGGGGTAGGCGGCCGCCTTACCACCGCCAACCTGCACCACGCCACCAACTCCTACGCCGAAGCCGGCCAGCGCCCTGCCTGGCAGGCCCCCGACGTGAGCCGCTGGCAGGAGCGCACCTTCCTGGGCTACCATCGCGCCGATGGTAAGGTAGGCACCGCCAACTACTGGCTGGTGATACCCATGGTATTCTGCGAAAACCGCAACATCCAGGTACTGGAAGATGCGCTGGTGAAGGACCTGGGCTACGCCCGCCAGAAATCCTACCAGCCCCAGACACAGGAGTTAATTGCGCTGATGCAGGCCGGCAAATCAGTGGAGGAAATCTTAAGCGTGGACTTGCAGGCCGCTGAGAGCAGCCGCCAGAAAGCTCGCCTGTTTCCAAACGTGGACGGCATTCGGTTTTTGACCCACGAAGGGGGATGCGGCGGTATCCGCCAGGATGCCCAGTCGCTGTGTGGTTTGCTAGCTGGCTACATCACCCACCCCAACGTGGCCGGCGCCACCATCCTCAGCCTGGGCTGCCAGAATGCCCAGGTGACCATGCTGCAGGATGAAATCAACAAGCGCAGCCCGCAGTTCAGCAAGCCGCTCTATATTATGGAGCAGCAGAAAATGGGGACCGAGGAAAACATGATTAGCGCAGCCCTGCGCCAGACGTTTGCTGGCCTGATGCTGGCCAACCAGCAGCACCGCCAGCCAGCACCGCTCAGCAAGCTGTGCATTGGGCTGGAGTGCGGCGGCTCCGATGGCTTCTCGGGCATTTCGGCCAACCCCGCAGTGGGGCACGTGTCGGATATGCTGGTAGCGCTAGGCGGCTCGGTTATTCTGGCCGAATTCCCGGAACTGTGCGGCGTGGAGCAGGAAATCGTGGACCGCTCAGTGGATCAGGAGACAGCCCAGCGCTTCAGCTCGCTGATGAAAGCCTACGGCGACGCGGCCGTGGCCGTGGGTTCGGGCTTCGATATGAACCCCTCGCCCGGCAACATCCGCGACGGCCTGATTACCGACGCCATGAAATCGGCCGGAGCGGCGCGCAAGGGCGGTTCCTCGCCCGTAGTCGCCGTGCTTGACTATCCTGAGCTGGTAACCCAGCCCGGCCTGAACCTGCTCTGTACCCCCGGCAACGACGTGGAATCGACCACGGCCGAGGTAGGCTCGGGGGCCAACGTGGTGCTGTTCACTACCGGCCTGGGCACGCCCACCGGCAACCCCATCGCGCCGGTTATCAAGATTGCCACCAACACCCCCCTCGCCAAGCGCATGCCCGACATCATCGACGTGAACACGGGCACCGTGATTGACGGCGAAGAAACCATCGAGCAAGCCGGCGAGCGGATTCTGGAGTACGTCATCCGCGTAGCCAGCGGGGAAGAGGTAGCCGCCGTCCGCCACGATCAAACCGACTTCATCCCTTGGAAAAGAGGGGTGTCGCTGTAAATAGAAGAACGAAACTCCCCTCCTCAGATGAGGAGGGGATGTTCAGCCGAAAGGCTGGACTGGGGTGGTTGAAGTCGTTGCTGATGTTGTTTAGTTGAACAAATTGCTTCTGTAAAATAAAGATTGATAGATAACTAGAGTAAGATGCTCGAAGTAGCTTCTAGTTTTCTAGCTCTAGCTAACCACCCCGCCCTTCGGGCACCCCTCCTTAAAAAAGGAGGGGAACTAGCCTTGGCTTCTAACCAAAAAATACCCGGCTAACCACCGTTTTCCTACCCACTGCTTAACCCAGTAACTCAGCATGAAAAAGCCCTTTCTCGGTCCAGATTTTCTGTTGCAAACGGAAACCGCCCAGCAGCTCTACCACGTGCACGCCGAGCACCAGCCCATCATCGATTATCACTGCCATCTGCCCCCTGATCAGATTGCCGAAGACCGGCAGTTTGAGAACCTGACGCAGATCTGGCTTTACGGCGACCATTACAAGTGGCGCGCCATGCGGGCCAACGGGGTAGACGAGCGCTACATTACGGGCGATGCCTCGGATTGGGAAAAGTTTGAGAAATGGGCCGAAACCGTGCCTTACACCGCCCGAAACCCGCTGTACCACTGGACACACCTGGAGCTGCAACGCTACTTCGACGTGCACGAGCTGTTGGACAAAGATAGCGCCCGTCGCATCTACGATGAGTGCTCGGAGAAGCTGCGCACGCCCGAGTATTCGGTGCGCAACTTGCTGCGCAAAATGAACGTGAAGGTAGTGTGCACCACTGACGACCCGGCCGACTCACTGGAGCATCACCAGTCCATCCGGGATTCCGACTTTGATGTGCAGGTGCTGCCTACCTTCCGGGCCGACAAAGCCATGTCGCCGGAAGATGCGGGCGCCTACAACGCCTACCTCGACAAGCTGGGCGCGGCCGCAGAAGTGGATATTCAGACGTTTGCTGATTTAGAAAAAGCCCTGCGTCTACGCCACGATTTCTTTGCTGAGATGGGCGGCAAGCTCTCCGACCACGGCCTGGAGCAGCTCTACGCTGCCGATTATACCGACGAGGAAATCGACACAATTTTCGGGAAAGTACGCGGCGGCGAGTCCTTGGATTCCGCTGAGGTGCTGAAGTTTAAGTCCAAAGTGCTGGTGCTGCTGGCCGAAATGGATTGGGAAAAGGGCTGGACTCAGCAATACCACGTGGGCGCCCTTCGCAACAACAACGCCCGCATGCTGCGCCAGCTCGGCCCCGATACGGGCTGGGACTCCATCGGCGACTTCTCGCAGGCTCAGGCCATGTCCAAGTTCTTCGACCGCCTCGACACGCAGGACAAGCTGGCCAAAACTATCATCTACAACCTAAACCCCGCCGACAATGAACTGATTGCCACTATGATCGGCAACTTCAACGACGGCTCGGTGGCGGGTAAGATGCAGTTCGGCTCGGGCTGGTGGTTCCTGGATCAGAAAGACGGTATGGAGCGGCAAATCAACGCCCTGTCCAACATGGGTCTGCTGAGCCGCTTCGTGGGCATGCTCACCGACTCGCGCAGCTTCTTGTCCTACCCTCGCCACGAGTATTTCCGCCGGGTGCTGTGCAATCTGCTCGGCAACGACGTGGAAAACGGCGAACTGCCCGACAACTTGAGCTGGCTGGGCGAAATGGTCGGCAACATTTGCTATGGCAACGCCAGCACCTACTTCGGCTTCACGCCGGTAGAGGAGAAGGTAGCCGCCGAAACGGCGTAACTGGCCGTCTTATACCGCCTGTCATCCTGAGCTTGCGAAGGACCTTATCACGTGAGAACGAGTCGTTAAAACGATGCTCGTACCAACAACTCGTTCTGACGTGATAAGGTCCTTCGCAAGCTCAGGATGACAGATAAAGGATGACAGAGGTTCACCAACGCAAGCGACTAGTAACCAACAACCCGCATTCAACACACCTCCTTTTGAAAAAAGTTGTAACCTTCGGCGAAATCATGATGCGGTTGTCGCCGCCGCTCAACCTGCGTCTCACCCAGGCCAATAACCTGGACGTGAACTACGGTGGGGGCGATGCCAACGTGGCCGCCGCCCTGGCGCAGCTGGGCCAGCCCGCCGCCCACGCCGGCTGCTTCCCCGACAACGACCTGGGCCGCGCCGCCTCTCAGCACTTCCAGCGCCTGGGCGTGGATATGCAGCACTGCGTGTTTCGTGGGGAGCGGCTGGGGCTGTACTTCCTGGAGGTAGGGGCCTCGCTGCGTGGCAGCAAAATCGTGTACGACCGCGCCGATTCGGCTTTTGCGAACCTCGACCCCACGTGGTTCAACTGGGATGAAATTCTGAAAGACGCTCAGTGGCTGCATTGGACGGGCATCACGCCTGCCATTTCGGCCAGCGCCGCCCAGGCTACCCGCGACGCCATCCAGGCAGCCCGTCGCCTGGGCATCACGGTGTCGGCCGACGTGAACTATCGCCGCAATCTGTGGCAGTACGGCCAGAAGGCGCAGGATGTCATGCCTGAGCTGGTAGCCGGCTGCGACGTGGTAGTGTGCACCGAAGGCGACGCTGAGGATCTGTTCGGCATTCGGCCCGAGGAGGGTAGGGAAGACCGCTTTGTGAGCATGTGCGAGCAGTTGCAGCAGCGCTTCCCGCAGATCAAGCAGGTGATTGCTACCCGCCGCGAAACGCAGAGCGCCTCGCACGAGCGCATCCGCGGCCTGCTCTACGATCAGGGCGCCTACCACGAAACCACGCCCTACGACATCGTGCCGGTAGTGGACCGCATCGGCGGTGGCGACTCATTCATCTCGGGCTTCATTTACGGCTGGCTGCACTTTGCGCAGGATCCGGCGCGGGCGCTGGGCTTTGCCACGGCTGCCTCGGCCCTCAAGCACACCATCGTCGGCGACATCAATCTGGTGACAGCGGCAGAGGTGGAGCACATTGTGCAGGGCAACGTGACCGGCCGGTTGCTGCGCTAATCACCACCTCCGCTTACGGTACTTCTTACTGGCTCCTAGAACCAGCTAGGTGCTGTATTCGCTCTTTTCTTCTTTTCTACCCTACCTCACTTATGGCTCGATTCTCACGCACTGATGCTTTAAAAACCCTGCTGGCGCACCCGCTGGTACCAGTGTTTTATCATCCCGACATAACCCACGCCCAGCAGATTGTGCAAGCCTGCTATAATGGCGGTATCCGGGTGTTTGAATTCACCAACCGAGGCGCGCAGGCCTTCGACGTGTTCACGCAACTGCACGCGTTTGTGCAGGCGCATTGCCCGGAGATGCTGTTGGGCATCGGGACGATTTATGAAGGGGAGGAGGCTCAGCGCTTCATTCAGGCTGGCGCCGATTTCGTGGTGCAGCCCGTCACCACCGAGTCGGTAGCCCACGCGTGCAAGCTGGCCGACGTGGCCTGGTTGCCCGGCGCCATGACCTTGAACGAAATCTACCGCGCCCACCAGCTGGGTGCCGATGTGGTGAAGGTTTTCCCCGGCAACACGGTAGGACCCAGCTACATCAAAGCCGTGCGCGGCCCCCTGCCCAATGTGCCGCTAATGGTAACTGGCGGGGTAGAGCCCACGGAGGAAAGCATTGGCGAGTGGCTGGGCGCAGGCGTGCAGGCGGTGGGTATTGGCTCCCAGCTTTTTAAGGGCGATGCGGGTGCCGAGGCCCTGTCGGCCAAGGTGGCCGGGTTGGTGCAATTCATTCAGCAACGCGCTCAGCACTAGATTGATGGAGACGACTAGGACGATAGAGAATAAGATAGGGAATTACCGCTGGACCATTTGCGGGCTGGTATTTTTTGCCACCACCGTCAACTACCTGGACCGGGCTGTTATTTCGCTGCTGAAGCCCTACCTGGAAACGGAATTCAACTGGAATGCCGGTGACTACGCCAACATTGAAATTGCCTTCAAGCTGGCCTACTCGCTGGGCATGCTGGGGGTAGGGCGCGTGATTGACAAGCTGGGTACCAAAATCGGCTACGCCATGTCCACGTTTTTGTGGAGCCTGGCAGCGGTAGGGCACGCCTTTGTGAGCAGCACCTTTGGGTTCAGCGTGGCGCGGGGCTTTTTAGGTATCACAGAAGCTGGCAACTTCCCGGCGGCCATCAAAACCACGGCTGAGTGGTTTCCGCAGAAGGAGCGGGCCTTGGCCACGGGGATTTTCAATTCGGGTGCCAACGTAGGGGCCATTATTGCCCCGCTCACCGTGCCGCTCATCGCCGAGACAATTGGTTGGCGCTGGGCCTTTATCCTGACGGGCGCCCTGGGCTTTGTGTGGCTGATTTTGTGGTTTATGTACTACGAAGTACCCAACCGCCACGCCAAGCTTACCAAAGCCGAGTTTGAATACATTCACAGCGACGTTGACGACCAGGCGGCGGCTTCTATCACCACCGAGCCCAAGGTTTCGTGGCTGAAGCTGCTGACGTTTCGCCAGACCTGGGGTTTCGTGCTAGGCAAGTTCCTGACTGACCCTATCTGGTGGTTCTACCTGTTCTGGTTGCCCGATTTTCTCAACAAGCAATATGGTCTGCAAGGCACGCAGGTGGCCCTACCCGTGGCCCTGGTCTATGTGCTGTCCAGCGTAGGTAGCGTGGGTGGCGGCTGGATTCCGCTGAACTTCATCCGCAACGGCTGGCCGGCTTTCAAAGCCCGCAAAACCTCTATGCTGCTCATCGCGCTGTGCGTATTCCCGATTGTGTTTGCGCAGCAGCTGGGCCAAGTAAATATGTGGCTGGCCGTGCTGGTAATCGGTTTGGCCGCCGCTGCTCACCAGGCTTGGAGCGCTAATATTTTCACCACCGTATCGGATATGTTCCCGAAGCGGGCCGTGGCTTCTGTAACGGGCATCGGAGGAATGGCCGGTGGGTTGGGCGGAATTCTGCTGTCGGCGTTGGTGCAGAAGCGCATGTTTGTGTACTACGAAAGCATTGGAGAGCTCGACAAGGCCTATTACATCATGTTCTGGATTTGCGGCGGGGCCTACCTGCTGGCCTGGGTGCTAATGCACTTCCTGGCGCCTCACATGAAACAGATCAAGCTCGACGACGTGCCGGGTGCCAATGCACCTACCGCTTAAGCTTTATTACCCAGTATCTTATGAAAAAAGCACTGTATGTATGGCTGTTGGTACTCCTGCCCGCCCTCAGCTTTGCCCAAACGCCTACCGCCAAAGACAAAGCCGCCGTGCAGGAGGTAGAGCGCCTGGAGCGTCAGCGCTTTGAGGCGCAGGTGAAAAAGGATTACGCTTTCCTGGAAAAAGCCTTCGCCGACGACCTTGTGTATACGCACTCCAACGGCAAGCAAAACGGCAAAACGGACTACATCCAAAGCATCCGCGACGGCAAAAGTCAGTACGAGAAAATCGACGTGGAAGCCCTGAACGTGCGCACCTACAACAACGGCCAAACAGCCGTGGTGAACGGTACCATCACCATCACCTTACCCCCCACGGCCGACGCCAACCCCAATCTGGCCCACATTAAGTACGTGGTGGTACAGATCAAAGACCCCAAAAAAGGCTGGCAGGTAGTGCTGTGGCAGTCGCAGAAACAAGCCAAATAAAGGGGAGCAGTAGCCTACCTTATACTTTAATTATCATGAGTCATCGTCCGCTAGAAGACACCATTGCCCAGCCTGTGGGTACCACCCTGGAGCGCTATATTATGCGCACCCAAAGCGAGTTTCCGTACGCCACCGGGGAGTTGTCGCAGCTGCTGCGTGATATAGCGCTGGCCGGCAAAATCGTGAGCCGGGAGATTAATCGGGCAGGGCTGGCGGAAGTAGCGGGTGCCTTTGGGCAGCAGAATGTACAGGGCGAGCAGCAGCAAAAGCTGGACGTGGTAGCGAATATCCGCTTCATTCGAGCACTTACCAACGGCGGACAAGCCTGCGCGGTGCTTTCTGAGGAGGAAGACGGAATTGTGCATACCGGCAATGTGCAGGGCAAATACGTGGTGGCCATCGACCCGCTAGACGGCTCGTCTAATATCGATGTAAACGTTAGCATCGGCACCATTTTCAGCATCTACCGCCGCGTGTCGCCCTACGGCGCGCCGGCCACGGAGGCCGATTTTTTGCAGGGTGGCCGTCGGCAGATAGCGGCGGGCTATATTCTGTATGGCTCTAGCACCATGCTGGTATACACCACCGGGCACGGGGTAGTGGGCTTCACCTACGAAAGCTCTCTGGGTGAGTTCTTCCTCTCGCACCCGCGCATGATCATTCCGGAGACCGGCAGCATTTTCTCCTGCAACGAGGGTAACTGGCACGACTACCCCGAGTACGTGCGCGATTACCTCACGCGCTGCAAAGAGCGCCGGTGCAGTGGCCGCTACGTGGGCTCCCTGGTGGCCGACTATCACCGCAACCTGCTGGTAGGGGGTATTTACCTCTACCCACCTACCCAGAAAAATCCTGATGGCAAGCTGCGCCTGCTCTACGAGTCATTTCCGCTAGCCTTTGTGATTGAGCAGGCTGGGGGTAGGGCCGAAGCCGGCCCCGGCCGGGGCCGAGTAATGGACCTGATACCGACGCACTTTCATCAGCGCACGCCCCTGTTTACGGGTTCCTACTCGTTGGTAGATGAACTGCTGGGCATGGAAACCACCTAGGCTCAGCGCCTTTTTTCGCACACCAAATTCCCACATAATGACGTATCAAATTCCCTTTCTGCTTGCCGCAGCAGCTGTGCTGACCGCAACGGCGCCAGCTACTGGGCAGGTTCGCCCTACCTTCTCGGTAAAGCCTACCCAGTTCTCGACCGATACGGTGAGCCTGCTCAACTACGGTGGCAAGGCCGATGGTCAGACGCTGAACACCACCGCATTTCAGCAGGCTATAGCCGCTGCTAGTCAGAAGAAAGGGGTAGTGCTGATACCGGCTGGCCTATGGCTAACCGGGCCCATCGAGCTGAAAAGCAACGTGAACCTGCACCTGGCCAAAGGAGCCCTAGTGCAGTTTACGGCCGATAAAAGCCAGTACCCGCTCATTAAAACCAACTGGGAGGGGGTAGACGCCGTGCGCAACCAGTC
The DNA here is from genome assembly GCF_022921095.1 of Hymenobacter aerilatus. Classification (NCBI taxonomy): domain Bacteria; kingdom Pseudomonadati; phylum Bacteroidota; class Cytophagia; order Cytophagales; family Hymenobacteraceae; genus Hymenobacter; species Hymenobacter aerilatus. Next base: position 1,455,149 of record NZ_CP095053.1, read on the forward strand.
GCCCATTTCGGGCATGGACCTGACCAACGTGGCCATCACCGGGCCAGGTGTGTTCGACGGCAACGGTGACGCGTGGCGCCCCGTGAAAAAGGAGAAGCTCACGGCCGGGCAGTGGAAAAAGCTAGTGGCCTCGGGTGGTGCCGTGAACGAGAAAAAAGACTATTGGTTTCCATCGGAGCAGGCCCTGAAGGCCTCCACCATGCCGGAGCCGGGTGTCATCAAGCCGGGCAAAACGGAGCCGGCCGATTTCGCGGCCATCAAAGACTTCCTGCGGCCCAACATGCTCAGCCTGCAACGCTGCAAGCAAGTGCTGCTGGAAGACTTCACCATTCAGAACTCGCCGGCCTGGACCATACACCCCCTGTTGTGCGAAGACGTGACCATCCGCCGCGTGACGGCCAGAAACCCCTGGTACGGCCAAAATACCGATGCCCTGGACCTGGAATCGTGTAAAAATGGACTGGTAGAGGACTGCGTGTTTGATGTGGGCGACGATGGTATCTGCATCAAGTCGGGTAAGAACGAGCAGGGCCGCAAGCGCGGGGTGCCCACCGAGAACTTCGTGTTTCGCAACTGCAAGGTGTACCAGGCCCACGGTGGCTTCGTGATTGGCTCGGAGATGTCGGGCGGGGCGCGCAACCTGTTTGTCTACAACTGCTCCTTCATCGGCACCGATGTGGGCCTGCGCTTCAAGACCACGCGGGGTAGGGGCGGTGTTGTAGAGAAAATCTACGTGGACGGCGTGACCATGACCGACATTGCCGGGCAGGCCATCCTGTTTGATATGTATTACGCTGCCAAAGATCCGGTGCCCGCCAGCGGCGAAGCCGAGGCCCTACCCGAAATCAAGGCCGAACCCCTGAACGAGGGTACTCCCCAATTCCGCGACTTTACCATCAACAACGTGGTATGCAGAGGCGCCGAAACCGGCATCCTCATCCGGGGCCTACCCGAAATGAGCATCAAAAACATCCTGATTCAGAACACGGTATTAGAGAGCGACAAGGGCATGGTGTGCCAGGAAGCCGAGGGCATTACGCTGAAAAATGTGGCTTTACTGAGCAAGAACACCAAGCCCGTCATGGAAATTCAGAACAGTCAGCAGGTGGTCGTTGACAACCTGCGCTACCCCGGCAACGCCGAGTTGCTGGTGCGCCTCAGCGGTGACCGGACCAAGGCCGTAAAGCTGACCAACACGGACACCAAAGCCGCCAAAAAAGACGTGGAGTTGGGCCAGAAAGTGCCGAAGAAGGCTATTTCGGTTTCTAAACGATAACCGGCAGAACAAAACTCCCCTCCTCAGCTGAGGAGGGGATGTTGCCGCGTCAGCGGCAACTGGGGTGGTTGGCGTCGTTGCTGACGTTGTTTGTTGTGGCGTACACACTGCGTCCCAGGGCTTCAGCCCTGGGCTACGGAGCGGTATTGTCTAAGTTTTTCCTGCGTAGCCTAGTGCTTCAGCTCTAGGGGGTAGGGATTTAATCTTGCTTGCTATGTTCTTTTCCCGCCTGTTTCTTTCCGGCTTGCTGCTGACCTCGGCTGCAAGTATGGCTCAAACGCCTACCCCTGCGCCGCCCATGTCGCAGCGCATGGCCGATGCCTTCATCTCCTGGTACCCCGATTCCATTGTCATTGGCAACCGCAAAACTGCCCGTTGGGACTACGAGCAGGGCCTGATGCTGAAGGCCTTGGAACGCGTGTGGCAACGCTCCGGCGACGGTAAGTACTTCACCTACATCCAGAAAGACCTCGATCAATTTGTGCAGCCCGATGGTAGCATCCGCACCTATAAAGCTGCCGACTACAACCTTGATAACCTGGCCACCGGCCACGCGCTGCTGCTGCTGAGCCAGGTTACCTTACCCAAGAAAACCGATAAGTACCAGAAGGCCGCTCAGCTGCTACGGCAGCAGCTGGAAGGTCAGCCGCGCACCAAGGCGGGCGGCTTTTGGCACAAGAAGGTGTACCCCAATCAGATGTGGCTCGATGGGCTCTACATGGCTGAGCCGTTCTACGCCGAGTACAGTCAGGTATTCAACCAGCCTCAGGGCTTCGACGACGTAGCCAAACAGTTTGCGCTGATTGAGAAAAACCTCGTCGACCCCAAAACCGGCCTGCTCTACCACGGCTACGACGAAAGCCGGGAGCAAAAGTGGGCCAACAAGCAAACCGGTCAGTCGCCCAACTTTTGGGACCGGGGCATGGGCTGGTACGCCATGGCCCTGGTGGACGTGCTTGACTATTTCCCCCAGAACCACCCGCAACGCCAGCAACTCATCAAGGACTTACAGCGCCTGGCCCCCGTGCTGGCCAAGTATCAGGATGCCAAAACTGGTACTTGGTCGCTGGTGGTAGACCAGGCCGGACGTAAGGGCAACTACGCCGAAGCCTCGGGCAGCAGCATGTTTGTGTATGCCTTGGCCAAGGGCGTGCGCATGGGCTACCTTGATAAGAAGTATCTGCAAAACGCTCAGAAAGGCTACGACGGCCTGCTGAAAACCTTCGTTTCGACGGAAAATAACGCGCTGGCCCTCAACGGCACCGTAAGTGTGGGCGGCCTAGGCGGCAACCCCTACCGCGACGGCAGCTACGAGTACTACCTCTCCGAGCCCCTGCGCAAAAACGACCTGAAGGGGGTAGGGCCCTTCATTCTGGCGAGCGTGGAAATAGAAATTGCCCGCGAAAACAGCGTGGGCCAGGGCAAAACCGTGGGGCTGGATTACTACTTCAACCACGAGCTGCGCCAGAACCCGCTCACGGGCCAGCAGGAGCAGTGGCACTACACCTGGGAAGACCGCACGCACGGCGGTTTCTGGCTGTGGGGCAACCAGTTCCGGGAGCTGGGCGCCCGCACCGTGGCCGTGCCCACGGCGCCTACCCCCGCCACCCTCAAAGGCCTGAACGTCTACATCATCGTTGACCCCGATACCAAAAAGGAAACGCCTCAGCCCAACTACGTGCAACCTGCTGATAGCAAAGTTATAACGGATTGGGTGAAGGCGGGCGGCACACTGGTGCTGATGGCCAACGACACGTCGAACTGCGAGATTCCGCGCTTCAACGAATTGGCCAAAAACTTCGGCATCCAGTTCCTACCCCAAAACATCAACATGGTGAAAGGCAGCCAGTTTGAGCAGGGCCGCGTGGATATTCCCGCCGGCAACGCCATTTTCAAAAATGCTCGTGCGGCCTATATCAAGGAGCTGGCGCCGCTGGGGTTATCGGGGCCAGCCAAGGCTAATGTAACGCAAGGTGGCAACGTTATCATTGCCACGGCCAAGGTAGGGAAGGGAACCGTCTTCGCTGTGGGCGACCCATGGTTATACACCGAGTACGTGGACGGCCGCAAGATTCCGGCGGTGTACCAAAACTTCGACGCTGGTAAGGATTTGGCCGCGTGGCTGCTGCGACAGAAGTAGAAGTGTCGTTTCCGTAGACCGTCATTCCGAGCTTGCCGAGGAATGACGGTCTGTTATGTTTTTCAAACGACTATCAAAATGCGCTATCTGTTCTTGATCCTGTTGCTCTTGCCTACTCTAACCCTGGCGCAAACCAGCACGCTCTCCAAAGTGTGGGTGCCAGACCTGGGCAACGGCACCTACAAAAACCCGGTGCTCTACGCCGACTACTCCGACCCCGACGCTATCCGGGTAGGGGAGGACTACTACCTGGTGTCGTCGAGCTTCAATAGCGTGCCGGGGCTGCAGATTTTGCATTCCAAAGATTTGGTAAACTGGTCGTTGGTCAGCGCGGTGTTCAGCGAGCAGCAGCCAGCCGAACGGTTTCAGAAACCTCAACATGGCGGAGGCGTGTGGGCGCCGGCCATTCGCTACCACAAAGGCCTCTACTACATCTACTACCCCGACCCCGACTTGGGTATCTTCGTGACCCGTGCCCAGCACCCAGCCGGTCCTTGGGAGCCACCTATCCTAGTAAAAGAGGCGAAAGGCTGGATTGACCCTTGCCCGTTCTGGGACGACAACGGTCGCGCCTACCTAGTACACGCCTTTGCTGGCTCGCGGGCGGGCTTCAAGAGCGTGCTGGCTGTCAGCGAGATGACGCCCGACGGGCTGCAACTACTAGGCGACGAGGTACTCGTGTTCGACGGGCACGCTAAGCATCCTACCCTGGAAGGCCCCAAGTTCTACAAGCGCAACGGCTACTACTACATTTTCGCGCCGGGCGGGGGCGTCGCGCCGGGCTGGCAAGTGGTGCTGCGCTCCAAAAACGTGTTTGGTCCGTACGAGGACCGTATTGTGTTGGCGCAGGGAAACACGCCCGTTAACGGCCCGCACCAGGGTGCCTGGGTCGATACCAACACCGGCCAGGACTGGTTTCTGCACTTTCAGGACCAGGGTGCCTATGGCCGTGTGGTGCATTTGCAGCCCATGCGCTGGCTGAACGACTGGCCCATCATCGGTGACGACCCCGACGGCGACGGTACCGGCCAGCCCGTTCTAACGCACAAAAAGCCGGTCATCAAAGGCAAAGCGCAGCCCCTGACTACACCTGCTACCTCCGATGAGTTCGACACACCCGAGCTGGGCCTACAGTGGCAGTGGCACGCCAACCCGCAGGCCGGTTGGGCCTTCCCAATGCCTGCGCAAAGCCAGCTGCGCCTCTACACGGTGCCGATGCCCACTGACCTCAAGAACTTCTGGCAAGTTCCCAACCTGCTGCTGCAAAAGCTGCCCGCCGAAACCTTTACCACTACTACCAAAGTCACCTTCACGCCGCGGCTGGAAGGGGAGAAGGTAGGGCTGGTAATGATGGGACTGGACTACGCCTACCTGTCGCTGACCAACGAAAATGGCCAGCTCCGGGTCAGCCAGACTACCTGCAGCAATGCTGATAAGCTAACGCCTGAAACCACGGCAGCTCCGGTAACTACGTTACCAGCTGGCCAGCCCGTGTACCTGCGCGTGGCCGTGCGCCCCGGCGCTAAGTGCCAGTTCAGCTACAGCACTGACGGCAACACGTTTCAGATGATAGGGAACGAGTTTCAGGCGCGAGAAGGCCGTTGGATCGGCGCCAAAATGGGCCTATTTGCCCTCCGCCCAGGCCAAACCAACGACGCCGGCAGCATGGACGTGGACTGGTTTCGGGTGGAGTAGGGTAGGATGCTTTTTGCTTGTTAAGAAAGCCTACCCTCTGCCATCGGACGGTAGGGGCTCACCAGGGTAGGGAGGCTGCGGAAGAAGAGCTTGTGCCCGAGGGGCCATCAGCAGGCAACAAGGCCAGCCGGATGGCCTCCGCCGCACCTTGTTCGGGAGTATCGGTGCCCGCGAAGTCGTTCAAATCCGTGGCCGTGTAGCCGGGGCTAGCTGAGTTGATTTTGATGGCCGTATCCCGCAGTTCATGCGCTAATTGCACGGTGAGCATGTTCAGCGCGGCTTTGGAAGCAGAGTATCCTAGCAAGCCCCAGTCGTTTTGGCTGCTGAGCGTGAGTGAACCCAACGGACTGGACACGTTGACAATGCGCCCCGCCGCAGCCTGCCGAAGCAGTGGCAAAAAGGCCTGGGTAACCGCCAAAGTGCCCACGAAATTGGTTTGCAGCACCTGTTCCACGCTTTGGATAGCTGCCGTGCTGGGTAAGCCGTCACCTGCCACGTTGATACCCGCATTGTTCACCAGGATATCTAGGTGGCCTACCTCACGCTGCACGCGAGCAGTGGCGGCATCGAGCGTTGCTTGGTTGTTCAGGTCCAGTTCAATAACTCGCACGTCACCTTCCGCTGCCAATTCTGCCGCGGCTTGCTGACCTTTCGCCACCTCGCGTGCCCCCAGATACACCTGGCAGCCTGCCTGTAACAGCCCGCGTACAATAGCCAGCCCAATACCTTTGTTACCGCCTGAAACCAGCGCAATTTTCTTGTTTTCCATAAAGCCTATGCTCGTTTTCTCCGCATCACCGTGATGCGTGAGTGCTCCGCAAAGGTCTGGAGGGTAGGCGAGCGGTAAACTTCGCCAATCAACCCAATTACTTTATATTTCAAACACCACTGTGCTGCGAAAATCGCCTGGCGTTTGGGCGGCGTGTCGTTTAAAAAACGTACAGAAATGGGCTACATCAGCAAAGCCCAGGCTATCGGCAATTTCTGAGATGCTCCAGTTTGTTTGCCGCAGCAATAGTTTGGCTTCCTGCAACAAGCGTTGGCCCAGCAGGGCCGTGGTGGTGCAGTCGGTTACTTCCTTCAGCGCCCGGTTGAGGTGGTTGACGTGCACAGCTAGTTGGGTGGCATAATCGGCAGCAGTGCGCAGGCGCAAGGGCGGTTGCGGGCTCTGGCGAGGAAACTGCCGGTCTAGCAGGTCGGCAAATTGGGCGGCTATTCTTTCGGCGGCGCTGTGCGTGGCCAGCCGGGTGGGAGCGGGCTGCAGCTTCTGCACCAGATGAATCAGCTCCCACACGTACGTGCGCAGCAAGTCGTGTTTGAAGGCATAGTCGGAGGTGAGTTCGCGTGCCATTTTGTGGAAAATAGCTTCAACTGCTTCGCATTCGGCCTCGGTTGCTTCCCATACAGGGTAGGCTTCAGGTTGAAAAATAGGGAGTTCTGCCACGGATACCCCGGTGCGGGCGGGTAGCAAAAAGGCGTCGTCGAAAAGGCAGCAGTAGCCTTCGGGCGTCTCCGTGAGTGGTAGCCATTGGTAGGGCACGCGCGGCGTCACCAGAAACAAGGTATTGGGCGCGCTGTGCGGGTCGCGGTCGGCGTATTCCACTTGGCTGCGGTTGCGGCAAAGCACGATTTTGTAGTAGGCACGCCGGGTAAACGGCATAGGCGGCGCTTCCCGAAGGTCGGCTAGCGGGAAGACGTTGAAATGGCCGACCCCCTGCGCCATATCCGGCGGCGGCAGAACACCGGCTGCTGTCTCCGGCGTTGGGGCGCAAGCGGCATAAAAAGCAGCCAAAGAGGTTGGTGTCATACAACTCGGTACACGCAGTGGGGGTAGGGGCAATAACTGAAGGCGTGCTGCAACTACTGTTCCGCCGTTATGAATACACGCAGCGCGCTGCCTGCTAAGGAAACGAAAGCCCTTGAAAACGCAAAAAGGCCCTGCATCAACTGATGCAGGGCCTCTTACTAGAAGAGCGGTCCGGACGGGACTCGAACCCGCGACCTCCGCCGTGACAGGGCGGCATTCTAACCAACTGAACTACCGAACCTTCTAACTTTAACGGAGCAACTCGTTGTTTCTCTGGGCTCACAAGAGCGGTCCGGACGGGACTCGAACCCGCGACCTCCGCCGTGACAGGGCGGCATTCTAACCAACTGAACTACCGAACCAGAGTACTTTGTGTGCCGAAAAACCGTCTGTCTTTCCGTTAAAGTGATGCAAAGGTAGGGGGCTGGCGGACATTGTCAAACCCCAACGCGCATTTTGCCTAAAAAAAGTGCCTTCGCCAGCGTTTATCGCTGTTTTTCAGGCAGATTATTTTTTGCTTTGTGTTTCCTGAAGTTGATTTAAGGTCGGTGCACAGGTTTCGCTTACCTTTGTCTTCTATTCTTTTTCCGCAACCCCGCGCATTCTTTCCTCTGCAATGCTCCTCGATTTCGAACAACCCATTGCTGCCCTCGAAGGCAAGCTCCGCGAAATGCAACAACTGGCCGACGACAGCCAGGTAGATGTATCGGAGGCGGTAGCCGCCCTGGAAGCCAAAATAAAGGCCCTCAAAAAGGAAACCTACGCCAACCTCACCCGCTGGCAGCGCGTGCAGCTCTCGCGCCACCCCGACCGACCCTATACCCTGGAGTACATCGAGGGGATGACCGACAAATTCATTGAGCTACACGGCGACCGAACCGTGGCTGACGACAAGGCCATGGTAGGCGGTTTTGCCGAGCTAGGCGGCCGTTCCGTGATGTTTATCGGGCAGCAAAAGGGGCACAATACCAAGCAACGGCAGTTTCGCAACTTCGGAATGCCCAACCCCGAGGGCTACCGCAAGGCCCTGCGCCTGATGAAGCTGGCCGAGAAGTTTAATAAGCCCATCATCACTCTCATCGACACGCCCGGCGCTTTCCCCGGTTTGGAGGCCGAAGAGCGGGGCCAGGGGGAGGCCATTGCCCGCAACCTCAAGGAAATGTTCCTGCTGAAGGTGCCCGTTATTTGCGTCATCATCGGCGAGGGCGCATCGGGCGGGGCCTTGGGTATTGCCATCGGTGACCGAGTTTTGATGTTGGAAAACACCTGGTATTCAGTGATTTCGCCCGAGTCGTGCTCCAGCATCTTGTGGCGCTCCTGGAACTACAAAGAGCAGGCAGCGGAGGCCCTCAAGCTCACGGCCACCGATATGCTGGGCAATAAGCTCATTGATGGCATTATCAAGGAGCCCCTGGGCGGTGCCCACATCGCCCCCGATAAGATGATTGCCACGCTCAAGAAAACCCTACTCAAAACCCTCGACGAGCTGGAAGCCATTCCGCACGAGGAGCGCATCAGCCAACGCATCGATAAGTTCTCGGCGATGGGCGTAGTGGTGGAGTAGAATAGAGGTAAATAGCATATAACAGAAGTGTCATCCTGAGCAGCGCGAAGGACCTTCTCACGATAGAACAGCAGGCGTACCAACGACCTGTTCTTGTGTGAGAAGGTCCTTCGCGCTGCTCAGGATGACATTTTTTTAGTTATTTACGCCTACCCACCCAACTTCCTACCCATGACCCTACACACGATTGATACCGGTTTTTTCAAACTCGACGGCGGCGCTATGTTTGGCGTAGTGCCGCGCACGATGTGGGAAAAGCTGAACCCGCCGGACGCCAACAACCTCTGTACCTGGGCCATGCGCTGCCTGTTGGTAGAGGACGGAAACCGTCTGATTCTGGTGGATACGGGTATGGGAAACAAGCAGGACGCCAAGTTTAGGAGCCACTTTCACCCGCACGGCGACGCGACGCTGGAAAGCTCCCTGCGCGAGAAAGGCTTCACCGCGGCCGATATAACCGATGTTTTTCTGACGCACCTACACTTCGACCACTGTGGCGGCGCCGTAGTGCGCACGCCCGACGACAAACTGGTGCTGGCTTGCCCCAATGCTACCTATTGGAGTAATGCGGCCCACTGGGATTGGGCCGTGACGCCCAACGCCCGCGAAAAGGCCAGCTTTTTAAAGGAAAACATCCTGCCCGTTCAGGAAAGCGGCCACCTGCAATTCGTAGATCCTGCCCAGGGCGTGCCCGATGCGTTGCCGGTCTTCCGGGAAATCATCTTTGCCGATGGGCATACCGAGAAGATGATGGTGCCAGTGCTGGAATACAAAGGCCGCACCGTGGCCTACATGGCTGATCTGCTGCCCAGCGTGGGGCATATTCCATTGCCCTACGTGATGAGCTACGACATGCGCCCTTTGGTGACGTTGAGTGAAAAAGAGCAGGTACTGCGCCGCGCCGCCGAGGAAAACTGGGTGCTGCTGCTGGAGCACGACCCTGCCGTGGAAGCCTGCACCGTGCAGCTAACAGAGAAAGGCGTGCGCGTAGCCGACACGTTTCGTCTAGATGAGCTGTAAGCCGATGAGGCAGAGACTGCACCACGAAATGAGGTAGAACAGGCTAACACTTGCCTACCTGATTCGTTAAAGCAGCCAACTCATCATCTCACTATTTCACTATCTCACCATATGCTGGCATTGGCCTTATCGGGCGGCGGGGCGCGGGGCATTGCGCATTTGGGCGTATTAGCGGCGCTGGACACGCTGGAACTGCCAGTAGGACGAGTGGCTGGCGTGTCGTCAGGAGCTATTGCGGGGACGTTTTACGCGGCCGGTTTTGCGCCATCTGAGATTCTGCGTATGCTCACCAGCGTGAACATTGCCCGCCTCACGCGTCTGGCGCTGAGCCGTTTCGGTCTGTTGCACCTAACGGCCGTCGAGCAGCTGTTTATCACTCATCTAGGCGCCAATGCCACCTTTGCTGACCTGTGCATTCCTCTTACGCTGGTGACTACGGACCTGACAGAGGGGGTATCCGTGGAGTTTTCGGAGGGGCTACTGATTCCGCCGCTGCTGGCGTCGGCGGCGGTACCCATTGTGTATAGGCCGGTAGAATACCAGGGTAGGCAGCTAGTTGATGGAGGCCTGCTCAACAATTTGCCTGTAAGTGCAGTGGAGGGTAGGGGCCTGCCAGTGGTAGGCGTCAATTGCAACCCCAGCAACCGGGCGGCGCGCATCACCACGTTTCGCAGCCTTATTGAGCGGGTGTTGCATCTGGCCATCAGCACCAATACCCTAGCCAGCAAGCAGCGCTGCGACCTGCTACTGGAACCCGACGAGCTGCGCACGTACCGCCCCTTGCAGTACCGCCAGGCCCAAACGCTATTCAATATCGGCTACCACCATACCATGGGTAGGGCCAAGGAATTGACGGCGCTGCTGGGGTAGCGCGTTATTTTTTCTAGTTTTGACGACTGTTTTTCTTGCTGCCCCATTTTTAGGGGTCTGCTTCCTCTTTTCATTCTATGGCCGCCCGCAAAACGTCTACATTCTGGTATCTGTTCTCGAAGTTCTGGTTTTGGATAACCGGCTGGCACCTGGGGCCGCAGGTGCCGCCTGGCATCAAGAAAAGCATGATGATTGCCGCGCCCCACACCAGCAACTGGGATTTTATGTTTGCCCGCGCCGCTTTCTTTCTGATGGATGTAGACGTAAAGCTGACCATCAAAAAAGAATGGACAACCATTCCGGTGCTCGGCGCGCTGGTTCGCTCTCTAGGGGGCTTGGCCGTAGACCGCAGCCGCAACAACAGCCTCGTAGATGGGATGGTGCAGCTTTTCAATGAGCGCGACGAGTTGGTAATTCTCATCACGCCGGAAGGTACACGTAAGTACCAGCCTAAGTGGCGCAAGGGCTTCTACCACGCCGCTGTAGGCGCTGGCGTACCCATCCTGCTCGGCTACCTCGACTACAAAAACAAAGAAGCCGGCGTAGGCCCTGCCTTCTGGCCCACCGGCGACTACGAGAAGGACCTAGAGGAAATAAAAGCCTTCTACCGCACCAAGCAGGGCCGTTTCCCGGAGCAAGGTGTGCGGTAAAAGAGAAAGCGAATAGATGAAATAGTAGGTTTTCGTTCCGATAGGAATGAGCGTAAACGTAGGATACCCACCTGGGTGTTCAGTAATGCGTATCTTGAAATCAGCAGCGTATACTGCACCAACTATTCTCTATGGAAAAGCTGCAAACCATCCTATTGATTCTGTTCGGGCTAGGCGTTTTTATTTGGCGCATGGTACGGAAAGCCATCGAAACCACGGCCCGCGAGAGCCGGGAGCGGCCCCGACCAAAGGTGCCCAGCCTACCCGATACCTCGTTTAAGGAGCTGCTGAAACAGATGCAGGCGCAAAATCAGCCCGATGCTACGCCCCGGCAGCCCGTGGGGCCAGCACCAACTACGCCCGCGGACCGACCGCTACCCCGTGAAACCACTCCGCCGCCGCACAGCCTGGAGCGCACCGAGGTGCGGCCGATTTCATTGGAGGAAAAAGCCACTAACCGCGCCAATCAGGAAACCGTGCCGCGCGCACGCCGCGCCGCTACCTTGCCGCGGGCTACTTCTCCTCTACCAAAAGCATACAACCGTCCATCCGGCACCACAAACCCCACACGCCGTACTGTGCGCGATTCGCTACGCAACGCCACCGATGTGCGCGCTGCTTTTGTATTGAGCGAAGTGCTGCGCCGGAAATTTTAGGGAAATAGTAGAAGACATTTTGGTGAGCAGCGATACAATCTGTTGTGTCTCTATCTCTTCACTTATTCCTGGGTAAGCGCATACGTCACCAGGTTAGCGCCCATTTTTAGGGCTGTTTCGTGCACGGCGGGTGTGTCTTCGGGGTAGGTACCGAGGTCTTCCCAGCCGTTGCCCAGGTCGCACTCGAAGCTATAGAAGCACACCAGGCGCCCTTTGTAAAGCAGGCCAAAGCCCTGCGGACGCTTACCGTCGTGTTCGTGTACTTTGGGTAGGCCCTTCGGGAAATCGAACTTCTGGTGGTAGATGGGGTGGGAGAAAGGCAACTCCACGAACTCCAACTCGGGGAACACCTTCTTCATCTCGGGACGGATGAACTTATCGAGGCCGTAGTTGTCGTCGATGTGCAGGAAGCCACCGCCCATAAGGTAGCGCCGCAGGTTCTTAGCCTCTGCTTCGGTGAAAGCCACGTTGCCGTGGCCGGTCATGTGGATGAAAGGGTAGGTGAGTAGCTCCGGTGAGTCCAGCTCTACAGTAGCTTCGTCGGGCGCAATGTTGGTTTTGAGCGTTTGGTTGCAGAAGCGGATCAGGTTGGGTAGGCTGGTTTTGTTGGCGTACCAGTCGCCCCCGCCACCGTAGTGCAGCTTGGCGATCTTGAAGCTGGGCGCTACAGGTGCAGCAGCTACTGTACAGAAAAATAGTAGGCTGAGAAGAAGAGTCTTGAGCATAATCGTGCAACGAGGGTTCCCGCAGAGGGCGCAGAAGTAACGCTGAGTGGCGCTGAGGTCGTTCAACGCTGCAACAATTTAGCAATGTGCACGGTATGCACGGCGGCCAAGGCAGCTGTTTCGGTACGCAGACGCATCAGGCCCAGCGCCACCGGTCGAATACCAACCTGCCGCGCCGCGGCTATTTCCTCGGGGGTGAAGTCGCCCTCGGGGCCGATGAGGATGCAGCAGGTAGGCGCGCTGCCGGCCACCTGGGCCAGTTCCGTTCGCTCATCATCGGCGAGATGAGCAATGAACGTGGTGGTCGGGTCGAGGGTAGGGAGTACGCGGGCGAAGTCCGTTAGCTCTTCTAGCGCCGGCAGCCACGCCTGTCCCGATTGCTTCAGGGCACTCACGGCAATTTTTTCCAGCCGGTCCAGCTTTAGCTCACGTCGCTCGGAACGGGCGCAGCGCAGAAACGTAATGTGGTCGACGCCGATTTCGGTGGCTTTCTCCACCAGCCACTCCATACGGTCGAGGTTTTTGGTGGGAGCCACGGCCAAGTGCACTTGGTAGGCACGACGAGGCACCTGAGTTTCATCGGTGATGCGCAGTTGGCAGCGCTTGGGATTGGCGTCCGTCACCTCTGCTTGCCAAATACTACCCTGCCCATTCACCAGCGTCACGGTATCACCTGTACCCAAGCGCAGCACCCGTATGGCGTGCTTGCTTTCGTCTTCGGGTAGGGTGTAGGTGGGTAGGGCGAGGTCGGGAGCGTAGAAGGTGTGGGGCATCTGACAAAGCTACGAGTTGCGACAGGAATGGTATGTAGACAAAGGTGTTTGGGCATAAAGCAAGTACCTTTGAAGTAGTATACTTATCGAAATCTACGCGTTAGCCAAGAGTAATAGAAATTTGTAATTAGTTATGAAACAGCAGAATGACGTTAAGCACATCAGTAAAATTATCAGTTATTGGTTGCGGCATAAGCCGCAAGAAGCCGGAATTGAGCTAGATGAATTTGGGTGGGCATCTCTACCACAAGTGTTGGGTGCGCTGGCCAATCGAGGTCTGACGATGACCGTGGAGGAACTACATACGCTCAACCACGCCACTGATAAAGTGCGTTGGGAAATCGACCAAGCGAACCAGAAAATACGCGCTACGCATGGGCACTCCGTGTCGGTGGTCTTACTCGAGAAGCCTACCATACCGCCCGCTGTTCTCTACCACGGCACTGCAGTGCCCACAGTAATAAGTATCTTAGAAGAAGGGCTCTGGCCCATGCGGCGGCAGTTTGTACACCTGTCGTCCACACCGGATATGGCATTGCAAGTAGGGCGTCGGCATGGAAAGGCGGTGCTTTTTGAAATAGCAACTGCTGCACTGGTCCAAGAGGGCTGGTTGTTCTACCATACCAGCGACAACGTTTGGCTGACAACGGCTGTACCTGCGCACTATCTTACCCTCATTTCCTAAAAAAAGCCCTGTTTGCTAGCAGACAGGGCTTTTTTTAGGAAATGAGGGAGGTGACTTACTTCAAAGCCTCATTCAGCACGCCTGCCAAGCGCATCCCGGCCTGCTGAATACGCAGCTTCACTTGCGGACCGTGCTCAGGAAAATACGCCCAGCCATAGGTAGGGTTCTGGGCAGCCTCGGCATACAGCTGCTCGCTGATCTGGTACGACTCGTAGAGCCACTGCGCAATGTCGTCGTGCTGCCACTGGCGGCGCAGGCGGGCGGGCACGTGGTCGTATTGCTGACCCATCTCAGAGTAGCTCAGGCCTTGGTAGTCGATCAGGCCACTGTCCCAGAGGCTGTGCAGGTTGGTTTCTTTACCACGGTAGGTGAGCTTGATGCTATTGCCACCCCGGTCCTCCAGCCGGCCCGCGTGCAGGGGCTGGTGCACATCGCCCACAATGTGAATCACGAATTTCAGCGCTACGGCCCGTTCAGCTTTAGACTTGTGCTTATCCTTCAGAATGGCAAGATTATCCTGAAGCGCTTTGTAGGCGTTCGGAATCGTTTGGCCTTTCAGATTCTCAATATACTGGTCGTGGTTGAGGCCGGCGGGCGTGTTCACATAGTGCCAGGGGCCAGTAGCCTTATACTCGGGGGTAGGTGGGTAGAGAATTTCGTCAGGCCAGGTGCTCACCAGCGTCACCGTCTCGGTGCCGAGGAGGGCTTTTATTTCGCGTTGAGCTTTGCGGGTGAGGTGATGCTCGGCTAGGCGGCCTACCGCCCGGTGGCCCTCTACGCCCCAGGCCTGGCAGAAGCTAAGCGGAGCAAGCAATAAAAAAAGCAGCGGCAAAATGCGTTTGCGCATAAGAAAAAGAGAAGAAAACGTGGTGTAGCTACAAAGCTAGTGCTTAAAACACTACCTAATTGGCAAAATCAACGCGGCAAAGTCGGTGGAAAGCTGTACGGGTTGCCTCTGCGGCGCAGTAGGGAAAGTTTTGTAGCTTTACCAACCCCCATTCGGCTTTAGCTAGGGGAGTTTCTGTCTTTCATCATTTTCAACTTCTTTTCATGCAAACTGCATCTGCTGTTCAAGAACAGCCCGCTATGCGGCAAGGCCATCCGCCGGGCCTCTATCTGTTGTTCTTCACCGAGATGTGGGAACGGTTCAGCTATTACGGTATGCGGGGCCTGCTCATTCTCTATTTATCTAAAACAACCTTAGAAGGTGGCCTAGGTATTAGCCCCGATAGTGCCTCGCTGATTTATGGCTATTTCACGGGGTTTGTATATCTGACGCCTATTATTGGAGGCTGGCTAGCTGACAAGTACATAGGGCAGCGGCGTGCTATCCTAATGGGTGGTCTGACAATGGCGGTGGGGCAGTTTTTTCTGTTTATGCAGCCTGCCCTGTCAAATGCACCTTTTTTCTTCGGTCTACCCTGGCCTACGGTAATAGGGTTGCTCCTACTGATTCTGGGCAACGGCTTTTTCAAGCCTAATATTTCTACCATTGTAGGCAAGCTATACAGCCAGGGCGACCCGCGGCGCGATTCAGCTTTCACTATCTTCTATATGGGTATCAACACCGGGGCATTTATTGCTCCCTTGGTGTGCGGATACTTTGCTGAGGATCTATTTGCCACTAAAACTGTAGTAGATGGTGTAACGCAGGTGGCTAGCTATGGCTTTCGCTATGGGTTTCTGGCAGCTGGTATCGGTATGCTATTCGGTCAGTTGGTATTTAACCTACTAGGCAAACGCTACCTCGGCGACATTGGCATGTATCCTGAAGGGCAAAACGAAGACAAAAGCGTTGTAAAAGCGCCGCTGACTAAAGAGGAAACCGACCGCATGGCCGTTATCTTCATTATCACCCTGTTCGTTGTGTTCTTCTGGGCTGGCTTTGAGCAAGCTGGTTCCTCGCTATCCTTGTACACCGATAAATACATCGACCGCGAAGTAGCTGGGTTCCTGATTCCTACTTCTTGGTTTCAATCTGTCAATGCGGGCTTTATCGTTTTACTGGGCGTGCCTATGGCTTCTTTGTGGGTGAGCCTTAGCCGCAAAGGCAAAGACCTTAGCATTCCCGTAAAAATGGGATTGGGGATGGTGCTGCTAGGAGTAGGCTTCCTATTTATGGTAGGAGCCGTGATGCAACGCGGTGGCGACGTGCCTGATCAAACAATAAAGGCTAGCATCTTGTGGCTGCTGGCTACTTACTTCTTTCATACAGTAGGCGAGTTGTGCCTGTCGCCTGTAGGGCTTTCCATGGTATCGCGCCTGTCGCCGCCTACCCTCACGTCTATGCTGATGGGCGTGTGGTTTCTGGCTCCCTTTGTGGCGCAGATTGCTGGCGGCTATATAGCAGCCTATGTGGAGGAGCTAGGTGCCCTGAAAGTATTCGGCCTTATTGCTGGTTTCGTTATTGTGGCGGGACTACTACTGATTGCCATTGCCCGCAAGCTATTCGCGATGATGCATGGTCGAGGGTAAAGCTAGTAACGCTACTTAAACAAAAGGGCCGTTGCGCATATCGCGACGGCCCTTTTGTTTAAGTAGCGTTTACTCCGTAAGCAAGACATTATGTAGTCGTGGGAATAAGATGCACGCTAGAACAGAGCTGAATCAATAAGGAAGGTTTTACAATAGGAATAGAACGAGGCTTAGATGCGATACATACTGCACAAAAGTGAGAAGGTCCTTCGCAAGCGGACGCCAGATCAGGGATGACAGCAAGGGTAGGGCGTCAAAAACAGAACGGTCCCGCAACCATCGTTGCGGGACCGTTTTAATAAGCATCCGATTCAGCGAAATCCGCTGAATCAGCGGTGAGCTGCGATTACATCATGCCACCCATGCCACCCATACCAGCAGCACCAGCGCCAGCACCGCCTTTGTCTTCTTCAGGCTCGTCGGTGATAACGGCTTCCGTGGTCAGCAGCAGGCCAGCAATGCTAGCCGCGTTTTCTAGTGCCAGACGCGTTACCTTGGTGGGGTCCAGGATACCAGCCGACACCAGGTTTTCGTAACGGTCTTCGCGGGCGTTGTAGCCGTAGTCGCCTTTGCCTTCGCGCACTTTCTGTACTACTACCGAGCCTTCGCCACCAGCGTTAGCCACGATGGTGCGCAGGGGAGCTTCGAGAGCCGTGCGGATGATGTTTACGCCGGTACGCTCGTCGCTATTAACAGTGTCAACTGCTTCCAGCGAATCCAGAGCACGTACCAGAGCAACACCACCGCCGGGTACTACGCCTTCCTCAACGGCGGCGCGAGTAGCGTGCAGGGCATCGTCTACGCGGTCTTTCTTCTCCTTCATCTCTACTTCCGTGCTAGCACCGATGTAGAGGATAGCCACACCACCCGACAGCTTGGCCAAGCGCTCTTGCAGCTTCTCCTTGTCGTAGTCGGACGTAGTGGTACCGATTTGAGCTTTGATTTCGTTTACGCGAGCCGTAATGGTCTCTTTATCACCGCGGCCATTGACAATCGTCGTGTTGTCTTTGTCGATGATGATCTTCTCAGCCTGACCCAAGTACTCCAGCGTAGCGCTGTCGAGCTTGTAGCCACGCTCTTCGCTGATAACCGTACCGCCCGTCAGAACAGCAATGTCTTCCAGCATAGCTTTGCGACGGTCGCCGAAGCCAGGAGCCTTCACAGCGGCAATTTTCAGCGAGCCGCGCAGTTTGTTTACTACCAGAGTAGCCAGCGCCTCACCGTCTACATCTTCTGAGATGATAACCAGCGGCTTACCCGTCTGAACTACCTGCTCCAGTACGGGCAGCAGCTCTTTCATGGTGCTCACTTTCTTGTCGTAGATCAGAACGAAGGGGTTTTCAAACTCCGCTTCCATCTTCTCCGGGTTGGTTACGAAGTAGGGCGACAGGTAACCGCGGTCGAATTGCATGCCTTCCACCGTTTTCACTTCGGTTTCAGTGCCACGCGCTTCCTCTACCGTGATAACGCCTTCCTTGCCTACTTTGTCCATCGCGTCGGCAATCATCTTACCGATTTCCGCGTCGTTGTTGGCCGAAATAGTACCAACTTGCGCGATTTCCGACGAATTCTCAATTTTCTTCGACTGCGACTTCAGGTTTTCCACAACGGCTTTCACCGCCTTGTCGATACCACGCTTTAGGTCCATCGGGTTAGCACCGGCAGCTACGTTTTTCGAGCCAGCCGTGTAGATAGCCTGGGCCAGTACAGTAGCAGTGGTCGTGCCATCACCAGCTTGGTCGGCAGTTTTGCTGGCTACTTCTTTCACCAGCTGAGCGCCCATGTTTTCGATAGGGTCTTTCAGCTCGATTTCTTTAGCTACCGTCACACCGTCTTTGGTGATGGTGGGGGCACCAAATTTCTTGTCAATAACCACGTTGCGGCCTTTGGGGCCCAAGGTTACTTTCACGGCATTCGCCAGTTTATCTACGCCGCGCTTCAAACGGTCGCGGCCTTCGGTATCAAATTGGATGTTCTTAGCCATCTTGGTATTGAGGGGAAATTACTGCAAAAAAGAAAGGAAACGGATATCGACTTACAGAACGGCAAAAATGTCCGACTCCTTCATGATGAGGTAGTCTTTGCCTTCCACAGTGATTTCAGTGCCGGCATATTTGCCGTACAGCACCTGGTCGCCCACGCTTACCTGGGGCTTAATAGCAGTGCCATTGTCGGCCACTTTGCCTTCGCCTACGGCTACTACTTCGCCGCGCTGGGGCTTTTCCTTGGCCGTGTCGGGGATGATGATGCCAGACTTGGTCTTTTCCTCGGCAGCGGCCGGCGCGATGATAACGCGGTCAGCCAGCGGTTTAATGCTTAGTGACATATTGGTTGTTTTGGGTGAAAGTGAATGTAAAACTAAAGGGTGTTAGCAGAGGAACACTTCTTATGCCAGCCCACCAAAACCTGACAGAATGAACGCCCGAAGTGCATTTTTCGGGCTTTTGCCCTGTCAGGACTGCCATACGTGGCAGGGTGGCTTACTCTGTTCTTGTCAGCACGTGGCCGCGCAGGCCACAAAAAAACCAGCCACTTCTTGGAGAAACGGCTGGTTTATAATGATCCGGCGATAAGCCAGTTACTGCGGCTACTCTGCGGCCGGGGCGGGGGCAGGAGTAGTTGGGGCAGGGGTAGGCGTAGCGGGTTGCTGAGCCGGGGCGCCAGCAGGAGCCGGGGTAGCGCCTGTGCCAGGAAGGGCCGGCGACGAGGGTAGGGCTGGCGTTTCGAGGGCGCGCTGCTGGTTGATGCTGCGCACAGGACCATTGCCGCCGCCACTAGCCAGCATGTGGGTGCCCAACGACAGCACCATCAGAGCAATAGCAAAGCCCCAGGTCAGCTTCTCCAATAGGTCACCGGTGCGCTTCACACCCATCAACTGAGCCGTGCCGCCCGCGCCAAACTGGCTGGAAAGTCCGCCACCTTTGGGGTTCTGGGCTAGAACTACCAGCGCCAGCAGCAGGCAAACAATGAAGACAAGAACAAGCAGTAGGTAATACATTCTATTCCGAAGATTTCAGTTGTGCAATTTGGTCGGCAAAGTACGCCTTTTTTTCTGGCTGCCGCACCATCAGGCGCTCATATATTTCAATGGCCTTGGCGGTTTTGCCCTGCTTCACCATAATTTTTGCCAGGCTTTCTGAGGCTAGTGCGGGGGTAGCGCTGGTGCTGGGTACCGATAAATCGGCCTGCTCTGCAGCGGGCGGTACTGCGGTAGGTGCTTTCAGGCGGGGCTTGTTTTTCAGGAATTGGTCGATGATGGCTAGCGTCTTACGCGGAGCGGGTTGGTGCGCGGCCACATGACCCAGCAGGAGCGCGTCGGGTAGAAAAGAGCTGGCGGGCGGTAAGTTGGTCGTATACTCGCTGTGCGGTTGCAGGCTAGCGCCTAGGCGACTCCCTAAGTCCAGGCCGTAGCCAACGGCAGGATCGGCGTAGAACGGCGGGCTGGCTACGGTATGTGCAGGTGGGGTAGGAGCCTCAATGAGTGGCGCCTCGTCGAGTAGCTCGTATACGGCTGGGGTAGGGAGCGACGCATCGGCCAAGCCAAACTCAAAGCGCGAAGACCCCGCATCGGCCGGCGGTCGAATAGGTGGTGCTGTGGCGGGTAGCAAGTCGTCTACAACAACAGGAGCAGCCTCGTCGATAACTTCTTCTGCAGTTTCCGTAACAGCTTCAGCTTCTGTCGTCTCCTCAGCAGTAGGCAAAACCTCTTCCGTGTGCTCCGCTACCTCCATTTCCGGTTCGGCTATTATATCCAAGGCTGGCACAGAATCGCTAAGCGCTGGCAATGAAGTAGTAAATACTTCATTGCCAACCTGGGCGTCGGCCTCGGTAGCAGCCGGAACTTCTTCAACTGGCTCAGCGGATGCCTCAACATGTACAGAAGCTACCGTTTGGTCTTCCGTCGGTGGCATTTCGGCCGAGGGTAGGGCCAAGGGGAGCTCAGGAGTAGCTAGCTGAACTGATTGTGCAGAAGCAAGCGCCGAAGAAGCAGCCGGCAGTAGTACGTCGGGCTGCTCAATGAGCAGGCGCAACAATTGACGGTCGGCGGCGTAGGTAGCCGCCCGGCGTAAGCGCTGACTGGCCAACATACTGCCCTTATCGTGAGCAGCTTTGGCTAGTAGTAAGTGGGCTGTTTGACAGTAAGGAAAGGCCGTAGCCAGCTGCACCAGCTCCTGATTTTCGGCTTCCGAAATAGAGCCGACGTGGTCCAGAATATGCAGCAGCGACGCACGGGTCATTTTTGAAGGGTTAAATGTTTAAGAGTTAACTAACGCAGTATGTCATTTCGACCGCGGGGAGAAATTCCGCGTGCGATGTTAACTTAATCAGCAGAGATTACTGTTGCACGTGAGGTTCCCCCTCCGCGGTCGAGATGACGTGCCGCAACACCCCCTACCTTACCAGTTGGCCACCGACTTGTTGAACACGTCGGTGATGATGTTGGTGGTGATTTTACGGATGGAGGACGGGTCGCTGTTAATAGTGACGATGGATTGCGACGCGGGAAAGTCGCCGTTGCTCTGGAAGGTTTGCTCAAAGCTCTGCGTGTCGTCCTTGGTGTTGATGAATTTCACCCGCACCTGAATCGTGAGACGGTTGACACCGGCCTGGTCTACATTGCCCTCGCGCTGGATAGCAGCCGGGGCAAAATCGTAGGCAATAATCTCCCCCTCAAGCTGTAAGTCGCCGTCGCGCTGCTGCATTTTTAGCGGCGTGTTGCGCTGAAAGTAGTCCTTGAAATCCTCCGTAAACTGCTGCGACAACGCCGAGGGGCCGTTGCTGGAGTTATTTTGGAAGGTAGCAATGGACATGGTTTGCACCGACGGGTCAATATTGGTCCCGGTGAAGGAATAAACCGAGCAGCCGCTCATTGTCACTACGCTAATGGCCAATAGCCAATAGCTAAAAGCTAGAAATCTACGCTTGTTCCAGATCATACTGTTTGAGCTTGCGGTACAACGTGCGCTCGGAGATGCCCAGATCGTGAGCGGCATACTTGCGCTTATTGTTGTGCTTTTTTAACGCTTTGATAATCATTTCCTTTTCCTTGGCTTCCAGGGAAAGGGTTTCCTCTTCCGTCTCGTGCGGAATATCTTCAACGCGTTGCTCCTCGTCTTCGTATTCGGTAGCGTCTTCTACTTCGGGGTGCATGAAGTAGTCCGACGAAGCGCCGGCCGCGTCGGCGGGACGGGCGTTCAGGCGGCCACCATCGTAGGGCGCCACATTGAGGTTGGTGAACAGGTGGCTGTTTTGGCGCAGCAACTCCTGGGCCTCCTGTGGGCGCTGACCGGCAGCCAGATCCAAGACCAGCTTTTTCAGGTCAGTCATGTCGCGGCGCATGTCGAAGAGCACCTTATATAATAAGTCACGCTCGGAGTAGGCGTTGCCTGCGCCATCGGTGGCCGGACCCGCCGCGCTCAGTAGCATGGGTAGGTTGCTGCTCTGCTCTTGGGGGAGGTACTGGCGCAGGTGGGTAGCGTCTACCTCGCGCTCCATTTCCAGCACCGACATTTGCTCGGCTACGTTCTTGAGCTGGCGGATGTTGCCGGGAAAGCGGTAGCGCTGCAGCTCCCGCACGGCCTCCGGCGACAGCGAAATGGGCTTGACACGGTAACGGTCAGCAAAATCGGTGGCGAACTTGCGGAACAGTAGATAGATGTCGTCACCCCGCTCGCGAAGGGGAGGCACCGTGATGGGTACCGTATTAAGGCGGTAGTAGAGGTCTTCGCGAAAGCGGCCGTTGCGCACGGCATCCATCAGGTTCACGTTGGTAGCCGCTACTACGCGCACGTCGGTTTTCTGCACTTTGGAAGACCCTACCCGGATAAACTCCCCGTTTTCAAGCACACGCAGCAAGCGGGCCTGCGTACCCAGCGGCATTTCCCCAATTTCATCCAGGAAGATAGTGCCGCCATTCGTCACCTCGAAATAGCCCTTGCGCGCCTCGTTGGCACCCGTGAAGGAGCCCTTTTCATGCCCAAACAGCTCCGAATCGATAGTGCCCTCGGGAATGGCGCCGCAGTTGATGGCGATAAACTGTCCATGTTTGCGTGGCGACAAGGCATGGATAATCTTGGAAAATGACTCCTTGCCAGAGCCGCTCTCGCCCGTTATCAGGACTGTCATATCGGTAGGTGCTACCTGCGCTGCCACTTGGATGGCGTAGTTCAGCGCCGGCGCATTGCCGATAATGCCGAAGCGGAGCTTAATAGATTGTATTTCGGAAGGTGTCAAGGGCGTGGTAGGTTTTCGTAGGGTAGACGAAAAGCGGCTGTAGTTATTTTAGCGAAGCGATTGATGGCGCTTTATTCTTATCCCATGCATCAATCACAGCACAAAAAGTTATGGTCTTCTCTGTGCTCGTGAAATGCAAGTCAAGCCTCTTCGATAAAATATGTATTAATCGACCGCCTCGCCTAATAGCGCTGCGCCGGTAGTACTCGTTGCCAGCACATTCACATAGTCACCCTTCTGGAAATTACCTTTCGGGAAGATAACCACCTGGTTCTGGCTGTTGCGGCCGCTTAGCTGTTCCTCTGAACGTTTGGAACGACCTTCTACCAGCACCTTGTGCACGCGGCCTACCATGCGAGCGTAGCGGGCGCGGGCATGCAACTGCTGCCGGTCGATGATTTCCTGGAGGCGGCGCTTCTTCACGTCTAACGGAATATCGTCCTCCAATTTGCGGGCGGCCAGCGTGCCGGGACGCTCCGAGTAGAAGAAGTTGTAGCCCATGTCGTACTGCGCGAAGTCGAGCAGGGTGAGGCTATCTTGGTGCTCTTCCTCGGTTTCAGAGCAGAAACCGGCAATCATGTCGGTGGAAATGGCGCAGTCCTCACCCAAAATACGGCGGATGGCGTTTACGCGCTCCTCATACCAAGGACGGTCGTAGGTGCGGTTCATCAGCTTGAGCACGCGTGAGTTACCACTTTGCGCGGGCAGGTGGATGTACTTGCAGATATTCTCGTGGCGCGCCATGGTGTGCAGCACCTCATCGGTGATGTCCTTGGGGTGGGAGGTAGAGAAGCGCACGCGCAGCTCGGGGCTTACTAGCGCCACGCGCTCCAATAGCTGGGCAAAATTCACTGTTTCGATGCCGTCTTCGCTAGCCCACTTATAGCTGTCTACGTTCTGACCGAGCAAAGTAACTTCCTTGTAGCCAGCTGCCACCAGTTCGCGGCACTCCTGCACGATGCTATGGGCGTCGCGGCTCCGCTCGCGGCCGCGAGTGAAGGGCACTACGCAGAACGAGCACATATTGTCACAGCCACGCATGATGCTCACGAAGGCTGTGATGCCGTTGCTATTCAGGCGAACGGGCGTAATGTCGGCGTAGGTTTCCTCGCGGCTCAGCAGCACGTTCACGGCTTTCTGGCCGCCATCTACCTGTTTAATGAGCTGGGGTAAGTCGCGGTAAGCGTCGGGACCTACGACCAGATCGACCAACTTCTCTTCCTCCAGAAACTTACTTTTCAGGCGCTCGGCCATGCAGCCCAGTACGCCCACCAGCAAGCCGGGGTTGCGCTTTTTGTGGCCGTTGATCTGCTTGAGGCGCATCCGCACGGTTTGCTCGGCCTTTTCGCGGATAGAGCAGGTGTTTAGTAGCACCAGATCGGCACTGTCCAGCTGCTCAGTAGTGTCAAATCCTTCCTCAAACAGGATGCTCGACACGATTTCCGAGTCGGAGAAGTTCATCTGACAGCCGTAGCTCTCGATGTAGAGCTTGCGCTGCCGACCGGTGCGGGTGGCCGGGCTCACGCGCACGGCGCCGGAGGGCTCGTGGGCGTGCGTGGTGGCGTCTACCGACGGTGTATCGAGGGTAGGGGTATCTAGAAAATCGAGGGTAATCAGCGGTTGAGACATGGAGGCGCGCAGCTTCAGCTTCACATTTTGGGAGCGGCAAAGGTAAGGTTTTTACCGCAAAAATGACAGAATGGCAGAGGCGGAGATGGGCTGATTAAGGATGAATCGATGTGTAAATGATTGTCATCCTGTGCTTACGAAGGACCCTCTCACGTTGGGACGAGTCGTTGGTACGCCTGTTGTTCTGTGCCCTGTGTCGCCGCTTGATACGCGGAACGCACAGGACCACAATCATCTACGCATCACCATTTCACTATCTCACCATTCTCAGCACCATACGGATGTCTGGTACTCGTTGGAAGGTTACGCCGTCGAGCAGGCTAGGGCGCCCGTGCTCGAACACCTGAGTGTCATGGTAGGAAGCGTGCATGGCTGGAAAGTTCAGCTTCGCCGCCGGAAGAATGTTGGATTTGAGTGAGTTGCTGCCTGTTGCAAACGCCTCAATAGTAGTACTATAGCGCGTGAGCAGGCGGTACTGTGTGACCTGATAGACCTTCGACATAATCGAACAACTTGCCCTTGGTGAGCAGCTGTAGCTGGCAGTGGTCGCAGGGACGCAGCTTCGTAAGTGCTTGAGAAAAAGGCTATTGTCGGCACTGAAGGCCACCAGATAGGAAGCGGGCATGGCAGAAACCATGTGGAGGGTAGAAAAGCCGATAAGTTCCCGAACTTACCGCCCATGAAGCATCGCGTTGACCTAACTACTTGGAACCGCCGAGAGCATTTTGCGTTCTTTTCTACCTTCGATGAGCCCTTTTTTGGGCTGGTGGCGCCAGTCGACTGTACCCAGGCACGGGCCGAAGCAAGACGGCTGGGCGTGTCGTTTTTCCTGTATTACCTCTACCATTCCCTGCAAGCCGCCAACCAAGTGCCGGAGTTCCGCACACGCATCGAGAACGGCGAAGTGTACCAATACGACCAGATACACGCCTCCGCTACCATCGGCCGGGCCGACCACACGTTTGGCTTTTCCTTTATTGAACTGCACGATGCGCTGCCTGATTTCGTAGCCGCCGCCACTGCCGAAATAGCGGCTGTGCAGGCCAGCACCGGCCTGCGGCTCAACGACACTACCGGCCGCCCCGACGTGGTGCACTGCTCGGCCATCCCGTGGGTGCGCTTCAGTGGCCTCACCCACGCCCGCAGCTTCCGCCACCCCGACAGCTGCCCCAAGATTTCCTACGGCCAAACGTATGAGGAAAACGGCCGCCTCTGGCTGCCCGTAGCCGTCAACGTCCACCACGGATTAGCCGATGGCTACCACGTCGGGCAGTTTCTGGCTGCGTTTCAACAGGGGCTGAATGGAGGAGTTGAGGGTAGGAAGGCGGGAGGGTAGGAAGTGTGTCATCCTGAGCATTCCGCACATCAAGCGGCGACGAAGGACCTTATGACGGTAGAACGACCATTATACCAACGACTACGTTCTTACGTGAGAAGGTCCTTCGCTAGGCTCAGGATGACATACTCGCTTTTCACTCACTCACTTCCGCGCCCAGCACTTCTAACATCGCCTGCGCTTTCAGCAAACACTCCGCGTATTCCTGCTCTGGCACAGAGTCATAGGTGATGGCCGAGCCGACCTGAAATGAGAGGTAGCCCGTGTCGGCGCGGTATTGCAGGCTGCGGATAACCACGTTGAATTCAAAGTTGCCATCGGGCCACGCGTAGCCGAGGCAGCCGCTGTAGAGGCCGCGGCGAGTACGCTCGTAGTGTTCAATGAGCTGCATAGCCCGAATTTTGGGCGCACCAGTCATGGAGCCCATCGGGAAGGTAGCGCGCAAGATGTCTACCAGGTCTGCATCGGGTCGTAATTCAGCTTCTACGGTCGATATCATCTGCCACACGTGGCGGAAAGGGTAGAGGCCAAACAGCTCTGGCACTCGCACCGAGCCAGTTTCTGCCACGCGGGCCAAGTCGTTGCGCACTAGGTCTACAATCATCAGGTTCTCAGCGCGCTCTTTTTCGCTGTGGAGAAGCCGTTGGCGTTGCTGCTCGTCCTCGTCCGGAGTAGCCCCGCGCCGGATGGTACCTTTAATCGGCTGCGAAATAATACGTGTACCCCGACGCTGCACAAAACGCTCAGGCGAGGCGCAGAGTAAGTAGTGGTCGGCTACCTTATAGAAGCCCGCAAACGGCATCGGAGAGGCTTCGTTCAGCCGCAGGAACATAGCCACCGGATCAAGCACAACATCCTCCGCGAAAAACTCCATACACAGATTCAGCTCATACACTTCACCATTCAGAATGTCTTCGCGCACGGCTTCTACGGCCGCCAGGTAGTGGGCTTTGGGTAGGCGTGGCTGCATAGTAGCAACGCGAGGCACGGCCGGGGCAGGCGGAGTAGTAGTCAGAATCGCCGCTAATACCCCGCGGGTATTGCCATGAATTTCCACTGCCTCGTCGCGCCAGTGCAGCCAGGTTTGGGGCGTGAAAAAATGCAACGCGGGCCAATCCAGACCAGTGAAGTTTTGGCTGTGCAAGGCCTCAATTTCGTTTTTTAGCTCATACGTCAGGATGCCGAAGCGCGGTCCGGCCTGGGGGCCTTGTTGCATCCACGAGGACAGCTCAGCCAAACAGGTCGGCGAATCCGCCGCATCGGCTACGCCCAGCAGCCGGTCGAATGGCCCGCCAGGGTAGGGGGCGTGGTGATTGGGCTCGTAATAGGCGCAGTAGCGAAACTGCACCGCCCACTGTAGGGCCCGCGCCCGAAAATCGGGTGGCAACTCAGAATAAGAAATAGTCAGCACAGCACAAAGATGCAGCGGTAATGGTAGGTAGGGGACAGATTTTACCCCTATAACGCCGCCAGGGCCACTTTTGCTTTGGTATCAGTACTGTTTTTGTACTCATGCTTTGGATAGCCCAGCGCCTTCTGAAAATAAAACCGGGCCGTATCCTCTTTGCCATCAGTCTGATACAGATACCCCAGCTGCAGGGCCGACTGCGGCGCAAAATAATAGGGGGCCGCACCCGCCAGAGCAATCGTGCGCGCATAATAAAGGCGGGCCGAATCGGGCTGACTGAGTAGGTGCCAGGCACGGGCCTGGCGGTAGGGCCATTCCAGCCGGTCGCGCAGGGGGGTAGTGGGCGAGGGGGCGAAAGTACGTAGTGTGGCCAACGCCTCGGGGTAGTAGCCGCCGTCGGTTTGCAGGCGGGCGCGGGTGAGGGTACGGTGCAGGGGTAGGGCGTCGTCGTAGAAGCGCTGGGCGTAGTGGTCTTCCTCTAGCACGTCGCGGCCCTGCGCGTCTATCTGCCGGCGGTACTGCGCGGCCGCCACTTGGTTGCCGCCCAGCCAAGTGGCCAGATAGAGCTTGAAATATGCGTCCTTACGGTAGTGTTGGCCCCGGTATTCGCGCAAAAACTGTAGGTTTTCTTTTTCTGAGGCGGCGTACTGACCCTGGTACAGCAGCAGGTCGGCGGCCATGTGGTGCAGGTAGGGCAGCGGCAGGTAGGCAGCGCCGGTAGGGCGGCCCCGGTATGCGGCCAGCGCTGCCGCCGTGTGATGCAGCTTCTTCTGCTGACTCATCACTAAATAGCTGAGCAGCAGATTGTCGGGTTGTTGCGCAGCCAGCTGCTCAAACTGCCGGGCCGTGGCTTCGCCATCTTTCAGATACGTTTCGCGGAGCAGGGCCAAGATCAGGCGCGACTCCAATTGAAAATCGTGGGGCGAGCGGGCGGCGGCCGTCAAGTTTTGTAAGCCCGTTTCTACGCTGCCCGGCAGACCCAGTAGCTTCAGAAACCAGCGGTAGTTTTCGGGCAGCGAGCCGATGAAAAACTGGAGCATCCCCAGCGTCTTGCGTGCTGGTAGGTAGGCAGGGTAGCGCCGGACCACGGTCTGCATTTGCTGGTAGGCCTGCCGCAGGTTCCACGCCCCCCGGATTTCGTGCCCAAACGTGACTTGGGCTGCCGCCTGGTGCAGCCGGATTTCGGCGCGGGCGTAGTCGGGTAAGGCGCCGGTTTGCTTTTCCAGCAAGGCCAGTCGTTGGTCCTGCGCAGCTATGGTGGCCGCGTAGCGCCCGGCGTCCTGCAACACCAGCAGTTCCGCAAACTCGATGCAGTCCTGCACCAGCAAGGTGCCGGCAGCCTGGGCTGGCTCGGTATGCAGCAACGCGCGGGCCGTAGCAGGCCGTAGTTTGAGTAACTCCGCATACGCACGGGCCGCGGTGGACGTCAGGGTAGGCAGCGTTTCCCGCAGAGGTGCAGCTATGCCGAGACGCGCAGAAAACAGCAAGGCGGCCAGCCACACGCCGCCGACCATGCGGGAAGCAAGTAGGGTAGAAAACCAACTCCTCATATAGCAAAAAAGGAACGACCCACGGGCCGTTCCTTTTCAAAAGATAACCGGAGGCTTACTCGCCACGGGCAGCTACGTCGGCCAGAATCCGGCCGCAGTGCTCGCACACAATGATTTTCTTATGCGACATAATATCGGCCTGGCGCTGTGGGGGCACCGTGTTGAAGCAGCCGCCGCAAGCGTCGCGCTTTACGGGCACCACGGCCAAGCCGTTGCGCACGTTGCCACGAATGCGGGTGTAAGCTGTCAGCAGACGCTCCTCAATGGGCTGGGTAGCCTCACCGCGCTCGTCCATGAGCTTCTTCTCGTCGGCTTCGCTTTCGCCTACAATGGTTTGCAGCTCAGACTGCTTATTATCGAGGTCCTTACGGCGCTCCTCAAGGCGCTGCTTGGTACCGCTGATTTCGGTGTTTTTCTGCTCAATTTGGTACTGAGCTTCTTTGATTTTCTTCTCCGAAATCTGGATTTCCAGCTTTTGCAACTCAATTTCCTTGGCAATAGCCTCGTACTCACGGTTGTTGCGCACGTTCTGCTGCTGATCCTCATACTTGCGGATGAGGCCGTCGGCGTCCTTCGCGTTTTGCTTACGCTGCTTGATCTGGTCGTTCAAGCCCGAGATTTCCTCGTCGAACTTGCTCACGCGCACTTCATAGCCGGCAATTTCGTCCTCCAGATCCCGCACTTCTTCGGGCAAGTCGCCCCGCACGCGCCGAATTTCATCGAGCTGCGAGTCAATGCGTTGCAGGTTCAGCAGTGCTTCCAGCTTACTGGCAACGGGGGTATCCGCGGAGGTATTAGAAATCATATCGAACGGGGTTGGTCAGGGTCTCTGCAATTAAGACCGCAAATTTACGGGTAAATGCGCTGGTAAGCAAGTCCAGAAAGATCTCGCTGGTAAACTGTTCACTTTCGTAATGGCCCACGTCGCAGAGCATGAGCTGGCCTTCGGCGGCAAAGTACTCATGGTATTTCAAGTCCCCGGTTACGTAAGCCTGCGCACCCGCCGCCCGTGCTTTGCCGGTCAGGAAGCTGCCCGCCCCGCCGCACAGGGCTACCGTTTTAATAGGCTGTTCAAACTCCGTATACTTCACCACCGGCACACCCAGCGCCGCCCGTAGCCGCGCCCGAAACGCCTGCGGGGGTAGGGCCTCCGGCAACTCGCCTACCATGCCACTGCCCACATCCTGGTGCGTGTTTTCCAGCTTTAGCAGCTCGTAGGCGACTTCTTCGTAGGGATGCGCCTGGTGCAGCGCCCGCAGGGCGGCTCCTTGCAGGTGCAAGGGTAGGAGCACTTCCACGCGTTGCTCCTGAGCCGTTTCGGGCTGGCCGGGGGTACCCTGAAAGGGGGTTGTGTCCGTGCCGGGCGTGTACGTACCCGTGCCGTCAGTGCGGAAGCTGCACTCGGAATAGTTGCCTACCTGGCCGGCACCGGCGGCATAGAGCGCCTGCAATACGGCTTCGGTGTGAGTAGGTGGTACATACGTAATAAGCTTGCCCAGCGTGCCAGATTTAGGATCGAGGATGCGCAGATTTTGCAGGCCAAGCTTTTCGGCTAGCTTGCGGTTGACGCCGTGGCGCACGTTGTCGAGGTTGGTATGGGCCGCGTAGAGCGCCACATCGTGCTTTATAGCCTTTACTAGTGTTTGCTCTACCTCATTGGCGCCCGTCAGGCGCTTCAGGGGTTTGAAGATAAGCGGGTGGTGTGCCACAACCACATTGCAGCCCCGCGCAATGGCTTCATCTACTACGGCCGGCGTGCAGTCGAGCGCAATAAGTACCCCCTTGATTTCCTGCTGCGGGTTGCCGCATTGCAGCCCGGCATTGTCGTAGGATTCCTGGTAGGCGAGGGGCGCTGCTTGCTCCAGCACGCGCATGAGGTCGGCGAGGGTAGGCATGGGGGTAGGAGGAAAAGTAATACGCAAAAATAACGCAACAGACGGGTTGAAATCAGATCCTTGGTTAAGCCAACCCAAAGGGGATAGTTTAAGACTGTTGCCTGTATTCAGCGCAAACGATTTTAGCTTTTCTGTAACGCAAACGTTTGTGTAAGCTATTGAAAAAAAATACGTCTGCTGTGGTTTCAAGCCAGATTAAGGCATAATGAATCGTTTTTTTATTTCGACTACTATTTTTTCCTGTTGTAATTCAATATAATTAGCTCAGCTTATATAGGTTATATGAAACGGCGCAGCGAATAATAGCCATAGACACGTCTTGGCTCCGCTGCTTTTTATTCATCCGTAGTGCAAAAAAAGGGGCTTTTTACGCAAAAAATTGCAAACGTTTGCACTCAGTGAATAAGCTGGCTTTTATTTCCTGTATCCAGCACTTTAGATGCATACCATTCCAATCAGTTTTCCTACCAATAACCCTTTCACTAAAACATTCTATAAAGTATGAACAATCGAATACGCAATAAGCGGCAGTGTAGAGTAAGGCAACATAGACGTGTTGTTGTGCCAATAGTGCTATGTACAGCACTTGGGTTGTCAGCAAGCCAACCCACCTACGCACTGCCTACAACGGCTACGAACTTTGCCCCATTTGCATTAACGCTAGCTGATATTACAGTCCAGGGCCGGGTAGTAGACGCAAAGGGAGATGCCATTCCGGGCGTAAACGTCGTGCAAAAAGGAACCAGTAATGGTGCTCAAACGGATGCGGACGGGAACTTCAGCTTGGTAGTGCCAGAGGGATCTACCTTAGTCGTCTCCTTCATTGGCTACCAAACACAGGAAGTTTCCGCTGCTGGTGGAGCACGCCTTACTATTCAGTTGGGAGCTGACCAAAAGGCTCTTGGTGAAGTAGTAGTAGTAGGGTATGGTACCCAATCGCGGGCTACCGTGACGGGGGCTATCAGCACTACCAACTCCGCTCAACTAACCCGAACACCGGCTACTACCACTTCCAGTGCGCTGGTGGGTAGGGTACCGGGTATATCAGCCCGCCAGCCCGATGCCCGCCCAGGCGGCGGTACCAATATTCAAATTCGTAATATGGGCAACCCGCTATTCGTTATTGACGGGGTAGTGGCTGATGAAGGGCAGTTCAACAACCTGGGCCAGAATGATATTGAGAACATCTCAATTCTAAAAGATGCTTCGGCGGCCATCTATGGCCTGCGTGCTGCCAACGGAGTCGTGTTGGTGACGACTAAACGGGGTACAAAAGGCAAGCCGACCGTTAATATATCTGGTTACTACGGCCTGCAAAACTTCACCCGCTTTCCGCACCCAGCCAACGCCTACCAGCACGTACGGGCACTGGCAGAAGCAGGGCAAAACCAAAATAGGGGGGTAATCAACGAGCCGGTAAAAAGCGAGAGCATTACTCCAGAAGTATTGGAGAAGTGGCGCACAGGTGCTCCTGGCTATGAAAGCTTTGACTACTATAAAATGATATTCCGCCCGAATGTACCTCAGTACTACCTAAACGGTAGTATATCGGGTGGCTCAGATAACATTCGGTTCTATGTATCAGGCTCTCACTTAAGCCAGGATGCTCTTATTCGGGATTTCCATTTCAAGCGAACCAACTTACAGGCCAATATAGACGCGAACATAACGAAGCGACTAACAATTGGTACGCAGATTTCCGGGCGTGTGGAAGACCGCTATACCTTGGGGGTGCCTGGGGGCGACGACTACTTTAACCCGTTGCTGAGCGTGTTCAGCATGTGGCCCACCGAGCGGCCCTATGCCAACGACAACCCCAACTATATTAATCAGACGCACAACGTTAACGTGAATCCGGCTACATATAAGGAAGACGTTACGGGGTATTTTCAGGACTACTGGCGGGCCGGCAAGATTAACCTAACAGCCCAGTATGACTTTGACTTTGGTTTGACTGCGAAGGTAATTGGATCTTACAGCTTGGCCAACCGCATTGCAAACGGTTTTGAATACACCTACAACGCTTATCGCTATAATGCAGCCGCTGATACTTATGAAACTAATCCTTCGTTTGGTAACCAAAATCCATATCGTGAAAGACGGACCCGAAATGTTATTGACCGATATGGGCAGTTTCAGCTAAATTATAATAAAACGTTTGGCGACCATGGAATAGCGGCCGTAGCAGCGTATGAGCGTTACGACACGGATGACCGAGAGTTTGGTCTTAACACAGTGCCCCCTAACAACACCATTCCACTACTATTATTTGCTAATGCTCGAAACTTGGATGATGCCATTCGGGAGCAGGCGCGGGCAGGCTATATTGGCCGTGTCAACTATAATTACAAGCAGAAATATCTGGTAGAAGTATTAGGGCGTTACGATGGTTCTTTCCTGTTTCGGAAAGGTAGTCGCTACGGCTTCTTCCCCGGCGCTTCGCTGGGCTGGCGCATCACCGAGGAGCCTTTCATTAAGGAGCGAATTGGAAACGTGCTTAGTGAGCTGAAGCTACGCGGTAGTTATGGCCGTACGGGTAGCGATGTGATTAACAATAACTTTATCGTAGACCGTTTCAGCTATATAGGTGGTTATCGGTTTCCTGATCGTAGCTCCATCTTCAATGGCAGCTACGTGATTGGTATCGACCCACGCGATCCTCCTATCACTACGCTATCGTGGGTGACCAACCAAACGGCAAACATCGGTATAGATGTTGGTTTTCTGGAAGGTAAGATAACAGGACAATTCGACATCTTTGAGCGTCGTCGTAAGGGGTTACTTGCCGGTCGCTACGATGTGCTGCTGCCCAACGAGGTAGGCTATCCACTGCCGCCAGAAAACCTTAACTCCGACGCGGTGCGCGGTATGGAGGGTATTATAACGTATTCCAGTGCCGTAAACGACTTTACGTATACTGTGAGCGCACATGCTACCATGGCTCGCAACCGGGATTTGAAGCAGTATAAGCCTCGTTTCGGCAATTCCTGGGAAGAATACCGCAGCTCGATCAACGACCGTTGGGCGTATCTCAACTGGGGCTACCAGGTGATTGGTCAATTCCAGTCGGAACAGCAAATTGCTGAGTACACAGTCAACAATGATGGGCAAGGAAACCGCAACCAGTTGCCAGGCGACCTGATTTACAAGGACGTAAACAATGATGGAGTTATTAACTACCTCGACGAGCGGCCTATTGGTTATACGGAAGGAGCAACACCCTACTTTACCTACGCGCTCAATACCAGTCTAGGATACAAGGGTTTCTCACTCAACTTCGATTTGGTAGGGGCTGGCATGCAAACCTACCGCCGCGAGGTAGAGCAGCGCATTCCGTTTCAGAACAACGGTACGTCGCCTAACTACCTATTCGAGGACCGGTGGCACCGCGAAGACCCTTTCAATAACGATAGCCCTTGGATTCCGGGCAGGTATCCGGCTATCCGGCGCGATGACGGTGGCCACCCGAACTACAACCGCCGCAGCGACTACTGGCTCACCAACGTGCGGTATCTACGCGTGCGCAATCTGGAACTAGCCTATACGGTTGGTAAGCCTTTCCTAGAGCGATTTGGGGTAGGATCGTTGCGCGTGTATATCAATGGCACTAATCTCTACTCATTTGACAACCTAAAGGAGTTTGACCTAGACCCAGAAATTTCGAATAACGGTGGCCTGGTATATCCTCCCCAGCGCCTCTACAACGCGGGTTTCTCTATTGGCTTCTAATCTTCCTATTTCATCATGCAACTTACCTATAAAACACTTGCACTCAGTGCCGGACTACTTCTAAGCCTTTCTGCCTGTGAAAAGGACTTTCTGGAGCGAGACCCACCTGGTATTGTGCTGGATGAGCAAGTCTGGAATGATGCCACGCTGATTACTAGTCTGCTAGCTAACAACTATGACCGCCTGCCGGCTCACTCCCAGATAGATGCTGGCTGGGAGCAATTTGCGGCGTACGACGAGGCTACGTGGTCGGGCGGTGGCGATGGGTCTAATAACCTAGTTGATTATGGCTACGGCCGGTGGTTCAACTGGGATTACGGCTTGATTCGCGATATCAACCTAGCGCTAGAGAACATTGATAAGTACAGCACTACGCTACCAGAGGCGCAAAAAAAACAATTCAAAGCAGAGTTTCGCTTTTTACGAGCTTATATGTACTTTGAGATGGTGAAACGCGAAGGCGGTGTTCCACTGGTTACGCAGCAACTGATTTACGACTTCAGTGGCGACCCCTCACCGCTGCAAAAACCTCGCGATACAGAGGCTGCTGTATACGATTTCGTGGCCAGCGAGCTGGATGCTATCAAAAACGATATTGGCAACGATGGCAGCAGTTCCACAAGCGCTTTTAGTAACACCCGCGCTAACCGCTACGCGGCAATGGCTCTTAAATGCCGAGCCATGCTCTACGCAGGCTCTATTGCCAAATACAACGCGGAGTCAGGGCTGAATATTCAGACACCCGGTGGCGAAGTAGGCATTCCGGCCAGCCGGGCGCGTGAGTACTACCAGAAAGCTCTGGACGCTGCTAAGGAAGTAATGGCTGGCCCCTACCAACTCTACACTACAAATCCAAATCTGGGGGAAAACTTCTACGATGCCATTACCCGCAAAACATCTAACCCAGAGGTAATTTTAGCTAAAGACTTTTTGGTAACCAGAGACCGGCGTCATGGGTTCACGTATGATAACATTCCTCGCGGTATTCGGGAAGACAACTTATCTTCTTCCATTATAACTCCTGCACTGAATCTGGTAGAGGCATATGAATATCTGGATGGAACATCGGGCGAAATAAAAACTCGTACGGCAGATAACTCCGATTTCATTTACTATGATAATCTGAGCGCACCCTTCGCCAATAAAGACGCACGGCTCTACGGCACGGTTATCTATCCGGGTACTACGTTTGCCGGGCGTGAAGTGCAGATTCAGGCGGGTGTAATGGCTTGGAACGGTAGTTCCTATAATACCATAGAAGGCGGTCTAGCAAGCACCTATGGACCGCCTACCTATCCCAATGGCGACAACAAATTGCTAACGGGTAGCTCGGGGCCGCAGCGTTCGGAGGTAGAAGTTTCTAACACAGGATTCTATCTGCGTAAATACATTGACTCGACACCAAAAGCCAGTACGCGTGGCGTGCTGAGTGACACGTGGTGGGTGCGTTTTCGTCTGGGCGAAGTGTTATTGAACGCTTCGGAGGCGGCTTTGGAATTAGGGAATCAGGCCGAGGCACTGACGTACGTGAACCGGGTTCGGCAGCGAGCTGGCTTTCCTGCCAATAGCCTGACCTCGCTTACTCGCCTACGATTGGAAAACGAGCGTCGGGTGGAGCTGGCGTTCGAGGATCATCGGGTGTGGGACTTAAGGCGCTGGCGTCGGGCTCACGTTTTGTGGAACGGTAACAGCGCCAACCCTAATGCTGTGCTATATGCGCTATATCCCTACCGCATTGTGCGGCCTGGTGACTCCCGTGATGGCAAGTATGTGTTTTTGAAGTTGCAGGCACCGCGTTTCCGTGCACCGCGCAACTTCCGCTTGGGTAATTACTATTCGGCCATTGACCAAGGCGTACTCAACAATAATCCTAAACTCGTTCGTAACCCCTTCCAATAAGGCCTACTCATGAAAGCACTATTGTATAGCCTAGTAGCAGGCACTGTTTTGCTGGTAAGCTGCGCCAAAGACAACGTTGACCCACCAAGCTCTACGCTGAGTGGCCGGATTGTGTATCAGGATCAAGTGGTGGGCGTTCGGTCCAATGCCTCACAAGATTTAGGGAACAGATCGACTATGCTGGAGTTGTGGCAACCAGGATATCAGTTCTTCGAAAAGTTTCCAATCTTCGTTAATCAGGATGGTACTTTCACCGCCACGCTCTTTGATGGTGACTACCAACTGGTACGTACCCGTGGCAATGGACCTTGGGTAGATAACACAGATACTATTGAGGTGCAGGTGCGTGGTAATACAGTATTAGATGTGCCTGTACAGCCGTACTTTACAATTCAAAATGCATCTATCCAAAGAAGCGGAAACACTGTAACGGCCACATGCCGGGTAAAACAAGAGGTTTCTGCGAGAAATATCGATCAGGTTACGCTATTCATTAGTCGGACTCAGTTTGTAGATAACGTCAACAATACTGCCCAGAATTCGAAAAGTGGTGCTGCTTTGGCTAATTTAAATCAGGATCTAAGCTTTTCAGTTTCCGTACCAGCCTCGAATAAAGGAGTCGTATATGCCCGTCTTGGGGTGCGAGCTGCTGGAGCTGGAGAATTCATGTTTACGCCAGTTCAAAAGCTGGAGTAACACACTTTGATTTATATCATGGAAAAAGGCGGTCTAATTGACCGCCTTTTTTTGTAGTCTATCTTAAACGACAGCTTGGCCCAGCACCTCCACATACCTGGCCACATTCTCAGCCAGCGCCCGACGCTTGTACTGCATCAGGTAACGCGGGTGGTCGAGGATGTGCAGCGTGTCGAACAATTGCAGTTCCTCATTCAGGCGCTGGAAATACTGCCCGTTGCGGCGGCCCAGACACACGGCGGCGTGGCGGGCCAGCCCTACTTCCGTCGTCATCTGCTGCACGGATTGCTGAATGTCGGGCCATAGGACGCGCGTCACAGCTGGCGAGTCATAGAAATTATAGTTCAGTTCGTTTTTCAGCAGCACCAAGGGGTAGAGCGAGCCAAGGAAAAAATGCTCATAGAATACTTGTGGGCCACCCATGGCTGTAATGACGGACTGCACAAACTCGCTGCTTGGTTCGCGGCGACGCGGCAAGCCGTTTTCGATGCCCCAGGCCGCGAGGGCAGTAGGGTCGGTGAAAGCCACGCCGGTTCGGCCGTTTCCCAGCCGGCCAGGATTGATACCCAGGAGCGCTACTCGCGGGCGGTTGGTAGCATAGTAGCGCGCGGCAAACTGCGTGAGCAGCCGTAGTGGCTCGGGCTGCTGATAGGGGCTTACAGCCGCTACGTCCTCGGGTAGGGGAGCAGAGGGTAGGGGAAACGTCGTGAGAAAGTGCAGGAGGCGGTCGGCGAAGGTCGGCATAGGGTAGGAGTAGGGCTGCGTCTTCCTACGGCGCAATGGTTGACAAGGGCCGGGTTTCCTGCGGTTTTCCCGCTACTTTTGCGGGCCGGGTCTTCTCTCGCCGCTCATGCCCACGCTGTTGACCATCCTGCTGCTACCCTTCGCCTGGCTGTATGCCGGTGTGATGCGTGTGCGCAATTGGCTGTACGATGGGAATATGAAGGGCAGCGAGCAATTTTCGGTGCCCGTACTCAACGTGGGCAACCTGCGGGTAGGGGGCACCGGCAAAACGCCCCACGTGCTCTGGCTCACGCGCCAGTTGCTCCAGCACGGTCAGCACCCGGCTATTTTGAGCCGGGGCTACGGTCGCCAGACCCACGGCTACCGCCTCGCCACCCCCTCCGATACTGCCCAGATCATCGGCGACGAGCCCCGGCAGTATTTCCAAGAGTTTGCCGGGCAAGTGCCCGTGGCCGTGAGCGAAGACCGGTGCGCCGGCATCCGGCAACTACTGGCTCTGTCGCAGCCGCCTACCGCCGTGGTTCTCGACGATGCTTATCAGCACCGCCGCGTACGCCCTACCCTCAATCTGTTGCTGACCGAGCAGCAGCGCCCATTCTACGAAGACTACGTACTGCCGGCTGGGCTCCTGCGCGAAAGCCGGGCGGGTGCCCAACGGGCTGACGCCGTGATTGTCACCAAGTGCGACCCACACCTAACTGCTGCTCAGCAGCAGGAGATTACGCGGCGTGTGCGGCGCTACGCTCTCCCCCAAGTATCAGTGTTTTTCTCTACCTACCAATACGGTGCACCTGTGGCTGTGAATGCTTTGCAAATAACTGCAAGCCAGGAGGTAGTGTTGCTGACGGGAATTGCAAATCCGGCGCCGTTGCGGGCGTATCTGCAAGCCGCAGGGTACCACGTGGTGCACCACGCAGCCTTTGCCGACCACCATTTGTTCAGCGAAACCGAGCTTGGACAGGTGGCTGCGCAATTACGGCCGGGCGTCAGCGTTTTCACCACGCAGAAAGATGCTGCCCGCCTGCAGGTACCTGTCTTACAGGCGATAGTAGCCAACTGGCCTTTATTTTATATTCCGATTGATGTGCAGTTTCTGGCCGACGGTGAAAGTCGCCTGCTGGCACTGCTGACACCTTATTTTCAGCCCCACGCTGTTGTCTGATTTGTTTCGTTTTCTGCTTGCAAGCCGGCTACTGCGCCGGTGGTTTTCGTTGCCGCTGAACCGGAGAAGCTGGCTGGTGCCGCTGCTTGTGCTGGTGTGGTTGCTACCCCTGGTTACCCACGCCCAGATTGTGGACGACTCCACGAAGGTGCTCTACGGGCCCAAAACCACGTTCATCATCCGAGAGGCCGATGTGCTGCGCGATACCATCACGCCGGTCATGATTGATACCACTCTCACGCGCCTACCCCAGCAGCGCTATTGGCTACACGACAGCACGTTTCAGCAGGACCTGGGCAACCTGGGCACTGCCACCCGGCCGCTGTTGTGGCAGACCAATACGCAGTTGGGCAACCGCCTGGGCCGCAACGTGTTTGATAAGTACGCCATCAATCCGGCCACTATTCCCTACTACGATACTCGCTCGCCTTACTCGTATTTTCAGTTCAACTCGGGCAGTACCGGCGAGTCGACGTTCCGGCTGTCTTATTCACGTAGCGTAAAAAAGTATTTCAACGTGGGGGCGGTGTACGAGCGGTTTACCTCTACCCGTACGGTAGGCGACCCGACTGGCCGGCAAGACCTGGTGCGCCACACCAACGTGTTGGTGTTCATGCGCTACCAATCGCCCAACGATCGGTACCACGGCCTGTTCAATGTCACCACCTCCCGGCACCGCGCCATCGAGCAGGGTGGTATCCGGCGCGATAGTGACCCGGTAGCGGCCGACTCCTTGGTTGGGAATGGATTATTGTTCATCCAGCCCAGCACGCAATCCACGTGGTTGCAGACGTCTGCCGGGGGCGCCACTGCCGCCAACGAGGAGGAGCGCAACAATGTGCATTTGGCGCACACCTACCGGCTGCTGGGACAGGGCCTCACGGCTTTTCACGTGCTGGATTACAGTTCCCAGCGCAACCGCTTTTACGACAACGGTATTGTACGCGTAGGAGGCCGGCCTGAATATCCCGGCTACCCCAATACCTTCCTCAACCTCACCAAAACCAACGATATTGCCTCCTACCATCAGGTAGAAAACACGTTGGGCTTTCTGGGGACTACCACCTGGAAAGGTTCGTTGGTAGAATACCGCGTGTACGCCCGCCGCCGCGACATCAGCCTGCGCCTGGAAAGCCTGTTTTCTACCGTAACTGGTACCGACTCGGCTGGCCGCTCGCCGCAGTTGCCGTTGCTTAGCACTACTACACCAGCCGATGCGCGTAAGCTGACGCCTTTGGACGTGTACCGAGGTGAAGGTAAATCAATTGCAGGCCAGGTATTTGTGGGGGGTAATGCGGCATTCAACTACAAACAATTTGCAATTCAGGCAGAAGGCGAATACCTGATTCTAAATGATGAGTATAAATTTCGCGGACAGGCAAAGTTAGGACCGCTAACAGGGGAGCTTCTTTTAGTAAGGTATTCACCTACCCTTACTCAGCAATTATTTAGCGGTAATCACTTCCAATGGGAGTATCGCCCTAAAAAGGGTGATAGTACGTTAGATAATACCAACGTGCAGCAGTTTTCTGCTTATTTCTCGCAGAAGCTGGGCAGCCACCAATTTAATGCCTCCGGGGCTCTGATTAATATAACCTCCTTGGTATATTATGGAACCGACGGACGGCCCCGAAATGCTGAGAATGCCCAGCAACTTGTGACTCTCACGGCCCGGCACCGCTTCAACTACGGTAAAGTGCATTTCGACAACCAGGGCACCTTCACGCTCGGCGGCCAGGGAACGGGCGACGACGACCCGATTCGTATTCCGGAGTTGGTGTCGCTGTCGCGGGTGTACTACCAGAACGAGATTTTCCGCAAGGCGCTGTTCGGGCAGATTGGGGCCGAGATGTACTACCAGTCGAGCTACCGGGCGTATCAGTACAGCCCCAGCACCCAGCAGTTTTACTTACAGAATAGCTTCACGATTCGCAACTATCCGGTTATCAACGTATTTCTGGCGGCCGATGTGAAAACGGTGGGCGTGTTCGTGAAGGTGGCCTACCTCAACCAGGGCCTGGCCGGCAACGGCTATTTCACCACGCCCTATTACACCGCTCAGCAGCGCCGCATCCAGTTCGGCATCCGCTGGCAGTTCTTTAATTAGGAGGCAAATGGTTGAATGGCTTGATGGTTGGATGTCTAATGGCTACGCCTACAAACAACCAGCTAGTGATTGAAGAGCCAACCATTTAACTATCAAGCCATTCAATCATCTAATTCATGAAAGAAAAAACCATCCTCAAGCTCAAGCTGAATACCGACCCACGGTGGGTGGATATTGCCAGCAAAAACATCGAAGATATTCTCGTCGACCACGCCTACTGCGAGCAGAAGGCGGCCAGCACCGGCATTTCGCTGATTGTGAAGTATCCGGAAAAAACGCGGCTGGTAGATGAGCTAACGCTGCTGGTAGCCGAGGAATGGAGCCATTTTGAGCGGGTGCTGGAGGAGCTGCGCAAGCGCGGCCACCAGCTGGGCCGCCCCCGCCGCGACGAGTACGTGGTGCAACTAATGACGCACGTGCGCAAGGGCGGTGCCCGCGAGCGGCAGCTCATGGACCAACTCCTGGTATCGGCCCTGATTGAGGCGCGCAGCTGCGAGCGGTTCAAGCTGCTCTGGAAACACATTCCAGACCCCGAGCTGAGCCAGTTCTACTACGAGTTGATGGTGTCGGAAGCCGGCCACTTTGTGAGCTATGTGGACCTGGCCAAGGAATACTGCGACCCCAAGGAGGTAGACGCGCGCTTGCAAGAGCTGTTGAAAATTGAAGGCGACATCGTAATCAACCTACCTGTGCGCGACGACCGCATGCACTAAGGGTAGGGGGAGTAGGGTGACGAAAGCAATAGGTGTAGGTAAGCAGCCTTAGCGGGTAGGGGGTAGTCTTTGCTACAGGTTGGGCGGGGTATCACGAATTTTTGGTAACATGCCGTGCTACGACCACTTACACGCCTCTATACTCACCAAAACCCTACTCGCATGATGCACGTCAAACGTATTGGTTTACTTTTCAGTCTTGGCGCCTCTTTACTTGGTGCCATGCCGAGTGCCTGGGCCCAGGCACCGGCCAGCGCGCCGCCTGAGGTGCGCAAGGCACCCATTATGAGCCGGTGGGAAAAGAAAATTACCCCCGATAATGCCTGGCGCGAATACCCGCGCCCCCAGCTAGTGCGCCCGCAGTGGCAAAACCTGAACGGGCAATGGGACTACGCCATCACCACCCAAACGGTACCCGCGCCTACCTCGTTTGAGGGTAAGATTCTGGTACCCTTCTGCGTAGAATCGACTCTTTCGGGCGTGACCAAGCCCCTGCGCCCCGAGCAGCGCCTGTGGTATCGGCGCTATGTGCAAGTGCCCACGCAGTGGCAGGGCCAGCGGGTGCTGCTGCACTTTGGGGCCGTAGACTACGAGTGCAGCCTATGGTTGAACGGTGGCCTGGTAGGCAGCCACACCGGCGGCTCCGATCCGTTCAGCTTCGACATTACGGACTTCCTGAAAACCGAGGGTGACAACGAGCTGGTGCTGGGCGTGACCGATCCGAGCTCTACCGGCGAGCAGCCCCGTGGTAAGCAAGTAACTAATCCTGAGGGTATTTGGTACACGCCCGTATCAGGTATCTGGCAAACGGTATGGATGGAACCCGTGCCCACCGCCGGCTACCTCGAAGAGGTGCGCCTGACGCCCGAAGTTGACTCCAGCCGCCTGCGCGTGGAGGCCCTTCTGCACCGTCCGGTCAGCGAAAGAAACTACACGAGCGCCATCCGCATCACGGCCATAGATGGGAAGAAAACGGTGGCTAGCACCGTGGTTAAGGTAGGGCAGATAGCCTACCTACCCATCAAGAACCCCAAGCTATGGTCGCCTGATAAGCCGTTTTTGTATGATGTGAAAACCGAGCTGGTAACCGTGGAGGACCCTTTCGGTGATATGGCCCGCAACAAGCGCCCCCGCGGTGGCCGGGCCCTAGCCGATGCCTACGCCAAAGCCAACGTGGTAGGCACGCCCACGGATGTAGTGACGGGCTACTTTGCCATGCGCAAGATTGCGCTGGGACCAGGGCCGGTGCAGGGGCAGCCCGTGCTGCTGCTCAATGATAAGTTCGTATTTCAAAACGGCCCGCTCGACCAAGGCTGGTGGCCGGCCGGGCTGCTCACGCCGCCTTCGGATGAGGCTATGATCTTTGAGTTGGACTTCCTGAAGCAGTCCGGCTTCAATATGTTGCGCAAGCACATCAAGGTAGAGCCCGACCGCTACTACTACCAAGCCGACCGCTTGGGCATCCTGATCTGGCAGGATATGCCCTCGGGCTTCCTCGACCATACTTCCCAAAACGACCACGAAGGTGTGAAGCAGGAGCCACTGCGCCGCTCGCTGGCCAAAGAGCAGTTTGAACTGGAGCTGCACCGTATGATCGACCGCCTCTACAACCACCCCAGCATTGTGACCTGGGTGGTGCACAACGAAGGTTGGGGCGAATACGATAACCAGCGCCTCGCCGCCCACGTGCAGAAGCTCGACCCCAGCCGCCTAGTGAATGCCGTGAGTGGCTGGAACGACCGGGGCGCCGGCGACTTCTTCGATATTCATAC
Organism: Hymenobacter aerilatus; assembly: GCF_022921095.1. Lineage (NCBI taxonomy): Bacteria > Pseudomonadati > Bacteroidota > Cytophagia > Cytophagales > Hymenobacteraceae > Hymenobacter > Hymenobacter aerilatus. The sequence goes on from NZ_CP095053.1 coordinate 1,498,359, forward strand.
CTACGAAGAGGAGCCCCGCGCCCCCGAAGCCAAACCCAACCGCGCCGTGGTGATAGGAGAATTCGGCGGTATTGGCTGGCCCATCGAGGGGCACCTCTGGAACCCCGAAATGCGCAACTGGGGCTACCAAACCTACCGCGACGCCAAAACTGTGGAAGACGCCTACCGGAAGAAATACGCCAAAATCATTGAGTATTACCGGAACCGGGCACTCTCAGCCGCCGTCTACACCCAAACCACTGATGTGGAGGGCGAGGTAAACGGCCTGCTGACGTATGATCGGGAAGTCATTAAAATCCCGGTGAAAACGCTACGCAAGATTCACGCGCCGCTATTCAAAGAGGTGAAATAGAAATAGAAGCACTAAAAGACCGTCATGCTGAGCGGAGTCGAAGCATGACGGTCTTTTTCTATAGCAAACGAAGCCTTACTGCGCCGTTGTTACCTGCGCAGATGCCGTTTTCAGCGCCAGCAGCGCCCCATCCGACACGTCGCCGAACAGCGACACGCCGGCCGCGCCATTGCGCAGGGCGTTTTCGATGCCTTGCTGCACTTCTTTATCATTTTTGAAATCAGGCAAATACAGGCCGGCGTAGAGAGGAAATTTGCCCTTGAGTGCCTGCACGCCCTCGGCCACGGCCTGCCCAATCCAGGCTACGTTTTCTTTGTAGAAACCGTGGTAAATCATAGGGCACACACCGCTGATGTTCCAGTTCACCCAATCCTGCTTCACGTTGCGGTGGGCAATGTCGGGGGTAGGGAACACGGCTGCCGTGATGGGCTTCTTGTATTGCTGGGCTACTTTCGTCAGGCGCTCCACCACCCGGTTCACGCGCTGGTAGCGAAACAAGCGCCACGAAGGGCTGGCCTCGGGGTACTGCACCGTATCAATGTCGATGCCGTGCTCGGCTTTGTAGGCGGCTTTGCACACGGAGCAGTAGCAAAAATCGTACTCGGGCAACTCACTAGTCTGCACAATCTTATACGTATCCCACAGATTTACGGGGAGTATCACGTCGCAGAAACGCACGTAATCGAGGTGCACGCCGTCTACGTAGTCCTTTTTCAGCGCGGCGGCGTAATCGTCCTCCAGGTATTTTTTTACCTCTTCGCGTGACGGGCACAGCCAGCGGTAGTAATCCACGTAGGGCGGGTGGGTAGCGCAAGACTTGCCCGTGCGGCTCACGGCGTACCACTCGGGGTGGGCTTGCAGTAGCGACTTCTCGCCGCGGTTCATGGTCCAGATCCAGCGGTGCGCTTCCAGTTTCTGAGCCTTAGCGGCGCGGCAGTGCTTTTCGCTGTCGGCCTCGAAGAAGATGCCTCGCACGCCGGCTTCGTAATATTTGCGGTAGCGCTCGGCCAGTTGCTGCTCGGTGTCTTTGGCGTCGGGGTTGGTCCAGACCCAGTGCTTCCAGCGGGTTTTGGGAGCGGCTGCGGGCACGGCCGCGGCGGCCATGCCAGGCAAAAGGGAAGCAGAAAGGCCCGCGACTACGCTATTCTTAACAAAGTTCCGACGGCTGGTCATAGAGGTTGAGGGTTTTGGAGGTAGGGCAAAGAAAGTCAGGGCAAATATACTAGCACTGTCCTCCTGAGCAGCGCGAAGGACCTTCTCACGCGTGAACGAGTCGTTGGTACGTCAGTCGTTCACGCGTGAGAAGGTCCTTCGCACTGCTCAGGAGGACAAGGAGATTTTAGGTTTTCTGCTTCTTCTTCTTCGCGGCCGGGAAAAGCACGTTGTTGAGAATCAGGCGGTAGCCAGGCGAGTTGGGGTGCAGGGCTAAGTCGGTAGGTTCTTCCTCTACCATGTGCTGGTAGTCCTCGGGGTCGTGGCCGCCGTAGAACGTCCAGGTGCCTTTGCCCAGCGTGCCGTGCATGTAGCGCACCTCGCCCGAGGCCTTATTTTCGCCCATCACCACTACATCGGGCTTGATGAGCGACTTGCGGAAGGCCGTAGTCTGGCCCATAAAGCCTTTTATCACCTTCTCGTGGTCCTGCGTGAGCATGGTAGGCACAGGGTCATACTTGGCCGAAAAGGTGAACAGCTGGAAGTAGTCGTTGCCCTCGTACACACCCCGTTCGGCAGGCTGCATGTCGATGTTAGAGAATTCGTACTCGTACGGGTCGCGCACAATCTGGAAGTTCTGGAAGGCCAGCGTGCGGTTGAAGTTGAGCTTACTCTGCGCCTGCGGGTCGGCCGCGTCGCCGTCGTACATATTCTCTACCATGTCTACCCCCAGGCCGGCCAGGGCAATATCGTAGGTGTCGGTGGCCCCGCACATGGCAAACATAAAGCCACCGCCGGCAATAAAGGCCTGCATTTTGGTCACCACGGCGCCTTTCATCTCGCTTACCTTGGCAAAGCCGTTGCGCTTGGCCGCGGCCTCAGAGTCGCGCTGTTGCTGCTGGTACCAGGGCCGGAAGCGGTAGTTGCGGAAAAACTTGCCGTATTGGCCTGTAAAGTCTTCGTGGTGAATGTGCAGCCAGTCGTACTTGGGCAAGTCGCCGCGCAGCACTTCGTCGTCGTAAATTTGGGTGTAAGGAATTTCGGCGTATGTCAGCACCAGCGTCACGGCATCATCCCAGGGCTGTTTGCCCTTGGGCGTGTACACCGCAATTTTGGGCACCTTCTCCAGCTTCATGATGTCCATGTTGGCGTTGGGGTCGGCAATCTGGCTGAGCACGCTGGTGTACTGCGCCTCCGAAATCACCTGGTACGTGACGCCTCGCACGGCCAGCTCGTTTTCGGCGCCGGCCACTGCATCGAATGCAAAAGCGCCGCCCCGGTAATTCAGCAGCCAGTCTACCTCCACTTGCTTGCCCAGCAGCCAGTAGGCCATACCGTAGGCTTTCAGGTGCTCCTTCTGCGCCTCATCCATGGGAATAAGGATGTGGTTGGCCCACGCTGCTGCGGGCGCACTCAGCCACAGAACAGCCAGCAGCAGGAAAGAATATAAACGCTTTATCAGCATAGAGTAAACGACTAGAAACCGCAAAAAAAGAACAACGCGCCTAGCCCGAAAAATGAGGTATAAGCCCGTATACTGCGCCGGTTGTCAAGCCCGTAGGCCCGATCGGCAGCTGGTATCCTATCTAAACAAATGTAGCGAAACGAGGCCGGAGTTGCGCCGAAAGCGCCTACCTTGCACTACCCACTACCTGGCCCGTTGCCCGGTAGCTGCACCACGTTTTGCCATGCACTTTTTAGAAAACATAAAGGAGGCGTTCCGTTCCATTCAGAGCAATCTGCTGCGCACCGTTCTCACGGCGCTTATCGTGAGCATTGGCATCATGGCCCTGGTGGGCATTCTGACGGCTATTGATGCCATGAAATTCTCGCTGAGTCAGACCTTTGCCAGCCTGGGAGCCAACTCGTTCGAAATCAGCGCCAGGGGTTACAACAACCGCTCCCGGCGTGGGGGCGTGCAGGAAAAGGTGTACCCGGCCATCACCTACTTGCAGGCTCGGCAGTACAAGCAGCAGATCGGCGACGAGGGGAGGGTAGGCATTTCGGCCTTTATCTCGGGAGCCGTAGAGGTGAAGGCCGGCAGCGAAAAGACCAACCCCAATATGCGCGTGGTGGCCGGCGATGATAATTACCTGCTGATTCAGAGCTTCAACCTGCTGGCGGGGCGCACGTTTTCGGCGGCCGAGCTGGAAAGCGGCGCCAATGTGGCCATTGTGGGTCAGGAAATCAAAGACAAGCTGTTTCCAAGCCAAAGCCCGATAGGGCAGTACATCTATCTGATGGGCCGCCGCTTCTTGGTGGTAGGTCAGCTGGAAAAAAGCGGCAGCACCATGGGTGGCGGCGGCGCCGACCGTACCGTGCTGATTCCGCTGATAACCGGCAACCAGATGCCCCGGCAGCAGGCCCTCAACTACGAAATCAAAACGGCCACGCCCGACCCCAACAACCTGACTTACCTTACGGGCCTAGCTACGGGTACCATGCGCGCCGTGCGCCGCGACGCCCTCGGCCAGCCCGATTCCTTCGAGGTAGAGCGTAGCGACTCACTGGCCGCCAAGCTCGATGAGCTGTCGGGCAACATTCGCATCGGAGGCTTTCTGGTAGGGTTCATCACGCTGCTCGGGGCCAGCATTGCCCTGATGAACATCATGATGGTATCTGTGACGGAGCGCACCCGCGAAATTGGTATTCGTAAGGCGTTGGGCGCTACCTCCCGCCAGATCCGGCAGCAGTTCTTGATGGAGGCCATTGTGATTTGCCTGCTGGGCGGCGCGCTGGGCGTACTGCTGGGCGTGGCCATGGGCAACGGCGTGATGTTGTTTGTAGGAGGCGGTGGCTTCCTGGTGCCTTGGCTCTGGATTACGCTGGGCCTGCTGATTTGCGTGAGTGTCGGGCTAGCCTCAGGCTACTACCCAGCCAGCAAAGCCGCCAAGCTCGACCCCATCGAGTCGCTGCGCTACGAGTAATTTCTCACGCTATTTCGCTCCCGGTTTAACACGGAGCTAGAGGATTCAAGAAAGGGAGTGAACAGGAATGCAGTCATGTGGCGGTATTCCTGTTCACTCCCTTTTTGATTTTAGCCCTGTTTGAAACGTTATTATACAAATGGTATTATTATGGATATGTAAAAACAAGTATATATTTGTGCTTTCACAGAAGGTAGCGTACATGGCCACAAGTAGCACAGTAGGACAACGAATCAGCCAGCTGATAGCACAATTGGGTATTTCCAAAAATGCCTTTGCTATGTCATTAGATAAGACGGCTACAGTGATTCAACATCTTGTAGACGAGCGCAATAAGCCGGGGTTTGACCTTTTGTGTAAGATATTTGAAGTGTACCCAGCTGTGTCGAAAGATTGGTTGATGCAGGGGACAGGTAGCATGTTTGCCACTACGGTTCCTGCTGTGGAGGCGGCGCAGTTTGTGGCTGCTCCACCGGTCGCGGCCACCGCGCCGACACCCGTAGAGGAGTTGCCCGAACCAGAGCCTGTGGCACCTGCCCCAGTTACACCGACACCTGCTCCGGCTCCCGTGGCCCCAGAACCTGTACCCGAAGCACCGGCTCCTACACCACCTACGGCTACGCTACCCCCTGCGCCAGCACCCGCCGTCGCTCCGCCAGCGGCCGTACCTGCCACGCCTGCTGTTGCCGCTGCCTCCGATGCAAGCTGGCAAACGGCTCTCTACACGCAGCAAATGGCGCATCAGCTGGCTATGGCTGAGATGCGCAACCAGCATTTGCAGGAGCAGCAGCGCATGATGCAACAGATGATGGAGATGATGCAACGGCAGCTTAGCTAAGTAGACTGCTTGTTGAAGCCAATAGTAATAGAGAGCACCGGTAGCCACCGGTGCTTTTTTTATGATTTACAAAGCGCTACTGCGTTTTGTGTAGCATTCCCCACAGTTTGTATACGCGCCACGGTTAGCCAATGCTGGACCTTTGTTGAGCAAAAAGATAGTTCAACAAGTAGGTACAACACCATCATGAGCAACATCAAACGAGTAGCCTTGGGCAGCCAGGGCCTGGAAGTGCCCGTCGAGGGACTGGGCTGCATGGGCATGACCGGCGGCGTCAACGGCATGAGCGTGTACGGCGCGGCCGACGAGCAGGAAAGCCTGGCAACCCTGCATCGCGCCCTGGAGCTGGGTGTGAATATGCTGGACACCGCTGACCTATATGGTCCCATGCTCAACGAGCGGCTGATCAGCAAAGTCCTGGCTGGCCAGCGCGATAAGTACCTTGTGGCCACCAAATTTGGCTTTGAGGTAGACGACCAGGAGAACTGGACCGGTGGCTACAACGGCCGCCCCGAGTACATGCGCAAGTCCATTGAGCGCTCCTTGCGCAATCTCGGCACCGATTACGTAGACCTGTACTACCTGCACCGCATCGACCCCAATACGCCCTTGGAAGACACGGTAGGCGCTATGGGCCGCCTAGTAGAAGAAGGCAAAGTGCGCTACCTGGGGCTAAGCGAAGTATCCGCCGACGAGTTGCACCGGGCGCATCAGGTGCACCCCATTTCGGCTCTGCAAACGGAATACTCGCTGTTTGACCGAGGAGTGGAAGAGAAAGGCACGTTGGCGGCGGCGCGTGAGCTGGGCATTGGCTTTGTGGCCTACTCGCCGCTGGGGAGGGGCTTTTTGTCCGGCGACATCAAAACGCCCGACGACTTCGAGCCCAACGATTCGCGCCGGTTCTTTCCGCGCTACCAGGGCGAAAACTTCTACAAAAACCTGGACCTGGTGGAGAAGTTGCAAGCCCTAGCCCAGGCAAAAGACGTGACGGCCGCACAGCTTGCCCTGGCCTGGGTGCTGGCCCAGGACGTAGTAGTAATTCCCGGCACCAAGCGTCGCAAGTACCTGGAGCAAAACGTAGCCGCCGCCAGCATCGAGCTGACGCAGCAGGAGCTACAGGAGCTGGAAGCCATTATGCCGGTGGGTAGTGCGGCCGGTGAAGCCTACCCAGAGGGATTATAAGCGAGAAGTTTAACAAAACATTGCAGCTGCTTTAGCATTACTGAAATATCGAAGCAGCTGCATTTCTACCATCTATTTTCAAACCAACGCATGAAGTCTTCAGCAAGAGAATTCCGGTTGCTTGCCTCCGTATCGGATTTCACGCGGCATTTCGGGTTTCCCGAGCCGACGCATCCGTTGCTGACCATCATTGATCTGGAGAAAACGCGCCACCTCACGCCGCCTACCTTGCCGGCGCTGCGGCAGCTGTACATCATCGCTTTGAAAAAAGAACTGCGCGGCCAGATGCAGTACGGCCGGCAGAACTACGATTTCAGCAACGGGGTGCTAGGCTTCTATGCGCCCGGTCAGCTCTGCGAAGGCAACGATGGGCTGGATATTTCGACGCTGAGCGGCTGGATGCTGGTCTTCCATCCCGATCTACTAGCGAAATATCCGCTGGGCAAGAAAATCACCGGCTACGGCTTTTTCTCCTACCAGGTACACGAGGCCCTGCACCTCGCGGCCCACGAGGAAAGCGCGCTGGCCGGGCTACTCGATGGGATGCGACGGGAGTGCGAACAGCCCATCGATGCCTTCAGCCAGGACGTGCTGGTGTCGCAGCTCGACGTGCTGCTGAGCTACGCCAACCGCTTCTACCACCGGCAGTTCCTTACTCGCCGCACCGCCGAGCACGACCTGCTCAGCCGCTTCGAGGAGCTACTGACCACGTATTTTGCCCAAGACGACGGCGAGCAGCCCCTCCCTACCGTGCAGCACTTCGCCGACGCCCTGCATGTATCGCCGGCCTACCTCAGCGACATGCTCCGCAGCCTCACAGGCCAAAGTACCCAGCAGCACATCCACCAGGCCCTGATCGAAAAAGCCAAGCGCCTGCTGCTGTCTACCTCGCTGACCATCAACGAAACCGCTTTTCAACTTGGCTTTGAGTATCCACAGTATTTCAGTCGGTTATTCAAAAGCAAAACGGGCCTCACACCAGCCGAATTTCGCTTTTCGGTGCAGTAGGGTAGGTATTATTTGGTATAGATGGTGGAGAGACTAAAAGGCGGTCTGAGTTTACTACTGTACGATGTAGAGACGCATACTTGCGTCTCGTCGCTGAACGGCCACCGCTTGAATCGTTCAACGACGAGACGCAAGTATGCGTCTCTGTATTATTCCAATTACCTTTTAGCCAACTCAAACGGCCTCTTGGGGATGGCGAAATCTATTAGATAAAGCTATTGCAAGCCCTGTACAGCGTTGCCGCCGAAAATACTTTTGTTCACGGCGGGCGTGAAGATGCCGTAGGGGAAAGCCGGGGGTAGGGCGCTGGCTTCGCTGAGCTGTTGGAGTTGGTTGGGGGTAAGCGTGAGGTCCAGCGAAGCCAGGTTATCGTGTAACTGCTCCAAGCGGCTGGCGCCCAGTATCAGTGACGTAATGCCGGGCTGGGCTGTGGCCCAGGCCAGTGCCACCTGGGCCAGCGGCCGGCCAGCTTGTGTGGCCACTGCCCGTAAGGCATCCAGCACGCGCCAGTTGTGGTCCGTAAATTTGGAGTCCCCAAACGGATTGCTGCCGCTCAGCCGGCCTTCGCCGGTCGTACCGGCGGCGTGACGCTGGTATTTGCCAGCCAGGAAGCCCGCCGCTAAGGGGCTCCAGGGTAGGATGCCCAGGCCGCACTCGCGGGCAGCGGGAACGTGCTCCTGCTCAATGTGACGCTCTACGAGCGAGTATTCCAGCTGCATAGCAATGGGGCCGGGTAGGGCGTGCACCTGGGCCAGCGTGGCAGCCTTGGTAGCGTACCAAGCTGGTACATCAGAAAAGCCGAAGTAGCGGATTTTGCCGGCGCGCACCAGGTCGCCCAAGGTTTGCAGTACCTCTTCTACGGGCGTTACCATATCCCACACATGCAGCCAATACAGGTCGATGTAGTCGGTACGCAGGCGGCGCAGCGAGGCTTCCAGGGCCTGGTAGATATGCTTGCGGCCGTTGCCGCCGGCGTGTGGGTTGCCGGGTGCAGTGTTGAACGCAAATTTAGTAGCCAGTACCAGCTGGTCGCGGAGGCCCCGCTCAGCTATGTAGCTGCCTACTAGCTCCTCGCTGCGGCCCTTGGCATACACATTGGCCGTGTCGATGGAGTTGCCGCCGGCATCCACGTAGGCATCAAAAATAGCCTGCGACACGTCATCGGCGGAACCCCAGCGCGGCGTGCCAAACGTCATGGTGCCTAGCGTAAGCGGACTAACCAGTAGGCCGGAGCGGCCCAGGGTACGATAATCGGTGAGGTGCATAGGGTAGGGGGTAGAGTACCGCTCGTGTAACAACCAGCGTGCTACAAAGGTGGGGTGGCCGCCTACTGTTGCCGCAACACAAACCGTCGTTTTTGCAATACAAAACGCGGCAAGGCGCAGGGCTGCCAGCCATAGTGGCCAGTTGCCCCGCGCCTTGCCGCGCTTCAGTGGTTTTCGTAATTAATGCTGGAATACTTCTACCCCAAGCTCTTCTACCTCCATCAGGTTTTGGGCCGTTACGGTGGTAAGGCGCAGGCGCTTCAGCTCGCCTACTAGTAGCGGGTCGTATTTGGCCGTTACGCGGATGTAGTTGGGCGTGAAGCCTTCCATCTGCCCGTTGGTCACGTCGTCCTCAAACAGTACTTCGGTTTCCTGGCCGGCGTGCTGCTCGTAGAAGAAGCGCTTCTTCTTTTCCGACAGGCTGCGCAGCTGCGTGGTGCGCTCGTGACGGGTGCGGTCCTGCACCCGACCAGGAAGGGTAGGCGCCAGTGTATTGGCCCGCTCCGAGTACGGAAATACGTGCAAATAGCTCACATCCAAATTATTCAAAAACTGATACGTGTCAAGGAAGTCGGCTTCGGTTTCGCCAGGGAAACCTACAATCACGTCTACCCCGATGCAGGCGTGGGGCATCACCTCCTTGATCAGGCGCACGCGCTCCTGGTACAGCTCGCGGCGGTAGCGGCGGCGCATCAAGCCCAGAATTTTATTGGAGCCTGATTGCAACGGAATGTGAAAATGTGGCGCAAACCGCTTCGACTGGGCTACAAACCGGATAATCTCGTCGGAGAGCAGGTTGGGCTCGCAGGAGCTGATGCGGAAGCGGTTGATACCTTCCACCTCATCCAAGGCGCGTACCAAATCGTAGAAGTTTTCGCGCCGCTCGCGCTCCGGGCCTTGCAGGCCAAAATCGCCCAAGTTCACGCCCGTCAGCACGATTTCCTTCACACCAGTAGCGGCCAGCTTTTCCACGCGCTCTATCACGCTTTGCACCGAGTTGGAGCGGCTGTGGCCGCGCGCCAGCGGGATGGTGCAAAACGAGCAAGAGTAATCGCAGCCGTCCTGCACTTTCAGGAACGTACGCGTCCGGTCGCCAAAACTGTGGGCCGCGTGAAACTCGGTAGCCTCGCTGATAGGCGACGCGTACACGCGCCCTGGCCCGGCGGCGGGCTTCTCAAAACCCGCCAGCGTTTCCACCAGCCGGAATTTCTCGGCAGCCCCCAGCACGGCGTGCACGCCGGGAATCTCGGCAATTTCCTGGGGCTTGAGCTGCGCGTAACAGCCCACGATGGTTACGAAAGCCTCGGGGTTGTGCTTGAGAGCTTCCTTCACCACCTTGCGGCACTTGCGGTCGGCGTGGTCCGTGACCGAGCAGGTATTGATAACGTAAATATCGGCGGCGTCCTCAAAGGCTACTTTCTCGAAGCCGTGTTCCTCAAACTGCCGCCCAATGGCAGACGTCTCGGAGAAATTGAGTTTGCAGCCCAGCGTGTAAAAGGCAACTTTTCTGGTTTCCATAAGCAAGCTGCAAAGATACGACGCAGGCGCTGAATGATATAACCCCGAGGTGGGAAGCAGGGTATTCTATTTCCGCAAGAAGTCCTCGAACGTTACCTGCTGATACGCTTGGCCCAGTTGAAGCTGGGCAGCCGTAGTACCAGGCGTTTTCCGAATCACGCGCCTACCCACGTTGTCGTATACTACCGTGTCTTGTGGAGTGAGTAGGCCGAACCCATCAGTAAAGCAGTAAAAGGCGAAGGGGCGCGTTGTGGGGCGCAACAGGTCGCGGCTGAAGGGGTAAGACACGGCCGGTAGCCCTAGTTGGCCTAGCAACGTAGCCGCTACATCTGTTTGAGAGCCCAGCACATCAATCGTGCGTCCTTGCGCAGCAGGTAGCAACGCGCCGCCCGCCAGCACCAGCGGGATATGGAATTTCTTGGGGGCGTAGTTGCGCGTGTTGCCGGGCTGCGGATGGCCGTGGTCGGCTACCAGCACCACCAGCGTGTTCTGCCACCACGGCTGCTGGCGGGCCACGCGCAGAAACTGTCCTAGCACGTGGTCGGTGTAGTAGATGGAGTTGCGGAACAGGCTAGCCTCGCTGGTACCGGGGAAACGCGTGCGCATGGGCACGTCAAACGGCTCGTGACTGCTGAGCGTGAAAGCCGTCACGAAGAACGGCTGCCGCTGATGTTCCAAGTCGGTAAGGATGCGCTGGAACAGCACATGGTCGTGGGCGCCCCACTTCGAGTTTTGCTCCGCGGGCTGAAAATCGGCCCGTTCCGTTAGGGCATCATAGCCGCCGGCTACCAGGTAGCTTTTCATGTTGGCAAAAGCCAGCTCGCCACCATAATAATAGTGCGACGAGTACCCCGCCGCCCGCAGAGAGCCTACCAGCTGGGGCAACCGCTCAGTTTTGCGCGGATACTTGATAATGCTGGTGGTAGGCTGATTGGGGTAGCCCGAGAGCAGGGCCACCAAACCCTTCTGGCTCCGGTCGCCGGCCGCATACACTTGGCTGAACCGCACTCCTGTGTGGCTCAAGCTATCCAGGGTAGGTGTCACGCCAGTTTCACCGCCTAGGCTGCCCACCAGCTTGGCCGTAAAGCTTTCCAGTATAATAAACAGCACGTTGGGCCGCGGCGTACGCAATAGGGTAGGTGGCACCGCCGCTGAATCTGGCTGGTGGTATAGAGCCGCAACCAGGCGAGACGCCGTGGTGTCGGGCATGAAGTGATATGGATTGGGGCCAGCATTCTGCAAGAACAGTGAGTTCATCACGTTCCAAGGCACATTCACGGCCGCATGGTTGGCAAAGGGCTGCGGCGAAAAGTATACGTCGCTCTGGTTGATCGGAATCTGCTGCAAGCCACCGCGCAGGGGCACCACCAGCAGCAGCATGTACAAGGCGCCAATCAGTCCGGTCCTACCTCGGCCCGTGTGCAAGGGTAGGGGTGGCAGCCTGCCTACCACTCCTTTATATAAGAGCCAGCCTACCAGAAGCAGACCTATAAATAAGGCCACTAGCAGCAGCAGAGGAGCCGAGGCCGCCGAGGCCGCCATTTCGCCGGGCGTATTCAGATATTGCAGCGGCGTGGCATCCAGTCGAAATCCCCAGGCCTGATACAACGCCAGATCGGCCACCGACAGAAACGAGACGACCACGCCCGCCACCGCTGAAAAACCGCGTACCAGTCGCTCCAGCCGAAAATTGGGACCTAGCAAGCCGCCCAAGGTGAGAAGCGCAAAGGGTAGGAGGCACAGGTAAGCTGTGGCCGAAGCGTCCAGCCGCAAGCCGTAGCCGAAGATGCGGGCAACCGTACTCAGGGGCAGCATAGCAGTGTCAGCCCACTGATAAACAAGAAAAAGAAGCTTGGCAACAACGAAAAAAAGCAGCCAGAACAGAAAATAACGAGGCTGAAAAGCAAAGCGAGTAGTATTCACAGCGCAAAAGTAGCTGGTCGTGCCCAGGGTGTTAGCACAAAGACCATATGGGCCTCGATAAAATATAGAAGCAGTGAAGAATGCTTCCCGCCTATGCCTACCAACTGCGCAAAGTAGGCGTCGCTGAAAAAAAATGCCCGCTTACATAAGCGCAAACGTTTTCTGAACAGCAGCACTAAAACAAAGGATAAAAGTCAGGTTGTTTTTCAAACGTTTTAGTTGACGACTGGGGTAATTTTTTAGGGGATACCAGTGCCAAACAACTGTTTTTTATCGTTAGAGGGGTGAAAAAATAAGGGGGTACAGGTTTGGTTTTTAAAAAAATGGTGCTTTACCTTTGCTAACACCACCCGTCAACTGCCAACCTTATCCTGTTCACTTTCTTACATGGCCATTCTTCGCTTTAAAGCTCTTGAACTTGCTGACACGCGTCAGCCGTTGCCGGTTTTCACCTCTACTGAGCGCCGCTCCGATAATTTCGGTAAAAACGTCTTTAATCTGGATGCGATGCGGGCAAATATGCCCGGTGAGTATTTCAAGAAGCTACAGAATGCCATCAAACAGGGTGCCGCCGTGGAGCGCTCCGTGGCCGATGCTGTAGCCGCTGCTATGAAGACCTGGGCCATGGCCAAAGGCGCTACGCACTACACGCACTGGTTTCAGCCACTCACAGGCTCTACAGCCGAGAAGCACGACTCATTTTTTGACCTGAACTCCGACGGGCGGCCCATTGAGAACTTTAAAGGCTCGGCGCTGGTGCAGCAGGAGCCCGATGCGTCGTCGTTCCCCAACGGTGGTATTCGCAATACCTTCGAGGCCCGTGGCTACACTGCCTGGGATCCTACCTCGCCTGCGTTCATCATCGAAACGGCAGGTGCCAAAACGCTATGCATCCCCACGATTTTCGTGTCCTACACCGGCGAGGCACTCGACTATAAAGCCCCGCTGCTAAAGTCGCTAGCTGCCCTGGAGAAAGCGGCCGTTGACGTTTGCCAGTATTTCGATAAGGATGTACAGCGCGTGAACACAACGCTGGGCATCGAGCAGGAATATTTCCTGGTAGATAAGGCGTTGTTTAATGCCCGTCCTGACCTGGTGTTTACCGGCCGCACCCTGTTCGGCCATGCGCCAGCCAAGGGCCAGCAGCTCGAAGACCACTACTTTGGCTCTATCCCGAGCCGGGTGCATGCCTTCATGCTAGACTTTGAGGAGGAAGCCAACAAGTTGGGTATTCCGCTGCGTACGCGTCACAACGAAGTAGCTCCCAACCAGTTTGAGTGCGCGCCTACCTTCGAAGACGCTAACCTCGCCGTCGACCACAACCAGCTCCTGATGGACATCATGGATCGGGTGGCCGAGAAGCACGACCTGAAAGTGCTCCTGCACGAGAAGCCGTTTGCCGGCGTAAATGGCTCGGGCAAGCACAACAACTGGGCAATGAGCACCGATACGGGCGTTAACCTGCTCGCCCCCGGCCGCAAGCCCAAGGAGAACCTGCAATTCCTGACGTTCTTCATCAACGTTATCAAGGCCGTGCACACCCACGGCGGGCTGCTGCGCGCCAGCATTGCCTCGGCCAGCAACGACCACCGCCTGGGCGCCAACGAAGCGCCGCCAGCCATCATGTCGGTATTTGTAGGCTCGATGCTGGACTCGGTACTCGATGAGCTGGAGCGCACGGCAAAAGTACCGCTCGACAAAGGCGACAACATCTACCTGAAGCTGGGCATCGATAAGATTCCGGCCATCCTGCTTGACAACACTGACCGCAACCGTACATCGCCGTTTGCCTTCACCGGCAATAAGTTTGAGCTGCGGGCGGTAGGTTCCTCTGCCAACTGCTCCTCGGCTATGACTACCCTGAATGCTGTGGTAGCCGATCAGCTGATCGAGTTCAAAAAGTCGGTGGATGAGCTGATTGAGCAGGGTAAAAAGAAGGAAGTGGCCATCGTAGACGTGCTGCGTGAGTACGTAATCTCGTCGAAAGACATTCGTTTTGAGGGCAACGGCTACTCGCAGGAGTGGGAAGAAGAAGCTGCCCGCCGCGGCCTGCCCAACGTGCGCACCACGCCCCAGGCGCTGGACGCCCTAGTAACCGCCGACGCCGAAGCCCTGTTTGCCCGTCACGGCATCTTCTCGACGGTAGAGCTGCATGCCCGCCACGAGATTCTGCTGGAGGAGTACATCAAGAAGATTCAGATTGAAGGCCGCACGATGGGTGATCTGGCTATCAACCACATCATTCCAACGGCGGTAGCCTACCAAACCAAACTCATCGAGAACGTACGCGGTCTGCGCGAGCTGGGCCTCGACGACGAACATTCGCAGGTAACGGTAGATACCATTAAAGCTATTTCGCGCCACATCAGCACCATCAAAACCGAGGTGGATGCCATGACCAACAGCCGCAAAGTAGCCAACAAGATTGAAGACACGCACGCACGGGCCATTGCCTACTGCGATACGGTGAAAGGACATTTCGACACCATCCGCCGCTCTACCGACAAGCTGGAGCTGATGGTGGCCGATGAGGACTGGCCGCTGGTGAAGTACCGCGAACTTTTGTTCCGGCACTAATACCAGCAGCACAGAACCAAACCGAAGTTGGGTGGGAATTTTCTTCGGTTTTGGTTTTGAAAAGGGCGTTCCGGGTGGGGCGCCTTTTTTTTTGACCCTGCTATAGAGGGTTAGGTAAAAAAGCCCTTCACAGCATGTGAAGGGCTTTTTCATTAACTACGTAAAACCGTGTAAAGCGAGCAATAACACGAAACTGCCCCAAAATCTGCCCCGGAATTAGGCCACGCGGCGGGCGGTTTTGCGGTAGGCTTCAATCAGCTCCTGCTCGTCAATGCCCAGGTAGCGGTTGAAGCTGCGCTCGGTTTGGTGCCCGGTGGCCAGCATCACCTGCGCCTTCGGCACGCCCTGATAAATTTTCAGGGTGGCGAAGGTCTTGCGGCCGATGCGGCTGGTGAGCTTGACTCGCTTGATGCCCGAGAGCCGCTGCAGGTGGGGGAGGTAGCGCTCCAGCTGCCGCACGTAGGGTAGGCACGTGGCCAGGCCCTGGCCGGCGTAACTCTCCACCAGGGAAACGGGCTTGAACACGTCGTCGTCGAAATAGGGGATGACGCAGAGCACGCCGGTCTTGTTGGCGCGGATGCGCGCCACCTCGCCGGCCAAGTGCTCAGGCGCTAGGCGGTCGGCGTCGCCCAGGCGTAGCCCGAAGTAGCAGCACTGCAGCAGCTTGTCGCGGGTGTGCTGCAGGCGCTCTAAGTGCTGGGCGTGGGTGAGCAGGTTGCGGCCGCCGCGGTGGTCAGCCGGCGCGGGGCGGCGCTCGACCAGGTGCAGGTCTACGTAGGCGTGCACGGCGGGCGTATCCAGGTCCAACGCGGCCAGCGTCAGCAGCTCACGCTGGGTGAGGGCATCCACTCCTTGGTAGTTCTCGGGCGACTCAAATTTGCGGTAACGGCGGTTTACGGTAATATCTTGGTCTTCGGCCCAGCCCAAGAAGGACTTGAGGCGTTTGATATGGTTGCCGAAGGTGTTGATGCTGTGGCCCCGCACGTCGAGCACATAGTCTCGGAACTCGGCGTAGAAGGCAGGCGACATGCCGGCAAACGTGAGCGAAGCACCCTGGTGCGCGGCCAGGCGTTGCAGCTCGTTGCGGGTGCGGCGTAGGGCCGTTACGGTCTTCTTGTTCAGCCGCCGCCCACTGGCCAGGGAAATTTTGCGGGCCTGATGCTCCAGCCACTCGTCCATGGTGGCCAGAAACTCGGGCGCCTGCGGGGCTAGCGGGGGCAAGCCGGGTCCACCCTCCGGCTCGGCGTCGATGCCCGCGGCCAGCAGGGCGTAACGCCGCAGGATTTCCGCCTTCATCTCGGGCGGTGTGAGCTGTCGGCCGCGGGCCAGCGCATCCTGGTAGGCACTTTTGCCGGCTTTGGTCCAGTTCTCCAGTACTAGATTACGCTGGGTAGCGTAGGCGTTGGGCTTATCTTTTACTTCCTGTTTCTTCTCGTTCCAGTGAGTCTGCTGGCATTTCTCACCAGAGGTCATGCGCAGGCGGTGGCCATTCCAACAGAAGACTACTCGAATAGAGGCAATGCCATTCTTTCCTACTGTATCACGCCGAAATTCGCGGGTAACTTCCATAGCAGCAAGTATAGGCAGAAGCAGCCGCTCCTTGTCAAATACGAACCGCGACGGGACTCTCGCAGCAGTAATTATAGATTTATGGATAATTATTTAGATTAATGTAAGATCATATGTGTTCTTTGTACGTTCTACCGCGTATGCTTCTCCATGTCTGATTTATCTAATTCTGCTCTGCCAGACGATATTACGCATCCTACTGGCTTAGCCCGGGTGCTGCTGGAAACCGCGCTAACGGGGATTATGGTATTGCGTCCCTGCTACGCCGAAAACAGCGATACCATCGTGGATTTTGCGTACGTATCGCTCAATTCGGCGGCGCAACGGCAAGTACGCCTACCCGAGTGCCCATCGGAGTCGTTGCTGACGCTCTTCCCTTCTTCCCAAGAGGAGGGCATATTTGCGTTTTACTGCGAGGCTTTTCGCTCGGGTGAGGTCGCGCGTTGGGAACGAATGTACCAGCAAGATGGACTAGATGGCTATTTCCTCATTGTTGCGCAGCGCTACGAGCAAGTATTGGTCGTCAACTTTACCGATAGCAACGACCGGCCCCGTACAGCCGTGGAAGAAGCCCTACGGGAAAGCCAGGCCCGCGAAAAGGCAGCCCGCGCCGAGGCGGAGCGCCAGCGGGGCGAGCTAGAGCGGGTGTTTGAACAGGCGCCGGCAGCCATTGCCGTCTACCGAGGGCCGAACTATACCATCGAACTGGCCAATTCGACGGTAGCCCGGCTCTGGGGACGCACGCAGGACCAGTTGATCGGCAAGGGCTTATTTGAGGCGTTGCCGGAGGTGGCCGGTATGGGCTACGAAGAGCTATTAGATGGCGTGATGGCAACCGGTGTGCCCCACGTAGCGCACGCCATGGAGGCGCAGCACGATCGGAACGGACAGCGCGAGACTGTGTATTGGGACTTTGTGTACGTGCCTATGTACGCCGCCGAAGGCCATATAAATGGGGCGATGGTGGTAGCCAACGAAGTGACTCAGCAGGTACGTGCCCGTCAAAAGGTTGAGCAGCTCAACCAGGAGCTGGAAGCCCGCGTTGGGGAGCGCACCCGTCAGCTGACCGAGCAACAAACACTCCTACGCCAGATTCTGAGCAATGTGCCGGCCTACATCGCTACCCTCACGGGTCCGGAGCACCGCTTCACCTTCTTCAACAAGTCATACCGCCAGCTTTCTGCTGACCGCGTGGAACTGAGCTTGCGTTTAGAGGAGGTGTTGCCCGAATCAGTAGCGCAGGGTTTCGTTGATATCCTGGATCAGGTATACACTACCGGTATACCCTACATTGGGCAGGAAGTGCCCGTTTCTCTTTACAACGCAGCTTCTGGGCAGCAAGAGCTGCAGTATCTCAACTTCGTGTATGAACCGCTCACCGACAAGCAGGGGCATACGGTGAGCATCCTGGTATTTGCCGTGGATGTAACGGAGCAGGTGCTCGCGCGCCAGCAAACAGAAGCCGCGCAGCAACAGGTACAGCAACTCAACGAGGAACTGCAGGTAACGAATGAAGAACTGCTCGAATCAAACAAGCAGCTGCAGCGCATCAATACGGACCTGGATACGTTTGTCTACGCCTCCTCACACGATTTAAAGGCGCCCATTGCCAACATTGAGGGGCTGCTCAACGCCCTGCGGGAGTACCTGCCCACGGAAGAACAGGAGCCCATGGTGCCGCGCCTGGTCGGCATGATGGACAACTCCATCACGCGCTTTCAAAAGACCGTAGGCCACCTCACGGAGGTGTCGCGACTGCAAGCCACTCGGCAGCTAGAGCAGCCAGAGACGCTGCACCTGGCTGCCATCTTGGAAGAGGTGCGGCTGGACTTGCTGCCGCTACTGGAGAGTAGCCGCGCCGACCTGCGCATCGAGGTAGACAATTGCCCCAGCATTCATTTTTCAGAGAAGAGCATGCGCAGCGTCTTTTTCAATCTGCTGAGCAATGCTATCAAGTACCGGGCCCCCGACCGCGACCCGCGCGTGCAGATACGTGCTCAGTGCCTGCCGACGCGCCTGGTGATAGAAGTGCAAGACAACGGGTTGGGCTTGAGTGAGGCGCAGCAAGTGCAGCTCTTTACCATGTTCAGGCGCCTGCATACGCACGTGGAAGGCTCAGGCGTGGGCCTGTATTTGATCAAACGAACAGTTGAGAATGCAGGCGGCAACATTACAGTAGACAGCCAGCTCGGTGTTGGCTCAACCTTTACGGTGACGTTACCGCGCCGCGCGTAACCTAACCACCCTTCCGCCATGGAAAAGCTTCCGCAGATTCTGCTCGTCGATGACGACGACATCACTAATTTCATCCATAAGACGCTGCTGGCCAAGTTGCAGGTAAGCGACGATATCCGCGTGGCGACGAGCGGGGAGGAGGCGCTGACGCTGCTTACCCAGCAGCCACCCTACCTGCCCACCTTGCTGCTGCTGGATGTGGCAATGCCGGGTACAGGAGGCATCGGGTTTTTAGAAGCCTTCCAGCGCCTGCCGCAGGCTCAGTGGGGTGTCACCAAAGTTATTGTGCTCACTACCTCCATGGATTCACGCGACTTGGCGCGTATTGACGAGCTACCGATTGCCGGACTGGCTAGTAAACCCCTTACCCCCGAGAAGATTGATACGTTGCTGCGGCTCCATTTTCAGCGGCAGCTGCCAGCAGAGTAGGTGGGGGGCTAATAGTAGACGCCTGCAAGAAGGCGTGAATAGATACATGCGCACATTCTTAATTCGCAACTTAGTCTGCGTGTGCTTCTAGAATAATGTAAGCTTCTCACAGAAGACGTACTCTAAGCATGGCCAATTCCTAATTTATCAAATAAAATTTGATTCCGTTGCTTAGAGTCTTTTACAAGCTTATCGAAAGAAATAAGCTCTATATAAGCACTGTAATTTTGATTATACCAGAAGTAACCTTCGTTATCCTTTGATGCTGTGCAGCCTCGATCTTTTGCAAAGGCGCGTATTCTCTTAGTCAAATCGCAGATGATGTAGCAGTAAAACTTAGCGCCACTAGGATTAATAGGTCTTCCGTCATTTGTAGTGGCATCTCCAGATTGAATGTGAGCTAAGTATCGCTGTACCTGAGCTATAGGATCTTCTTCCTTACCATAGTTTTTACGCATTGGGCGCTTAAATTCTATTATAGTGAAAGAATCATAGGGTGCGGCTTCTCTATCTGTATAAAGTAGATTGTTCTCGAAGCCAGCTACAATATCAGGTCGGGGCGCATTGTCATCCTCTACATCTAGAGGTTCATCTGAACGCAGAAACTTGTGGTAAGCTAATCGTTCATCTATAAGCCATAGGTTATGATCTTCATAAGCCACATGGTCTGAGTTCTTTTCCATCGGAAATACGATGTTGTGAATCCGTTCCTCCAACTCGTATTTGCTGTCGTCTCTGAGCTTAAGTACCCGTTCGAAAAGCATTAAGATCATCTTACGCTGAAGTACGTAATCAACTAAATTGGTCTGAGTAACATTGTTAATCATTCCCATCAGTTTATTCAAATCCTTGGTAAACTCCTCTGTATTGGGCGCTTGGGCCTCACTTTCATGCAGTATTTTACTGAGGTCCTGCTTAGTTTCCAGCACTAACTCATTACGGAGCTTATGTAATTCAATATCTAATTTCTCGTCACTAAGTCCTGGCTTAATTTTATCTAACCTATCTACGTATTGTAGTAAGCTCCGATACTGTGGTGCAGTTGTTTCAACGAACCGTTTGAAGTGTTCATGCTTCTCCTGCCGCACTTCCGTTAGGTAGCCTTCCAAGTGCTCATACGTCCGTTCAATCACCTGCTCCTGTATCTCGGCTAGGGAGAGCAGCGGTTTGCCCATTACCTTATTGGTGCGGGGCTTCGCTGGAATATCCAGCTTCGTCCGCTCCCGGTTGACGTGCTGATCGAAGTAGCTGCTGCTCACGAGCACGTAAATGTCAAACAGCTCACCCGTTTCGTACTTCAGCGGCTGGCTTAGATTCGGAATGAGGGTAGCCAATGCTTCTGAGTGGGAGGTGACCACGCGCTTGTTGGCGCTGTAGAGCAGCGTGTGGCGTGGCTTGCTCGTATCACTCTTGATTTTGAGGAAGGCAATTTCGAAGGTATAGTTGTCTATCTGGATTGAATCTGCATCTTTATCCAGGAGAAATTCATCCAGAAAACGCCTTTTCAGATCGAATTGAACCGAGGAGGTCTTATCGGGCCGCTCCTCTCGCAATACTATCTCCGGGCAGCTGTCGTCTACCAGGAAGTGGATGTGGTGCTCAATGATCGAGTCGGCTAGCTCTGCCAGTGGCCCGGAGAAGCACTCGGCGTATTCCGGCCGCAGCTCGCATAGCTTGATGCTTGTGCCTATTGGCTTTGCGTTGCCATTGGGTAGTGGTACCAGGCGCTCATCCACAATAGGATTGCGGTTATCGAGCACGAAGCTGAAACTGCGGTTGTGCAGTTTTTGATCAGCATATTCTTTGAAAACGGAACGCACCTCGGCTCTATCGAACACCTTGAGCCAGAGGAAACGCCCGATGCCCTTGCCACCGATCTTTAGCTTATAAGTCGATTCGGCCGTTTGGAAGGAGTTATAGTTCTTCCGGTTGAAACCAACGCCATTATCCCGTATGACAATGTCCTTAACGGGTGGCAAACCGTCAAATTCCGGGGATGCAGTAGGGTCGCGCCGTACATCAATGACTATCTCGCCATCAGGACGTTTAGCGGAGTCAATCGACTGTAGGGAGTTGACAATGGCTTCGTGCAGCGCCATAATACCATCGTCATACGACAAGGAAATGTTGCCGACTTTGCCGATGACGTTGGTTTTGATGCGTGGCATTTATAACAAATTATTTATTGAGGCTGTTCCTTAGCGAAGAATTCAAGCGCTTGTTGATTTAGTTCTTCGTTTAATCTTATCTCATCGAATAATGGCCAGTCGTCATAATCATCTAAAGTTAAATCGTCAGCATGTATAGCTTTCGGTATTAACTTGACGGCATCATCTAAATTATTTTTTAACACGCAATGTGCAATTTTGAAGATTGGTGATAATGCACCAGTCTTCATATACTTCATTATTTCATCTAGTTCTTTTTGTTGATTGCTGCGCATTAGGGCTAAGCAATGGTTGTATTTTATTCTTATAACAAGCTCTTCTTGCTCGTCATCATTTGGTTTGATTCTTTTAGAAGTGTATTTACATATATTTATGACTGATTGATAATCTTTTGTTTTGAGAAAATTGAATGATAAATCCATTAATTCTTTAATAGCATCAGTTGCTTTATCTTTATCAAGTTTTCCCCAGAAATTTATAATAAGTAATGTTCCAGCTAATCTTAATTCAGATAATGCATTCTTGAAATATTCTTTATCTATAGTTATAATTTTATTTAACTCCAGATTAAATATATTTTTGCTTCTGCTCAAATATTTGTTATTAATTACAGAATTATTGTGTACAATTATATGTCTTCTTTCTCTTGTCTCATTGATGAAATCCCAATTAATTATATCTTCTTCTAAATCAATTTTAAGTTTGTCTTTAAAGTAATTTTTTAATTCTTCAAAGTTTAAATCTAATAAAGTTGATTCTACTTCTTTATAAATTATATCTTCGTACGCGTCATCAATAGATGAATATTTTTTCAGTTCGCCTATTGAAATAGACATTTTTCTATTATCTATAATGCTGCTATTTCTCAGGTAAAAATATGTAAGCAAGTCTGAGAAGATATATTCAAAATAATTATTCAACATTATAAAAGAACCTCTTGCTAAGATATCTAAGTTTGTCGTAGAAAGTAGTGATAAAGTCTTTAAATGATCTAATACACCATTTACAGCATTTTTTCTATTTTCAGGAGTTAAATTTTTTAACTTTGATTCTGCTTCTGCTGGATCATTTTGAATATCTTCTATTATTTCTTCAACTGTTTCCTCAATAAAATTTATAAAATCGCTATTTGCTGCTTCATCCTCTGTTTCAGCTGCTGGAGAGAGCCTGTCAAAAAATAAATCTATGCTTTTAATATTGTCACTGAATGACTCATAAATATCACTAATGGTTCTAGTTGATTTTGGGGATAAAGCTTCAGTTGGTTTCGCTTCAGATGATTTAGGTTGTTTATTTGATGACTTGGTACTTGTCGAATCCTGTTGTTTCTTATGTGTTTGCTTAGGCGTATCTTCTGCTTTTGATACTTTTGATGCTTTATTCGGTGTTGCTTTCTTGTCTGCTGACATATGATAAAAGGAAAATAACGTGGTTATTTATTATTGTCTATTGTAGAAGCTGTAGATCCATGTTTAATTCTGGTTAGCAACAGCTTTCCCTTTGTTGTTAATGTCCAATGTGTAGATTTGTCTACTTTTCTAGAAGAAATGAGATCTAACATGGATAAATTTTGCGTGATACTAATACTTATTTCCCTTATTTCATTTTGATAATTCTCTTCAAATATATTACTCATATCGTCCTCTATTTCTATGCCAGCAACAATAGAATCAACATGATTATAATAGTGAAAATTACTTATCTCTGTCACTAATCCTGGTCCAACTAGAATAAAAATAGACAGACAATCAATAGTCTTGTATTCATGGTCTGTGCTGTACTTGATCTTGTATTTTATATTTAATAATATATTCTTAACTTCTTCTATTTCATCTGGCTTATTATTTTCAGATAATAATATTTTGAGTTCATTATTTTCCTTGCTTAATCTAGATATCTCTTCAGCTACTAATGGACTAGTAGTCGCTTTATTAGCCCTAACCCATCCAATTCTAGGGTTATTAGTAATCAATGTTGATAATGAATGAGATACTTGTAGTGCTAGATTATCTTTAGAAGTCCAGAAGTTGACGAGCTTGTTTTTGAATCTAGCTTTGAACTTATCTAATTTCTTTTTCTGCTTTCCAGAGTCAATAAAGTCGTTGTGCCAATCCTTTATGGAATTGTCAATCATGAATGCTATACAAGGTATATTTTGCTCTAAAGCATAGCTATATTCCTTTTCTGTGAAACCCATTCCATCTGAATCCTCAGAACCATACCGATGCGCTATGATCAGTAGGTAATAGTCAGAGTTATTGATATGCCTTTTTATCGTTTCCCATTGGCTATCATCAGCAGCATCGAACATTTCCATCCCGACAGGTAGGTGCCCCATGCGTAATACAGTCTTAACTACCTGTTCTCGTTGCTCTTTTAGATCAACATATGTTGAGCTTATAAATACTTGATATTTCGTATCCATAAGGTACTATTTTTAATAAGTTAAAATATTTGCAACTGCTTTAGGGCATTAATTCGGCCGATTATGCCCACCCCGCAGCAGCATCAGCACCTCATCCTTTGCCGCAATCAGCGCGTCCTTGGCCTCAATAATGGCATCCTTCCCAGCAAGCTGGCCCATGAGCAGCTCAACTTGTTTTTGCGAGGCTTCTAGTTCGCGTCGGCAGTCATCAATGTTGTGGACAGTCACAGTAGCATCTCCGCTATTACTATTGACTATAGGGCCGCTGTTGTTCTGATATGCATTGGATTTATCGCCAGATATGGAGACTGATTTAGATAAAGCATTGTCTTTACCAGTCAGTAACCATGTAGCATTCAATCCATCTATTCTTTCTACCATCAGGGTGAGAAAGTCTGCACTAGGCTTAGCCTTGCCACTCACATAGTTGCGAAGTGTACCGTCGCTGACCCCTAAAAGCTTACTTATCTTGTGTGTATTGCTGTTTAGCGCTTCTTCAATCAGAAATTTAATCCTCTGATTAATAGAATTTTCCGCTGATTCAGTCATTTTATTTATATATTTTATTCTAATCAGTTGATTTATTCTTCTGATCTAGCGTATGTTTGTACGACTTCACCGCCAAGTAAAGCAGCTTCCGGTGAAATCGTCCAAACACGATGGAAGAGCAAGTGCCCTTTATTTCTGAGCACCCTCCGCAGTTGAGCGAGCCGATTGCCGCGCTGCTGCGTGAGTATGGGTTTGTCACCTCCCGCGTCCTGTCGGCTGGCGAAGACCAGGCCGTGGTAGGCGGGTGGCGCTGCCGGGATGGGCAGGACTTTCAGGCGTACTACCACTACAATGCCCGCAGTGGGCAGCAAACCTTCGAGCTGCGGGCCCGCAGCGGTGAGTACCAGGCCCACATGGGTCAGATGCTCGTGCGCGAGCCGCAAGACGTGCAGTTTCTGCTCACGGCCTGGCACGTGCTGGTGGCCGCTCGCCGCATCCATGCGCTTCTCCTGCCACCCGAAACCGAGGCCTCTTAGGTAGGCGGGGCAAAGCCATATATACGACTTTCAAAACTACGCTTTTTCCTATGACTGAAAAGCAGAAGTTCTACCATTTGCTGGGCGATGTGTGCGAAGACATGCCGCACTACGCCGTGGATACGGCCATTCGGGCCGGCTACGGGCAGCAGTACGCCTCGGCCTCCACGCGCTTGCAGCACGTGAAGCAGGGAAAAGTG
Source organism: Hymenobacter aerilatus (assembly GCF_022921095.1). NCBI lineage: Bacteria > Pseudomonadati > Bacteroidota > Cytophagia > Cytophagales > Hymenobacteraceae > Hymenobacter > Hymenobacter aerilatus. The sequence goes on from NZ_CP095053.1 coordinate 1,523,152, forward strand.
GCCTGCCTACCCGACCTGGTGGCGCTCGTGGAGCACTCCATGCCCGATTTCAGTATTCCGGCGCACCTGCTGCCGGCCCAACTCGTCACCCCTTAACCGTGGCCTGCGGGCCCGCAAATACCTTTTCCACGTGCGAACAACCCTCTGCCACCCCGTCAGCGTCCAGGACGCCCAGACGGGGAAACGAATCCGCATTGCCCATTTCGAGCGCGGCGCCGCCCTGTGCGCCCTCACCCAGGAGTGCCCGCCGCAGCTCCTAACGCCGCAGCCCATCCTGGGCTACTGGCTGCGCCCGGCCCGCCTGAACGTGTACGTGCCCGGCACCATGCCCGCCCACCTGCGCACGGCCGCCGAGGAAGGCTGCACCCAGCAGGAAGTGCTGCTGGAGCCCTTGCCCGCCGGCATCCAGGAAATCGACCTCACCGACTGCCGCCGCGAGTTTCGGGTGCTGCTGCACCCGGCCACGCTGCGCCACCTCACTGCTGCTTAACCAAGTACGCTCACTTGCCTACCGCCATGACCCGCGACGACTTAGCCACTGTAGGATACATCAACGACTGCTTCCAGGCCGTACTGGCCCGCCTCGACCAGCCCGGCGCCGGTGCCGCGGGCCCGGCCGGTGGGCCGCCCCAGCTGCTGAGCATCGAGCAGGTAGCCCAGGAGTGCGGCGTGCACCGCGCCACGGTGCAGCGCTGGATCAAGCAGGGCAAGCCCGGCCGGCACGGCGGCACCGTGAAGCTGCGCGCCTACTACTTCTCCTCGGCCGAGCCGCGCATTCCCTGGCCCGCGCTGGCCGCCTTCGGCCAGGGCCTCGACTTCGACTTAACCACGCTCGACCGCGGCGCGCCCAACATGCGCCTAGCGGGCTGATACTGCTTTTTAACCCTCAAATACCTTTTCCACCAATGATTTACGACACGCTCACCCCCGACCAGCTCATGGGCCTCACCAGCGAGGAAATCCGCGCCATCATCCGCAAGATCGGCCAGCGCATCAACCAGCTCCACGACCAGGCGCAGGCCATCCTGCCCACGGAGGAGCGGGAGAAGCTCTCGGCCGAGTGGCGCAGCATCGTGCAGGTGCGCAAAACCCTGTACGACCGCCTCTACGAGCTGGGCGAGGATGCCTTTCTGGCCCAAGCCGCCTAACGCCATGCCCACGCAAGCCCGCATTTTCATCTACGTCGCCGACGCCAAGCTGCCCGAGTTTGCCCCCTACATCCGGCTGCTGGCCGAGAACCTGGAGCAGCCGGTGTATCTGTGCGGCCTGTCGCTGCTACCCGTGCCGCCGCCCAAGGCGCCCCAGCCCCTGCCTACCCCTCATGCTGCTCACTAGCCACGTCTATGCCGCCAACGAACTCGAAGACCACCACTGGCCTGGGCCGCCTCGGCAACGCGCTCGTGCTGCTCACGCTCGCGCTGCTGGCCCTGCGCCTGCTCGGCGTGCCGCCGTTCCAGTACTGGAGCTGGTGGCGCCTCACGGCCCCGCTGTGGGGGGCCTTTGCCGGCCTGTTAGCGTTGGGGGCGCTTGTCGGTTTGTGTCGTTTGCGCTGGCCTGACGTGGATTGAGGATGGACTTTGCACACACCTACCTGCCCGAGCGCGGCCCACCCGCGCCGAGCCCTGGAGCGCGATTCCGCCCGGCCTAGCCGGTGCGCGCCCCGGGGCCACCACACTCACTACACCTATACTCCCTGCCTGAATAGGGTGCTGCTTTTTACTCGTGGAAAAGGTATTTGACAGCTGCCGGCTTCGGTGCCGGCCAGGGAGCGGAGGGTCTGCAACCGTGCACACCCGGCCGGGGTAGGGCCGCGGATGGGAATACCCGCCCGCCGCGGCCACCCGGCCACCTTTTACACTTTCCGCCCTAAGCCCACCGTTCCTTTGCAAGTATCCTTGCTTCCGTTAGGCGCCTGTCTGCTGCGCTGGCACCAGAAAATTGATGCGCTGTGGCACAGTACCCCGCGCATCCAGATTACCCGCACTATCACCAAGGGTGTGCGTGCAGGGGTAGAAGAAACCATCGTGCGCCGTGGTGCCCGCTTAGTCGTGGACGGAGCCAAAGCTACCGGCGAGGTGCTGCTCAAGTGGTACCGCAAGCGCGTGGAGCGCATGCTCTACTCGTCGTTTCTGTTTGATACCCTCGTCACCGACGAAGGCGTGATGATGCCCTCTATTCTGGTGGACGCACGCCTGCTCATGCAGCAGCGCAGCCTCACCGAGCGCACCATGCGCAACCACCTGGCCCAATTGTTGAAAATCGGCTTTATCCTGCGTAAGAAGTGGCACGGCCGCAAACGGCAATTTGAGCTGTGGATAAACCCCGAGTTTGTTATACAAACGGATAAAAAGGCTGTAGAAAAGCCCGTAGAGGCCGATTCTGGCGTATGTCCAATTGGTGAGATAATATCCACAAATGGTATAAAATTTCCGCCTAGAGAGCTTCCTGAACTTCAGAAAGATCGGAAATCTGAAATCGGGCAATGTGCAGAAATAGTAACGCCCGACCTCTCCGAAAAACCCTTTCAGGAAGCGGAGGGCCGCAACCCGGCTGCGGGCGTCGTTCAGACGGCGAAATCTGAAGCTGGGGCGGGCGGCGCTGCCGCGGCGGTTCCCGCACTGCCCGCCGCGGAGGACCCCGCACAGGCCGAGAAACAGGCCAAATACAGCGCCTACGTCGTGTCGGCCTGGCTGCTGGCTAAGGCGCTGCTCTACCCCGAGCACCACTTCACCCCGCACCAGGAGCAGTTGGCGCTAGCGGCCATCCGCACCGGCGTCTACCGCGACTTCCAAGACCCGAACTTCGACTTTGCCCGCTACCACCAGGGCGTGCTGCGCCGCCTGGAGCTAGTTGAGAAACACTTCCAAAAGCACGCTGGCCGCTACTACGCCCCCATGCCCTGGGCCGAAATCGTGAAAGGTAGGGGCTATTTCGACTGGGAAAACGAGAAGGGCTTCCGCGGCACGATGAAGTGGCTGCTGGCCGACCAGCGCGCCGAGCACCTGGCCAAGGTCAACCGCACCATCCGCCAGGCCCTGGGCCAGCTCAAGCTGCGCCGCAAGCTCGACCGCGGCGAGAAAACCACCCGCAAGCCTGCCAAACACATCCTGGCCACCACGCTCACGACGCTCTACCAGCACCACGCCCAGGCCATCGAGCAGCTCGGCGGCCTGCCGGCCCTCAACAAGTTCAACCTGCAGGTGCAGACCCTGCTCAAACGCAAATAGCTCACCCAAAACCTTTTCCACGTGCAACCGACCGTTTCCAACAACTCGCCCGGCGCGGCTAGCTACGCCACGCTCAAGTACAAGTCGCTGACCAAGGCCCGCGTCTACTTCGCTACCCCCGCGCCCGGCACGCCCGGCCAGTGCGACTACTACAGCTTCGACACCAGCGGCCGCTACGAGGTGCAGGATCCGCGCGACTACGGCCTGCGCGGCCTGGTGAAGATGATCGACAAGATGGGAGCGAAGGTAGCCCGCGCCATTATCTACGACAACCAGGCCCCCGGCCGGCCCGAAATCATGCGCAAGGAGCGCGGCAGCTGGAACGGATGATGCTGCGTGAGGGCGACATCATCCGCACCAGCTACGGCACCGGGCCGTACCGCATCCGGGAGCTCACCACCGTGGGTGGGCGCCTCAGCCTGGTGTGCGAGGACCTGCGCCCGGACGTGGGCCGGGTGACGGCTTACCTCAACGACTACGAGCCGCTACCGGACGGCACCTGGCAGCGCGCCGGCTCCACGGACCAACTATTTTTCATCGAGCGGCCGGCCCCCAGGCCCGGCACGCAGTTCGACCTATTCGCATGAATCTGCGCACCTGGGACCACTCCATCGCGCTCTATCAGAGCGAGGCGCAAGCGCTCAAGGCCGCGCTGGAGGCCTACCACTACCGCCTGGCCGCCGGCGCCGAGCAGCGGCCGCTCACGCTGGCCCAGGCCCTGAGCATCAAGCCCACCACGCAGGTGCTCGCCCGGGTGAGCCGCCTGGTGGCCAGCCCCTGGCCCCGCCCGGCACCAGGGCGCCCAGCCCGGCCCCGAAAGCTGCGGCTGGAGTTTGACGAGCAGCTCCAACTCTGCGCGCTCTACGCGGCCGGGCAATTGCGCGCAAGCCTGCCCGGGCAGGTCCTGGAGCTGCGCGACGTGCTGGGGCGCGTGCACCGGCAGGCCCAGCCACTGACGGCCTATTTTCAGCTATAAGCTTGTCGATCAGAGTCTAGATTAGAACTTTGGTATAGCTTTGGTAATTAGCTATATTGTAGAGAGTATGATTACTGTATAATTCCTAGCGCTAGTGCAAGCACTCTTACCCACCCAATACCCACCAGCGGGCGCAGCAGGCCGTCCTTTCCCTCTTTTTACTACCTGGCTAGGTTTGAATCTTTCAAAGACCGACCGATGCTAAAGACCCTGGATTTTCCCGTCAAGCCCCATGTGCGCAAGTACCTGCTGCTGCACCTGGGCGTGGAGCCCTACGTGCTGAGCCCCAGCGGGCGCTTCGGCAAGATTCTGTTTCACTTGCTGCGCCGCCAGGTGAAGGGCAAGCTCTGGCACGCGGGCAGCCGCGAGGGCTGCACCCAGACGCTGCAGGTGGATCTGCGCAACTTCCCCGTACACCAGTACGGGCTGACGGAGCTGACTGACTACTCCATCTTCCAGTTCAACGACTTTGTGGACGAGACCCTGAAGGAGGAGCTCTACACCTGGATCCGCAACTTTGTGAACCGGCGCACCACCATCCGCGAGGTCATCCTCGACTTCATGGCCGGCTACGACCTGCTGGAGGAGGACATCCAGTTCGAGACCCTGCGTAAGGCCGTGCAGCGCAACGTGAACGTGAAGGAGCTGAAAAATAAACGCCCGAAATCGGTAGGAAAAATGTCCCGCGAAAAGGTGGTTTTGTCCCAGGAATCGGTGGATTTGTCTCATAAAACGGTGGGTTTGTCCCGCTATGCCGACGTACTGGCTCTGCGTCAGCAACTTATGCAGACGCCACTTACGCTCTTCGCGCGCTAAATGGCCTTCGCATTCGACCCGTTTGGTCCCCGCAACCTCTACAACGCGGCAGCTGGCGAGGACAACATCGGTGGCCTGGCCGCCGTGTGGTACACGCCGGCCAGCAACTTCCGCAGCTGGCCCACCCTGGGCGAGTTGCGCATCACCTCGCTCGACCTGATAGAGGGCGCGGCCTGGTACCAGCTGCTGAGCACCCGCGGCTCCCTGAGCTACGACCAGAAGCCCAAGGCCCTGCCGCGCCAGGGTACCGTGCAGACCCAGAAGCTGGCGGGCGCCATTCCGCGCCACGCGGCTGAACTCGCAGCCGGCTTGGAACCGCTGCCGGCAGGGGAGTACGTGGCCCTCTACCGCGACCTGAACGGGCAGGTGCAGCTCGTGGGCACGCCTGCCGAGCCGCTGGAACTGAGCTACTCGTACTCGGCCGGCACCGAAAGCCGCCGCAACGGCTACGACTGGACGCTGCAGGGCGAGACGCCGCGCGTGGCGCGCCCCTACCTCGGCTCCTGGCTCGTGTCGGAGCGCGGGCTGGAACTCGGCGAGCTGCAGGGCACAGGCGACGGCTCCGTGCAGCTGCGCACGGCCGGTGGGCAGTTGCTGGCCACGGTGCCGGCGGGCAAGTCTATTATCCTGAAATCGGGCTTTAAGCTCGGCTACGAGATAGTCTAGTCCTTTTTCAGGGCATTCGGGAGGGTAAGCTTTGCCAGTAGATATGGCAAAGCTTACCCTCCCTGCTTTTAAGCTGAAGTGGCAGACCCGCTTCCGCGACAACGACAACTTCGAGATTGGCGAGGCCGACCTGCGCGAGTTTGCCCTCGACGCGGCCGACACGTTTGGCCTGGCCGATGCGCTGTGGAACTACCGCGGCGCGTTTATCGTGCCCACTGCGCCGGCTACTATCGTAGTAGCCCGCGGCGACGTGTTCACCTCCGGGCGCGGCCTGTGGCAGTCGCTGGAGGCCGGCAGCGTGAGCACCGCCCCAGCTGCGGGCACGCAGTGGCGCCAACTGCTGGAGCTGGGCTACCAGGACGGCGGGGTATTCGTGCCTGACACCAATCAGGTAGTGAAAAAGGACTGGGTGTACACCTATGGGCGGCAGCGCTGGCGTTCCAACCGCGACATGGTGGCCAACGCCGCCCCGGCCGCCGGCAACTGGACGCTGGTGCTCGATGCGACGCCCGGCAACACGTTCGACGAACTTTTCCTGGTAGGAGACACCGAAGCGGCCACCCGCGCCGCCCGCATCGCGCAGGATGGCGTAGGGAACATCTTTCTACGCAGCACGCTGTTTGGCTACGGGTTTCAGTATTACCCTGGCGACTACGAGGTGAAAGCAGACGGCGAGTTAGCCATTAATGGTCGGCAGGGCGTGCGTCTACCACGCCTGACGCAGGCCGAGCGGGAGGCTATTCTATTGCCCCGCCCGCCTGGTCTACTCGTGTACCAGACAGATGGTGCGCAGCCAGGCTACTATGAGCTGACGGCCTCGGGTTGGCAGCCGCTGGGCGGGGGGGCGCCCAGCCCCGCCGATGCGCTTACTCAGGACGAGGTGGATACGCTGCTGGCAACGGGAGAAGTCGCTGCCGCCGCATACGAAATAGCGGCGGGCTACATTCAGTACTTCGGCGCGGATGGCCAGGTGACTACGTACACCGACCTGGCTACGGCACTGACGGCGCCACACCGCTACCAAAACGGCATTGTGCAGGTACGCCAGAGCGAGCCGGCGCTGAGCCGTGACGCGCTGAACCCGCCGTATCGGTCGCTGTACGGCAACAACAACCTGCTGTTTCTGCAAAACCACACGCTGCAACTCTCGCTATCAGCTAGTGGTATTTCCATTAATGGTGGCGGCAGTGGCCGCATCATCGGTGGCGGCTACGGCGCGAACAAGAACTACCTGCGCAATGGTCACCTGGAGCAGGCTATTCTTGCGCCGGGCGCCGGCAATACCATCGTGCTGGAAAACATGCTGCCGCTCACCTACGGCCAGATGAGAATCGAAGGCCCTGGCACGGTGGAGCTGGTCGGCAGCACGGATATTACGGGCTGGCAGATAGACCCGCAAACGACGATTGTAGATAAGCGCGGCGGCACACCTGGCGACCTCTCCAACTACGATACACGAGCCGAAGCTGCCGCGAAATACGGCGTAGCTACCCGCGGCACGGCGGAGCTCACGTTTACGCAAGATGCCGAGTACGCGCAGGTGAACACCACCTTTACAGTCGATGCAGTAGGCGCCCGAGTAGGAGCCGTGGTGCGAATTCGGCTCGGTGCTGGTGCGTCTGAGCCAACGCTACCAAGTAGCGGTTTCCTCAAGCTCACCAGCGCCACGTTCACCAGTGGCAAGGCGCACATCTACTCATTTTGCGTGGCGGCTGATGGCATTATCGAGTACTATATCATCGTGCTACCATGAGCCTTAGACGTGCTTTTTTCGCGGGCCTGGCGCTAGCGCAAGCGCCGGTTGTGCCTATTGAAGCGGATGTGGCGTGGTCGCCAGCCTTTACGCAGAATGGGGCCATCCTCGCCCCAGCGCGTATTGGTGAGGTATTGGGCACTAGCTCGTACACGTTCGAGTGTTGGCTCTATACCACGTTTCAAGACGGTTTTAGCTGGGTAGGCGGCTACGACGACGTAAGGAATCGCTTCTCCAGCCATATTCCCTTTCAGGGGCGCATCTATTTCGACAGCGGCGATATTACCAATGGAGGGCGGATGGAGTTCGGCTATTTCGCACAGCTGATTCAAACGTGGAATCATATAGCCGTGCAGGTTGATACCGCCACTAATCAGATGCGGTTCTACCTGAATGGAGAGCTGTATTACCAGCAAACCGGTATTTCGTTACGCCTGCCGACCAATGATGTACCATTTGTGTTCGGCTATCAAGGCCAATCCTACCTGAGCGAAATTCGCTACTGGGATCTGATTCGCACGCCCCAGCAACTCAAAGCGGATATGGCTATCAGTTACGGTAACGGCGTCGGGCGTACAGGGCTACGCTTCTGCTGGCGCGGCAACGAGACGGGCGAGACGGGTACACTGGTACGCGACCGGAGCGGCAACAATCTACATGCACTACTCAACTAAACCATGCTCACAGAATACACTAGCCAACCTATTAGCGTCGACGTGATCGACTACGTGCGTGGCGCCACACGCTACCACCAAGTAGTGGTAAACCGCTCAATTTCCATTGTGAATAATGCGGACGGCTCCGTGACCGTCACCATGCCGCTGGAAATTCACGCTTACGCGGTGAATGAGGATGGCAGCCGCGGCGAACGAATGCCGCACGCCGACCGCCGCGACACGTTGGTATCGGAGGCTGACCGTGCTGTAGACCCCGCCACTGGTGCTATGCGCTACCGCCGTCTGACTAGCACCACCTCCTACAACTACGCTACTGGCGAGGAGGAGGAAATACCAGTGCCCGAGGGGCAGATACTAGGCGACTGGCTGGCATACCTGGAGGCCAAGCCAGAGCCGCTCATGCTACAAGGCAAGTTCTTGGCTGCCGTGCATGATACGCAGGATGTGAACCTACGTCACCTGCGCGAGCAGTACATTCGCGACGCTGACGCCGCGCCTAGTCGTTTTCAATAATGCTAGAACTACCTGACGCTACTGTGCCGGTATTGCTCGTTGCCCTCGTAGCCATGATAGCCGGCGCGGTCTGGAAGTCGCGCGCCAAGTAACTCGCAGCCGCCTGCTCACGGAGTAGGCGGCTTTTTTGTGTCCTTTTTGCCGGCTCCGGCTGCCGGCAGCTTTGCATCACTATTTACCCAAGGTGATGCGAATCAATACCCTTCTATCTGCTATTCTGCATGGTGCGTTCCTCCTGGAAGGAGCGGCCATGCAGACATTTAATGCCCTGGCTGTGCAGGTGCTTACGGGTCAGATCCAAGCCTCGAGCTTCGAGGACGAAGAGGAGAAGGAGCCGGTAGCCGCTTGCTATGCCCTGACGCCGCACGCCGCGGGCCTGGGTATCATCGGGTATGGTTCGCTCGGTGAGGTGCCCGCCGGCTCGGTGGCCATCCACACCATCGCCGGCGTGATGCTGCCCGAGGACAGCTGGTTCACCGGCATGGGCACCCGCACCATTGGCCAGCGCATTCTGGCGGCCGACGCGCACGAGAACATCATCGGCCACGTGGCCGTGTGGCGCACGCCCGGCGGCTCTACCATGGGCCTGGAGTCGTTCGCCAACATTATTGCTGGCACCAAGAAACCACTGGTCAGCTATGCCGAGCAGATGTGCTCAGCCGGCTACTGGGCTGGATCCAGTGCCAACGGGGGCATCGTCGTAGGGGGGCGCACGGCCATGATTGGCAGCATCGGTACCAAGATCGAGTTCCTGGATTTCACCGGCTTCTACGAGAAGCTGGGTATCAAGCAAATCGGCGCCAACGCTACTGCCTCTACCAACAAAAACGCTGCCTTCGACCAGCTCATTGCTGGCAATGCCAAACCGATCCAGCAGGAGCTACTGGATCCACTGAACGAGGTGTTTTTGAGCACCGTGCGCACCAACCGCGACGGCAAGCTCGACGCCAAGAAGGAGAAGGAACTGCTCTCCGGCATGGTCTACATCGGCCAGGCCAACGTCGACAACGGCCTGGGCGACATGCTCGGCACGCTCGACGACGCCGTGAACCTGGTTGCGCAGCTGGCTGAAGAAGCCAACGACGCCGGCACCAGTTCGGCCCAATCTGCCACCAATTCAAACTCACATACCGTGTCGCTTTTCGCTAAGAAAACCGTGACGCTGGGCGCGGCTATGCTCGCCCTCGTCGCCAAAGAAACCGTGACGGCCGAAGCTGCCGCCGCCGCTAACGAGGACCTGGTTGCTGCCGGCATCACCGGCGCCGCCCTCATCACTGAGGCCCAGGAGCAAGCCTACGAGACCACTGCCCAGCAGCTCACCGAGGCCCAGGCTACCATCAAAGCCACCAACGACGCCCTGGCTGCTGCCGGCGCCACCGATATCGCCGCCCTAGTGAAGCAGCGCGACGAGTTCGAGGCCAAAGCTATCGAGTACGGCGCGAAGGATGGTGACACTGCCACCACCGCCGTGCGCAAGGATGGCAAAAGCGACGTGGAGACCCCTGACGCCGACGCCAGCCAGCAGCTGATTGACGAGCTGCCTCACAACAAGGCCCTCGACAACAACCCGCTGTTCGCGGCCGCCAAGTAGGCGCGCTAGACCTCGCCAACTAGAGAGCTCAACTACCTCATTCCCATATCACTACTGCAATGACTATTGCAAACATTATCACCGAGTTCGGGGCGTATTACCTCAACAACGGTCAGAACGCTACCCGCCTGGTGCAGCTGCTGTTCCGTCCGGCCGTAACGTCGCTGCTGTTCACGCCGCGCGTGACCGACGACACCACCTACCAAGCCTCACAGACGCGCCTGGGCCGCATCCTGCAGCCCTTCCACAAGAACTGGACGCCGCTGGGCGCCCTGGAGGCGCTGCCTATCGTCATCAAAAACTTCCGCTTGAAAGCGGATTTGGAGGAAACTCCGGACGATCTGGAGGCCACGTGGTTGGGTTTCCTGGCCGGTGACGGCCTGGACCGCAAGACCTGGCCTTTCGTGCGCTGGTTCATCGAGGTGCACGCTTTGCCCCAGATCCAGGAAGATTACGAGCTGAACGAAATCTACCTGGGCGTGCGCGCTGAGCCTGACGGCAAGACCCCCGGCGCTGCTGGCACGGCCGTAGATGGCATCCGCAAACAGATCAACGACTTCGCTGGCTCTGGCCGCACCGAGCCGATGATCCTGGGCGCTATTCCTTCGGATCCAAAGGCGTTCTGCGAGTACGTAGAGTCGATGGCCCACCAGACGGTGAAGCGCTACCGCAACGTGCCCATGTTCATGAACATGAACGAGGACCTGGCCCTGCGCTACGCCATCGGCCGCGACGCCAAGTACAACCTCACCACGACCTACACGCAGGGGGCGCCGACTCCGGACGCCAATAACCTGCTCACGACGGCCGTGCCGATCCAGCACGCTCGTCAGCGCGTGATTGGCCTGCCCTCCATGGGCGACTCGACCAAGATCTGGATGTCGCCGGCCGACAACATGATCCGTCTGGAGAAGAAAACCCAGAACGCGAATCAGTTCCAGATTGAGAGCGTGGACCGCAAAGTGAAGCTGTTCACGGACTTCCGCAAGGGCACAGGCTTCCTGATGCCGGAGGCCATCTTCACCAACGACCAGGACATCGACTAAACGTCCACCTGCAGCATGACCGACTCCTCACTAAAGGGGAGTCGGTCTTCTGTAACAACGCATCATTCAATTTCAAAGCCTTACGACCGTGGGAGCTACTGCAAATACAAACAAAGAAGTTAAGAAAGAGGAGGTTACGCTGACGCCAGAGCAGGTAATCGAAAACCTGAAGGCCCAGTTAGCGGCGAAAGACGCCCAGATTGCGGAGCAGGAAACTGTGATCAGTGACCAGACCGAGGCGCTGAAGGCTGCCGAGGCCCAGGGCGCCGGTGCGCTGCCGGTGATCAGCCACGAGGGCAAGCGCTACAAAGTAGTAGCTCGCAAGTTCAACGTGGATGGCGACACGGTAGAGGCCACGACGCTGAAGACCAACAAGGAGTTGGTGGCCAAGCTGATCGAGAAAGGTTCGGGCATCCTGAAGGAAATCGAAGCCAAGTAAGCAGCTGCTCTCATTCAATCAAGTACTCACGTCTTATCTATCCTACAACTATGGATTTAAGCAATTTAACGAGCCTGGGTGGTTTGGAGGGTGCAGATAACACCCCCGGCCTGCTCAACTATGTGCTCTGGGCACCAATTAGCTGGTTTGCGACTATTGCAAAAGCGCCCAAGTATGACCCGACGGCCGTACCAGGTACGTCGGCCATTATCGCCACCAAACACACGTTTAAGCCAGGGTTCGGTTTCATTCGCATCTACCTGACGCTGGACAGCAACGAGCTAAAGGGCAGCGTCGTGGGGGAGCGGGATGGTCGCGGCCAGAAAATCGAGCTAGAAGGCTTTCACCCTGGCAACAAGGCCGCAGCCTTGGAGTTCTTCAACCTTGTGAAGAATATCGACGGCATCATGCTCGTGCCCGATGCCGATGGTACCTACGTGCAAGTAGGCGCTGATGGGCTGCCCGTGGAACTGGCTCCAGCCTACAACTCAGGTAAAATTTCTGGCGGTCGTCGTGGTATCACCGTGAAGGCCGAGTGCTACGCGGCTGGCATCAAACTCTACAGCGCTGATGTGGAGATGAAGCCAGGTGACCAGAGCCCCACGCAGACGCCTACTGCCTAAGATGGCCCTGAAATCTTTCCCTCAGCTCCGGCCGGAGGTAGCAGCCAAATACGAGGCGACCATTGTCCCCACTAGGATCGAGATCCAACGGTTGCGGCGTACAATCGATTTATGCACGTTGACGCTGGCTGAGGCCGACGAGCTGGTGAAGGATCCTCAGTTCACCTACCTGGTCGCGAAGCAGCCACGTAAGGGCAAGCGCACCAAGAGTGCAACGACAGTAACCAATTCGTAAAGGAACCGGATTGGTGAACCGAGGGAAAGGCCCCAGCCGCTTGGCTGGGGCTTTTTTGCGTCCTTTTTCACCGAGGTAGCCGGCGGCAGTTTTGGGGCATGAAACACAGAATCGCCCCCGCCAAACTCGCCATCGTGCAAACCCTCGACGGCCAGAAAGTTCGCATCGTGAAGACCGACCTGGTGCGCGAAAAAGTGCAGGTGAAGAACCTGGCCACCGGCCTGCCTTACTGGACTAATCCCGACCAGCTGCAGCCACTGTAATGCTGACGGACGTGCAGACTTGGCTGCAGCAGCCGGCTGACTTCGCTGCCGGCGCCGCTCTGTATGCCGCCCATGGTACGAGCTCGGTATATCGGCAGCTCTTCGCCCGCGGCGAGACGAGCTACAGCCGGCAGCTGCTCGTGCGTGAGCTGCAGGCCCTGGCCACGCGTGAGGCAGATGAAGCGCCAAAGTCGCCTACCCTGGAAATCGTGGTTTCTGCGCCGGTAGTGCCGTTTACGGCGCCCGAACCGCAGAAGTCGCCTACCCCTACAACGTCGGCGTCTGAGGAAAGCGTGCGCAAAGTGCGTGCGCAACTGAAAGCCCTACGCGACGAGCGCAGCCAAACGCACGCGCAGCTCACGGCGCCGCGCCTGGCCCGGAAGGACCGGCTGCAGCTGGCCCTGCGCATCCTCGATATCGGCGACGAGGTGCTGGCTGCGGAGGAGCGCCTGGCCTACGTGCAGCAGCATGGCCAGCTGCCGCCCGGCCCAGTGGCCACCGCTGATGTGACCGATGCCGGTGAGCTGCGCCGCCGGCTCGACAACCTGGTGGCCCTGCGCAGCAAGGTGCGCAAGCGTCCCGACCGCGCGGTCGAATTGCCGCAGATCGAGGCTGATATCCAACTAATCCGAGAAAAACTAACGGCTATTGTACGTGTCTGAATTAGTGCCAAAAAATCTACCCGGTGCGCAGGACGTGATTCTGCACAAGTCCACGGCCGTGGAGCGCATCTACGCGGCCAGTATCAACGAGGCCAACGGAGAAGGCCCTGGGCTGAAGGCGTTGTCGCCGGCCGACCAGCTGGTCAACCAGCAGATCGAGGCGGCGTACGCGCTGCTCTCGAACTACCACACCTTCGACCAGGCCTGGCCCCTGCTGGCGAAGCAGTTCGATATCAGTCGCGCCACGTGCTACCGGCGGCTGGCCGACGCGCAAAACCTGATGGGCGACCTGAAAAAGGTACGCAAAGAGGGCCGAAAGGCCATCCTGATGGAGTTTGCGCGCAAGATTCTGCAGTTGGCCCTCTCGCAGCGCCCACCCGATACGCGGGCGGCATTGGCGGCCATGAAGTTCGAAGCCAACGTGGCTGGCCTTATGCGGGCCGATTCGGGCCAGGAGGAAGCGGCCGGCGTAGGTGGTGGCAATACCAGCTACGTGATTAATCTGACTGTGGAAGGCCGCAAACCGCGCACTATCAACCTGATGGATCCAGAGAGCATTCAGGATACCGACTACGAGTTGATCCAGGAGGCCGTGCAGGGGAGTGTGTTCGATGGCAACATGATGGCCAAGATGATCGAGGAGCGGCGCGAGGAGGGCGGCACTGATGGTAATCGTTGACCAAATCAAGCTCAAGTTTAACCAGCCGCAACTGCGCTACGTCACCGCGCCGCGCAAAAAGGAGGGCGTCAGCATCTGGGGTAGGGGAACGGGCAAGTCGACGATTATCGCATGGGATATTCACGAAATCGTGCAGACGATGCCCCGTTCGTGCTGGGTAATTGTGGGGAGCACCTACAAACAGGTACTCACGCGCACCCTGCCCTCGACGATTGCCGGCCTGGAGGCCCTGGGCTACAAACTAGACCGGGATTTCTACGTCGGGCGCCATCCACCGCCCTCCAAGCTGTTTGATCGGCCCATCCAAGGGCCGCTGAAGTACGACCACTTCATTATTTTCAAGAACGGCACCGGGTTTCACCTGGTGTCGCTTGATGCCGGTGGTTCGGCCTCACGTGGTCTGAACGTAGACGGTTTTATCGGTGATGAGGCCCTGCTATTCAACAAAGAAAAGCTCGACGCCGACTTGTCGGCTACCAACCGCGGCAACGGGCAGTATTTCGGCAAAAATCCGAAGCACCACGGTGTTTTCCTGTTTTCGTCAATGCCCTGGGGCGACCAGGGGCGCTGGCTGCTGGACAAGAGCAAATACTACGAAAAGGACGGTATTGACCTCAACGAGCGGCAAAACGAACTGATTGCGGCGCAGGTGCGCTTTATCGACGCCGAAACGGACGAGGAGCGCCTGCACATCTGGCGGGAACAGGTGGTGAAGCTGATGATGGACATCCGCTATTACCCCAGTGCGGCCACCAAGGGCAGTTTCTATTCGGAGGCCAACGCGTTCGATAATATCCAGAACCTGGGCCTGCAGTACTTGCTGGATCAGCGCCGGTTCATGACCGACTTCACGTTCATGGTCGAAATCATGAACCGGCGGCCCACGACGGTGGAGGGTGGTTTCTACCCCAAACTCAACCAGGCCCGCCACGTGGTAGCAGCGGATGCGGACGACTATATCCTGGGGCTGGAGTACAACCTGAAGAAGCTCTCGGCCGCCGGTGGACCACAGAAACTAGGCGATAAGGACTTGTCCGATAGCCGGGGTGATGGGGACTGCCGCAGTCACCTACCCCTGGTAGGGGCCGTAGACTGGGGTGGTAAAATCTCGGTGCTCACAGTAGGCCAGAAGCACGACGACGTACGGGAGTACCGCATGCTCAAGGGCATGTACGTCAAGCACCCCAAGATGGTGAGTGACCTGGCCAACGACTTCTGTGACTACTATCAATACCAGCTGCGTAAGGAGTTGATCTTCCTGGAGGATGCCGAGTGGGGTAACAACCGCAACCCCAATAGCCCCTGGACGCTGAACGAGACGTTCATCAAGGTGCTGCAGAGTAGGGGCTGGAGAGTGAGCCGGGCCAACCTGGGACGTGTACCTGGCCATCCTACCCGCTACCTGGTCGCGCAGGAGATTCTGGAGGAGAAGGATCCTCGTCGCTACCGCATGCGCTTCAACAAGGTCAACACCAAGGACGTGGTGCAGGCCATGCTGCTGGCGCCCGTAGGGCAGGATACCAAGGGCAATATCTCGAAGATCAAGAAGAGTGAACGGAACGAGAGCTTCCCCCAGGAGCACGCGACCCACTTCACGGATACCGTGGATCTGCACATGCTCTACATCGGTACCGAGGTGCTACTCACCACGCCTGACTTCAGTAGCATCATCATCACGTCACGATGAGTGACAGTGTAGTGACATTATGGTGACAGTGCAGTGACATTATGGTGACAGTGCAGTGACATCCTGGACACGAGTCGGACATTGCTGTCCTTCGTGTCCGAGCTGAGCCCCGACCCCCAACGGTCGGGGCTTTTTTGTGTCCCGGCCTGGCAGATATCACCGAAGTCGCCATCGGCAGCTGCCGACCGAGATTAGTGCAAGCTGGGGCAATCTGCTAGACTTCTGAGACTGCAAACGCTCCAAACACGGCAAAAACGGCGTTTCTAGCGCGTGCGGGCACATCGCATTGAGATTGGCTTTTTGCCGGTTTTGGGAGCACGTCGGCCGGATTCGTGTCCTTTTCGCCGGCAACGCGACGCGGCAGTTTTGCACCATGCAAACCGCCCCGATTCGCCTCAAAGATGCGCTTGACCTGCTCGACAGCGGCACGCCGGTGGCCGTGCGCTTCGTCAAGTGTAACCGGCGCCAGCGCACTGGTGGCGACTTCGGCGAGCTGCCGGCCGCGCGCCTGGGCCGCAAGAAGTCGGCCGTGCTGCGCCTGCCCACCGCCGAGGAAGAAACGGAGGCCGACCGCGCCGACTGCGCGGCCGATGGCCTGGTACCGGTGCCCAAAGACCCGCAGCACTGGCGCAATGCTACCCGCAACCTAGTCGATACCCGCACCGGCAACCTGGTCAAGGTGCACCTCTATTTGCTCGTGTTCGTCGCGGGCCGCAAAGTGATTATCTAAATATGCAACGCGTAGTGTTTACTTCGGCCGGGAACATGGCCTATATGCCGCGTACGGGCGGATTTGTACGCCTGAACGGCGCCCTGGGTGCCGCGGCTGGCCCCGCCATCGGCGCGGCTGAGAAGCCCGCCGGCGTGGAGTCTACGACGCCCATCGAAAAGGGTCAGAACGGCGAAATCGCGCTCTGGGGCGATGCCAACGACTTCCCGCAGCAGGTCATCAAGTCGATTAATTCCAACACTATCCTGCCCGCGGTCCTGGACTGGAAAACGCGGGCCGTTTACGGTGGGGGCGTGGTGTACGGCCGCGTGACGGGCTTCGACAAGGACGGCAACGAGCAGTTTCAGCGCGTGCACCTGCCGGAAGTGGAGACGTTTTTCCGCCGCAGCAACATCAAGCGCTACGCGTTCGAGTCGCTGCAGAATATCTTCACCTTCGCCAACGGCTTCCCTGAGCTGATTCTCTCGCGCGACCGGAGCACCATCACGAGTCTGAGCACGCCCGACTCGGCGTTCTACCGCTTCTCAGTACCGACGTTGAAAATGCCGGTGCCGGAGTGGGGCTACATCTCGGCCAACTGGCCCGACGCGCAGCCCGGCGACGGCTACACCACCCGCGTACCGGTGCTCGACCCCTACGGCGACGCGGTGCAGGCCCTGCGCCAGGACAAGCGCGGCTTCAAATTCATCTACCCGCTGGCGCTGCCTTCGCCTGGTCAGTCACTCTACCAGCTGGCCGCGTGGAATAGCATCCGCAAAAGCGGCTGGCTAGACGTGGCGCAGGCTATTCCGGAGTTCAAGGCCGCCATGTTCAAGAATCAGCTCACGATTAAGTATCTGATTGAGGCCGATATCCGCTACTGGCAGTGGAAGTACCCCGACTGGGATACGCTCCAGCAAGACCAGCGCCGCGTCATCATCGACGAGGAGCTGGCTGCCTTCGAGGACACCATGGCCGGCAACGCTGGCGCCGGCAAAACGGTGATGTCGGTGACGATTCCCGACCCGCAGACGGGGCAGCAGATTTCGGTGTTCAAAATCACGGCTATCGACGACAAGATCAAGTCGGGCCTGCACATCGAAGACTCGCAAGAAGCCTCCTCGCACATCTACACGGCCCTCTCGGTCGATCCGACGCTGGTCGGCATCAGCCCTGGGAAGGGGATGGGCGCCGGCTCTGGCAGCGACAAGCGTGTAGCCTTCAACACCTTCATTTCGACCCACCGCTTCCACCAGGACCTGGTGCTGGAGCCGCTCTACCTGGTGCGCGACTACAACGGCTGGCCGGCCGACCTCGAATTCCGCTTCCTCAACCCGCTGGTGCAGACGCTCGATGCCTCGTCGCCAGTGAAAACCACCACTGGCAATGCCACAGAAAAAGCCCCTGCTGACGACGACAGCGCAGCTGAGTAAGTACGTTACGCTCGATACCAACGAGACGGAGCTGCCGGCGCCCCTGGTGACGGAACTCCTGCGGCTGGAGGACCAGCTGCTGCGGGCACTACTCGGTGGCCCGCTACTGGAATGGCTGCGCGCCGAGGCCGACGCCGACCCGGCGCTCGACGAGGCCGACTCGCTGGCCGGCGAGTTGCTGCGCCTGGTACACGCCCCGCTGGCGCGCATTGGCCTGTCGGGTGTGCTCGACGAACTGAGTGTGACGGTAAGCAACACCGGCATTCAGATCATGTCGACCGGCACGCATAAGACCGCCTTTCAGTGGCAAGTGGTGCGCCTGGACCGCACGCTCAGCCGCAAGGGGTACCTCGACGTGAACGTGCTGGTGCAGTGGCTGGAGGATAACTACCAGTCATCCGAGCAGCTGCAGGAGTGGGCTGACTCCGCCCAAGGCCAGCGGCATCGGAATAACCTCATCACGTCCGCGCCGGAGTTTAGCGACCTGGTGGATATTCAGGACTCGTGGTGCACGTTCCGTGGCCTCTGGCCGGTGATACAGCGCCAGTCCACTTTCGTGCTGCAGAACGCCATCGGCTACCTGTACTGGGCCGAACTGCACGAGCAAGTGCGGACGCGCACCCTGACGCCCGAAAACGAGCAGCTGCTGCGCGAGTACGTACGCCCGGCGCTGGCGCACCTGACGCTGGCCCGCGCCGTGCCCGAGGGCCTGCTGGTGCTCACCAGCGACGGCCTGGTGCTGGCGCAGGAGCAGGAACAGCCGGTGCGCCCCGACCCGCACTTTGCCGAGCTGCTGGCCATGCGCGCCCGCGACGCCGAGCAGACCGCCAGCGTGTATCTGCTGCAGCTGCGCCAGCACCTGAACGCGGAGGCCTCGGCCACCCGCTATGCCACCTATTTCAGCTCACCGGCTTACGTGAGCCCTTCTATCCCTCGCAATCCTACCAATACCGCGCAGTCGCGGGTGTATCGCTTTATCTGATGCGTATTCTGTTAGACGCTGCCGGCGCCGTGGCGACCAAAGGCAGCAAGCTGGAAGTATCCCTGCTGGCGGGTATCACGGCCCTGCCGTTCATGCCGCTGGTCGAGAAATACCTGTTCAAAGACTGGCAGTTCCTGGGCTTTTTGTCGGTGCTGATCATGGTCGACACGTTCACGGCCGTGGGCTATGCCTGGCACATGGGCACGCTCAGCAGCCGCGCGTTTTCGCGCCTGTTCAAGAAGCTGCTCATCTACATGGGCCTGCTGATCATGGCTCACGTCATGAGCAGCTTTACGGTCAACGGCCAGCCCAACTTCCTGTTTCAGCACTTCAATTGGCTGATTTTTATCTCCATCATGGTCCGTGAGGCCCTCTCCATTGTGGAGAACATCGGCGCCATGGAGCCCTCGCTCGTGCCGCCCTGGGTGCGCCGCCGGCTGGCCGCGCTCAACGAGTCCGGCCCTTCGCTGGGCGTGGTCTTCACGGCTGACCCACCGGCGCCTGCCGCCCCATCTCCTTCGTCACCAACTACTGACCCCGTATGAAAACCGGAGCCAAGGGCATTGCCCTGATCAAAGAAAAAGAGGAATTCCGCGCCCGCTGGTACACGTGTCCCACCGGCTACCCCACCATCGGTTACGGCCACGTGATCCAGAAAGGGGAGGAGCACTACTACAAAGTTGCGCTGACGGAACCGGAAGCTGCCGCCCTGCTGGCGAAGGATCTCGCGCGCTACGAAAAGGCCGTGCTGCGCGGCACGGAGGCCGTGACGCTCACCCAGAACCAATTCGACGCCTGCGTGTGCCTGTGCTACAACATCGGCGAGGCCGGCTTCGAATCGTCGACCGTAGCCCGCCGCATCACGGCCCGCACCTCGGAGGCCACGATCCGCGAAGCCTGGTCGCGCTGGAACAAAGGCACCGTGAAGGGGCAGAAGGTGACGTTGCCCGGCCTGGTAAAGCGGCGCAAGGAAGAAGCGGACCTCTTTTTCAGCAAGTAGCTATGACCAGAAAACGGATATACGAATGGTTATTTAAAGCATTTGTAGGCGCTTTAGGGCTACTGGTGGGCTTTTGGCTGGCGGCCATGATGGCCCTGCTCATTAGCAGCCTGAGCAGCTGCGCGGCTACCCGCCCCGAGCCAGTGGCGCCGCTGCTGGCCACCTCGCCGGCAGTGGCACTCGACTCGGCCGGCCACGAGGAGCCAGCGGTCGACTTTCGCCGGCCGGATTACGCCCGTAGCCTGCCAACGCGCCGCGGCAACGACGTCGCCGCGGCACCGGTGGCCAGCACTAAGAGCGGCGTGTTAGGGGCGCTGCACACTGTATTCGGCGGCAAAGTGAAGGATAAGAGCCGCAACACCTACCAGACGACCATCTACAACGCGCCGGCTAAGGTCAAAGGCAGCAACGTGGCCACCGACTCGGGCACGGTGACGGATAACTGGAAAGCGGCCAAGAAGCAGGACCAAAAACCGAAGATCAACCAGAGCACCAATCAGGGCCTGGCCAGTGTCCACGTCGTAGCCGGTGTTGTCGTGGTTTTAGCGGTGCTGGCCTTCTTTTTCTTCCGACGAAACAAGTAGGGATATGAAGAAAAACGCAAAAGCTCCTATCGGCTTTGGTCGCAAGCCTGACCCAGATCCCAACGGCACCGGTGACGGTTTCCGGCTCTATAGCGGTGACGTCGACGTGGAGGAAGAGGAGGAGTCAGGTCCACCGCCCCGCCAGCCCAAGGCGAATGCCGTTTTTGTAGGAGATATCGAGGCCCATGCCATCCTGATGGCGTATAGCCTGTTTCCGCTGACGCCCCTGAGCCTGTTGGAGCACCAACTGATTCAAGTGATTGCCGGTCTGGAAAAGGAACTGGAAAAGTACACGCAGGAGTTATAGGGGCGTGCCTTATGCACCGTACGCCCTTTATTGCAACAAGCCCCGGCCTCATGGTCGGGGCTTTTTTGTGTCCTTTTTCACCGAGGTAGGCGGCGGCAGTTTTGCCGCATGGATACCCTACAACTCGGCCCCAAACGCTACCAGGTAGCTACTTCCTGGAATCAGCTCAAGCGCGCCCAGCTGCTGCAAATAGTGCGCGTGCTCTACGGCCCCAAGTCGCACTACCCCCTGAAGCTGCGCCTGCTCAGTGTCATCAGTGGCGCCCCGCTCGACGACTTGCTGCGCCGGCCGGCCGTGCAGATGGTGCAGCTCTACCCGCTCACCGACTTCCTGTTCGACGAGGAGCAGTACCTCACCGAGCAGCTGCTACCCGAAGTGCGCGTGCCTGTTCAGCACGTCTCACAGTGGCGTGCCCGCTGGGTCGGCCCCCGCAGCAGCTTCCGCAACCTGCTCTTCGGCGAGTTCATTTTCGCCGATACCTACTTCCGCCTCTACGCCACGCGCCAGTCGGCCGAGGCGCTGGACCTACTCGTGGCCACACTCTACCGGCCCATGGTACCGGGCCTAGGGCCACGCCACCCGCAGTGGCAGGGCGACCGGCGCGAGCCTTTCAACGAGCACCGCACCGAGTACTACGTCAAGCACCTGCGCACGATTCCGGATGCCGAGAAGCTGGCCATTTACACCTGGTACCGCGGCTGCCGGCAGCAGTTGGAGCGCGAGTTTCCCGAGGTGTTCGAAGCGGCCGAAACCACCGCTAACGCGCAGGCCAGCGACTGGGGCCGCGTGCTACGCAAGCTCTCCGGCGGCGCCTTCGGTCCGCTGGAGCAAACCGCGCGGCAGCATGCGCGCACCGTGCTGGCCGAAATGCAGGACATGGCCCGCGACTACCAGAAAGCCCTCAAACAAGCGAAAAAATGAGAACCAGCGAGTACAACGCCCTCTTCCGCGGCCTGGCCATGCGACACAAGTTGATTCAGCATACGGAGGCCGCGCCCCGCTTCTGCCGCATCGTCGTCAGCATCGACCCGCTGCAGAAAATCGTCGACATGTCGGAGTTGATGAGCAAAGTCATCGGCCGCACCATCAAGCCTGGTCCCGGCCAACAGGTGTTGGTGGTGGAGTCATTCCACACGCAGTATCGCGAGTCGGGCGACAACCGCACGCGCCTGCGCAGTGGTGCTTTTATGGTGCTGCAGCAAGTCACGGCTGGCGACCACGACGCCATTGAGCAGGTGCTGGACCGCACTGAGCAGACCGGCGAGGAGCTGCTGGCGGCTATCCTGGCCGACCCCAAGTATCAGGTGAAAAATCGCTTCGATCCAAGCAGCATCACCAGCGACGAGTTAGGCCCGCTGGGCAACGGCACCTGGTACGGCACCCGCTTCGACTTCGACTTTATCACACCTGCCTCGGCCGCGCTGCACCACAATCCGACGGCCTTTCTCAGTTAACCGATGCTCATCGACTTAAAAATTGTCTATACGTTCTATGAGTCGTGGCGCGACCCACAGGACGACCGCATTTCGGAGGACCGCTACTGGGGAGCAACCTGGCGGTTCGATACGGTTACCCGCAAGGTTGTGTACCAGGAGCGGGGCACCAATTACGCCCGCTGGACGGGCGAGGGCGCGCAGGATGACTATCCTCTGGACTACTACCGGCCAACGGATAAGGAAGTGTTTGCCTTTACGGAGGGCGATAAGCGCTACGCCTATTTCCACGACGGAGAGGGCGACGTAGTCTTGCAGGAAGCCGGCATCTTTGTGGATTTCGACGTGGTGCAGGCCACGTGCTTCGGGGGCAACACGGCCAGCATCGTGCTGGCCGTTTCCGGCACGGACGGCCCCTACACCTACCAGTGGGCGGATGGCCCGACCACCAAGGACCGGAGCCTGGTGAAAGGTGGCGTGCAGTACACGGTGACCGTGACCGACGTGCCCACCGGCATGCGGAAAACGGTCCGGATCGATGCGGGCCAGAATCCGCGCATCGAGGTGCTCGTGCGCAAGACCGACAACAACCTGGTGCTGGAGGTGAGTGGGGGCGTGGCGCCCTACACCTACGCCTGGGAGGATGGGGCCACCACGGCCGCCCGCGAGGGCCTGGCGCCGGGCATTTACCAGTGCGAGATTACCGATGCGGTGGGCTGCTCGCAGACCGTGGACGTGACCATCGAAGGTTTCCGCTTCTACTGGAGCGGCAACCCCATTACGCTCTCGCTCGATGCCGGCAGCGAGTACCGCGACGACCCTGCCACCAAGCCCGACCTGACGTTCCTGTGCGAGGTATGGCTGGAGGAAGTGTACGGCAGCGGAGTATTCGTGCAAATCGGCACCGTGCTCGAGCAGCCCGCCGACCGCGACGGCCGCACCGTGTTTCAGGTGGAAGAGTTGCTCGACGCCTACCTCGACTACTACGTGCCGGCCGTATGGCAGGCTACCATCACGCAGGCCACGCCGCTGTTTCGCCGCTTCTACCTGCAATATGCCGAGGTGTTCGGCGAACCACCGGTGCGCGACGCGGCGACCGTGCTGACGCAAAACTTTGTGCTGCGCGGCGGCCTGAGCCGCTACGAGGGTGTGGCTCGCACCTACCAGGATAGCTACCGACCGCTGGTGCGGCCCTTCCTGACGTGGCAGCCCAACGACAAGGCCGTTTACCTGGATCAGCCTGAATTTCTCTACTACCTGGTCGACTCGGCCGTCACCGAGTTCGAGCTGCGCCTGCGCGTGCGCTACGACGACGACTCCACCGAGGAGCGCACCGTGGCCACGCAGGAAGGCGTGGCCCGCTTCGAGGTGTACTGCCTGCCCGCTGGCTTTCAGCAGCTGGGCCTGGCCGACACCGAGGAGCGCCACGTGGTGGGCTGGGAGGTGTGGGTGAGTTCTACCACCGGTACGGCCCAGACCGAAACCCGCCGCTACCAGCTCGACCGGCGCCCGGTGCGCCAGCGCCGCTACCTGGTCTATGCCAACTCGCTGGGCGGGATGGACACGGTGGCCATGACCGGCGAAGGCCAACTCGATGCCGAAGTGGTAGGCGAGGAGGTGGAACGCTCGCCGGTGCCGTTTCCGGATCCGCTGCTCGACGACCAGCTGGTGCTCGACCGTACCCTGCGGCCGGTGCTCAAGCTGGCCGGCGGCGTGCGCGACAACTCCCGCGAGTGGCTGGCCGCGCAGCAGGAGTTGCTGCTCTCGCGCCGCGTGCTGCTGCTCACTGGCCCGCGCTGGCAGCCGGTAGTCGTGAAAGCGCAGACGACGACCATCCGCAAGGAGGGCGAAAACGTGCAGACGCTGGAGCTGGTGCTGCAGTTGCCGCGGGAGCGATTTTACACCCCGCGCCTGGGGGCTACGGCCGTCACGCGCCACGATCTGCTGCTGCCATGATGGGCCTGAAAACCGCCCTGGGCTGGCTGGATTTGCAGCCGGGCACCGTGGGCATCGAAATCAACAATCCGTTTTTCCAGTTCGACGCCGTGCCGGGGGTGACCACCTACCCGTTCTCCTTGCCGATGACGCCGGGCAACCTGCGCAAGCTCAACTTCCCGCACGTGCGCGCCGCCCAGGGCGAGCAGCCCGCGCCCGAGTCGGTGGAGTTCTACGTCGACGGCGTGCTTTGGCGCGTGGGCAGCCTGCTCTATCAGGAGCACCAGCCCGACAAGCAGCTGCTCGTCTACAAGTTCGCGGCCGGTGCCGACGATTTGCAGGCGCGCATCGAGGGCGTCACGCTGGCCTCCCTCGACCTGGGCACCGTGCCGCTGGTGCGCGACCTGCAGCAGCCGACGTACGCGTTGCGCCGGCTGCGCAATGAGGGCTTCTACGGCGACAAATACCCGCTGTGGGCGGGCTATTTGAACGACGTGGGTGTGCTGAGCCCGCAGCCGCGCTGGGTGCCGCTGCTGCGCCAGCTGCTGGCCAGCGTAGGCTACACCGTGGCCGGCGACTGGCTAACCAGCGCTACGGCGCAGCAGCTGGCCATCTACTCCGACCGCGCGGCCGAGGATGAGGCCGGCAATCCACTCAGCGAGGTAGCGCTGAATCAGTTCGTGCCGAGCAACGTGGGGGTAGGGGCCGCGCTGGTGGCCATGCAGACGCTGTTCGGGCTGGGCCTGGACTTCGACACCGTGCGCCGGCAGTTGCGCCTGGTGCCCCTGCGCGAGGTGGCTGAGGACGATGCCTACCTGGTGCGTGAGCCCGGCGTGCTCACCCGCGCCCTGCCCAGCCAGTACCAGGGCTACACGCTGGAATTTGGGCTGGAGGCCGACGAGCTGAGTAAAACCGAGGATATCAGTTGGAGCAAGCTGGTCATCGATGGGGGGAAGGAAGTGATTACAACCGAGGCCGGGGCGCTGCACACCTTCATCGGTGGGCCGGCCGTGGTCAAGCGCGGGGCCTCGCCCGCGCGGGAGCTGGGCAATGAGTCGCGCTGTGGACTACGCTTTCTCTTCGACCGCGACGACCAGCTCAGCGGCGGCCTGGTGCTGCGCTGGGCCGGGGAGCAGGGCCTCTACGAACAGTGCCACAAGCCCTGGCTGGATCTGCTGGCCCGCGCCGGCACGGAGGAGCGCACCATGCCCTTCCGCGTGGCCGACCTGCTGGCGCTGAATCCGGCCCGCAAGGAGATGGTCGGCCCGCGCAAATACCTGTGGGAGAAGGTGTCCGTGACCGTGAGTACGAGCACGCGCCTGCAGTCTGCCCGCTTCACCTACCGTCACGTGCGTCGCTAATGGAACAGAATAACCAAGTACAACTGGCCACCCAGTGGCTCGACATCACCATCGAGCGGTTCGTGGCCAATATCCGCCGGCTGAAAGTCGTCGACACCGGTGCGCTGGCCGGCAGTTTTCAGAAGCAAGTCATCGGCGCAGCGGATGGCGACGTGCTGAAGATGCGCCTGAGCTACGCCCTGTGGGGCATGTTCCAGGATATGGGCGTGGGTAGGGGCATGGGTGCTGGCGTGCGCAAGGGGGACGACGGCTACGACCGCATCCGCAACAGCCGCGGCAAGCTCAAGCGCCACACGCGCAAGGCCCGCGCCTGGTACTCGAAGGAGGCCTACGCCCAGACCAAGCGCCTCTCCGAACTCATGCTGGAGCTAAAGGGCCAGGTGCTGCTGACGACCATCACCAGCCTGCCCACTCAAACAACAGTTAACCTATAAGTGAATTTACTGTGGCAGTAGATAAGGAACAGCGGCAGTTAGAGATTATCCTCAACGCCCAGCAGGCCAACGCCAGCATTAAAGATATGGCCGCGGGCGTCGCGCTGATGAAGAATCAGCTCGAAAAAATGGCGGCTGATGACCCCAAGCGGGAGCAGCTAAAGCAGGATTTTCAGGAACTCACGCAACGCGTAGGCGAGGCGCGAACGGCCCTGCGCACGCACGTAGAAACGGAAGAGGAAGCGGCGGCCGCGGCCGCTAAGTTGGCCGAGGAAAATGCCCGGCTAGCGGCTGAGCAGCAAGAAACCATCCGGACGGGCCAACTGGCGACGGCTTCCATGAAGGAGATGAAGGCCGCGGCCGGCCTGCTCGATACGCAGCTGCAGGGATTGTCGGCCGACGACCCCGGCCGCGCGGCCATGCTGCGCGACTACCAGGTGCTGCAGCAGCGTATCGGCGCAGCGGCTGCGGAGATGCGTACCTACCAGAAAACGGCCGAGGAGTTAGCCGAGGAGGAGCGGCAGCTGGCTGCCGAGACGGCGCGGCTCAATCAGGAAAATCAGCAAGTCATCCTGAACGGCAAGAAGGTCACGGCCTCGTTCAACGAGATGGACCAGGCCGCGAAGCTGTTGGAGGCGCAACTGAAGGACCTTTCGGCTGACGACCCCGGCCGCAAGAAGATGGTGCAGGACTACCAGGAGCTACAAGACCGCATCGGTTTGGTGAAGAAGGAACTGGGCGAAACGGCCGAGAAGGGCTTCACGATGAAGGATGCGCTGATGTTTGCCGGCGTGGATCTGGGCCTGAGTGCGGCCGTTGACCTGGTGAAAGAGTTCGGGGCGCAGCTCGCTGAAACGGTGAAGGAGTTCGGCAATCTGCGTAGTCAGATTAACCAACTGACCGGCGCCACCGGCGAGGAGCTGGACCAGCTCACCACCGGCGTGGCCGGCCTGGCGAAGTCCTTCGGCAAAGAATACGACGAGGTGCTCGTGGCCAGCAACGCGCTGAGCAAGCAGATGGGCATCTCCCAGAAGGAGGCGCTGGACCTGATTGAAAAGGGGTTTGTTTCCGGCGCCGACGTCAATGGCGAGTTCCTGGATCAGCTGAAGGAGTACCCTGGCCAGTTCAAGGCCGCCGGCTTCTCCGCCTCGGAGTTTATTGGCATCGTGAGCAAGTCGCAGACCGATGGCATTTTCTCCGATAAAGGGGCTGACGTGGTAAAAGAATTCGGCCTCCGGATACGGGAGCAGACTTCCTCCACCAAGGATGCCATGGAGGCGGCTTTCGGGCCGGAGTTTACCAGCGAGCTGTTTAAGGGCCTGAACGACGGCAGCATCACCACCACGGACGCGCTCAAGCGCGTGGCCACGGAGATGGACGAGACGAAAATCCCGGCCAACCAGCTGCAAACCGTCATTGCCGACGTATTCGGTGGCCCTGGTGAGGACGCAGGTATCGACTACCTGAAGTCACTGAAAAACGTGGGTGGGGGCATCGATGAGCTGATCGACAAGACCAACCCGTACATCCAGCGCCAGCAGGCCCTGATCGACTCAAACAAGGAGCTAGCCGGCGTGCAGAACGACCTGGCCAAGGAGTTCGAGGGGGGCAGCTCTATCCTGGACCGTCTCAGCAATCAGACCATGACGGTGCTCTACTCCATGGTGCTGAGCCTGGTGGCCGTGTTCAAGGAAATCTTCGCGCCCCTGCAGGACGTGTGGAACGCGTTTTTGGAGCTAGGGGAGTCGGTGGGCATCTTCTCGAAGGAAGGCATCACAGCCCGCGACATCGGCGAGGCGATTGGGGCCGTGTTTCGGGCGCTACTCACCCCGACCCGGTTCCTGATCACGGCGCTGGCCGAAGGGGCGAAGTGGTTTATCGACTGGGCCAAAAACTCGGAGGTGGCGCGCGTGGCCATCCTGGCGCTGACGTTTCCGATCCGCGCGTTTTTTGAGCTACTGACCAACGGGCCGGCCTACTTTGCGGGCTTCACGGCCGCCGCAGAAACGGCTTTCACGCGCATCGGTGGTGCGATTAAGATGGCACTGCGGGGCGATTTTGAAGGCGCGAAAGCGGAGTTCGGCAAACTGGGTGGCGATGCGGCTGCGTCGTTCCAAAAAGCGTTCAGCGACGCCATGGGCAAGCAGGCGCCCGATGTGCCGGCACCGGCGCCAGCAGCGCCAGGGGAGGAGCCTACTCTGCGCGCAGCGGGGGGCGATGGCACCACGCAGAAGGACCGCGACGATGCGGCGAAAGCGGCCGCTGCCGAAGCGAAAAAACGGCAACAGGAGCGCGACAAGGCCGATAAGGACCGCCTGGATGCCACCAAGCGGTGGGTAGCGGAGGAAGGCGAGTTGCTGAAGGGCCGCGACGCACTGCTCGACCAACTGGACCGCCAGAGCATGACCGACCAGGAGGCCCGGCGCCAGGCGCAGCGCGACAAATTATTTGCCGATGCCGATGCCCGCGTGCTGAAGCTCACCGGCACGGAACTGGACTACACCGAACAGGTGACTGGCATTGTGGAGGCCCGCAACCTGGCCCTGCGCGAGCTGGCGGCCAAGTTCGAAGAAGAAGATGAGAAGAAGCGCCAGGACGCGCTAGCTGAGCAGTTGGCCCAAAACGCGGCGGAAGAAGAAGTGAAGCTAGCCGAACTAGAAGTGAAGCTGGCCAACGGGGTGCTGAACGAGCAAACCTACCAGGACGCCATCTACGCGGTGAAAAAGGCGGCTGCCGAGCGGGAGCTGGCGCTGCTGCAGGAAAAAGGTGGCGTGGAGTCAGCCGAGTACGCCAAGGCCACTGCCGCCAAGCTGAAAGAAGAGGCTGCCTACATTACTAAGAAAAAGTCCCTGGATAACGAGCTGGTCAAATTCGAGATGTTGGTAGGGGCTGCCAAGAAGGTGCTCACCAGCGAGGAGGTAGCGTTTCTGGGGGAAGCCTTCGGTAAGAAGAGCGGCATTTATAAAGCCGCTATTGCCGCGCAGAAAGCTGTGGCCATTGCCGAAATCGGTATCGGGCTGAGCAAGCAGTTTGCCGCTAACGCCGAGGCTGGGGCCAAGATTTCGGCGCTGTTCCCACCGGCGTCCATTGGCCTGGGTACGGCCTATACGATTGGGGCAAACGTGGCCTCGACCGTCAGCGCTGGTATTGCCACAGGCAAAGTGCTGGGCTTCCGCATCGGTGGTGCCACCGGTGCTGCCGGCATGGGCAAGGAGGTAGGGCTGCAGGTCGGCGGCAACGGCAAGCTGGTCGACTCCGATGGTTTTGCCGTGGCCGGCGTGGTGCACGAGAACGAGTATGTCATCCCGGCCTGGCTGCGGCAGGATCCGCAAGTGATCCAGATGGAGCAGTACCTGGAGGCCCGCCGGGTGCGCGGCTACCTGGGTGGCGGCGCCACCTCGGGCGACGTAGTGCCAGCGGCCGCGGCCGTAGGGGAGAGCCAGCTCGCGCAGCTGCTCACCGAGCTACTTGCTGTGCAGCGGACCCAGAATGCCCGCATGGACGAGTGGGCACGTGAGCTGAAGGTAGTGCAGAGCCTCTACGAGTTTGACCGGGACTACGGTACCTATAAGAAGGTGAACAACGAGAGCGGCCTGCGCTAAAATGGTGTTCAGAATAGAGTTCTTTTCTGAACGGTTTCAGTGGCTGCCTTAGCGCCCCCGAAAACGCGGTTTTTCGGGGGCGTTTTTACATAGGTAATCTGAACACCTATCTTAGAGGGATGAGAGAAGCACTAAGGATGGATCCGGCTGATCGGCACCGAGGCCAGCGCAGCTATCGAAAACTACATGGCCAGTATGTCGAGCACCTCGACGTGGTTGATTATGATATCGAACGTTACTGGAGCTATGGCCACCGTCCACCGGGTAAACCAGTGCGGTGCTATGCGAAGTACTCGCCAATAAATCGAGATGTTGTTCTGATATCGTTTCCTGGTCAAGCGCACGAGGTGACGGATGTTATCACGAAAGAGCGTGCGCCTTATTGCCAGGTCGTAGGCAGTTTGTTCAGCGACTGCGAACTAGTACGCCAATTACATCTTGCTGAAAAGGCGTTTTTGTGCGAGTAGCTCTATACGCCCGCGTGTCTACTGGCGACAAAGATCAGGATCCAGAAAACCAGTTGATTGTACTACGGCGTGAGGCCCAGCGCGCCGGCGACATAATCTATAAAGAGTACATCGATCAAGAGTCCGGGCGTAAGAGCAGCCGGAAGGCTTTCCTGGAAATGATGCGTGATGCACAAAAGCGGCACTTCGAGCTGGTGCGCGTCTGGGACCTGAGCCGCTTCAGCCGCGAGGGTATCGAGAAGGTGTTCGAGCACACGTCTTTTCTGGAACAGTGCGGAGTAGCCTTCTGGAGCTACTCGGAGCCCCTGCTCAATACAGTTGGGCCAATGCGCGAGTTGATGAAAGCCATGGTGGCCTGGGCTGCCGGCTACTACTCGCAGCGCCTGAGCGAAAACGTACGGGCGGGCCTGGCTAGGAAGCGGCTCAAGGCCGAGGAGAAAGGGGAGGAGTACACCCACGGCCGCCGAGCAGTGGCGCCGGCACTCGTCGCCCAGATACAGGAGTTGCAGGCGCAGGGGCTGAGCGTCCGGAAGATCAGCAGGGAGGTGGCCATGCCGGTGGGTACCGTGCACAAGTACCTGAAGAAGGAGTTATCCGAGTAGCCTCGCAGAAAGCCTCTCAGTTTTGAGAAGCTTTCTGCGAGGCTCGCATTGTTGTGTCCTTTTTATCCGAAGCTGCTGCCGACAGTTTTGGGTATGAATAAGTTACTTCTCGTCTGTTTTTTGGTATTGGTGGTGTCTTGCGTAGAAGCCAAGCCGTACCCCATCAACCCAAGCCGACACGACCGGCTACACCACCGTGCCGGCAACCGCTGGGGCAAATATCGCCCAACGCGATGTCGGTATTGCCATCGGACTGCCCCATAATTTGCCCCACTATTCTTGAAAAATGCCTTCGTATGCTCTAAACCAAGTGTTGTAGAGTCCGGGTGGGGCGCCTTTTTTTTGACCCTGCTACAAGGAGCTATATTGAATCGCCTCATACACCGCGTATGAGGCTGTTTCTATGTAACGTGTATAACTACGGCTAACAAGTGATAACAATACTCCGCCCCCTATTGGGAATTCCTAGGCGACTATGCGAGCAGTCTTGCGGGCGGTCTGCAGCAACTCCTGCTCGTCGATGCTCAGGTAGCGGTTAAAGCTTTTATCAGTGGTGTGGCCGGTGGCCAGCATCACCTAGGACTTATGAATGCCTTGGTAAATTTTCAATGCGTTGTAAGTCTTGCGGTCCAGGCGCGAGGAGGGCGGGATGCGCGTGAGGCCGGTCAGGTGCTGCGCATGGGGTAGGTAGTCATATATCGTGCGCACATAGAGGAGGCAAGTGGCTAGGGGCCTAGCGGAGCATACTGCTCCACCAGCGCTACGGGCTTGAACAAGTCGTCGTCGAAATAGGGATGAAGCAGAAAGTGCCGGTCTTGTTGGGAGCAGCGGGCGCAGAACGCCTGCATGGACGGGTGGGCACGTGAATGGCAGGTAGTACAGAACCTGTACGATTTTGATAAATATTATGACAATTATAAAAAGGTGAATAAATAGAGCAGTATTCGGTAAAAAAGTCCTTCATAAATCGGGGTAAAAAATCGCCTCAAAAACTACGTTTTTAGGCCCGCCAACGTAGGTGCTCAACTCCTTCATAATCACCCGTTTTTGAATGGGGCTTCGTAGGTCTGAATATAACAGCGGTGGGTCTTTTACCTAGTAGCGTAAAGGCTAGCAGTTGCCAGCCAGTTTTGTAGGCTGAGTTTCGTAGCGTAAAAGTAAGATATTGGCCGACAGCCGGCGCCACTTGCTGACGGGGTTGAGCTTGGTAGTAGATGGTCCCACTATCTCAGCCGGGTTTATGAGGAAGAAGCCAGTGGGTAATCTTATCTTTGGGCTGGAGTCCCACTTTCGTGTAAATATTTTGCCTTTTACTCCTACTCTGGACTTCTTAAACAGCTTCATAATGCATTTGAATAAATGTATTTGTAAGGCTAATAATTTAATTTTTTCGACTTAATGGCATATCTGCCAAAAAATAATAAATGTTAAGTGTAATTAAGCCATTAACCTCTTTGAGATTCTTCTTTGCTATTATGGTTTTTTGGAGTCATATACAATTTTTTGATCAAGCTATGTATCCTGGTTATAATAAACTTTATAATAACGTGCTTTCAGAAGGTTATATAGGAGTTGGGTTCTTTTTTATTTTGAGTGGATTTATACTCTCTTATAATTATGATGATAAGATAATAAATAGAAAGATATCATTTAAAAAATTTTGGGTGGCTAGGATTGCGAGAATATATCCTTTGCATATTGCTGGTAGTATAATGGCAATACTCATTATAGTAAATTCAGTAAAATCATCAGCTGATTTTTTTGCAACCCCTGCTTTATCTGTTTCGATATTTTTAAGTAATATTACTCTTCTTCATAGTTTTATTCCTGATGTAAAATATTTTTTCTCATATAACTGGGTGTCATGGAGTATATCCGATGAATTGTTTTTTTATATAGTATTTCCTTTTATAATTTATTTTTTTGTCAAAAACAAGTTATTAATAAAGTTTGGCTGGGTTTTGTATTTATTAATTCCTGTATTAATATATTATTCAGGACATTCCTCTTATGATAATCATAAGTTTTTTTATATAAATCCTTTTTTTAGAATAGTGGATTTTATACTGGGTATTAATTTGAATCAGTTATTTAAATTAGAAATATTTTCTAGGTTATATAAGAAAAAAATATCGGCAACTGTACTTGAGATAATGTCTATAGGGATGTTTGCGGGGTTTATGTATATTCATGAAGATGTGCCACAGGTTTACAGATATTCATGTTTTTATTGGTTGCCAATGTCGCTTATTATATTTTCTTTTGCATATCAAAATGGATACTTATCTTCTTTAATATCTGGGTATTTTTTTGTTTTGTTAGGAGAAATGAGCTTTAGTTTCTATATATTTCATCAATTATTAGTAAGATATTTTGTATTCGAAAATAACCTGATGGTGATAACTGAAAATCCTTATCTGTTAGTTTTTGCAATTCTTATGACAAGCTTGTTTGTTAGTTACCTTGCGCATAAATATATTGAATTGCCTTGTAATGCATATATAAAAAATAGATACAAGAGAAGTAGTTTTGCTCTGCCTGCTAAAGGATAAAAATAATTACAGCTGTGCATAATACGAAAGCTGGGATCTATGCTTGTGTAAGTGCGCGCGACAGAAGCCAAGGTAACGAAAATAAATTATTTGAATTACGGGCTTTCGTAGAATGTCTGGGCTACTCAATATATAAGGGGCTACTAAAGCAAACGGGTTGAATTTATTTATAACCATTTGTAATGAAGCTAGTAGACCACCATCCAAAATTTTAAACCCCTCCAGGATCTTCGAAAACGCAGTTTCTTAGGGGCGGTTTTCATGCCGTTTTTTGGAGGGGTTCCGGTAGCTTTGAATGAGAAAAGTCGCGGTCGCGCATCCCTGTAAAGTGAAAGATACCTACTCCCGACCCAACCAGTTGTCTCTTGGCTCTAAGGCGATACTAGTTTTAACGGGCATCTGTCTTCTGCCATTTCTAAGGTTAGCTTTCTTCGCTCACGCATATTTGGATGACTTTATATTTCCTATTATGGTGCGCCAGCAGGGAGTGTGGGAACACACAATGCATATGTACAATGTATGGCAGGGACGTTTCTCTGCTTCTCTTATAACGGCACTGCATCCATTGGCTTGGGGTGATTTGCACGCAGTGAAGCCTTTTGCCTTTGGCTTCATTCTTCTATTTACAAGCGTAGTTTTTTTTGCAAGCAATTCGTTACTCGAAGGCAGCACAGTACCAATTAGCAAGCGTTTAGCGGCTGGCGGCTTGGTGCTCAGCATATCATTAGTTATGCTGCCTAATCCCGTTGAGGCGTTTTTTTTGGCTCCTTTCCGCCTTGTTTTATATGGGTGGTTGCGCGTGTTGCTTACTGCTGCTAGGTGTGGTCGCTAAACTTCATCTGCCTCAAAATAAAGTTAGTCGTTTGATATGTTGGGTAATAGCCATCATACTGGCGTTACTAACCCCCGGCTTCTCAGAGATGATTAACTGCTTCATTCTTGCCTTAGTGATTGTTTTGTTACCTCAGATCAGAAGTCGCAGCTTACAGAGGCCATGGATAGGGCTGCTAACAATAGCTGTTGTGGCGGCAGCAGTAGCAACGTTGGCACCTGGCAATTTTGTTAGAAGTGCTAGTTATCAGCATGTGGACCTACTGCATAGTGTGGTGCTCTCTGCCGCATCGCTCGGCTATAGTTTTATAGGGTGGTTTAGCAGTGGCATACTCATCTTACTGACGCTGCTTGTGCTACCGGCACTTCAGCGGTTAGTCAATGATCCAGCCCTTCCAATTACACGCTTCACTCGAATAGTCTGGTTTTGGCCTTTATGGATGTTATTAGGACTGGCTTTTTGCTACCTGTTTAGTTATTTAGCTATAGATGGTCCGCCACCATCCAGAGCAAGGAATCTCATAATGCCATTACTTATAATAGGCTGGTTTATGTCAATTGCTGGTATTCTCTCTTATTTGCTGCGTCGGGGTGCCACGCCTTTGCAACGGCTGCCTACTTATGTACGTCTAGGAATGAGTTTATTGGTACTATTACTAGTTTTG
Source organism: Hymenobacter aerilatus (assembly GCF_022921095.1). Taxonomy (NCBI): domain Bacteria; kingdom Pseudomonadati; phylum Bacteroidota; class Cytophagia; order Cytophagales; family Hymenobacteraceae; genus Hymenobacter; species Hymenobacter aerilatus. The sequence goes on from NZ_CP095053.1 coordinate 1,557,902, forward strand.
TCAGATCAGAACATTACTTTAAAAAGGAGTCGAATAGGGCAACCTACTAATAGTGTCACGCAGGCATACCGTGACTGGCTCAGCGGGGATGCAGCACAATACAATCGAGAAGAAGAAGCCCGATATACGCTTATCAGGCAGACATTAGCGGATTCCGTAGTCATACCTCCATTAAGTGTTCAGCCTGTTACCTTGGTGTGGTGGGACATCTCTGAAAATCCTGCCATGTGGGGCAACCGGGCTTATGCTGATTACTTTCATAAAAAGGCTATTTGGGTAAAGCTCTGAAAGCCGCTATCTATGTCCGCGTGAGTACCCGAGATAAAGGCCAGGGCATCGAAAGTTAACTGCTTAAGTTGCGAGCGAGGCTTCGCCGAGCGGCTGAGCTACTCTAATACACCGATTAGGAGTCGGGTGCTATTCAAGCAACTCTTTCGGGAGGCCTACCAGCGCCGCTTCGACGTGGTGCTGTTTTAGCCTCTGGATCGATTCAGTAGAGAAGGGGTAGCTAAGACGCTGGACTGCTTACAAAACGTATCCTTTTTTGGTAGGTCAAAAGCTTCACCAAGCACAGAATAGCACTAGTATTTAGGAGTACAGCAAATGGATGGAGTGTACCTAAGCAAGCTAGACTACCGACGCGACGTTTTAGGAGCTTGTCGGGAGGGTGGGGTGGCTTTGGGGGCTGCTTTTAGCTCCTCTCTACGGCGTTGCTCTACCAAGGCGTTGCTCCAAATGTAAACAGTGGCATTGTTAGTCAGTGTATTCTGCTCGTAGCCCAGATACACTTTATCGCCCTGCCAGACGTGCTTTTCTACGTGGTCGTTGGCCTGATAGCCAGGGCCATATAAGTCAGAAAACGCCTCCAACATTCCCCGGCTGTTGGCATCGCCCTGCGTAGTAAGGCGCACCGTGATAAGCTTACCCTTATAAAAATAATAGAGAATGCTAGCGGCCTGCGCCTGCCCTACCTGATAGGAGTCGGTAGTACGGCGGTAAATTTTGGTGTTGCCAGTGGCATCTACCAGCACCAGATTGCGGAAGGCAGAGATGGGCATCTCAAACGTTACGTCCCGAAACCCATACGTACGATCTAGCTGCTGCAAGCCGTCGGTAGTGGGAGCGGTGGCAAATGCGTCGGTGGGTTGCTGCTGCGCTTGTGCCGTTGGGCAGGCAGAAAGAAGGGTGCCAAGCAAAAGAGTCGAAAATAGCGTGCGAAGCATAATCAAGAGCAGGGAAAGAAACGGAATGGCAAGTATGATTGTAGTTGCCTATAGCGGGCAAATACAACCAGTTTGAGCGAATTCGCTCAAAACACAAGCCAAAAGCTACTTTACAGAAAACAAAATCCTATTTCCTGTTTTGATTTGAACACTGCTCAAAGAAAAATAGCATGCTAACAAGCAGGACGTTTTTCGTGCGGCGGAAGGTAGAGCTGCTGGTTAACAAGCAGTAAGTGTTTGGCCTTAGGAAGAAAAAGCGCCTAACAGCTACGCCTGGCTGGCCGGAGATGCATGCGGTGGTAGCAGAAGAGGCTCGGGCGTATCGTCGGGTAGCACTTCGGCCCCGCTGCCGGCATCGGGCACCAGGCGTTTCCAGACCGCTTGCTTCAGATTCTCAAGACGGTTGAGCGCCTCAAGGACGGTTGTATTGGTTTGTACTGTATGAAAGAAGCCAGTTTTGCGGCCTACCTGCACCAGCTGTTCCAGCACCAGCGGTAGCACCCAGCCTACTACATTGGAGGCCAGCGTCCCCCGGAGTCCCAGGCGCACCAGTATCCGGGCTGCCATGCGCTCCAGAAGCAGAGCTCGTGCGGCCGGAAGTGCTTTGTTTGCCAGAAAGTCGCTGACCAGCTGCATATTGCCTTTCTGAATTTCTGTCTGTAGAACATCGTGTACTGCCGTAAGCGCCGTGGTTATGGCCCGTCGGAAAAGCCGACCCGTTTGCCAGGCTGTTAGACCAGTGGTTTTGGCTGCTTGCAGCAGGCGAGGAAGCAAAGCGGAGGTGTTCATGCCAGACGAAGGAAACAAGAGGGGAGAAGTTAGCGTTGTACGTAGCAAAGCTGCTGGGAAGATGCTATTTTTGTAGATTCTTACGTAGTTTGTAGATTCTTACGTAGTGCGTTTTTCCGATCTATGCCTGCTTTTCTCCTGGATATCAATTTGCAGCAATTGCCTGATGAGTACCTGACCGGAGAATGGCGGGTGGCAGACCGGGTGCTGAACCGCACGGCACCCGATAGCACACTGGCACTTGCTACGCGCTTCTTGCTGTCGCCGGGCATGCTGAGGGTAGAGGCGCCGCAGCAGGAAAACACGGGTTCCTGGACCGTACAGCGCGATGAGTTGTTGCAGCGCCCCTACCTGCAACTAACGCTGCCACAAGAAGATACACGCGCGCTGATCACGCGCATGCGCCGCTCGCCCGATGGGCAGGAAAGCCGGCTGAATCTGTACTTCTTGTCGGGCATGGAGCTGCAGCTGACGCGCCCATAACCATCTTTCAAACTTGTTTCTCCTTACACCTGCTATTCGTATGGATGCTGCTGCTCATGCCGCCACTGCCCACTCAGCAGATCAGGAAAATGCACAATTTCTTTTCCTGGCTGAGGTAATCCCGCAACTTGTTTGGATTACTGATCCGGAGGGGTATCATACCTACTTCAATCAGCACTGGATTGAGTTTACGGGGTATGACGTGCAGGCCAGCAAGGGTACCGAAATGTGGAACAACCTGCTGCACCCCGACGACCGGCAGCGCGCCCGCGACCGATGGAACCACTCCCTAAGCACGGGCGACTTCTACGAGATTGAGTACCGGTTTTTGTCGAAGCAAGGGGGCTACCGCTGGTTTCTGGGCCAGGCCCTACCCCAGCGCGATGTCAGTGGCGCCATTGTACGCTGGTTCGGCACGTGCACGGATATTCAGGAACAGAAAGAAAAAGAAGAGCAACTCCGCCTGCGGGAGCAGGAACTAACGACGCTGGCCAATGCCATTCCACAGATGGCGTGGATGGCCGAGCCTAGTGGCCACATCTTCTGGCACAACGAGCGGTGGTACGACTATACGGGTGCTACCCTGGAGCAGACTCAAGGCCAGGGCTGGCTGGAAGTAGTGCACCCTACCTACATAAAGAATATCACCGAACACCTGACTCAGGCTTTTGCAACTGGAGAAGCTTGGCAGGATACCTATCCTATCCGGAACAAGGAGGGCGATTACCGCTGGTTTCTCGCACGGGCAGTGCCACTGCGCGACGAGGATGGCAAGGTGCTGCGCTGGTTTGGCACCAATACCGATATAACGGAACAAAAACAGCTGCAAGAGCAGCTGGAGCGTTCTTACTCCGATCTGGAAGCTAAAATTACCTTCCGTACGCTGGAGCTGGAACACCAGGTGCAGGAGCTACGCCGTCGGCTGGGCGAAGCGTAGGAGTGTAGGCAAAGCATACGGCAAACGAGAAAAACGGCCCTGGAGGCCGTTTTTCTCGTTTATACCAACCCAGATTCTATGCAGGCGGTAAAAGGGGAACATTCATTTTGCTACCTTCTTCCATGCAGGCTATTGTAATTACCGCCGCCGGCGGTCCGGAAACGCTACAACTACAGCAGGTTGACACGCCTACCCCTGCCGCGCACCAGGTGCTGGTGCGGGTGCAGGCCGCCGGCGTCAACCGTCCCGATGTGCTGATACGCCAGGGCAAATACGCCGGCACAGGCGACGTGGCGGGCATGGTGCCGGGACTGGAAATAGCGGGCGTGGTAGAGCAATGCGGTGCCGCCGTCACTCGCTGGCAGCCCGGCGACGCTGTGTGCGCCCTACTACCCGCGGGCGGCTACGCCGAGTATGCTGCGGTAGACGCTGCCCACTGTTTGCCCGTGCCGGTTGGCTGGAGTCCTGCTGAAGCCGCCTCCCTACCCGAAACCGTGTTTACGGTGTGGCACAACGTGTTTGAGCGCGGGGCACTGCAACCCGACGAAACGCTGCTGGTACACGGCGGTAGCAGCGGCATTGGCATCACGGCTGTGCAGCTGGCCCACGCCCTAGGAAGCAAGGTAGCCGCTACGGCGGGCAGTGCCGCCAAATGTGCGGCCGTACGCGAGCTGGGCGCCGATTGGGCCATCAATTACAAAGAAGAAGATTTTGAGGCGGTGCTGCGTGAGGCAGGTGGGGTAGATGTGGTGCTGGATATGATAGGCGGCGACTACACGGCCAAAAACCTACGCCTGCTCCGGTCTGATGGCCGCTTGGTATTCATCAACGCTATGCAGGGCTCGCGTGGCGAGTTCAACGCGTTGGAAGTGATGCAGCGTCGCCTTACTATCACGGGTAGTACGCTGCGGCCTCGCTCGGCGGAGTTCAAGGCCCACTTGGCAGCAGCTGTAGAGCGCCACGTGTGGCCCCTGCTGACGGCGGGGCAGTTTCGGCCGGTTATCTACCGGACGTTTGCGCTGGCGGAAGCGCAACAGGCGCACGAGCTGATGGAATCCAGCGAGCATATCGGCAAAATTGTGTTGATAGTAGATTGAGTGGTAACTTGCCGGGATAAATCCAACAATTCCCACATGCAACATTCCACTTACTCACTGCTCCCGGCTCGTCGGGTAGGGCAAGCTATTGTCTGGCTCGCGCTCTTTCTGCTGGGCCCCGCTGCCCTGGCCGAAACCGTACAATCGCCCAACGGCCAGCTCACCCTCGATTTCTCCCTGCAAAATGGAGGCGTGCCTACCTACCGCCTCACCTACAAGGGACGTGATGTCATCAAACCCAGTACGCTGGGGTTGGAACTAAAAGATGCACCGTCTCTGACCGAAGGTTTTGCCGTAGCCACCACCAAAACCGTCGCCATCGACCAGAGCTGGCAGCCGGTGTGGGGCGAGGTGAAAACCATTCGCAACCACTACAACGAGTTGGCCGTGACGCTCACGCAGGCCACTACCCAGCGCACGATGCTGGTACGCTTCCGGGTGTTTGATGATGGCCTGGGCTTTCGCTACGAGTTTCCGCGCCAGCCCAACCTGGGGTATTTTGTGGTGAAGGAGGAGAAAACGCAGTTTGCCCTGGCTGGTGACCACAAGGCCTTCTGGCTGCCCGGCGACTACGACACGCAGGAGTACAGCACCGTGACCTCTAAGCTCTCAAAGGTGCGCGGGCTAATGAAGGCGGCTACTACCCCTAACGCTTCGCAGACGCCGTTTTCGCCCACGGGGGTGCAAACGCCGCTCATGCTCAAGAGCAAAGACGGCCTGTACATCAACATCCACGAGGCGGCGTTGGTCGATTATTCGTGCATGTCGTTGGAGCTGGACGACAAGGACATGATTCTGACCTCGCACCTGACGCCCGACGCGCAGGGCAACAAAGGCTACCTGCAAACGCCTTGCCTCTCGCCCTGGCGCACGGTGATTGTAAGCGATAAAGCGGGTGATATTCTGGAATCCAAGCTGGTGCTGAACCTGAATGAGCCCACCAAGTTCAAGGATACGTCCTGGATCAAGCCCACCAAGTACGTGGGTGTGTGGTGGGAGATGATAACCGGCAAAAGTACCTGGGCCTACACCAACATGGACAACATCAAGCTCGATTCCATCGACTACAGCAAGGTGAAACCCAACGGCACGCACGCCGCCAACACTGCCCACGTGAAGGAGTACATCGACTTTGCTGCCCAACACCACCTCGACGCCGTGTTGGTAGAAGGCTGGAACACAGGCTGGGAAGACTGGTTTGGCAAGAGCAAAGATTACGTATTTGACTTCGTGACGCCCTACCCTGATTTTGATGTGGAGGAGCTGCACCGTTACGCCAAGAGCAAAGGCGTGAAGATCATCATGCACCACGAAACCAGCGGCTCGGTGCGCAACTACGAGCGTCACCTTGAGTCGGCTTTTCAGTTCATGAACAAGCACGGCTACGACGCGGTGAAAACCGGCTACGTGGGCGACATCCTGCCCCGCGGCGAATATCACTACGGGCAATGGACGGTGAACCACTACAACTATGTGCTGGAAAAAGCCGCCGAGCACCACATCATGGTCAACGGCCACGAGGCCGTGCGCCCGACCGGCCTATCCCGAACCTACCCCAACCTAATCGGCAACGAAGCGGCCCGCGGCACCGAGTACGAAGCCTTCGGTGGCAACAACGCCGACCACACCACCATTCTGCCCTTCACGCGCCTCATCGGTGGTCCGATGGACTACACGCCGGGTATCTTCCAGACCAAGGTAAGTGCCTATAATCCGCAGAACAACTCGTTTGTGCACAGCACGTTGGCCCGGCAGCTGGCCTTGTACGTAACTATGTACTCGCCCCTGCAAATGGCCGCCGACCTGCCCGAGACCTACAACAAATTCCTCGACGCCTTCCAGTTTATTGAAGACGTGGCCGTGGACTGGGACGACAGCAAGGTATTGGAGGCCGAGCCCGGCGACTACGTAACCATTGCCCGCAAAGCCAAAGGTACCAGCAACTGGTTTGTGGGTAGCTCGTGCGACGAAAACGGCCGCACCTCTACCATCGACTTCCGTTTCCTCGACCCTGGTAAGAAATACACCGCCACCATTTATGCCGACGCCAAGAGCGCACACTACGAGAAAAACCCGCAGGCCTACCAGATCCGCAAAATGACTGTCACCAGCAAAACCAAGCTGAAGCAATATTGCGCCCCTGGTGGCGGCTACGCTATCAGCGTAATGGCTGGGAAGTAGTATAAGGGATAAAAGAAGAAAAAAGGTGTCATCCTGAGCGCAGCGAAGGACCTTATCACGCGAGAACGACTGTCGTTACAATGACTCGTCCAAACGTGAGAAGGTCCTTCGCTCTGCTCAGGATGACACCTTTTTTCCTGTATCCTTCACCCTACCTCTCTACCGCATCACCAAGCACATAGGGGTAGGTACCTCAGCCGACTGCCCGGTAGGCGTGAGGCGGCCCGTTGACTGGTCGATGCGGAACGAGACGATGTTGTTGCTGCGCTGGTTGGCTACCAGCAGCATCCGGCCGTCGGGCGTGAGAGTGAATTGGCGGGGCCAGTTGCCGAGCACTGATGTGTGCTGCACCAGGGTGAGGCGGCCCGTGCCTTGATTCACGGCAAAGACCACGATGCTATTGTGGCCGCGGTTGGAGCCGTACAAGAAACGGCCGTCGGGCGAGAGGTGCAAATCGGCGCAGTAGCTCTCACCGGTAAAATCGGCTGGCAGCGTGGAGACTACCTCTATTTCCTGAAACGTGCCCTGGGCTGCGTTGTAGTCCAGCGCAGTCATGGTCGAGTTTAGCTCGCTGATGAGGTAGGCGCGGCGGCCATCGGGCGTAAAGATCAGGTGGCGCGGGCCGGTGCCTGGCTTCGTGCGAAAAGCCACCGTGGGCCGCAGCTGTCCTTGGCGGGCATCGGCTAGGGAGTAGCCATACACAGTATCCGTGCCTAGGTCAACGGAAAAAGCAAAGCGGCCGGTTGGGTCGGGGAGGAAGCAGTGGGCGTGGGGCGTGGTTTGGTTGGGGTGCGGCCCTTTGCCCTGGTGCTGGTCGAAGAGGGTAGCCGGGCCCAGGCCGCCGTTGGTCTGCACCGGCAACGCAGCCACGTTGCCGCCCACATAGTTGGCCACCAGCGCCAGCTTCTCGGGCGCATCGAGGCTGATGTAGCAGGGCGATCCGCCCCGCGAGGCCTGCCGACTGAGCAACGTCAGGTCGCCCTCAGTGGGGCGGCGGGGTAGGGCAAAAGCGCTGACGCCCCCGCTGGGCTGGCCCTCATACTCGGTGGTTTCGTTCACGGCGTAGAGGTAGCGGCGCTTTTTATCCAGCGTGAGGTAGGTAGGGTTGGCGCCGGCTCGGTAGCCACGCACGCGCGTAAGGGCACCGGTAACAGAATTCAGTCGATACAGAAAGAGGCTTTCGGCCTCGGCCCCCACATTGGTACCCACGTACAGCAACTGCTCATCGGCACTGCTGCCGGGTAGGGAAGCCGCGCACGAAAGGAAGGGTAGGCCCGCCAGGCCCAGACCGGCGGTGCGTAGAAACTGGCGGCGTGAGGCCGAGAAAGAAGTAAAGGTCATGCAGGAGAGGCGCTAAACGAAATCCTAAGGTAACAACAACGGACCAGCTCCCGCCGTACAAGCTTCGTTTACCGGCCAAAGGTTGCTCTGGCCGTTTCATCCGTAAAGCTGATCGACATGAAAAAGTCTCTGTTTTTTGCTGCTGTGTGTGCGTTGCTACTGAGTGCCGGCGAACGGGCACTGGCCCAGACTGCCCCCATGAAGAGCGACACCACAAAGGTGAAAATGAACCACAGACAAGCCAAGCTAAAAACCGACGATGGCAAGGCGAAAATCAGCCGTAAAAAAGACAAAGTCCGCATGAAGAGTGATGGCATGAAGACCGTACCGCAGCAAATGCGATAGGTAGCTCATCCGTTCTTCAGAAAGCACCCCTTACGTTGCCTCCACATTCCACTTAAACATTCTCTTCCTATGAAAAAGCTGTTGTTTGCCGCTAGTCTGTTTTCTCTGTCGCTGGGCGCTGCCGTAGCCCAAACCGCTCCCATGCAAGGCACTATGCAGGGTGATAAGGTAAAGGTTAAGGAAGATAAAATGAAGGCGAAGGACAAAGACGCCGACGCCAAAGTGAAGGCCAACGATAAGAAAGCCAAGATGAAAGCTGAAGATGGTAAGGTGAAAGCCAATGCCAAGAAAGGTACCATCAAAAGCAAAGGCGAAGCAGCCGACATGCGCTAAGCGCATGGTAGCCTAACTGCCAGCCAAAGAAAAGGCTTCTGCACACGCGGAAGCCTTTTTTGTGTGTATCGGACACCCGAAGAACAGTTCGGCAAGTATAAGCGTACGCAAGGGCAACCCTTGTTACGCAATAGCACCTTATGAAAACTGCCTTAGTAATCGGCGCTACCGGCTTGGTGGGCGACTATCTGCTGCGCCAGCTGCTCTCCGACGACCAGTACGATAAAATCCATGTCTTCACGCGCCGCTCTACCGGCTACTCCAACCCGAGTAAACTGGAGGAGCACTTGGTCGACTTCGACCGCCCTGCCGAGTGGCACGATCAGCTGCGCGGCGACGTGCTGTTCTCTTCTCTAGGTACTACCCTGAAACAGGCCGGCAGCCAGCAGGCGCAGTACAAAGTAGACTATACCTATCAATACGAAGCCGCCGCCGCCGCGGCACGCAACGGTGTGCCCGCCTACGTGCTCATTTCTTCTGCCGGCGCCGATCCGGATGCGTTTGTGTTCTACTCCCGCATGAAGGGCGAGCTGGAGCGCGATGTGGAGAAGCTGCCGTTTCAGCGCGTGCGGATTTTGCAGCCGGGTATCCTGGCCGGGCCGCGTTCCGAAGCGCGCCTGGGCGAGAAGGTAGGAGTTGTATTATCGTTGCTATTCAGCAAGTTGCCGGGGCTGCACCAGTACCGACCCTACCATGGCCGGGTGGTAGCGCAGGCCATGCGCGCCGCCGCCGCCGACACTACCCCTGGTATCCGCATCAGCACGCTGGGGCAGGTGTTTGAGGAGGTAGGAGAGTAAAGGGTAGGGGCACAGAAAACGCTTGTCATCCTGAGCTTGCGAAGGACCTTATCACGTGTGAACGAGTCGTTAGTACGTCTGTCGTTCTCGCGTGATAAGGTCCTTCGCGCTGCTCAGGATGACAAACTTTGTGGGCTGCCTACAGCGCTTTCTGCACGGCAGCCGTCAACTCGGCTTGGGTCAATTCCTTCTCAAACGTGGTGCGCTGGTTCTTTTTGTTGTTGACAATCAGCGTATACGGAATAGCACCCGACCACTTCTTGTCTAGTTTCGTCAGCCAGGCGTTGGGGTCCGGCTCGTTCATCAGCAGTACCTCCGATTTTAGCCCACGCTTCTGCACAAAGGGCACCACCTTCTTGTCGAGCAGGGTAGGGGTATCCATGCTTACCAACAGCACTTTCACTTTCTTATTGGCATAGTCGGCGTTCAGCTGCTCGAAGCTGGGTAGCTCCTTGATGCACGGCGCGCACCAGGTAGCCCAAAAGTTCACCACATAGGTAGTGTCGCTGGGTTGGGCCAAGCGCTTTGCCAAGTCGGCGTATTTGACAGATTGTACCGTTTGAGCACCGGCTAGGGCAGGGAGGAGAAACAGAGTGCTGAGAAGTTTTGGGAGTTTCATGAGAGGATAAATGAAAAGGCGCGGCTTTTGTTCCGCCCTGCTGGTCCTTTCAACATAGGAGGCGACTCATCAATAGCATAGCTGCTGTTGGCCGGTAACCCGAACAGGGCCTAGGGCCCTGTTCGGGTTGCACCCAAGCACGCCAGTCGTCTACCTTCGGCGTCGGACCACAGCCTATAACTCGTACCTTTGTCCTACTCGCAACTTTCGCCCTTTCGCGCCGGTTTTCCTCCTATGAACAAGACGTATTGCCCCAGCCTCACTGAGTATAAGCGCCGCCTCAGCCGCGAAGTCAAGATTGGCGATGTGCCAGTAGGGGGGCTGAATCCCATTCGGGTGCAGAGCATGACCACCGTAGACACCATGGATACCCTGGGGTCGGTGGAGCAAACCCTGCGCATGGTAGAGGCCGGCTGCGAGTATGTGCGCATCACGGCGCCCAGCGTGAAGGAGGCCCAAAACCTGCTGGAAATCAAGAAGGAACTGCGCAAGCGCGGCTGCAACGTGCCCCTCATTGCCGACATTCACTTCACGCCCAACGCCGCCGAGCTGGCTGCCCGCATCGTGGAGAAAGTGCGCGTGAACCCCGGCAACTACGCCGACAAGAAGAAATTCGACATCATCGAGTACACCGACGCCAGCTACCAGGCCGAGGTGGAGCGCATTCGGGAGCGGTTCCGGCCGCTGGTGCAGATCTGCAAGCAGTACGGCACCGCTATGCGCATCGGCACCAACCACGGCTCGTTATCTGACCGCATATTAAGCCGTTATGGCGACACGCCGCTGGGCATGGTAGAGTCGGCGCTGGAATTTTTGCGGCTCTGTGAGGAGGAAAACTACTACGACGTGGTGCTGTCGATGAAGGCCAGCAACACGCAGGTGATGGTACAGGCCTACCGCCTGCTGGTACAGAAGCTAGATGAGGAAGGCCTGCAGCCCTACCCTCTGCACTTGGGTGTAACCGAAGCCGGCGAGGCCGAAGACGGCCGCATCAAGAGCGCCGTGGGTATTGGCACGCTGCTGGAAGACGGCCTCGGCGACACCGTGCGCGTGTCGCTCACCGAAGCCCCCGAAGCCGAAGCGCCCGTGGCTAAAGCCCTAATTGACCGCTACACGCACCGCGCTGAGGAAGCCCGCCCGATTCCTGCCCCCTGCGAAGTTCCGATTGACCCTTTCCAGTATTATCGCCGACAGACTCGTGAAGTAGCCAACCTAGGTAGCCAGAACGTGCCCCGCGTGGTAGTGGACTTTTCGCGCCTACCCTCAGTAGAGTACGCAGACTTGCGTGCCGCTGGGCACCTGTATTCGGCCTTCCTCGACAAGTTCCAGATGAGTGACCTGGGCGCCGACTACCTCTACTCCGGTCAGCGTCCGGTGCCGTTTATGCTGCCCAACGGCCTGAAGGAAATCGTAGACTACGCAGCTTGGCTGGATGCGGGCCGTCGGCACGAGCACTACCCGCTGCTCACGCCTCAAGAGTACGCCGCCGCGGAGTTCAAGCACTCGGCGCTGAACTTCGTGCAGCACGAACTGGCTACCCTTACGCCCGACGCCCTGAACCAGTTGCGCCAAGATGCAACCGCCGTCATCATGCTGCGCACCGACAACGCCCACGCCATGCCGGAAATCCGCCGGGTGTTTTTCCGCCTGCTGAATAAGGAGGTGAACAACCCGGTGATTATTCAGCGTCAGTTTCCGCAGCTTACGCCCGAGCAAACCCAGCTCTACGCTGCCACCGACGTAGGCGGCCTGCTCCTCGACGGCCTCGGCGACGGGGTATTGCTCAGCACCGAGCTGCTACCCGAGCGCTCCAAAGACGAGTGGCTTCAGACCCTCGATCAGCTCAACCAGCTGAGCTTCGGCATCTTGCAGGCGGCCCGCACCCGCATGAGCAAGACGGAGTACATCAGCTGCCCCAGCTGCGGCCGCACCCTGTTCGACCTCCAGGAAACCACCGCCATGATTCGCAAGCGCACCGACCACCTCAAGGGCGTAAAAATCGGCATCATGGGCTGTATCGTGAACGGTCCCGGCGAAATGGCCGATGCCGACTACGGCTACGTGGGGGTAGGGAAAGGCAAAATCGCCCTCTACCGCGGCCAAGAAGTCATTAAGAAATCGGTGCCAGAAGAACGCGCCGTGGATGAGTTGATTGAACTCATGCGCGAAGATGGGCGCTGGATTGAGCCGGTATTGGTGGAGGAGCCGGTAGGGGTGTAGATCAGTACTAAAAGAAAAAGGAGCCGTTCTTCGGCTCCTTTTTCTTTTAGTACTGATCTAAAAACTCTTCAAACTTCTCTGTTAGGTCTTCATCCTCAAATTCAAGTATTACTTCGGCCATATCATAATTGCCTTTACTTGCTGCTACCGCTGCCAATGCACAACAAGCGAAGGATCTGTCCCACTGCAATGCTTGATTAATACCAATTAATCTGTTAATATTCTGCATACTTGAAAAGTACGCTTGCTGATATTCTGGTGGGATATTAATTGAGGATTTGTGCCGCTGAATATCAATAGTAGCAACTAAGCCAATTAACCGCCAATCGGTTATCTGCTTCTCGATGCCTATTCGTACAAGATGAGGCACAGCCATACAAGATGCCATTCCTATGTCACCCTGATGGTGAAGCTCCTCCCAGAGTTCATCAAGAATTGCTGCTATATCTTCGGGCGCAGTAGCTGCTTCAAGTTTCTTGAGCGGCGCTGATACATCATAGTTACTATGATATCCTCCATTAAAGTATTGCCATTGTAGACTGTCGAGTGGGAGCATAAAAGCTATTTATTAGAGCCTCAGCTAAAAAAATTATAAACTAAATGAGCTTGCCCATAATAAGCCATAACTTACATGATAATGTTATTGAACAATTTGATTTTGATTCGCAACGAAGTCGTTTAGTGATTGTTGTCTGGGAAGGCTTAATAAATAGAACAGGAATAATCTGTAGAAAATTAATTATATCGGGAATTAGTAACACTGCGTGTGTTGAGAAATTTCAACAGCAAATAAGTGCTGTCTTGAACAAGTCAGAGGAGTCACAGCTAGGTTACCGAATAGATGAGTTCGAGTATTGTGATTATCCTAAATCAGTAGTAGGGGATTTACACTTGCTACTGAGTATAGACCATTTAGGGCTGTTGAGAATAAACTGTAAGAAGTTCACTATTCAAACTATAGAATAGTAGTCTGTTAAAATATCCGCGTTTCTCATCCGTCTACCCCTCCATGAAACTACGCGTCATCTTAACGGGCGCTACCGGCATGGTAGGCGAGGGCGTCCTGATTGAGTGTCTCAACCACCCAGAGGTAGAGCAGGTACTATCCGTTAGCCGCCGGCCCAGCGGCGTGCAACACCCCAAGCTGCGGGAAATTGTGCACAACAACTTCCACGACCTCACACCCATTCAGGACCAGCTGGTGGGCTACAACGCCTGCTTTTTCTGCCTGGGTGTGTCGTCGGTGGGGATGAAAGAACCGGAGTACCGTCGTCTTACGTACGACCTCACGCTGCACTTCGCCCAAACCTTGCTGCCCCGCAACCACAACCTGACGTTCTGCTTTATCTCCGGCGTCGGCACCGACAGCACCCTGCGCAGCCGGCAAATGTGGGCGCGGGTGAAGGGTCAAACCGAAAACGATCTGCTCCAGCTAGGCTTCAAAGGGGCCTATATGTTCCGGCCGGGATTTATGCGCGCCACACCGGGACAACAGCGGGTGAAGGGCTACTACACCTTCATCGGGAGGCTCTACCCCGTGCTGCGGCGGTTGTTCCCGAAGTATGTCTCAACCATGCAGGAGGTAGGGCAAGCCATGATTCGCGTGGTGCAGCGCGGCTACCCCAAGCACGTGCTTGAAGTGCCTGATATGGTGCAGCTGGCGAAGGAATAAAAAGAAAAGAGCGCCCCGCAGGGCGCTCTTTTAGTTGATAGAGGGTAGGTGGGGCTACTGCCGCGCCACCCGATAAATCACCCCGTTTGTGTCGTCTGATACCAGTAGCGAACCGTCGCGGTTCACGACTAGTCCTACCAAGCGGCCAAAATGGGAGTTCCTGCCATTGATGAGGAAGCCAGACAGGAAATCATCGAAACGAGTGGGTTTCCCGTCTTCAAAATGCACCCGCACCACCTTGTAGCCCACCGGCGAGCTACGGTTCCAGGAGCCGCGCATGGCTACGAAAGCATCATTCTGGTACTCCTGCGGAAACTGTGTGCCGGTGTAGAACACCATGGCCATGGGGGCAGAGTGGGCCTGGTAGCCAAGGGTAGGGTTGGTGGTGCGCTTGGCGTATTCGGCGTAGGTGGTGCCGGCGGGCCGGTCGCCGGGATTGTATTTGCCAGCGTCATAGATATAGGGCCAGCCGTAGTCGGCGCCATCGGTAATCTTGTTGAGCTCCTCTTGCTGCTCGTCGTCGCCCAGCCAGTCGATGCCGTGGTCCATGCCCCAGAACTCCTTGGTTTGCGGGTGCCAGCCAAAACCAATAGTGTTGCGCAGGCCGCGGGCGAAGATGCGGCGGTTCGAGCCATCGGCGTTGGCTACTAGCATGGTAGCGTTTTCGGGGTTCGGCTCGGGGCAAGAGTTACACGTACTCCCTACCGACATATACAGCTTGCCATCGGGCCCAAAGGCCAGCGTACGGTTGGGGTGCTGGCCGCCGTCGGGTAGGTCGTTTAGCAGCATCTGGGGCCGACCCAGCGTGCCGTCGGCCATGTTAATATCAGTGGAATACAGCTCATTCACCGACATCACATAGAGCTTGCCTCCCTGTATAGCCAGGCCGTGCGCTTGCCGGATGGTCGCCACTATCTTCTGCACATCCGCCTTGCCGTCGTTGTTGGTGTCTTGCAGGAGCGTAACGGTGCCTGAGGCCCGGTCCGACACGTACACGTGGCCGGCATCATCCACCACCATGATGCGCGGCTTGCCTACGCCTTCGGCAAACTTATTGACCGCAAAGCCCGCGGGTACCTTCAGCTGCTGCACGTTCATTTCGGTGGCCGAGGTCAGTGCCGGGTAGAACACGAAGCCCTGAATTTGAGCGGTAGTAGGCTCTTTGTCGTTTTCCGGTATCACCGTGTCCAGGTCGTTGCCATCATCGCTACAACCTACCAGACCACTTGCCGAAACGGCCATTGCAACAGTAAATTTTTGCCAAAGCTTCATAGTACAGATAACGAGTTACAGAAAATGCGTTTCGGACGGCGGCCAGCTGTCTGGCAGCCTCACACCGATGGGTATGCGTTCTGTAACGTGCTGAGGGTAGTCGGGTTCGGCACGCAGGAGGGTAGGCGCAACGCAAGCAGAACCGTAAGGAAGCCGAAAGGAGAGGGCTAACTACTCAATCAGGTGTGCTGATCTGTACTGTTATTTGAATGCAAAATTCAGATAATCAGTAGTATAATGTATTTGTTGTTGAGGTTAATGGTAGCACGGCAGCAGAAAGCCACCGCTGCTAGCGTGTAGGGAAACAACATGAGTTTTTGATGAAGAAATCTGCCGCTGGTACGGCCAGCTACGCGGCTACCGGCACTTCTCCTTCCGGCGCGTGTCAATGACGTGCGCAATTTTCCAGCCGCCGGCCAGCTTCACCAGCTGAAACGAGTTGTAGCCGCAGTGGCTGAAGGTGCTACCCAGGTAGAATTCGTAGGGCGTCCACACGCTCGCCAGATTGGCATCTATTAAGACCTTGTCGAAGGTAATGCGCTCATCCCACACCGCTTGGTGCGGGGTACCCACCGCCTTCAGAAAGTCCGTAGGGTTTTCGGGTTGCACGTGTGTGGTCCCGTTGCGGTTGCTGATGGTGTGGAACACGGCACCAGGTGCAATGGTGCTGCGCACCAGCGCGCTGTCACCTTTGCGCATGCCCTCAAAAAACGTGTGGATAGTGCGCTGCACGGCGGCCGTTTCGGCGGTGGGGCTTTTTTGCGCTATAGCTGGGGCGTTGGCGCACAGAAGCGCAAAGGCGGGCAGGAAAGCTTTCATGGGGAGCGAAAAGAGGCGTAAAAGTTTGGGCAAACTAAATCATTCCGGTCGGGGTGGTGTTATCTTGCCGTACCCAATATCCAAACTTCTATGCGTACGAAAGGCTTGTTTGACTTCGGTCCGGTATTCGGTTATTTCTTCCGTAAGAACGACCCCAACCGGAAGACCAACTTCAACCTGCGCACCATGCACTTCATCAATAAAGTGAGCATGGCCATGTTTCTGGTTGGTCTTATTGTGTTGATTTACCGCTGGTTTATCCGCTAATACAAGAGGCAAGGGCGCATGGGATGCGCCCTTTCTGTTACTAGGCTTTTGGGAATTCACTACCTGCACGTGCGCTAATGGGCGCCCACTCTTACTTTCTTTTGCGCTGTGAACATCGAAGAATTCCGCGACTATTGTCTCCTGAAAGCGGGTGTGACTGAGGAACTGCCCTTCGGCCCCGAAACACTGGTGTTCAAGGTAGGGGGTAAGGTTTTCGCCCTCACGCCCATCGAGACGTTTGCTAGCGTCAACCTGAAGTGCGACCCGGCCCGCGCTACAGAGCTGCGCGAGCAGCATGACTACGTGCTGCCCGGCTACCACATGAATAAAAAGCACTGGAATACGGTGCTGATTGGTACCGGCGCCAGCAACGCCCAACTACAGGAGTGGATTGACCATTCCTATGATTTGGTGCTGGCCTCACTGCCCAAGGCTCAGCGAACCGCTATTCTACAGGAGCATACAGCCTCTTAAGCCTCTATAGTCGGCATTGCCGAGGAGCCCAACACAGGGCAAATTACCTATTCAGTACTTCCAGACCCCGCAAGTTGCGGGGTGTCACCTATGCCCGGCTTTGCCTAAGGCAGTTGGTAGAGTATTGCTATAGATGCTGTGAGAAATTTGTAAGAAAGTTGCAAAAGAAGTGGTCGGTACATGAGCTACGTGTTCGTGTGCAACGTCATAGCATAAGTAATAAAGAAATCTTTAAAGTATGTATGGTTATGCCTCTTATTATGCCTAATTTATTTTTATTAATATGAAACATTGATGCATTTATTGTTTTGCTATACATTTGCCATTCGATAGAAAAAGGAATTTAGCTACTGAATGGCTACTATAGTAATGCAACATATGTGCATCAATTAATATTTTATAGACAGTTATGGTTGGGGTGGGTAGTGGCGGCGTTGTGCGTTGCGCTAGCCACTACGTCGGCTATTGGCCAGGTGCGGCAGCTTACCGGAAAAGTGGTGGATGAGCGCGAGCAGCCGTTGCCGGGTGCCACTATCCGCCTCAGTCCGATGCTGCTAGCCACGCAGAGCGACGAAAACGGCGCTTTCCTTTTTTCGGCGCTGCCCGCCGGTGCTTATACCGTGCAGGTTTCCCTGGTAGGCTACGCCCCGCAAAGCTTATCTCTTGCGGCGCGCACGGGTAGCAGTCATTTACTTGTTCGCTTGAAAATCAGTGCGCAGGAGCTAACCAACGTGGTGATAGAGGCAAACCCCATTGCCCTACGCAAGCAAGAAGAGTCGCTGAACCTGGAGGTGGTAGGGGGGGCCTTCTTGCAACGCTACCGCGGCGGCAGCCTGATGCAGACGCTGGAGCGCCTGCCAGGCGTCAAAATCATCGGCATTGGCTCGGGGCAGTCCAAGCCGCTCATTCGAGGACTGGGTTTCAACCGGGTAGTAGTGGTGGAAAACGGCGTGAAGCACGAGGGCCAGCAGTGGGGCGCCGACCACGGCCTGGAAATCGACCAGTTTGCCGCTGAGCAGGTGGAAATCCTGAAAGGTGCGGCCTCCTTCGTGTATGGCTCCGACGCTATTGGCGGAGCGATTGAGGTGAAGCCGGCACCCGTGCCCGCGGCGCATACCGCCGGCGGCTCCGTAGACCTGATTGGCAAGAGCAACAACGCCCTCTACGGCACCTCCGCCAACGTATTTGGGCGCGGGCAGCACTGGTTTGCCAATGCGCGCGCCACCTACCAGAACTACGGCGACTACCGCGTGCCCACCGACCAGATTTACGTCTACGACTTTGCCGTGCGCTTGCACAACAACCAGTTGCGCAACACGGCCGGCCGCGAAACGGGCCTGCACCTGCACACAGGCTACGTGGGCGAGCAGCTACGCTCGGTGCTCTACCTGAGCTACGTGGGCAGCCGCAGCGGCTTTTTTGCCAATGCCCACGGCCTGGAACCCCGCCGCGTGGATACGGACCTACACGATGCCTCCAGCCGAGATATTCTGCTGCCCCGCCAGCAGGTAAGCCATTTGAAGCTCATCAACCGCAGCCAGTATCAGCTGCCCGGCACCCCGCACCGGCTGGAAGCGGAGCTGGGCTACCAGCACAACTTTCGCCAGGAGTTTAGCCAATACGTCAACCACGGCTACATGCCCCCCGTGTACCCCTCCGACCTGCCCATTCCGCAGGACCTGGAGCGTGCGTTTGACAAGCACGTGTACGCCGGCAACCTACGTGCCTACCTCCGTTGGGGGCGCCACGCGCTGACAGCCGGCGTGAACAGCGAAGTGCAGGACAACCGCATCAACGGCTGGAGCTTCTTGGTGCCGGCCTTCCGCCAGCAGGCTGTGGGCGCGTTTGCCTACGACAAGTTCCAGCTCAACGACCACACCTTGCTGCACGGGGCCGTGCGCTACGACCACGCCCACCTGCACATCACGCCCTACACCGACTGGTTTCCGTCGGCTACCCCCACCAGCAACGGGGCGTTGACGGAGCGGCTAGTGCGGGCCGAGGCGCTGACCCGCACGTTCAACAGCGTGGTGTGGTCGGCGGGTATCAACTACAACCTGGGGCAGTGGGAACTAAAGGGCAACGTAGGCAAAAGCTTCCGCGTGCCCATTGCCAAAGAGTTGGCTGCCAACGGTGTCAACTATCACTACTTCAGCTACGAGCGCGGCGACCCAGCGCTGGACCCGGAGCAGTCCTACCAGCTGGATGTGAGCTTGGGCTGGAAGCAGGATAAGTGGTCGGTGCAGCTGAGCCCGTTTTTCAACTATTTTCCCAACTACATCTACCTGAACCCTACCCCCGAGCACGACTACTTCTACGGGGCCGGCAACCAGGTATTTCAGTACGCCCAAAGCCGCGTGCGGCGCTACGGCGGCGAGGTGCAGCTCCGCTACCAACTGCTGCCTACCCTCCGCACCGAGCTGCTGGCCGAATACCTGCGCGCCACGCAGCTCTCGGGCGCCAAGCGCGGCTTCACGCTGCCATTCTCGCCCCCCGCCTCGGCCTTGTTGAACCTCACCTGGTCGCCACGGCTGAGCGGGGAGCTCTCCGGCAGCTATTTCGCTGTGGACTATCGTCGTACGGCTGCCCAGCCGAACATCGTGCCGCCTGAGCGGAAGACGTTGGGCTACCAGCTTTTTCATGTGCAGGCGGGTACTAGGCTCACCCTTGGGCAGCAGCCCCTGCTGCTCAGCCTGCAAGTGCAGAACCTACTGAACACGCGCTACCTCAACCACACCAGCTTCTACCGGCTCATTGGCCTCCCCGAAGCCGGGCGCAATGTCATTCTCACACTCAATCTTCCCTTTACTATTACCCCAGCCACTCATGAAAAAAATTAATCACTTCTCGTACCACCTGGCGTCAGCGCTCCACACCACGCGCACGCTGCTGGCGCTGCTGCTGTTTGCTACCCTGCTTTCAGCCTGTAATGACGACAACGAGCCCACACCAGCTGCTCAGCCTACCATCAGCAACGTAGAGATTGGCCTGGGAAACAACGAGATGGGTACTATTGGTGGGGACTTTCACCTGAACGCCGACATTGTGGCCGGCGATAAGATTGATTTGGTGACAGTGAAAATTCAGCAGCGGGCGGGCGAGACCTACGCCAAGACGTGGCAGCACGAGATAGTGTGGGAGCAGTACAAAGGCGCCAAGAATACGACCGTGCACAAGCACTTCGACATCCCGGCCGACGCGGCCGAGGGCAAGTACGATTTCCTGATCATCGTGACCGACGAGAACGGAACCAAGCTGGAGGAAAAGCGCAGCCTGACCATCTATAAGCAAGAGAACATGCCCGTTAATCCCACGCAAACCATCTTCAACGTATTCAAAAATGACCTGCGGTATTACCGGAGAGGCGTATTCGCCACGCCGGGCGAGAAGTTGGCTAAAGGGGATAAGCTCACGTCGCAGGTTGCCATCTCCGGCGTGAAAGGCGACGGCAAAATGTACTTGTTGCTGATCAACAAAAAGCTGAATCACCGCCCCGAGTCCATCGAGCAGATCGACTTCAGCAAAGCCATTGTGTATGATGTGGTTGAACACAAGAACATGGCTGCGTCCGGCGACTTCTCTAATTCTACGTCTGATCCGGTTACGAATACCGCTATTCGTGACTGGCCTAACTTCACCATTGGCGGCACCACTGACAACAACGCGCCCACACCTAACGCCATCAGCGGCAGCAAGGCCTGGGAGTCAGGCACCTACTACTACGGGGTAGTGTACAAGAATACCACCTACAACATAAGCTTCTTCCAGTACATCGAAGTGCCCATTGAACTATAGGCAGGCAGTAATATATGGTGTCGCTGTTGAAAAATAGGTGTCGTTACTTTACTCGTGAGGTTATGAAATCATGTAGCCTACTGGCGCTGGCCCTACTGCTGTCTGGATCGGCGGGGTATGCACAATCCATTTGCTTCGAGAACTATCAAGAGAAGATAGTGGCTCCTTCGCGTAAGGCGATGGAAACAGCGAAGACTGATAAAGAGCGCGACTCCCTGCGGTTTGTGCCGGCCGACGAGCTAAAACGGGTAGTGGGCTGCGCCATGCCCGATTTTACGGCGCAGGATATCCAAGGCAGCCCCATTAGCAAACGGACCCTAAAGGGCAAAGTGGTGGTCATGAACTTTTGGTTCATCGGCTGTAAGCCCTGCTTGGCCGAGCTACCGGCCCTAAACGACCTGGTAGACCAGCACAAAGGCCAGGAGGTAGTATTCATTGCCTTCGGACGGGATTCGAAGCAGCGCATTGTCGATGATTTTCTCCCTAAGCAGTCTTTCCAGTTCCAGCACGTGGCCGATAGTAAAGGCTACGCCGACACTTTCCTAGCGTCGGTGTCTGGCTTTCCCCTCACGCTGGTGTTCGACCAGCGGGGCGTGCTGCAATACGTCCATTCGGGCGGCTATATCGACGAGCGAGCCAAAACAGCCATTTACCAGCAAGTGTCGCCGGTGATTGCCCGGCTGCTCCAGTGAAAAGACAAGTCAAAAAACACATGAAGAAATACCTGTGTAGTTTACTCGCCATGGCAGCCTTAGGCGTCAGCGGTTGTAGCAAAGACGACGACGGGGCAGTGGACACAGAGTATCCCGTTATCAACGTGGACTTTGCGGAGGCTTTTCCCAAGCAGTGCAGCGTGCTCAAGCGCGGCCAACCGTTTACCTTCCGCACCTTGCTGACGGATAACGTGCGGCTGGGTTCGGTGAGCGTCGATATTCACCACAACTTCGACCACCATACGCACAGCACAGAGGTAATAGAATGTACAATGCAGGCTGTGAAGCGCCCCGTAAATCCGTTTCTGCTGATCAAGAGCTTCCCAATTCCTGAAGGCGTACGGGAGTACCAAACAGCTTTCGAATTGAGCATACCCGCCGATGTAGACCCCGGCGACTACCATTTCATGATTCGACTGACGGATCAGGAAGGATGGCAGACGGTGAAAGGATTGAGTATCAAGATAGAGTAGGAGAGAAGCCGCTTGGTGCGCGAGCACCGTCTAGGCCTTCTACAAGAAAGGAACATACGGCTGGCTGTTCTTATTTGCAACAATGTTGCAAATAAGAACAGCCAGCCGTATGTTTGCTGAATGAGTTCCAGCCGCCTGGCGGCACAAGCGACCAGCTTTGCTGTCGACACCGCGTAGTAATCTTTCTTTATTATATGACGCACTCACTTTCCGATACCCTACCTCGTAAGCTCCCCGTTACCGTGCTCAGCGGCTTTCTGGGGGCCGGCAAAACCACGCTGCTCAACCACATCTTGCATAACCGAGCCGGTTTGAAAGTGGCTGTGATTGTGAATGATATGAGCGAGGTGAACGTGGACGCCAACCAGGTAGCCCGCGAGGGTGGCCTCTCGCGCACCGAAGAAAAGCTAGTAGAAATGAGCAACGGCTGTATCTGCTGCACCCTGCGCGAAGATCTGATGCTGGAGGTAGAAAAGCTGGCCCGCGAAAACCGCTTCGACTACCTGCTTATCGAAAGCACGGGCATCTCGGAACCGCTGCCGGTGGCTCAAACCTTCAGCTTTATAAGCGAAGACGGCACACTGGACCTGAGCCGCTTCTCGCGCCTCGATACGCTAGTAACGGTAGTTGACGCGCTGAACTTCGCCCGCGACTTCGGCAGCATGGACCGCCTACCCGACCGCCACCTCCACGACGCCGACCCACACGACCAGCGCACCATTGTGAACCTGCTAACCGAGCAAGTGGAGTTTGCCAACGTGCTCGTGCTCAACAAAGCCGATCAGGTGAGCGAGCAGCAGTTGGGCGAAATTAAGGCGATTCTGCACAAGCTCAACCCCACGGCTCGCATCGTGCCAACCGTGTTTGGCAAGGTAGAACCCGCCGATATTCTCAACACGGGCCTCTTCAACCTAGACGAAGCCGAGCAAACAATAGGTTGGAAGGAAGAGCTGGAAAAAGCCCACCACACGCCCGAAACCGAGGAGTATGGCATTAGTTCATTTGTGTTTCGCGAGGCGCGGCCGTTTCATCCTGTGCGCTTCTGGCAGTATATCAGCGAGGAGTGGCACCCGGGCATCATCCGCAGCAAAGGCCTGTTCTGGCTGGCCTCCCGCCCCAACGACGCCCTGAATTGGGGGCAGGCCGGCGGCTCGCTCCGGGCCGAAAGTGCCGGTTCTTGGTGGGCCGCTGTGCCTAACCCAGAGCAGCACCCAGTATTCCAGGAAAACCGCGACACCATTCTGCAACGCTGGAGCCCGCTGTTTCAGGACCGCCTCAACGAGCTGGTCTTTATTGGGCAGGACATGCCCGAGGCTCAAATTCGGCAGGAGCTGGAAGGCTGCCTTTGCACACCCGAGGAAGTGCAGCGCTGGCACCACGGCGGCACCTTCCAGGACCCCTGGCCGCAGCTCTAGCCTGCCGCCTTGTTATACAAATAATGCCCTACCTCTAGCGATTTTGTCTCTCGCTAGAGGTAGGGCATTATTGCCGTTGTAGGTAGCCGGGGTGCGCTATCCTTGCCGCGACTTCGCATCGCGCCAGCTGAACTCGGGCTCGTAGCCCAGCACGCGACGCGCCTTCTCGATCGAGAGTAGAGTTTCGTATTCCCCCAATTCTTTCCGTATAGGCACGTTCGGGAAAGTAGAAGCCATTAGCTCGGCCGAGTGGGTAGTCATCACCGTATCGGCGTTGGCAATGATGAAGGCGTGCATGCCGGTGGCCTGCCACTCAATGGCTTTGCGAATGGCCTGGGAACCGTCGCGAGCGTCAATGTACGACCACATGTTCCACTTGCGCTCCTCGGGGTCGTCGTTGTAGGCCGGAAACTTGGCGTAGTCGGCGGGCTCCATCACGTTGGAGAAGCGCAGGCCCACAAGCTTCATATCGGGCGTCTGGTAGCAGAACTGGCGGGCCATGTCTTCCATCAGCACCTTGGCCAGGGCGTAGGCACTCTTGGCGCGCAGGGGGTAGTCCTCGTCTACGGGGGCGTAGGGTGCCGCCTCGTCGAAGGGCTCCCCGAGCGTGGTTTCGCTGGACGCCCAGATGACTTGGTGAATACCCAGCCGCCGCGCCGCCTCAAAGATGTTGTACGTGCCCATGATGTTGTTCTGAAACAAGTGGGCATCCGGGTATTGCCGGGGGGTAGGGTAGGCCGCCAAGTGCACAATGGCATCGAAGGCCTTCGGGGCTACGCCAGCGTGAATTTCGTGGCCTACGGAAGACAGTGCGTCTAAGGTCTGGCCAAAATCGGCTAGGTCGGCAATAATGCCCGGCACGCCCTTGGCAGGTACCGTATCGACCACGAATACGTCGTAGTTGTGGGCTAGTAAGTCGGCCACGCAGGCCTTGCCCAGTTTGCCGGCGCCGCCCGTCACCAGAATGCGCGGGCCCGTCGGTTGTTGTTGCTTGCTCATGATAGTGTATGCGGCCGGTGAGTGGCTACCAGCCGGCACGCGCCGGCCGTCCGGCCACGGGCGTATACGGAAACGGCGACGGGCGTAGAGACACAAGATTTTGTGTCTCGTCGTTGCTAAATCCTGCCCGTCATGCTGAGCGCAGCCCTAGTCGAAGCATCTCTACCGCAACGGTAATCTCAATCGCCAGGATTACTCACAGTAGAGATGCTTCGACTAGGGCTGCGCTCAGCATGACGGTTGAAATTTAACGCTTCAAGCTGACAAAAAATCGGTAAGCTCCCCAGTATATGTCAGCGTGAGTTGGTGCATAGCCCGGGTGCACGCCACGTAGAGCATACTTTTGTCAACCTCCGTTTTATAGTTTCTGGCAGAAGCAAAGGGCACCAACACGGCATCAAACTCAAGCCCTTTTGCTAAGTGGGCAGATGTAAGAATAATGCCTTCCCGGAAGGTAGTAGATTCTGCCGTGAGCAGTTGCACGCCAGCCAGTTGCAGCGCCTGATGCAGCTCCTGGGCCTGCCGCTGCGTTTTGCAGATAATCCCCAACGACTGGTAGCCGGAACTGCTAAAATCGTTGACTATCTGTTGAATAGCCGCCAGCTCCTCGCTTCTGCCGTCGTAGTGCGCAACCACGGGTGCCGGCCCGTGCCGCTCCAGCGGAATGATATGGGGATTAGGGGTGATGCGCTGCGCGAAGGCAGTGATTTTCAGGGTAGAGCGGTAGCTGCGGTGCAGCTTCACTACCTCGGCCTGCGGAAACACGCGCTCAATGGCCTCGGCCGAAGAGGCGCTGTAGGGATTCACCGTCTGGCTTACGTCGCCCAAAATGGTTTTGCGACACCGGAACAAGCGTGACAGCACAGCGTACTGCATAGGCGTGTAGTCCTGCATCTCATCTACCAATAGATGCTTTACGTGCTCGTAGGCGGTAGGAATGCCTTCTAGGCGCAGGCGCAGGTAAATGAGGGCAAATACATCGGCGTATTCCAGGTGCAGGCGATGCTGGTCAAGTTTCAGCAACTCGGGTCGGTCCAGCCAGTGGTAGAAATCCCGGTAGAAATCCAGCACGTTGTTGAACCGGAACAGGCGGGGTAGGGCCTCGCCAATGATAGATTTGTCCCTGCCCGTGAGCTTGCGGCCGGTGGCGTCGCGCACGTAGGTGCGGATGTCCTGCGCCACTTGCGCAAAGCGTTGCAGCAGCGGCACCCGGTGGTAGGCCTTAAACTTTTGCTGAATAACCGCGGCCGGCACCACCGTGCTGCCTACCCGCAGCTCCCGCGCCGCGAAGTAGTTATTTTCCACGTGGAGCAGGTACTGGTTCAACTTGCTCAGAAACTCAAACGACGATTTGAACTGGATGCGTTCGATGAAGGCGGGATTGGGCCGCTCCAGCAGCGCCGCCACCTGCTCAAAAAAGGTCTGGAAGGAATACCGGCTGTCGAGCAAGTCGGCGGCCAGCTCCTCCATGCCCAGCTCAGGAATGTGCTCTTCACCTAGCTCGGGCAGCACGTTGGAGATGTAGTCGGCAAAAACCTTGTTAGGCGAGATGATGAGGATGTCCTTGGCCGCAATGGTTTCGCGGTAGCGGTAGAGCAAAAACGCCAGCCGGTGTAGGGCAATGGATGTTTTGCCAGAGCCGGCCACGCCCTGAATAATCATCACCGGCGCGGTTTCGTTGCGAATCACTGCGTTCTGGTCGCGCTGAATGGTGGCCACGATGGTCTTCATCTTGTCGTCCGAAGACTTGGCCAGCTCCTGTTGCAGCACATCGTCGTGGATGTTCACGCCGCTGTCGAGCAAAAACTCCAGGCGGCCGTCGCGGATTTTATACTGCCGTTTCCGCTCTATAGTGCCTTTCACCTCGCCCTTAGGGGAAGGGTAGGCGGCGTCGCCGAGCTCATAATCGTAGAACATAGAGGAGATAGGCGCACGCCAATCGTAGATCAGGTTCTGACGCTGTTGCTCATCAAAAAAGGAATGCACACCGATGTACACGGGCGCGGCTTCCTGCCCCTGCGGCGCAAAATCCAGACGACCAAAGTATGGTGACTGGATGAGCTTGAAGAGCTTGCGTTTGCGAGCCACCGCGGCTTCTCCCGTAAATGCCATGCGGTTGATGGACTGACCAGCGGCCACCATATCGGCCTCATCCATACCCGACTGGTGCTCGTGGATGTATTGCTTTTTATGTCGCAGTTCGTCGGAAAACTGCCGCACGGCCTCATCTACCCGCCGGATGGCCAGCGTCAGCTTCTCCTTGATTTCTTCCAGGTATTCGCGCTCTTCCTGCTCGGTTGCGTTCATCTCAGATGGTACTTGCTAAAACGGCCGCAAAGGTGGCAGTAAAATCCGGGTTAGTGCTATTTAAGGTGTATCTGAAAGGACAACCAGATTACGCAAGGTGTCGCGTGCCGGTCGGACACCGCAGGCGTCCGACCGGTTGTCGTAGAACGGGCTTCGTGCTGATGCTTACCCCTCAGTAGGACAACGGGTGCGGGACTCAAAAAATAGCCCCGCACCTGGAAAGCCCCTACCTTTGTACTATACATCTACAAGCCGCCATTCTACTCAGAGTGGTGGCTTTCTTATAGTGCCATGCGCGAAAAAATAGCCTCCAACCGGGGCCTTATCCTGTTGCTCGGCATGCTCACGGCTTTCGGCTCCATGAGCATCGATATGTACCTGCCGGCTTTCCCGGCCATTGCCCGCGACTTTGGCGTTTCCATTGCCGACGTGCAGCTCACGCTGGCAGCCTTCAACATTGGCATTGCGCTGGGGCAACTGCTCTACGGCCCCCTGGCCGACAAGCTGGGCCGTAAACCTAATCTGATTGTGGGCATTCTGCTCTACATCGCGGCGTCGGTGGGCTGCGCCTTTGCCGACTCCGTAAATGCGCTGATTTTGCTGCGTTTCCTGCAAGCTCTGGGCGGCTGCGCGGGCATGGTGATTGCGCGGGCCGTGGTGCGCGACAAATTTGCCGGCAATGCCTCCGCCGGTATGTTCTCTACCCTTATGCTGATTATGGGGGTAGCGCCCATTCTAGCCCCTACCGTGGGTGGGCTCATCATCCAACACCTACATTGGAGCTATATTTTTTGGGCGCTGGTGGCCTTTAGCAGCATAGCGCTGCTGTGGGTGCTGGCGTCGCTTCCCGAGACGCTACCGGTAGAGGCACGCAATCCGCTGGCTGTGCGCAACGCTTTCCGCACCTACGGCCTGCTGCTCCGTGACCGGGCTTTTACGGGCTACGCGCTATCGGCGGGCATGGTGCAGGGCGGCATGTTTGCCTACATCACGGGCTCGTCGTTTGTGTTTATCAAGCTGTTTGGCCTTTCGGAGCAGCAGTACGCCTTGCTGTTTGGCCTGAACGCCTCGGGGCTGATTGCGGCCTCGCAGCTCAACCACTTGCTGTTGCGGCGCTTCACCTTCACGCAGGTACTGCGGGCGGCCGTTACCATCAACGTGGTAGCAGCTTTGGTGATGCTAGTGATGGCCAGTACGGGCTGGCTAGGCGTGTATGGCATTGTGGTGCCGCTGTTTTTTACGGTAGGCAGCATGGGCATCACGTCGCCCAACGCCACGGCGGGGTCCTTGCAGCACCATGCCGTGCGGGCGGGTAGTGCCTCAGCGTTGTTGGGCACCCTCATGTTTACGGGCGGCGCCCTGGCATCTATTGCCGTGAGCGTCTTCGCCAGCGCATCGGCCAGGCCCATGGCGGCGGTTATTGCCGTGTGCGGTATACTGGCCTGGACAGTGTTTCATCTTCTGGTGGCGCGGCAGCCAGCCGAGCAAGCAGTAGAAGAAGGAGTGATGGTATAGGTAGGAATGCCACTGCTCTTAGCAGCAAACCGTCATTTCTCACTGCGTTCGAAATGACGGTCAGTTAGATAGTCTAAAAGACAAGAAAAGCGGCCCATCTGAGTGTTCAGATGGGCCGCTTTATTTCACTTCATAGCCCAGGGTTTCAACCCTGGGGAATAAGGAATTACACTACCACGTTCACCATACGGCCGGGCACCACAATCACCTTCTTAGCGGCTTTGCCGTCGCCAAAGCGGGCGAGGAAATCGGAGCCGAGTACTGCTTCCTCAATCTCCTTGGCCGTAGCCGTAGCAGGGAATTGCAGCTGCTCGCGCACCTTGCCGTTGATGGCCACCGGGTAGTTCACCGAGTCTTCCACCAAATATTCTTCCTTGAACTCGGGGAAGCGGGCGTAGCTCACGGTGCCGGCCTCGTGGCCCAGCTCCTGCCACAGCTCCTCGGCCAAGTGCGGCGCGTAGGGCGACACAATGAGCAGCAGCGGCTCTAGCACGGCGCGCTTGTGGCAGCGCAGGGCCGTCAGCTCGTTCACGCAAATCATAAACGTGCTGACCGAGGTGTTGAACGAGAACTTCTCGATATCCTCCTCGGCTTTCCTGATGGCCTTATGCAAGGCCTTCAGTTCCTGCGGGGTAGGGGATTCGTCGGTTACAGCCAGGGCTCCATCCTCGGGATGAAACAGGCGCCATAGCTTTTTCAGGAAGCCCGAAATGCCGCTCATGCCGCTGGTATTCCATGGCTTGAACTGCTCCAACGGACCTAAGAACATTTCGTAGAGACGCAGGGCGTCGGCACCGAACTTATTAATGAGGTCGTCGGGGTTGACAACGTTATGCTTCGACTTTGACATTTTCTCTACCTCCGCGCCGCAGATGTAGGTGCCATTTTCCTCTAGAATGAACTCCGCGTTAGCGTACTCCTCACGCCAGTTTTTGAAGGCTTCAATGTCGAGTACGTCATTGTCAACGAAGTTGACGTCGACGTGCAAAGCGGTAGTATCATGTTCTTTGCGCTTATCAGAAGTGACAAATGTATTAGTGCCATTGATACGATACACAAAGTTCGACCGGCCTAGAATCATCCCCTGGTTAATCAGCTTCTGGAACGGTTCGCCCGCCGAAACCAGCCCTAAGTCTTTCAGGAACAGGTACCAGAAACGAGAGTAGAGCAGGTGGCCGGTGGCGTGCTCGGCGCCGCCCATGTAGAGGTCCACGTTGTGCCAGTATGCCTCAGCCTCTTTGCCCACGAAACGGCCTTCGTTGGTGGGGTCCATGTAGCGGAGGTAGTACCACGAAGAGCCAGCCCAGCCGGGCATCGTGCTCAGCTCGTACTCGTACTTGCCCTCGTATTTCCAATCCTTGGCGCGGCCCAGGGGCGGCTCGCCGGTTTCGGTGGGCTTGTACTCGTCGATTTCGGGCAGCACTAACGGCAGCTCCGACTCGGGCAGGGGGTAGGCGGTGCCGTCCTTGTAATAAATCGGAATCGGCTCGCCCCAGTAGCGCTGACGGCCAAAGATGGCGTCGCGGATGCGGTAGTTCACCTTGCCTTTGCCGAGGCCCTTTTCTTCGAGAGCAGCAATGAGCTTGGTGGTGGCATCCTTATACGTGAGGCCGTTGATGAGCTCAGAGTTGATGTAATGACCTTCCTTGGTGTTATCGGCTTCCTCCTCAATCTGTTGCGTGTCGAGTACGGGCACGATGGGCAGGTCGAAGTGCTTGGCGAACAGGTAGTCGCGCTGGTCGCCGCTGGGCACGGCCATCACGGCGCCGGTGCCGTAGCCAGCCAGCACGTAGTCGGCCAGCCAGATGGGCACCTGCTCCCCGCTGATGGGGTTGAGGCAGTAGCTACCCGTAAACACGCCCGAAACCGTCTTCACGTCGGCCATCCGGTCGCGCTCCGAGCGGCGCTTGGCTGCGTCGATGTAATCCTGCACGGCCTGCTGCTGCTCGGGGGTAGTGAGCTGGGCAACCAACTCATGCTCAGGCGCCAGCACCAAGAATGTCACGCCGTAGATGGTATCCACGCGGGTCGTGTAGACCTTGATAGTTTGGTCCTGCGCGGTGGCTAGCGGAAACGCTACCTCGGCCCCAATGGAGCGGCCAATCCAGTTGCGCTGCATTTCCTTGATGGGCTCGGGCCAATCAATGGTATCGAGTCCCTGGAGCAGGCGGTCGGCGTAGGCGGTGATGCGCAGGTTCCACTGCGGCATCAGGCGACGCTCTACGGGGTAGCCGCCGCGCTCGGAGAGGCCGTCCTTCACCTCGTCGTTCGAGAGCACCGTGCCCAGCTGCGCACACCAGTTCACGTAGGTGTCTGATTGATAGGCCAACCGATAGGGTAGGAGGGTGACCATGCGCTCCGGCTCCGACTTGGCCTGCCACTGCTCGGCCGAGAAACGCGGACGCTCCTCGTCGTCGCCAGCGGCTTGAATGCCGGTGGTGCCGTTCTGCTCAAACTGCGCAATCAGCGTATCCACCGATTCGGCACGGTTGGTTTGCAGGTTGTACCAGCTATTAAACAGCTGGATGAAAATCCATTGCGTCCACTTGTAGTAGCTGGGGTCGGAGGTGCGTACTTCGCGGCTCCAATCGTAGCTGAAACCCAAGGAGTTGAGCTGACGGATGTAGGTGTCGATGTTCTTCTCCGTGGTCAGGGCCGGGTGCTGGCCTGTCTGGATGGCGTACTGCTCGGCGGGTAGGCCAAACGAGTCGAAACCCATAGGGTGCAGCACATTGAATCCCTGCAAGCGCTTGTAGCGCGACACGATATCAGAGGCAATGTAGCCCAGCGGGTGCCCCACGTGCAGCCCCGCACCCGAGGGGTAGGGGAACATGTCCAGCACATAATAATGCGGCTTTTCGGACTGATTTTCAGCCTTAAACGTGTTGCGCTCGTGCCAGAATTTCTGCCACTTTTGTTCAATGTCCTGGGGATGATAGCCGGGCATGGTAGGTTGGGTTGCTGCTGATACTAAGAAGCGAAATTACAGGAAAGGTGGTGAATAGCGGCTAGTGAAAGGCTATTCGCTCTGGACAGCCGTTGGCGAACCAGTACAAATCAACCAGCGACCGAAACACAGTTGGCTGTTTATTCTATGATGAAAATGCAATGCCTTTTTCCAGATTTTCGCTACCAGCCAATACAAAGCAAGCCGTGAGTAAGTTATTTACCGGCAAATAAATAGCCGAGTTGTGCCTGATATAAGGTATTACGAGGACCGTTGGGGCTAAGCTTGGTAAGGTCATTGGCGTAACGCAATGTAATACTCAAGCCCATTGGTAGCTGATAGCCTACCCCAGCTACTGCGCCCAGCGCCAGCCGGTTAGAACCTTCCAAGTCAGTAGAGGTGCCATTTGGGGTTTCGAAACGTGCGGCGGCAAGAAAACTAACTTGGGGCCCAAGCTCGGCAATGAACCCAGACGCATTGATTTTAGCCAGCACTGGCAATTCTATATAATGCAGGCGTTGCCGATATTCGCCACCGAAGGATAGCGATGTTTTAGACCCCTTCGCGGAGTATATTAGCTCTGGCTGAACGGAGAAGAAGCCATCCTGCGTCAACGGGATTTGCGCGAAGCCGCCTGCCGCAAATCCCCATAGTCTTTCGGGGCGGGTGATGCCATTTAAGTACACATTGCTGTAATTCGCGCCTGCCTTTAAACCAAATCGAGTGGTCTGCGCCTGTGCGGATAGGCTGCCTGCGGATAGAATGATACCGAATAACAGTAGTTTTTTCATGACCGCAAGATAAGCTGATACATGTCGCGGCCAAATATGGGCGCGTGCAACGCCCCCCTACACCGTGCGCCCGTCCCAAGTGCCCTCGCTGCTCAGCACCCGAAACCGCGCAAACAACTCCTCGCCGTACCACTGCTCCTGCCGCGTCCGCCGAATTACCTCCTTGTGCGTGGCGTCGCGGTAGGCGTACTGCTGCATGGCCCTGGCCGACTCCCACAGGCTGAACGTGGCCTGCCGCACTATGGGCAACTCCCCCAGGCCAATAGAGGCCACCACGCCGGGCGCGTGGGCCACAGCGGCACTAGTAGGGGCCACGTAGCGCCAGAAACGCGGCGTTTTGCGCAGGCGAATGGAGGCCCGTGTAAGCACCGCCACGGGGCCGTCGAGGTCGGGTGCTTCGGTGGCGGCTAGGTCAAACGGCTGCACGCCGTCCCACAGGCCGTGCGCTTTGAGTGGTTGCAGGTGGGCAGTCCAAAGTTCGGTGCTACGCTCTTGGTAGGCCTGCCACTGCGGGTGGGTAGCAAAAAAAGCCGCGGCGGCCTCCGCTGAGTCCCACACGGCCAGTAGTATATACCGTTGAAAATTAGGCCAGACGCCAAAGCCGCCATCGGCGCCGGTACCGGCCAGCTTATAGAAGCGCAGGCCGGCCGCACGTTTCAGGGACGCTTGCGCGGTGCCCATCTGGGCCAAGCCCCAGCGCGCCGTGCCGGGCCGGAGGGTGATGACGGAAAAGGTGGTGAGGGACAAGAGGGAAAGTCTAAACCACGGATTCGCTCGGATTAAACGAATAACGCGGATTTTGTAAATGAGTAAGCTACGCGATGAAACTAGTTAGAAAGTCGAAAGAGTAACGATAGACAGTCATGCTTCGACAAGCGGACGCCAGATCAAGCATGACCATCTGATGACTTTAAATAGAGCAGAACGGATCTACAAAATCCGTGTAATCCGGCAAATCCGAGCGAATCCGTGGTTTAGACAGCTTCGGAATGACAAGTAAACCAACAAAAAAAGGCCGGAATTGCTTCCGGCCTTTCAGCAAAAGTCAGCGGGGCAGACTATTTCACGTCTACTTTGGCGTGTTCGTTCACATCGTCAGAGTCGTTTTTCTTGCCAGCTACTACGGCTCGTACGTAGGCGTAGGCGCGGGAGAGCAGGCCGCTGGGCGTATCCCAGTATTCGCCTTTGTCGATGGTCACTTTTAGGATCATGATGTTTGGATCGTCCTTACCCTCTGGGAACCAGGCTTTCAAATGCTCCGACCACAACTCATCAATTTTGGCTTGGTCGCGGTAAGCGTTGGCGCGGCCCGAGATAGATACGTAAACGTCATCCTCGGGAGAGGCGTAGCTCAGGTTTACATGACTATCTTTTTTAACCTCATATACCTTGGCGTCGTCTTTATCGGTGAAGAAATACAATGAGCCATCAGGGTCCGACTTGAGGGTGCCCATGGGGCGGCTGCGCAACGACTGATCTTCCTCGGAAGTGGTCGTGAGCATGGCAATGTTTACGTCTTTGATTTTATCGAGTAGCTTCTGAACGTCGTGCAGAACCTGCGTTTCGTGCGACATGATAGGGGAGTTTAGGTGTCGTTGGAAAGAATGGTGCGCCACCGCAGCCAGTTGGCCGGGGCGCCCCTTCAGATACGGCCCGGCTTCGGTGTGGGTTGTGCCCGGATGCGCGGCTGCCACTTTTGGCCGTACCTTGTTCTGCTCTTATGAACTTCCTGGCCCACCTCTACCTCTCCGACCCCGCTGACCCTGACTTGCTCCTCGGCAACTTCATTGCCGACTCGGTGCCCGGCCGCCAGCTCGAAGCCTACCCGCCCGGCGTGCAGCGCGGCATCCGCCTGCATCGCCTCATCGATACCTACACCGACCAGCACCCCATAGTGCGCCGCGCTACGGCCCGCCTGCGCGAGGCCGGCTATGGCAAGTACGCCGGTGTCGTCTCCGACGTGTTTTTCGACCATTTCCTGGCTCGCTACTTCCCGGAGTTTTCCGCCGAGCCGCTGCTGGACTTCACCCAACGCGTGTTTGCCCTGCTCCTGGCCCGCCAAGCCGAAATGCCCGCCCGCGTGCAGCAGTTCCTACCCTACCTCGTGCGCGACAATTGGCTCCTGCGCTACGCCGATTTCGAGGGGGTAGGACAGTCGCTACGGGGCCTAAGCCGCCGCGCTTCCCCCGGCTCCGGCATGGAAACCGCCGTGGCAGAGCTGCAACGCAACTACGCAGCGTATGAGGCGGATTTCCGGGAGTTCTGGCCACAAGTAAGGGCGTATGTGGCGGGTGTGGCGGTATGAGCGTTAGGACGCCAACTGAAAATATTTGTTTCCAGGCAACCCCTGTTCTATTATCTGTATCTCACGGGCTATCATCTCTTAACCTATCCCTACCAACCAGCTTAGCTCTATGCTATACTCAGTAAAGCCCCTGATGAGACTATTACTTTTACCACTACTCTTGATGGCGAGTAGCCTGTTTGCCCAAAGCAAAAAGCCAGACGCTACGCCCTCGAAAGAGGTAGAACAGTATCTGGCTGAATTCCAAAAGATCGTCAAAAAGAAAGCGCTGTATGCTGATTCTATCGATTGGGCTCAGCTGCGAAAAGAGGTGAAGGAAAAATCACGCGGTCTGAGAACTATTGAGGAAGGTAGGCATGTCCTAGACCATATTCTGCACACGCTCCGCAACGCGGGCGACAAACATTCTTTTCTCATACCAAAGGAAGAAGTGGCGACCTTGACTTCTCCGAGCTATGCGGGTCAGCAAGCCGAAAGCCGGTACTTGGGCGATGGCGTCGGGTATCTAAAGGTGCCGGAATTCACTTCTATGGACGCCTCAGTAGGACAGACTTTCTCCCAGGGCATACAAAGTCAGATGGAAGCGCTACAAACAAAACACACGCTCACGGGGTGGGTGGTCGACCTGCGCCAGAATACGGGCGGCAATATGAACCCTATGATCGAGGGACTCAAGCCCCTCCTGGGAGAGGGGATATACGCGTACGATATTTCCCCAAGGCGTGCGTTTATGAAGGAAAAGCCTCGCTACAATTGGAGCGGGAAAGAACAGCAACCACGCTCCGGGGCAGCGGCTCCAACGCCGCAGCAGGTAGCCATTCTAATCGACTCGCTGACTGCGAGTAGCGGCGAGATGGTCGCCATCGCCTTGATGGGGCGCGACAACGCCAGGGTCTTTGGCCAGCCTTCGGCGGGGTATACGACCGCTAACCAGGACTTCAAGCTGTCAG
Organism: Hymenobacter aerilatus; assembly: GCF_022921095.1. Taxonomy (NCBI): domain Bacteria; kingdom Pseudomonadati; phylum Bacteroidota; class Cytophagia; order Cytophagales; family Hymenobacteraceae; genus Hymenobacter; species Hymenobacter aerilatus. The sequence goes on from NZ_CP095053.1 coordinate 1,592,981, forward strand.
ATGGGGCGTACCTGTTACTGGCAGCAGGCTATAGGATGGATAGAACCCGGAAGCCCTATTTGAACCGCATAACGCCGGATGTAGTGGTGGAGTATTCGCCGAAGGATACCCCAGATAAGACGATCGAAGCCGCCCAAAGGTGGTTGCGGGAGACAAAGTAGGGCGCTAGACTTCTCTGTAAAGTGGGTCGTGAAGAGGAAGCTATATTACCTTCGCTAGAACTAAAAACGGGGCCATATGGCCCCGTTTTTAGTTCTAACAAAACAGCAAAACACCTTAGTGGTCGTGCCCACCGTCGCCGTGCACGTGGCCGTGGTCCATTTCTTCGGGGGTAGCGTCGCGCACGTCGGCTACGTTCCCGTCGAAGTGCATCACCATGCCGGCAAGGGGATGGTTGAAGTCCATCTGCACTACCTCGTTGCCGATGCTCACCACTTTGCCTTGCATGTGGTTGCCTTCGTTGTCGGCCATGGGGAGGTAGTTGCCTTCTTGCAGCATGTCGGCGTCAATCTGGCCGTCGATTTCGAATACCTGCTTCGGGATTTCTACCACGGCTTGCTGGTCGTAGTCGCCGTAGGCCTGCTCGGGAGTGAGCGAGAAGCTGAACGAGTCGCCGGCCTGCTTGCCGCTGAGCTGGTTTTCAAATTCTTCGGGTAGGCCGCTCATGCCAAACAGAAACACCATAGGCGCATCTTCCTCGGCCGATTCTACCAGGCGCTTTTCGCCGTTTTCGTCGGTTACGCTCAGGTTATAGGTGATAGAAACGACTTTCTGGGGGCTGATCTGGGTCATAGCAAGTGGGTTTGGGGGAGATGGGTTACTCTTGCTAGTTACGGAAATACCCCGAAAACGTCGGTGATTGGCCGTAAATACCCGGAAATGATAGTGGAAGCGTAAGATTTTGGCATTGCGCTAACAGCCTCGTGCGCCTTGCGTTAAGCAACTCGTTTGCGGTGGCTGAGTCTTCAGTTTTTATGGAGTGGCACCGCCCGCGCATCTGTCTCTTTTCCCCTCCTCCGCATGAAACCGATTACTTTATCAGCGCTGCTTTTGGGCGGCGCCTGGCTGGCGGCTTGTCAGCCCAGCACCACTTCCACCGAAACCACTGCCGCCACAGCCGCCGACTCTACCTCTATGGCCGCTGCTACCCCCGCCGCGGCCGACAGCATGGGCGTGCCCGCCGGTAGCACCCCCACGGTAGGCAACCCGCAGCTGCTGTTCACGCTGCCCGACAAGTACAACACACCCGACGGCCTGGCGCTGGCGCCCAACGGCAACGTGCTGCTCTCCATCCCCAACCTGGCCGACAACAGCCAGCCGGCTGCTATTCTGGAAGTAGTAGGCAACACCTATCGGCCCTTCATCACCACCCTTCCCGTGGAGCCTACCACCCAAAAGGCCGCGCCCATGGACCTGGCCTTTGGCCCCGATGGCAACCTGTACTACGCCGAAAACCAGTACGAAAACAGCAAGAAATTCGTGTCGCGGCTGATGCGAGTGCGCATGCAGAACGGCAAGCCCGGCGCCATCGAAACGGCCGTGGATAGCTTTGCGCTGGCGAATGCGGTGGTCTGGAAGGGCAACAAGCTCTACGTGACCGACAGCCAGTGGGACCTGCCCGATAACGACAAGGGTAGCGCCGTGCTAGTGTTCACGCTGGATGAGCTGAACAAGGCCAACGGCCCGCTGCATCTCAAACCCAAAACCAAGGACCCGCACGTGTTGGCCATGTTTACCACGCATGTAAACGAAACCGGCGTGGACAACGGCGCCGACGGTCTCGACTACGACAGCCAGGGCAATTTCTACACCGGCTCCTTCGGCGACGGCACCTTCTATAAAATGACCCTGAAGCCCGACGGCACACTCGTCAAGCAGGAAGCCCTACCCCTGAAAGGCAATAAAATCCGTTGCATCGACGGCTTCGTGATTGACCGCACTACCGACAAGGCCTACGTGACGGACGCCCGCCAGAACGCTATTTTTGTGGTGAATCTGAAAGACAACACCGTGACGACGCTGGCCCAAAATCCCGATACGGACGGTGCTGGTGGCAAAATTGACCAGCCGGCCGAGGTGCTGCTGAAAGGCAAGCGTCTCTACATTTCCAACTACGACAACCCGGTGAAGCACTTCGTCAATACCGCATCCGACGCCCCGCATACCGAGTCGTATATCGATCTGCTGTAGTGCGGTAGGAGCCGATACGGCTTGCGTCCTCTGCCCACCAGGGTAGGGGACGCTTTCTTTTGCAAGAAAACCAGAATCACCTATCTGCCTGGCTAGCGCCAATAGGGTAGTTGGGTGTTGTGTGCAGGCAGGCATCCTTCGCTGTACTTGCTTTTCTGGGGCCAGGGCAGGTAATAAATGCAACTGGAGTAGTAGCTTCGTAGTTGCTCATCCGTTTGTAGCGCCTATTTAGCTGGCGTAGGGTAGTAGCACCGCCGCTACTTACTGTTTCGCATGGGCCATCCATCAAGCGGTTATCTCATGCCTTTACCAACTATTTCCACTGCTCCAACCAGTAAGACACGTCAGCCCGCCTGGGTGCCCTACGCTGTTGGGGTAGCCTTATTGCCCTTGGTGTATTTGCTGCTTATCGACAGGGTAGGATCTTTGCCTATCTATGTATGGGATGAGGGGCGCTTGGCCGTCAATGCGGCCGAAATGGATCAGAATGGCCATTGGCTGGTAACATATTTTCTGGACCAGCCGGATATGTGGAACACGAAGCCGCCCCTGCTCATTTGGCTGGAGGTGCTGTCGCTGCGCCTCTTCGGTTATTCCGAAACCGCGTTCCGGCTGCCTACCATACTAGCCGCAGTATGTACCGTTGGGGGTATTTACACCTTCTGCTGGCGGCAGCTCCACAGTATGTGGGCAGGGGTATGTGCAGCCCTGGTGCTGATGACGACCATCGGCTACAACGATATGCACGGAGCCCGCACGGGCGACTACGATACGCTGCTGACGCTTTGGGTAACCATGGCAGCGCTAAGTTTTTTCCGCTACATAGAGGAGGGCAAACGGTCTTTTTTTATCTGGACCAGCATTGCCCTGACGTTGGCTGTACTGACAAAGGGCGTAGCCGGCTTGTTCTGGGTGCCTGCTTTCGCACTATATGCTGCCACGCAAAAACGTTTTCTCTGGCTGCTGCGACGGCCGGAAGTATACGCAGGCGCGGTAGTAACCATCATGGTGGTAGCTGGCTACTACCTGGCGCGTGAGCACTATAATCCAGGCTATCTGAAAGCGGTATCGGAAAATGAACTGGGTGGGCGGCTGCTAACCACACTGGAGAAACACCTGTATCCCTGGTACTGGTACCTAAGCAACATGTACGAGGAGAAGTTCTGGCCTTGGGTGCTGGCATTTCCACTCGCTTTTCTTCACATCTGGCGCCAAGATGGGGATAACAAGCGTAAGCGCTTTGCTCTCTACGTGGTCATTCTGGTACTGGTACACTTGGTGGTTATCAGTAGCGCCAGCACCAAACTATTGTGGTATGACATCCCGATGTACCCCGTGGCCGCTATGTTGATTGGGCTGAGCTTAGGGCGCTTAGCTGAGAATCTGATGGCGGTGCAGCAGCAAAAAGAAGGAGCAGCAGGCGCTCGGCTTGCGGGTGCTCTATTCATCCTGGTTGTGTTTGCAGCTCCAATAACCTTGACGCGAGCAAAGAGTAAAATGCGTCAGGAATACAAGCGCACGGACGCATTTCACGCCCATGGACTTCAAATCAGATACATGGCCGAGCAGCTACCGCAGATTACCGCCTACTCGGTCTATACCTCTACCAGCTACCATGCCGCCATCTTATTTTATAAGACAGCGGCCCAAAAGCGGTATGGACACACAATGACCCCGAAATTCAGTTCGCAGGTGGAAGAGCTGAAAGCAGGGGAAGTGGTCGTAGTATGTGGCGCCGAGGACAAGTCCATGATCAATGCACGATTCGAAACAGAAGTGCTGCTGAGCTCAGAGATGAGTCCTTGTGCGACGCTACGCCTAACAAAGCGTCGCTAATCAATGAGACAAAAGCCCGCCCTTGTTCCGTGCACAGGGGCGGGCTTTCCACTATTTACTGCATCTCCCACGCCGTGCGATACGCCCCAATCAGCTCCGTGTAGTCCAAGAAGGCTTTGTAGAACGGGTGCGACCCGAGGGTAGACGAGTCGCCGACGATGAGCAGTTTCTTGCGGGCGCGGGTCATGCCCACGTTCATGCGGCGGATATCGGAGAGGAAGCCGATGTCGCCCTGGCTGTTGCTGCGCGTCATGGTGATGCAGATGATGTCGCGCTCCTGGCCCTGAAACGAGTCGACAGTACCGATGCTGAGCAGGCGGTGGGTGAGCATCTCGGCCAGTTCGGGCAGGTCTTCCACCGCGTCTTTGAGGTAGTTAATCTGAGCACGGTAGGGCGCAATCACGCCTACCGTCAGCAGATCCTCCTGATGCTCCTCTGGCGCGTACACAGCCAACAACTCGGCCAATCGTTTCAGCAGCAGGTCGGCCTCTTCGGGGTTGGCCACCGAGCGGCTTTCAGCAATACCCAGCTCCTGGAAGCCAAAGCCAGCCGTATCCAAAAACTCCACGGCCACGTCGGGCGCGAAGCGCAGGTCGTAGGCTGGGAGGTCGGCGTGGGCTACGGTGTCGTGGGCAATCAGGCGGCCGTCGTAGAACTGTTCCGAGCTGAATTCCATAATCAACTCATGCATGCGATACTGCACTGTCAGCATGCGGGCCGTGTCAGGCTGGCGCTTGATGCACTTCTCGAACAGCGTTTCGCGCAGAGCCGTAGCCTTTTCGCTTTTCACGGTAGGTGGCAGCTGCTGATGGTCACCGGCCAGCACCACGCGGTTGGCCTTGCCAATGGGAATCCAGCAGCCCGGCTCCAGGGCCTGCGCCGCCTCATCAATAAACACCGTTTCGTAGGCGAGGTGGCGGATGGCGCGGTTGCTGGCGCCTACCAGCGTGCAGGTAATCACCTGCACCTGCTCCAGTAGGTCCTCCGTAATGTAGCGCTCCAATTGGTCTGACTCCTGCAAGAGGTCGTGGGCCTGCTGCTTGAGCACGCGGCGCTGCTCGCGCTCCTCCCAGCCAAAGTGCCGCTTAAACTTGCTTGCCTCCTCGCGATATTGTTCGGCCGTTTGCCGCATCGAGCGTAGCTCGGCGTAGCTCTTGTGGGCCATAATCTGCGCGTCCATCGTGTGCTGCAGCAGCAGGTCCGACACCCGCGAGGGGTTACCCATCCGAATCACATTCACGCCGCGCTCAGCCAGCTTTTCGGTCAGCAAGTCCACGGCCGTATTGCTGGGCGCACACACCAGCACCCGCCGCTCGCGCCGGATGGTTTCCAGAATGGCCTGCACCAGCGTGGTGGTTTTGCCGGTGCCGGGCGGGCCGTGAATGATGGCTACATCCTGGGCTGCCAGCACGTGGCGCACGGCCGTGAGCTGAGAGTCGTTGAGGGGCGAAGGGTAGTAGGGCTGCACCTCGCTATCGGGGCGGAAGCGGGCGGGGCGGGCACCCAGCAGCACGTCGCGCAGCTCGGCCAGCCGGCTTTCGTAGGCGCCCATCACCTTGCCCAGGGCGTACTCCATCTCGCGGTAGCTCACCTCGTCGAAGGTCAGGTCTACACCCAGCTTGCCCTCATCTACCCAGTCGGGTAGGTCTTCTTTGGTGGTCGCCAGTGTGATTTTGTTACGCTTCACGCTGGTAATGACGCCGTTGAGGGTAGGGCGGTCGGAGCCGGAGCGGTTAGGGATGTTGCCAAACAGGGCCGCATTCTTGCCCACCTGAAACAGGTGCAGGCCCTGCTGGCCCGCCGGGCGCTCTAGCTCCAGCACCAGCTTGCCGCCGAAGCCGATGTCTTCCTGGGTGATTTTTACGGGGTACCACGTCAGGCCGCGCTGCTGGCGCTCGGCAATGGTAGTTTTGGCGCTCTTGATTTTAAACTGCTCTAGGTCTTCTTGCTGCTCTAGCTTCAGCAGGGCCTGAGTGTGGCGCAGTTCTTTTTCGAGGGCGTAGGGGTCTGTATAGATAGGTTGTTCAGCCAACAGAGTAAGAGTTGAATAGCCGTTGATAACAACAGAAACGGCGAAATGGTGGCCGAAGGTCGTGATAATTCGGGCTTTTATATGTTCCTACCCCTCATCATTCCTCACTCGATTGTTGTTTGAATGGTTGAGCTTATTTACAGCGTTCCATGCGAGAAATAGGGCCGCGCTTTCTCAAATCCACTACTTTTGCCGCCTACTTCTTAGTAGTATATGCATTCTGAAAAGTCAGCAAACCCCTTTTGGTTGGTGTTGCTCACGGTGGTTTTGTTGGGGTTGTTGTCTTTCCTGAAACCCGACCTGACGGTGGCGGGCTTTGAGGTGCGGCGCGTAAATCTGCTCTCCGATGTGATCCGTACCGAGCCGTTGCTGGCCTCGCCGCCGCCCGCGCCAGCCGCCGGCGCCCACCCCGCCGATTCTACGCGCCTGGCAAACAACCTGGGCGCAGCGGCTGAAACTAAACCCGCTGTTGCCGCAAACACCCTACCCGTTATCAGCAACGTAGCCGGGCTGGATAGCTTCCTGCTGGCCCTGCGCCAAACCAAAGCCACGGGCCAGAAAACGCGCATCGCCTACTTCGGCGACTCTATGATTGAGGGCGACCTGATTACCGGCGACCTACGCAATCAGCTCCAGCAGTTGTTTGGCGGCGAGGGGGTAGGGTTTGTGCCGATTACTTCCGTCACGGCCGATTTCCGGGGCACTATTCACCAAACCTTCTCCGAGAATTGGCGCAAATACGACTTGGTGACGCCGAAACTGCCCGCGCAGCACCCGCTGGGCATGTCGGGGCACGTATTTGTGGCGCCAGCGCCGCAGCCCGCTACTGATAGTACGGAGGCTACCAAGCCAGCCTGGGTGCAGTTTGCGGCGGGCGGACCATTTGGGCCGGTGCGACGGTTTTCGCAGGCACGGCTGTTCTACGGTCCCGGCAACGCTCAGGACCAGGTGGCCGTTACCTTCGGTCAACAGCAAAGTGCCAAGGCACTGTCAGGCGAAGGTCAACTCAACCAATTGGTCTTTACAGCCAACCCAACAGCTAAGAACTTGCACTTGAGTTTTCAGACCCACGCTTCGCGTGATGTGTACGGCGTGAGCTTCGAGGGGGAGCAGGGCGTTACGCTCGACAACTTCGCCTTTCGGGGCAACAGTGGGATGTCGCTCACACGCATTCCCCGGCAAATGCTGAACGCGTTTGGCAAAGCGCAGGACTACCGCCTGATCATTCTGCACTACGGGGTGAACGTGGCCAATGCCAAGGTAGAAAACTACAGCTTCTACGAGCGGGCCATGACGCGCGTCATCGACCGGCTGCAAAAGGCCTGTCCGCACGCCAGTATTCTGCTGGTGGGCATGAGCGACAAAAGCTGCCGACAGGACGGCGAGTACACAACCGACCCCAGCGTACCCCGCCTGCTGGCTGCGCAGCAGCGCATTGCCCAGCGCAACCACGTCGGGTTCTGGAACTTGTTTGAGGCCATGGGCGGCGAAAATACCATGGTGAGTTGGGTGGAAGGCTCGCCCGCGCTGGCCAACAAAGACTACACCCACGTGAATGCCCGCGGCGCCCGCAAAATAGCCGGTCTGCTCTCCCAGTACCTGATGCAGGAGTATCAAAAGGCCCCTGCAACCGCCGCCGCGCCGGATTCTACTGCCGCCGCGGTGGCTCGTTAAGCTATGCAACAGAAGCTTCTAGTTCTTTTAGTGGTTTGCCTATTCAGCAGCACCGTCGGTCAGGCCCAGCAAGCGCCGCTGGATAGCCTAAAGGCGTTGTACCCGTTTCTGCACCCCGAGCGCAACGCTATTGTAAACGGTGAAGTAGGGCTGCGGCACTTCTATAAAAAGCTGAAGCAGCTGCCGGGGCCGCTCACCAAACAGATATCCATAGTGCACATCGGCGACTCGCACCTGCAAGCTGATATGGCCTCGGGTCGGACGCGGCGGGAACTGCAGCGCACCTACGGCAACGCGGGTAGGGGACTGATTTTTCCCTACGCCGTGGCCCGCACCAACGAGCCCGGCAGCTACCGCACGGCCAGCACCGCACGCTGGCAGGCTCGCCGCGTTATCTCCCTGGCCGACACCACGCTGCCCATCGGCGCCAGCGGCATCACGCTGGCTACCACCGACTCGGGCGCGAGCTTTACGCTGCAAGTGCCGCTGGTGCAATTGCCCGACTACCGCTTCAACCGCCTCACGCTGCTGCACCAGAAGGGCCCTGCCGCCTTCGACTGGCAGCTCACCGACGAGCAACAGCACCTATTAGGTAGGCTGCCGGGTAGGGCCGCTCGCCTTGGTAGCTACACCTCCTCGTTCACCACCGATTCGCTGCTACACTTCGTGCGGCTCACCACCACGCGCACTAACGCCCGTCAAACCAGCGCACAACTGTATGGGCTGGTGCTGGAAAACGGCCAGCCCGGTGTACTCTACCATGCCATTGGTATCAACGGGGCCGCCGTGCGCCACTACAACCGCGCCGAGCTGTTTGCAACGCAGCTAGAGTGCCTGGCGCCCGATCTGTTTATTGTGTCGCTGGGCACCAACGATGCCTACGCGGCGGGCTTCGATAAGGCGCAGTTTGAGGTAGAGCTGACCACCTTCATGCAGCAGCTCCGGCAGCGCTACCCCCAGGCCGAGTTTCTGCTGACCACTCCGCCCGATTCCTACCGCAACCGCCGTTACCGCAACCCCGATCTGCCCGTGCTGCGCGATATCCTGCTACGCTACTGTACTGATAATAAGCTGGCCTACTGGGATTTTTACGCCGTGATGGGCGGGCCCGGCTCCATGCTCACTTGGCAAACCCACGGCCTCGCCCAGCCCGACCGGGTGCACCTTACCCCGCGCGGCTACCACGTGCAGGGTCTCCTGCTTTACCTCGCCCTCCAAGATGGATTTCTCCGCGCTACCCGCCCTTGATTTCGACCGACTGCTGCAACAGTTCGTGTACAGCCCCAAGAGCCCGATGATCTTCAACACGGGCTTTTTTCTGCTGCTGTTCCTGGCGTTCTTGTGCATCTACCAGCTGTTGCGTAACCACTTACGCGCCCGCCTGACCTACCTTACCCTGTTCTCGCTGTTCTTCTATTACAAGTCGAGCGGGCTGTACTTTTTGCTGCTGGTGCTTTCCACCATCATCGAGTTTCACTTCGGGAAGTGGATTGCTGATACCGATAGTCCGCGCACGCGCAAGCTGCTACTGGTAGCAAGCCTGTGCGTGAACCTGGGCATGTTGTTCTACTTCAAGTACACCAACTTCTTCATTGCCAGTTTCAACGCCGCCACCGGCAGCCGCTACCCGCTGCTGGATATTGTGCTGCCAGTTGGTATTTCTTTCTACACGTTCCAGACGCTGAGCTATACCATTGACGTGTACAAAGGGCAGATTAAGCCTCTGCGTAACATCCTGGATTTTGCGTTTTTCGTGTCGTTCTTCCCGCAGCTGGTAGCAGGTCCTATCGTGCGGGCTTCGGATTTCATCCCGCAGATTCACCAACGTCTGTTCATCAGCAGGCCCGAGATGGGTAGGGCGGTGCTGCTGATTGCGACCGGCTTATTTAAGAAAGCCATCATCTCCGACTACATCAGCCTGAATTTCGTCGAGCGCATCTTCGACAACCCTACCCTCTACAGCGGCATCGAAAACCTATTGGGCGTGTATGGCTATGCCTTGCAGATCTACTGCGACTTTTCGGGGTATTCCGATATTGCTATTGGCATTGCGCTGCTACTGGGCTACACGTTGCCGCCTAACTTCCTGTCGCCCTACCAGTCCACCAGTATCACCGAGTTCTGGCGGCGCTGGCACATTTCGCTTTCCTCGTGGCTGCGCGACTACCTTTACATCCCGCTGGGCGGCAACCGCAAGGGGGTAGTGCGGCAATATTTCAACCTGTTCATGACCATGCTGCTGGGCGGCCTGTGGCACGGTGCCTCTTGGCAGTTTGTGGTGTGGGGCGCCCTGCACGGCCTGGCGCTGGCCGCCGATAAGCTGTTTCAGCAGGTGTTTCGGCCACGTGCTACCTGGCTCACGCACGCGCTGGGGTGGTTCATCACCTTTCACTTCGTGTGTTTTTGCTGGATTTTCTTCCGCGCCGATAGCTTTGCCACGGCCACACAGGTGATTCATCAGATTACGCACACACTGCACCCCGAGCTGTTGCCTGAGGTAGTAGCCAGCTTCCGGGCTGTATTTGTGTTAGTAGCGCTGGGCTACTGTCTGCACTTCATCCCCGACCGCGTGAGCCTAACCATGGAAAACTTCTTAGCGCACCGTTCCGTGCTGGCTCAGGCGGCTGTGCTCACGGTGGTTATCTGGCTCGTGATTCAGGTGAAATCAGCTGATATTCAGCCGTTCATCTACTTTCAGTTCTAAACAGTTCTATTTCTCCAGCCGGATCGTCACGGTTTGGCCCTCGCCCTCGGCCGTAAACTTGCACTCGTCAAAACTCGGGGCTTTGAAGCGCGGGCGCACGTTGTTGGAAAACGCGTACGGTTCGGTAGGAATGCCCACTAAGTTGCGGTCCATCTCGCCGTTGTCGTTCACATCTTGTGATAGGGCAATGGCCCATTCGCCCGGCGCCAGGTCTACCCGAAATTGCACCTGATCCTGCTGCTGGGGCACTACCTTTTTGCTCAAGGCCGCTTTGCCCGACTGCAGAAACGACTCGGAGGAGTTGTAGAAGTTGAGCGTGATGGTAGAGGTAGGCGAGGCCAGATTGGTAATCACCACCGTGACTGGCACAGTAGCCTGGTCTTGTTGGGAAAGTGCTTGTTCAGGAAAAAGCAGGCTCGCTGCCAAGCTAGCCTTCAGAAACACGGAAGCAAAAAAGTTTATCATCGTAGGGGTACTGCTATGGCACGAAGGAGGCCATGGCCGGAACAGGTAAGACTGCGCTTGGCGTGTGCGCCCCACCAAAAAGCGTTGTGCTTTTGGGTACTACGCAGCCAATGAGCAAGCTGTTTTTTTATGTGATGCACCGGCTGTTCTAGCCCCCATGAAATAAAAGGAAAGTAACGACATAAAATTCGGGGTGAAGCGGCCCGCTAACCATCGATAGCAAAGCCCAGCGCAGCGAAGGAATGGTAGAGCTTAACAGCTTAACTACTAGTCTATTAAAGGCGTGCGTTAAGTCTATTGTAGGGGTTATGCCCGGTTGTATATAACGCTGTATCAGATGGATACACTCTAGTCTATAGAATCAGTCTAGTTAACTAAGCTAAAATGATTGGCGTAGGTACAAAGCCCAAAATCATGCATGTATCCGAGGCCTTCCCAAGGTGCCAAGGCAGGTAGTAGCCCACGCGGTATGCCTTGCTTTCTCCGGCTGCCGTGCAGACGTATACAGCCATCCACTCACCTAAAACCATTTGCTCTATGAGCACGAAAGTAATCCAAGAACCCGTCGGGGACGTGGCGGTGGCTTTGCCGCCGCTCGAACAAATTACCCTGACCATCAACGGCGTAGAAAAGCGCCTGCAGGTTGCGCCCTGGACCTCGCTGCTCGACTTACTACGCGAGTATCTCGACCTGACCGGCACCAAAAAAGGCTGTGACCATGGCCAGTGTGGTGCCTGCACAGTACTGGTGGATGGCACCCGCATCAACTCCTGCCTCACGCTGGCCGTGATGAAGGATGGCTCGGAAATCACAACGGTAGAAGGCTTGGCCAAGGGCGACGAGTTGCACCCGGTACAGGAAGCCTTTATCGAGCACGACGCTTTCCAGTGCGGCTACTGCACGCCGGGGCAAATCTGCTCGGCGGTAGGCCTCATCAACGAAGGCAAAGCCAAAACCGCCGACGACATCCGCGAGCTGATGAGCGGCAATATCTGCCGCTGTGGTGCCTATGTAGGCATCGTAGCCGCCGTGGAAGAGGCCATGCACAAGTGCCAACACCAACACTAATCCCGCGATGAATAGCTTTTCCTACACCCGCGCCAAGGCCGTCGATACGGCCGCCCGCGAAGTTTCGGCCAATCACTCGGCTAAGTTCATCGCCGGCGGTACGAATATTCTGGACCTGATGAAGGAAAACGTGGAGCGTCCTACCCGCCTGGTAGACCTCACGCGTTTGCCCCTCAAAGAAATCGAAGACACCGAGAAAGGCCTGCGCCTGGGCGCGCTGGTTTCCAACGCTGCTACCGCCTACGATGAGCGCGTAGAAGAGCGTTATCCGCTCTTGAGCAAGACCATTTTGGCCGGCGCCTCGGCCCAGTTGCGCAACATGGCCACCGATGGCGGTAACCTGTTTCAGCGCACCCGCTGCTACTACTTCTACGACTTGGCGACGCCCTGTAACAAGCGCGAGCCGGGTTCGGGCTGCTCGGCCATCAATGGCTTCAACCGTATTCACGCCATTTTAGGTACCAGCGAGAGCTGCATTGCCACCCATCCCAGCGATATGTGCGTGGCCTTGGCAGCGCTGAAAGCCACCGTGAACGTGACGGGTGCCACTGGCGAACGAACCGTAGAGTTTGCCGATTTCCACCGCCTACCCGGCGATGAGCCTGAGCGCGACAACAACCTGAACCCCGACGAAATTGTGACCAGCATTGATTTGCCGGCTGATGGCGAGCGGTTTGCCAAGCACTACACCTACCTCAAACTGCGCGACCGGGCCTCCTACGCCTTCGCGCTGGTATCGGTAGCCGCCGCCCTGGACATGGACAGCGACACCATCAAGGAAGCCCGCGTGGCGCTGGGCGGCGTGGCCCACAAGCCCTGGCGCAAGCCCGAGGCCGAAGACCTGCTGAAAGGCCAAAAAGCGACGAAGGAGAACTTCGAGCGTGTGGCAGCCTCGCTGCTGGAAGGCGCAAAAGGCTTTGGCTCCAATACATTCAAAATTGAACTGGCTAAGCGCGCCATCGTACGGGCGCTGACGATGGCCGCAAACGGACTACACTAATGGCAGCAACTACTTATGTCGGCAAGTCGACCCGTCGTGTGGACGGGCGCGCCAAAGTAACCGGCGAAGCGAAGTACGCGGCCGAGTACAACACCCCTGGCCTCACCTATGGCTATGTAATTTCGAGTGACGTTGCCAAGGGTAAAATCACGAAAATCGATGCTTCGAACGCGCTGGCGCTCGATGGCGTGTTGCAGGTATTTACCCACGAAAACGCGCCCCGCCCGGCTTACTTCGACCGGCCCTTCAAGGACCAGGATTCGGTAGGCGGCTCGCCGTTCCGGCCGCTGTACAGCGACGAAATCAAGTTCAGCATGCAGCCCATTGGGTTGGTCGTAGCCGATTCGTTTGAGGTGGCCCGCTACGCGGCCTCGCTCATTAAAGTCGAATACAAAGCGGAAGAGCCTGTAACCAATCTGCGCGCGAAGCCCAAAGGCCATAAAGCCAAGAGCGGCAAAACCGGCTTCGTACCACCCAAAGACCGCGGCAAGCCCGACAAGGCCTTCAAAAACGCCGACGTGCAGGTGGAAGCCGAGTACTTTCACATGCCCGAGCACCACAACCCTATGGAGATGTTTGCCTCCACGGTGGTGATGGAAGAAGACGGCAAGCTGAAGATCTACGACAAAACCCAGGGCGCCGTCAACAGCCACACCTACGTCACGAAGGTATTCGGGCTGAGCAAAGACGACGTGCGCGTGATGAACCAGTTCGTGGGCGGGGGCTTTGGCTCGGGCCTGCGTCCGCAGTACCAGCTTTACCTGGCCGTGATGGCCGCGCTGGAGCTGAAACGCTCGGTACGCGTGGTGCTCACGCGCCAGCAGATGTTCTCCTTTGGCCACCGCCCCGGCACGTTGCAAACCATCTCCCTGGGCGCGTCGTCCGACGGCATGTTGCAGGCCGTGAAACACGAGGCATTGGCCGAAACGTCGCAGTTTGAGGAGTACACCGAAACCGTGGTAAACTGGTCGGGTATGCTCTACCACTGCGACAACGTAAAACTGGGCTACTACCTCCGCAACCTCGACCTCTATACACCGCTGGACATGCGGGCCCCTGGTGCCGTCACGGGTATTGGAGCCTTTGAAGTAGCAATTGACGAGTTGGCCTATAAAGTAGGCATCGACCCATTGGAGTTCCGCCTGAAAAACTACGCTGAAACCAACGAGTTTGAGGGTAAGCCATTTTCCAGCAAAGAGCTTCGGGCCTGCTACGCGCAGGGTGCCGCCCGCTTTGGGTGGGCCAAGCGCAATCCTAAGCCCCGCTCTACCCGCGAGGGTACCAAGCTCATTGGCTGGGGCGTAGCCACGGGTATGTGGGACGCGCAGCAGCAGAAATCAGCCGCTAAAGCCAATTTGTCTATCGACGGCAAGCTGGTGGTGGGTAGCTCTACTGCCGACATTGGCACGGGCACTTACACGGCCATGAGCCTAATTGCGGCCGAAACGCTGGGCCTACCCCTCGACGACGTAACGTTTAAGCTGGGTGATACCACGCTGCCCGAAGCCCCGCTGGAAGGCGGCTCCTGGACGGTAGCCTCCGTGGGCTCAGCCGTAAAAGAAGCCTGCCAGGCCGTGGCCGAAAAGGTATTTAAGCTGGCAAAAGACGTGAAGGGCTCGCCCTTGTCGGGGGCCAGCTTCGACGAGGTAGAGTTTGTAGAAGGCAAGGTGCAACTGAAAGGCGACTACTCTTCGGGCGTTTCCATTGTGGAAGCCATGCGCCAGGGTAAGGTCAACTTCATCGAAGAAGAAACGACCACGCTGCCTAACATGCTCAAGCAGATGCAATATGCCCGCAACACGCACTCGGCGGTGTTTGTGGAGGTAGAAGTAGATGAAGATTTGGGTCAGATTTGCGTACGCCGCGTGGTAAGCGCCATTGCTGGCGGCCGCGTTATCAGCCCCAAAACGGCCCGCAGCCAGATTATAGGCGGCGTGGTGTGGGGCATTAGCATGGCCTTGCACGAAGAAAGCGTGCTCGACCATCACTATGGCCGCTTTATGAATCATAACCTGGCGGAGTACCATGTATCTGTCAACGCCGACATCCACGATATCGACGTTATTTTTGTAGAGGAGCACGACGACATCGTGAACCCACTGGGTGCCAAAGGCCTGGGCGAAATCGGGATTGTGGGAACGGCGGCTGCCGTGTGCAATGCCATCTACCACGCCACCGGCAAGCGCGTGCGCGAGCTGCCCATTACGCTGGACAAGCTGCTGTAAGTCAGTTGAATTTGTTGCTAAAGAAGGCCCCAGAACCCCATGGTTCTGGGGCCTTCTTTTTACAGAGCAAACAACGTTTCTAGTCCTTCTTTCAAGGAAGCTGGCTTGCGGCCGAGCACCTGTTCCAACTCTTCACTAACCGTCGATTCCTGCCCGTGCTTGATATCGGTCATGAAAGCCAGAACAAAACGCGTAACGCTTTCGGGTACGCTGCGGGCCTTCATGTTCGCCGCAAAGGTCTCATCGTCGAGGTTCATGTAGCGCACTTCCTTGCCCGATAACTCGCTAAGCGTGGCGGCTACATCGGCGAAAGAATACGTTCCGGTGTTGGTGAATGTGTAAGTGCGGTTTTCGCAGTCGCCTTCGGCTAATACATTGGCAATGGCTTCGCCCATGTCGCGGCGCAGGGCAAATGAAACCCTACCCTCACCAGCGGGTAAGTTGATGCCCGACTCGAACACGGCAGGACCTACAAACTGCGGGAGCGTATCCATATACAAAATGTTGCGAAACAGCACGTAACGCAATCCACTGGCCTTAATGTAATCCTCGGTTTGGAAATGCCGCACCATCAATTCGTTGGCTAGGCTGTCGCGTTCTTGCAAGGCGCGGCCAGTGTAGGCAATGCACGAAACGCCGGCTTTTTTGGCGGCATTTACTACGTTGTAGTGCTGTTGCAGGCCATGTTCGTCGCCCCCGCCCGACACCAGCAGTACCTTCTCAATACCTTGCATAGCGCGTTCCAAGGCTGCCGGGTCGTCATAGTCGCCCAGGCGAATAGCAATGCCCAGATCTTGCAGGGGAGCGGCTTTGGCAGCGTTGCGCACCAGGGCAGCCACTTGACTGGGGGTAATTTTGGTTAGCAGTTGTTGAACAACGGCCATGCCGATGTGGCCAGTAGCACCAGTGATGAGAATCATATACAGTACGTTAGGTGAGGTTTGTACTGCAAAGGTGTCGCCTAAAGTAAACGGGTAAAAGAGCCAAATGGCGGCACTATTTGGCTAAAAGTCGGAAAGTGCTGCTACCCGGCTTGTTTGTAAGCAGTAGGCGAAAAGCCAAGGCTTTTCCGGAAAAATCGGCTAAACGCCGACTGATCCGTGAAATGCAGCAAATCAGAAATCTGTGCCACCGATAACTGCTGATTTTGCAGCAACGCTTTGGCTTCCAATAACACGGCTTGATCTATCCACTCGCTGGCGGTTTTGCCGGTGGTTTCCTTCACGGTTTCGGTAAGATGCTTTGGCGTGATGCACAATTGATCGGCATAAAATTTCACGCTGCGCTCTACCACACTATGGGTATTTACTAAATTCTTAAACGCAAAAGTCAGCTGCTGGCTGCGCGTTTGTGTGGCTTGCACTGCCGCGTGCTGCTGGTCGTAGATAGCAATAACCTCGTATAGTAAGCTATTAATTAAGTTCTTAATTACCTGCTCCCGGTACGGGTGAGGGGTAGGAAATTTTTGCTGTAGAAAGCGTAGCGAAGCCGTAATATTAGCGGCTTCTGCATTCGACAGCGGTAGTACATGCCGGTTGATATTCTCCAGAAAATGGAAGTGGTCGGTGTGCACATTATTGTGACTAGTGATAAACTCTTTGGTGAAAAAGACGGACAGGCTGTCGTGGTCGTCGGATAGCTGCGTCCATTCTTTAATCACGTGCGGTGTGATGAGCATTAGGCAATTCGGCTCGATGGTGTAGGTTTCCAGATTTGCCTTGAGCTCCAACGTGCCACGCAGGCAAATACCGATTTTATAATAGTTGCCGCGGTAGGGAACGTTGAGCGGCGGGCCAGCTGTATGCGTGTGCGCATCCAGGAAAAACACGTCGGCCGTATTGTCGGGAGGGGCGGAAAAATACTGGAGCGAATAGGTAGGGATAGGAGTCGTCATAGCAGTTGCCGGAGGAAGTGTAAGGCCGCTAGTGCCCGGTGTATGGTTGAGGGATAAAGATCTTATACAGAGTGGTTTGTAGATCGGTAAGCACCACTCCGCACAACAGCGTACTACTTGCAAAACGTATGGCGACGGCTGTTGCAAGAGCAGGGTAGGGCACCACACAAAGAAAAACCAATGCCAGCGTGCTGCGTTAATCAGACTATGAACTCATCTGTGAGTATACAGCTACTGTGCTTTTCGGGCCAGTAGATGCCACAGAAAAAGTAGGACCACAGATACTGAAAACATGTGGCTCTACTTCATTCTTAACCCAACCTAATCACCATGGAGTACAACATTGATAACGTGAAGATGGATTTGCAAACCGTTGGTTTTCAGGAAACATCAGGCATAGTAGACTTAGTAGAAAGCGAGTTGCGCCGCGTGATGCGCTTCCGCCAGGATATCGTAGCCGCCGACGTGTACTTGCGCGAGGATGGCAGCAATCCAGAAAACAACAAGGTAGTACGGTGGCGCCTAGGCATCCCTGGTAAAGACTTGTTTGCTGAAGCTGCGGCTGGTTCGTGGGGCGCAGGCCTGCGCGACGCCAGCGAAAAGCTGCGCCGTCAGTTTGTAGACTAAAATACTGGTTGATAGATGACCTCCGGTTGCTTGGGCTACGTTTAGTACCCAAGCAACCGGAGGTCATTATTTTATAGATGCTTCTGTGTAAAGAATAACTTAGGCCGGTGCTAGAGCAGAAAGGCTTTGCCCTTGAATAGCCGCCGCCATCAGTTCTGGAAACTTCGCCGGAGTGCAGGCAAACGACGGAATATCCAAGGCAGCGAACTGCTCGGCCACACGCCTGTCGAAGCTGGGGGCGCCGTCGTCGGCGAGGGCGAGTAGGGCCACAACCGTGACGCCGGCGGCGCGCAGGGCGGCGGCTTTCTTGAGCATTTCGCGCTCGTTGCCGCCCTCGTATAAGTCGCTGATGAGGACCAGGATGGTGTCGGTAGGGCGGGTGATGAGCTGCTGGCAGTAGCCGAGGGCTAGGTTGATATCGGTGCCGCCGCCGAGCTGCACACCGAAGAGCAAATCCACGGGGTCTTGCAGGTTTTCGGAGAGATTCACCACACTGGTATCAAACACCACCATGTGCGTTTTTACGGCCTTGATGGATGCCAGCACCGCCCCAAACACGCCCGCATATACCACCGACGAGGCCATCGACCCGCTCTGGTCCACGCACAGCACAATTTCCTTGAGGGCTTGCCCGCGCCGCCCAAAGCCCACCAGTCGCTCCGGAATAATGGTACGCTGCTCAGGCTGGTAGTGCTTAAGGTTGGCCCGAATGGTAGCTGCCCAGTCGATTTCGCGGTAGCGGGGGCGCGGGTTGCGCACAGCCCGGCTTAGAGCGCCCTGCACCGCCTGCCGCAACGGGTTCGAGAGTTTCTGCTCCAGTTCCTTCACTACCTTGCCCACCACTTCGCGGGCCGTGTGCTTCACCTTCTGCGGCATCACCCGGCTCAGCGACATCAGGGTACCTACCAGGTGCACATCGGCCTGCACCGTGCGCAGGATTTCGGGCTCCAGCAGCAGTTGGTGCAGGCCCAGGCGGTCCATGGCGTCGCGTTGCATCACGGCTACCACCTCGGTAGGAAAGTACGTGCGAATGTCGCCCAGCCAGCGGCTCACGCGCGGTGCCGAACCGCCCAAGCCGGCTTTGCGCTCGGGCTGCTGGTCGTAGAGGGCCGTCAGCACGTCGTCCATACCGTTGTAGTCGGCATCGAAGGGTAGGGCGTTTTGGGCGTCGGCCTCGGAGCCGAGGACGAGCTTCCAGCGGGTAGGGGTGTTCATAGCTGGTCAGAGTTAGAGCCGAGCGCGGCTTCGAGTTCTTCGGTGGTAGGCAGGTTGCGGCGTAGCTCGGCGGGTAGGGCGCGGGTCAGCTGCCACTCCGCTACCCCGATGGGCTGGTGGAGGTTGCGTAAGGCGTACTCTGACACAATACGGTTTTGGGTTTTGCACAAGATCAGGCCAATGCTAGGGTGGTCGGTGGGGTGACGCAGTAGGTCGTCGGCGGCGGCTAGATAGAAACTCATCTTACCGCTGTACTCCGGTTTAAACTCCCCCATTTTTAGATCAATAATGACAAAGCAGCGAAGCTTGAGGTGGTAGAACACCAGATCGAGGTAGTAATCCTGCCCACCTATTTCCAGGTGGTACTGACTACCCACCAGCGCAAAGCCCTTGCCCAGCTCCAGCAAAAAGGCCCGTACGTGGTCGAGCAATCCTTGCTCCAAGTCGCGCTCCTGGGCTTCCAGGCCCAGCGAGAGAAAATCGAACGTATACGGATCCTTCAATATCTGTTGCGCCAGCTCCGACTGCGGCGCTGGCAGCGTGCGCGCAAAGTTGCTGACCGCCCGGCCCTGGCGCTGGTACAACCCGCTTTCCACCTGCGCAACCAGCACATTGCGGCTCCACCCATTTTCAATGGTTTGGCGCACGTACCATTCCCGCTCGGTTGGGTCGTTTATTTGATCTAAGAGCCGGACATTGTGTCCCCACGGAATTTGTGCAACAACTTGTTGCAAAATTGTTTCATCAGTCCAGGCCTCCGCGAAAGACTTCATATACCGCAAGTTACGCGGCGAAAATCCAGTCATGTCCGGAAACGCGGCGCGCAGATCGGCAGCCAGATGCGTTACCACTTTGGCACCCCAACCCTGCTGTTGCTCCTGCTGCAAAATGCTGCGCCCGATGCGCCAGTACAGCACTACCAATTCCGAGTTGACAGCCAGCGCCGCCCGCACTTGCGTTTCGCGGATTTGGGTTTTCAGTTCCGATAAAAACTTTGGGTAATCGGGCGGTAAAGCAGGTAAGCTCATAGGAGAGAAGAACTACTGTGGTATAGTAAGCAATATAGGCGTGTACGTTATCTATTCAGCAACTCAGAATAATGGTGTGAGGCTATGCCCCGTGCCGACTATGCGCAGGCCTTTAGCTTGCATTTATCCGCGCCGTCTGCGCTGGAGTGTATTGTTCTGCCGGTGCAGGCCAGAGGCCTGCGCATAGTCGGCACGGGGCATAGCCCCGCGCCATCCATACGGATTCCTACACCCCTAACAGCTCCCGTAGTCCTGGCAGCACCCGCAGTCCACGTTCCAGATCGAACTCGTCCTCGGCCACAGCCAGGGCGGGCTGCGTGCCTTGTTGGGCGAGGTCCAGCAGCTGGCGGCGCTCGGGTAGGGAGAAGTCGGTGAAGGCGCGGCGCAGTAGGGGCACGATTTCGCGAAACGTGTCTTCGGGCAACTCACCGAGCCAGCCATTGAGTAGGTCGAACAGGGGGCGGTGGTGGAGCAGGAGCATGCCGCTGCCGCTGAGGAATCCTTCAATCCAGGCGGTGGCGTAGTCGGTAGGCTGGACGGGCGCGAGGGCCAGGCCGAGGGCCGTGGCAGCCGCTTCCGGCGCTAGCTGGTGCGCATCAAACAATAGCCGTCCGGCAGCACCCGCCAAGAGGCCCGACGAAGCCGCGTTGTGCAGCACCACGGCCAACGCGGCGTACCAATCGGCTTCCTGCGCTTCGTCCTGCAACAGTCGAATGGCTTGGTGCGTGCTTTCGATGCGGGGTAGGAGCTGGCGGGCCGCGTCGTAGTCGAGGCCGGTGCAGGCCTGAGGTAGGCCGATGCACAGACGCGGTACCAGGTGGTGCACCACCGTGGCTACCTGGGCGGTTTCGGTGCGGCGCACGTTGCCGTAGCGGAGTACGTTTACCAGCGGGGGTAGGGCGGCCAGCAGGTGCGTCACGTCGCGGGTGACGGCCGAGAGGGTTTCGAGCCGTGCTACCAACGCCCCAATGGCCGGGCCGAGGTCAGCTTGCAGAGCTTCTTCCAGCAAGTGGCTCACGGCTTCAAGGTCAGGGGCTTCGGCGGCACGGGAAGCGGCTTTGGCAGCGGCGGCGCTTAGCACGGTATTCCCCCAGCGGCCGGCGTCGAGCACGTTGAGGGCATAGTCGGGCTGCCATTGCAGCTCCCACAGTTCGTGGAAGGTGCCGGCTTTGCCCTGGGCGCGGCGCGGCTCGCCCCACGGAATACTCAGCAGGCGCAAGCGATGCAGCAGGTGACTGCGGCTCAGGTCCAGCTCTTTGCGCAGGTCCAGGTCGAGGGTTTTAGCGCTGGCTTCGGGCTTGAGGCGGGTGGTTTTTTGCTGCAGCTGCATGTCCTGTTGCAGGGGAGTGGCGGGCTGCTCGGGCGGCACGGCGCCTAATCGTTCGCCAATCACCAGCTCGCGCTGTACCATCTGCAGCGCCTCGGCGTAGCCCCCGCCCAGAATGGCCACGGCAGCTTCCTGCAACTCCTCGACGCCAGGCAGCTCCCGGCCGCGTACCAGGGCCAGGGTTTCGGCCAGGCGCACGCCTTCAATAGCGTGAGCGGCAGAGGCGTCCAGGTCGCGGGAGCGGAGCAAGCGGGCGGCGCGCACCATCCAGTGCGTGACCACCTCGGAGCGGGGCACCTTGAACAGCAACTCGTACCAGGCCGGCGACAATACGCCCGCGCCGTAGCCCGAGGCGTAGGAAAGCCGCTCGAACGTCCACGGAATCCAGGTGGCAGCGGTGGGTACTTTCTTCAGACCTTTCAGGCGGGCTTTGTCTTCTTTCTTCAGCAGCTCGGACCGCAGCACCGGCGCGTGCCAGGCCCCACACACCACCGCCACGCGGGCGTAGCTCTGCGCAAGGGTAGTACGCAGGGTTTCGCGCATGTAAGCCTCGCGGAGTAGGGTTTCATCGGTTTCGGGTAGGGCCAGCTCTTCGCGCAGGGCGGTCATCATGTCCAGCACCACCGCGAAGGTATCGGCGTGGCCGGGGGCGTGTTCCAGGCGCAGTTCCCACCACCGCTCGCCGTCGGCGTAGCCGTCGAGTTCGGCGAGGTAGGAGATGGGGTCGGCTTTGAGGGAAGGTTCCTGACGTTGCGCCTCACCCCCTAGCCCCCTCTCCGAAGAAGGAGAGGGGGGACTAGCTTCTAACTCTTCTAACTCTGGCTTTTGCTCTGGTGTGTCTGGTATTGGGTTAGAGCTAGCTTCTAAAACTAGTTCCTCCTCTCCTTTTGGAGAGGGGGCTAGGGGGTGAGGCGCAACGTCTGGTGCTTCGTCCGGCATTCCAAACCGCAACGTCATCGGCAAATCGAAGCAGCGGAGGTGGGCACTGTGCTGGTGGCACCACTGGATGGCCTGCCACTCGGGTGAAAACTCGGCGAAGGGGAGAAACGAGGCCTGCTGGTGCTGCTTGGGGTTGTAGACGAGCAGGGCCACGGGCGGCACCATCTCGGGGTGGGTAGCCGCTGCCAGCGCCGCTTCGGCATCGGCGGGGCACTCCAGCAGCACCATGTCGGGCCGGAACGCGTCGAGGGCGTGGCGGAGGCTGGCGGCGCTGCCGGGGCCGTGGTGGCGGATGCCGAAGAGGCGGAGGTCGGTGGGCATAGGTTTGGAGTAGTGCTATAGCAGTTTCACGAACGATGTAGGGAAGCGCATTCGCGTCTCTTCGTTGAGCAATAGGTGGCGCGGACGACAAGACGCGAATACGCGTCTCTACATACCTGATGCATCGTACAAGAATCCGTTATAAGTTCAACAATCATACTGCTCTACCCGCCTCACCACCACGCCCACGTGTTGCTCCAGCGCGGCCGCCAGTTGCCCCAGCGTCGGCGAGGTATAGGCATCCTGCAAGTGCAGGTCGCCGATGGAGAGGAGCATGGCCCCGCCGCCTTTGGCCGGGCGAAGGGTGATGAGCTCTACTGCGGGTAGGGTAGGCGGCGTGAGGACAATGGTATCCTGCCGAATCGAAACGGCCCAGGCGGCCTGGTCAGGCACGGCCCATAGTGCCACCTGCTGGTCGTGCAGGCGGGTTTGCAGCGGGGTAGGCGTCTCGCAGAGCCCATCTCGGTACAGTGCCCGCTGCGCCTGCCGCCGCTCAGTATCGGCGAGGGCCGCGTGGGGGTAGGGCGTGCTGTAGTCAGGTTGGTAGTAGCTGGTCTGGCGACCTTGAGTAGTAAACAGCAGTGGCTCCTGTATCCGGGCGACGCTGGCCTCCAGGGCGGCCGACTGCGCCCGCACGGCGGCCATAAACGGCCGGGCGGCGGTCTGCTCGTCCAGCCAAGCCAAGTATAGCCCGGCCGCCGTGGGACCCGCCTTTTCCTGCCGGACGCCCCCAAACACCGACAGCGACAGGCGTACCGTGGGCCACTCCCAACGGGCCGTATCCGTCACCATGTCCCAGCGGGGCTTTTCGGGGTAGTGTTTGATTTCGGCGGGGGCGCCTAGCAGTTGGGTGAGGGGTTGCACCCAGCGGGCCGCCGCTACCGGCCCCGTGCCGAGGTGGTTGAGCGGCGGGGCCAATTCGTAGCTCACCTGCATCACGGGTTTGTGATGGGCTGGGGCGCGCAGGTTGTACTCCACCGCCGCCAATCCCAACACCGACCGGCACGCTCCGCGCAGGTTGGGCCAGCCCCCGTACGGCGGCAGCCACGCCTGTTGCCCAAGCTGCCGCTCCGCCTCGGCCAGCGTCAGGCCCCAGGGGAGTTGCTGGTCGTCGATAGGGTAGGCGGTGGGGGTAAGGGGCATAAGGATTGGTGACGTAGATGCAGATATCAATCAATAATCTTCAAGCATAAATAGCTATGGGCACAATCTGAATTACAGGGCCTTTAATTATTGTGACAATGTTAGCATCATTTAAGCCATGTTGTGCAAGATTTTGGAAGCCAGAAAATATACTGTCAAGCATACTTTGAGAAACGTTACTTAAACTGGTCTTGCGAAGTAAATTGATTCCGTCATCTGCGGAATTTATTATTTTTATCGTTTTGCCAAGTATAAAAAATTCGCCGTCTGCAATATCAGATAGAGATGGATCATTTAAATAATCTCTGTCGATTGTAAGGACCGCCTGAAATATTTCTGAGCCGACACTTTCTCCTGCAAGGTCTAAGCTTCCTTCAACTTTAAGTTCGTTGACGAGTAGTTTAAATTGTTTTAATAATTTATCATTTTTTTGATTGTTGCTTTTTTGTTGTTTAGAATGAGCACTTTCTTCTGTGAAATTAGACGCCAATTTGAATAAAGCTAAATAGTTTTCAAGAGTGCTAACAACCGGATTTTTACGTAAGGTGGCTTTGAATAAAACAAAATCACCAGTGCTAGAATTCATAATGCTTTCTTTACAAATGATTCCTTGATTGTCTAGGAGGGCTTGCATCTTGCCAAATAATGAATTTGGTGTATGCACTTTCTGCGTCTCTGCTGAAGTTTCATTACCAAGTTTCTGTTGCTTCCCAGCTTCTGCGGACATCTTGATTCCTAGAAAAGAGAATACATTATTTAGCCCAACTTCCCCTTGTGCTTTCTGTGAGAATTCGTTATTGGAAGATGTAATTGTTTTTAAAGTTTGAATCTTCGTAAAGCCATCTTCAATCATCGCCAGAATGTCGAAAACGTATTTTTGATTGAGATAGAATGGAATAGGAAATCTTGTCATGTCGAATAATACAGTTGACTGTTGAAAATAATCGATAATTACCTACTCCACCACCTCCCGGCACGCCCGATACAAATCCTTCCACCCGTCCCGCTCTTTCACCACAGTTTCGAGGTATTCGAGCCAGACGGTGCGGTCTTGCACGGGGTCTTTCACCACGGCGCCGGTGAGGCTGGCGGCTAGGTCGTGGGCGCGGAGGCTGCCGTCGCCGAAGTAGGCGGCCAGGGCCAGGCCGCTGTTCATCACGGATATAGCCTCGCCGGTGCTGAGGGTGCCGCTGGGGCTTTTGAGCTTGGTTTTGCCGTTCTCCGTCACGCCCGAGCGCAACTCTCGGAAGATGGTCACGAGGCGGCTGATGTGCTCCAGGGCCGGGGCTTCGGCGGGTAGCTGGAGGGCCTTGCCCTGCTTCTCCACCCGCGTCTGCACAATGCGCACTTCCTCGTCGAGGGAGGTAGGGAGGGGCAGCACCACCGTGTTGAAGCGGCGGCGCAGGGCGCTGCTTAGCTCGTTCACGCCCTTGTCTCGGTCGTTGGCGGTGGCAATGACGTTGAAGCCGCTGGTGGCCTGCACCTCCGTAGCCAGCTCGGGGATGGGCAGCACCTTTTCGGAGAGCATGGTAATGAGCGTGTCCTGCACATCGGAAGGGATGCGGGTGAGTTCTTCGAGGCGCACGAGGCGACCTTCCTGCATGCCCTTGAACAGGGGTGAGGGCACCAGTGCCCCCAGTGACGGGCCCTCGGCAATGAGGCGGGCGTAGTTCCAGGAGTAGCGGATGGCATCTTCGGAGGTGCCCGCCGTGCCCTGCACCAGCAAATCGGACCGCCCGCTAATGGCCGCCGTCAGGTGCTCACTCACCCAGCTTTTGGCCGTGCCCGGTACGCCCAGCAGTAGTAGGGCGCGGTCGGTGGCGAGGGTAGCCACGGCAATTTCCATCAACCGCCGCTGCCCGATGTACTTCGGCTCAATCTCGAAACCGTTGTCGAGCTTGCCGCCGAGCAGGTACGTGACGGTGGCCCAGGGCGAGAGGTGCCAGTTCGGCGGCTTGGGGCGGTCGTGGTCGGCGGCGCGCAGGGCGGCAAGTTCCTCGGCGTAGAGGTCTTCGGCGTGGGGGCGGAGGATGACGGTGGTTTCAGACATAGGAGTAGGGCCTCACCCCCGGCCCCCTCTCCTAAGGGAGAGGGGAGCCGAACTGGCTGCTACCGGGAGGGTTGGTAGTGAGAGGTAGAGAATGATAGGGGTTTGTAGAAAGTATGTGTTTTCGTCTGCTGGTCCGACGCCGAAGGCGTCGGACCGGTCATCGTTGCACGAGCTTCGTGCTGATGTTTGCGTCGCTTCGCATCTCTGATATAGTTCTAAGTGTCAGCACGAAGCTCGTTCAGTGGTAGCCTACGACAATCGGTCGGACGCCTACGGCGTCGGACCGGCAGGCGACGGGGGTTCGTGCAGGGCTTCTTGCAATTGTTGGCGAAAGTGCAGCGTGTTCAGCAGGCGAGCCAGGGAGTTGTGGAGGTAGGGCACGTCTTGGATGAGCGGCTGCAAGGGTTCAGCGCAGAGGCTGTACTGATCGGCGGGCACTACGCGAGCCATGTGCTCTAGTAGCTGCGAGGCGGCGTACTGGATGCGGTGGAGCTGCTCCGGCTGCTTCAGGGCGCGGCGCAGCAGTTCCACCACGCGGCGCGTGAGGGCCTCGGGCCAGGGCGCGGGCACCAGCTGCACGAGGTGCAGCCAAGGCGCATCGGTGGCAAAATGCGGGGTGGCCTGCAACTGCGGCAGCACTAGTCCGATCAACTCAGCTGGAGACAACTGAGCGGCCAGACGAGCTACGGGGAGACTAAGGGCGTTTTTGCGCGGCTGGGCGTAATGCCACTCCAGCAGCGCTGTGGCCCAGGCAGCATCCTGGTGCAACACGGCGGCTTCGGCCCAAGCCGTGAGCAGGAGGGCGGCCCACTCGGTATCGGCGGCAAGGTCGATGATGTTGGCGGGCATAAGGTGCCAGTGCTCGGCCCAGCGCTGGGGCGGCAGCAGGGCCAGTACTTGACCCAGCAGGGCGGCTTTTTCGCCTTGAAAACGGCTGTCTTTCTGCTCAATGCCATCAAGAAGCCAGGTTTTGTCCCAATCGGTGGCGGGCAACTCTACCAGCAGCTTCTTGCTGAGCAGGGTGCGTTTGAGTTGCAGTAGTGGCTCGGCACGCTGCCAGAGGCGCTCTGGTAGCATAGTGTTGGGTAGGCGCAGCAGCAAGGGCACTACCGTTTGGCGCACTTCCTTGCTTTTGGAAGCGAGATACTGCTCCAGCAGGGCAGCATCGTCGGGGGAGAGCTGTACGGCTAGCGTTTCCAGCAGCTGGGCCTGGTGCTTGGCCGGCTCCTGGGGTAGGGCAGCGGCCAGCAACTCGCGGGCCTGGGCCGGATTGTGGCGGCGCAGAGTTTCCAGGTAGAAGGTGCGCTGACGGATGGCGCCGGTTTCCCAGATAGCCGCGTCGTCGGTGGCTTGCTCCGAGGCGGCCAGCAGCGTTTGCCACGCCGGGTTCTGGGCAGCCAACCAGGCGCCACGCTGCCCCAGCACGGCTGCCGCCGCGCGGTGCAGGGTAGGCCGCGTGCGAGCATGCTCCAGCAGCGACACCAGCACTTGGTGTGGCACCCGGCGCTGGTGTTCGGCCGCAGCAGCCAGAAACTC
Organism: Hymenobacter aerilatus; assembly: GCF_022921095.1. Classification (NCBI taxonomy): domain Bacteria; kingdom Pseudomonadati; phylum Bacteroidota; class Cytophagia; order Cytophagales; family Hymenobacteraceae; genus Hymenobacter; species Hymenobacter aerilatus. The sequence continues at coordinate 1,620,255 of NZ_CP095053.1, forward strand.
CGGCAGCAACTCGGGGTACTGCCCGTTCAATAACTGGTGCAGCAGTTGGGTGCCACTGGGGCCAAGGACCTCCTGGGTTTCGGGCGCCGCTACCGGTGCCACTGACTTTTCCGGTGGGGCCGTCGGGAACTGGTAGCCGGCTTTGCGGATGGTGGTCAGCACGCCGGCCGAGAGTAGCGCTTGCTTTTCGCGGTGGTCGGGTGTGTCGTCGGGTAGCTCGAAGTCGGGTAGGGTAGGCAGTGGGTCGGGGCTTTGGCGAGTGCCGAGTAGGGCCACACGCAGCAGCTGCTGCCAGTCGGCGCCGGGGCGCAGGGCGGTTTCCGGGGCAAGGGGAAGAGCTGACATAGGCTAGGTAATTTGAGGTTCTGCTACGGCGGGCCAGCTCGCCAGCGGGCGCAGGCCCTGGCCGGTCCACTCGCCAAATACTGTGAGCGGGACGCCACCGCTCAGGGCCCGTAGCTCCCAGCCCGTTAGGTCGGGGCAGAGCAGGCGCAGGTCGAGGGCAGTAGGTGTAGGCGCCTCGATGGCTTCCGTGGCTGAGGTAGCCGCGTCGTTGGGTAGGGCCGTTGGGGCTGGGCTTGCCGGGAACCGCAGCACCCAGCCGTCGGCCGAGGGCACCGGGATGCCACCGCTGAGCAGCACCGGCCACTCGCGCAGCCAGGGGAGGCGAGCTAAGGCGGTGGCGTGCTCATCCAACAACTGACCAGGCCCAATGCCGCTGGCAGGAGCCAGGTAGCCGGGCGCAGTACCCCGAAACGTCAGGATGCCCGGCACGGCCCGCAACGGCAGCAGGCCGGGGTAGAACGTCAGCTCGCCGGTGTAGCGGCCACTGGGCACCAGCGGAGTAGCAAACGGCTGGCCACCAAACGAAAACTCCACTACCAGCGCAAAGCGGCCAGTGTGCTGACCGTGCAGCCAGGAGCGGCGCACCGTCAGGCGCTCTTCCTCGGTAGTGGTTTGGGCCAGCACGCGCCACTCGTCGGCCACGGCGGGCTGGGTGGCTTGCACCTCTTCCTTCTTCAGATTCACACCCACCAGCTGCAACACTTCCTGACGCGCCTCTGCCGCCAGCTCGGGTAGGCGCTGAAACGTGCGTACCAGCAGGTACAGCTCACCGAGACGAGCTAATAGTCGGGCGGGCCAGTCGGCGCCCTGGTGGCGCAGGGTAGGCAGTTCGCGCACTATAGTGGCCAAGCCGGGCAGCTGGTTGTCCACGAGGCGGGCGGCTTGGGTTTCCCAGTAGCTGCGCGGCTGCTGGTCGGTGGCGGCCAGGCCGGTTCGCAAGAGGTCCACGAGCCAGGTTTCCAGCTCCTGCGCCCCGCGCTGCATACGGGCTTGGCGCTGGGCCTCGCGCTTCTGGCGGGCGTCGTCGTTCAACGAAGCTTCTTTCCCCGCGGAGAAGGAAGAGCCAGACGGATCGGTTTCTGCGACTTCTGGTGCTTTAGGTGGTTTGGTGGCTTTCTTCTCCTGGGTTTGCTGGCGTTTGCCCAGCCATTCTTCTAGCCAAGCGGGCGGGGTAGGGCCGCTTAGTAGCTGGGGTTGGCGGGCCAGCAGCAGGAGCAGGCCGGCGCCGTGCTTGCAGGGAAACACGCGGCTAGGGCAGCTGCACTTAAAGGCGGGCTCGGTGAGGTCGATGCCGGTTTGGTAGGGCTTGCTGCCGCTGCCCTTGCACTCGCCCCAGGCGGCGGTATCGGTGCGGCCCAGGTTCTGCCATTTGGCCGGGGCGGCTAGCTCCTGCCCGCGTTTCAGCGTGCCGGAGTCGGTGATGAGGGCGCGGGCCTGTTCTTCGGTCCAGGTCAAAGTGAATACATAAGGATACGTGGATAGCTCAAGTATAACGCGCTGGCAAAGTACTGATTCAACCTAAAAAACCGAGTCCCTGGAACGTTAATTTTAAAAGGCATTTCGGTCCTTTTACAAGAAGCTGGTGGGTAGGAAGTTGCACTTTATAGCAAAAGGCCGAACCACCCGGGTGGTTCGGCCTTTCATGCCTTTAGAAGAGTTACCGTAAGTAGCACCTACGCCCAAAGGAGCGTGTCCGCCTCTTTGCCTATCAGCAGTGCCATCACAGATAGGGCTACCTCAAGGACAGAATACAGCCACGTAGATCCAGATTTCTCGTTCCGCTTGGAGTGACAGTGACACTAATAGGCCACATCGTCATGCAAAAAGTCCAGGCCAGGCATGCCGATGGGCGCGCCAGGTGGCATGTCCAGAGAAGAGGGCACGGTGAATTTGTTGGGGTCGGTGGTAAAGGTGTTGATCTGCGAAAGGCCGAACAGGAGGTTGGCTTTCTGGCGGGGCTCGGCGCTGGCGAGCTTGCCGGTCATCCACTGCTTCAGCCCATCAATTTCGGCCAGACTTTCGCCGCGCACGTTTTCGGCTACCTGCGGGTCGGCGGCCAGCTGGAGCAAGCTTTTGAGCGTGAGGTTGTTTACCAGTACCTGCAACTCACCCTTGTAGCCGGGGACCAGGGGCGCCTTCCAGGTTTGCGTCAGCAATTTGTCCACCATCGGCATAAAGCCGGGCTGCTTGCTGTCGCGGGCGTGGTACTCTATCAGGCGGGTAGCGCGCTCCGGGTTCAGCAGCGACATGATGGTGGTGCTGGCGGCCGTTTCGGCGGTAGCGATGGGGTCGAAGGTAGGGCCCGTGTGGCGGCTGAAGATTTCCATGCTGCTGGGGTAGCCCGCCGGCCGGGGCGGAATTTGCTGGAGCAGCTTTTCCGGCAGCGCCAGCGCATCCGGCGACACAGTGGCCATCAACGCATCGAAAGCTCGCCACTGCTCGGCGGGCTCCACCATGCGCGTCACCACTTGGCCGTCGTTTTTCACAGCGTGGGTGAAGTACAGCCCCCCTAGCGACTTGGCCGCGGCCTCTATCTGGTAGCGGTGCAATAGGTACATGGGCACCAGCACTTCTTCCAGGGTAGCCATCGGGGCGTTGTCAGGAATGGCGTTGGTAGAGAAATTATCGAGCACGTGGCGGCGCACTTTCATCAGCTTGTCGAGCTGGGCCATGGCATTGGTGCCGTCGTCCCACTGGTGCGACGCAGGGTGCACATAGCCGCCAATATCTGGAATGAAAATGTGGCCCTGCTTCAGGGTTTCCATCATAATCTGATCCAGGGCCTTGTCCTCGTCGGTGCCCTTCGGGAAGTCCTGGTAGCCCCACAGAATGGCGCGCTTGTCCCAACTGCCGATGCCCTTGGCGTAGGCGTCCGACACGTCAACGGTGCCGTCGGCTTTCAGCGTGAAGCGCGGGAAAGGGTAGTCCATCACCGAGCCGCGGTCCTGCGTGCCCGAAGAGCTGAAATTGTGGTACAGTCCCAAGGTGTGCCCAATTTCGTGGGCCGAGAGCTGCCGGATGCGGGCCAGCGCCATTTCTTCCAGCTCTTTCGGTGCCTTCCTACCATTCTTATAAGGCTGCAACAAGCCCTCGGCAATGAGGTAGTCCTGGCGGTGGCGGTCGGAGCCCAGCGTGACGATGCCCTTGATAATTTCGCCCGTGCGTGGGTCGATGTAGGACGAGCCAAAGGAGAAAGCGCGCGGATTGCCGGCGCGGTCCACCCAGTTCACCACGTTGTAGCGAATGTCCATAGGATCGGCACCCTCGGGCAACTCCTTCACGAGGAAGGCGTTTTTGTAGCCGGCCGCCTCAAAGGCCTGGTTCCACCACGCACCGCCCTCAATGAGCGCCTTCTTGATATCCGGCGGGGCACCGCGGTCCACGTAGTACACAATGGGCTCTACCGGTTCGCTCACTTTGGTGCCGGGGTTCTTCTTCTCCAGCCGGTGCCGGCGCGAGAAGCGCTTCTCCAGCGGCTCGGCCATGGGAGCCGAGAAGTCGAGGTAGGTGAACTGAAAAAAGCCCGAGCGCGGGTCGAACTTGCGCGGCTGGTACTTGTTGTCGGGGAGCTCTACAAAAGCCTGGTGCATACGCACGGTCACGGCGTTGGGGTCGGGGGCGATGCTCCGGCCGTAGCCCTGGCCGCCACTGGGGCCGCCGGTGAAGGTAATCAGCGCGTCGAACTCCGTGTTTTTAGGGAAGTTCTTGGTCGCGTCGGGATTCACGGCCGAGCGCGATTCGTCGAGCCGGTAGCCGGCCGAGGCCCCGCCACCAGCGTTGCCGCCACGCAGGCCCGCAAAGCTGCGGCGGCCCAGTTGGTCGCCTATTTTCTGACTGTCGCGCACCAAGAAGGGCGTCAGGTCGATGAGCACCTTGTTGCCCTCCACGGCCACCGGCGTAAAGCCCCACAGCACCGACTTAGCAAAGGCGCTTTCCACGGCCTGTTGCTCGTCGCCGCCTCGGGAAGCGCGGTAGCTGTAGTTGGGCTCCACCAACATCACCTTGGGCCCTATCCGCACAAACTTGGCAATGGCCGAGGAGGCGCCGCCCCGCTCGGGGCCGCCCATGCCCACGCCGTCGGGTAGGGAGCTGAAGTACAGAAACTCCTGGTCGAACTTGTCCAGCTCTAGGTAGACTTTGCCGGTTTTTTCGTCGTAGTAAAACGGGAAGTAGCCGTCTTGTTTCTTGGCGCCCTGCGTCACGCTGGCAATGGTGGCCGCTGGCTTGGCTTCGGCGCGGTTAGGGGCGTTGCTACCCTGGTTTTGAGCCGGCGCAACATGGCTAGCCGCAAGCAAGAGGGTAGCTACTACAAAAGGAGTACGCTTCATTCGATAGGGTAGTGGTTTGGTGTGAGGTAGCAACAGGTTGGGCGGTGTCTGAGGCATGTGCCTCAGCAACTGACCCGCAGCATACGGCGCATGACCAGTGTGCGCACCGTATACTGCGGGCCAGACAGAGAAACGCTTTTTCGACCTTCTATGCGAAAATTGACTGCCCGCTAAAGGGACGAACCAAAAGATGGTGCCGTTGCGTCAATGTTAGAAAAGCATTGCCGATTGTGCAACTATTTCAACCAAACGGGCTGCGAGTTTAATTTTTGTAAATACATCGAGGTATTCCATAAGAAAACCAAACTCGCAACCTACTAACACCAGCCTTACCCGGCAAACACGCGCTGGCAGGTGGTGCACTGCATGGGCGTGGTGCCCGCGTACAGCAATCGGCGCCACCACGCCACGCGCTCAGCGGGGGCTACGGCTAGGCTGCCGCAACGTGGGCAGCGGGGTAATTTCGGCGCGTTGCGCGCCTGCTCAAAATCGTCGAGCAAGGGTTGGGCTGCCTCCACCAACTCCTCCTCAATTAATAATTGGTAATACATGCCCTCGCCATAGGGTAGGGAAGGCGGGCCATGCGCTTTCACCAACGCCACAATATCGGCCTGTAGTAGCTCATTGTAGAGCACCACGGCCTCAGCGTAGGTAAGGTAGCGCGCAGCAGGGACAAGCATAATGAGAAACCCCTACCGCTTGCGCTTCATTGGTGCCCGGCGCTGGCCCCGTAGGCGCCCCACGTACACCAGCAGCCCTACGCTCAGCACGGCTAGCGCCGCCGTAATCAGGTCGCGGGTGGTACGGCTTTGGTCGGCTTCGTGCACAACGGCTTGTGCCTCAGCTAGCTTTTTTTGGTGCTGCCGCTCGCGTTCCTCTAAGTTGGCAATCTGGCGTTGCAGGTCGTAGAACCGCTCGCGGGTGGTGCTTTGGTCGCTTTGGGCCACGCTGGCCTGCTGCTGCACCTGCTGGCGCTCGGCTACCAGGCCGGCCGTTTGGCGCACGGCACCGTCTTTCACGGCCTGCACAATCTCGGTGTCTTTGCGGATAATGCCTTTCAGGGCGGTTATTACTTCCTCCAGATCCCGCTTGCTGGGCTTATTGGCCAGAAACGCGTTGCGCTGGGCATTGGCCGCCTCATATTGCCGCACCAGGGTTTCGCGCTCCTGAATTAGGCGGGGCACTGGGTCGGGGGCGGGGGTAAGCGAAGGCGAAGCAGGCTGTTGCAGCAGGAGCAGGAGAAGCAGGAGTTTCATGGGGCAAAGATCCTGAAAAGTTGCGGGCGTAAGGGCGCGGTATTTTTCTCGCTAACTGAACTCAGGGAGATTTTATTTTTTAACGCTGTCATGCAACTGTTGCTCTACCGGCGAGGCTCTAGCAGGTAGAAGTTATCTTTCCACTCATCCACAACTTGTTATGAAATTATCGAAAGCCTTACTCGGAGCTGTTTTGGTTGGCATCACAGCGCAGACTACTGCTTGTACGAAAGGCGATGAGCCAGCGCCCAAGGGCGAGAAAGTAGCGAAGGGTAGCGAGAAAAAAACGCCTGTGTATTGCCCCGCGTGCGGCCTGGGCTAAGTAGTGCACCAGAAATCATGTCCGCTCCGGCTATCTTATCGGCCATTGCTTGCAATCTGGACGACCAGACTCTGACTGCTGCCTTGCCGCTGCTCGAAGCGGGCCAGGTAGAAGCCGTGGAGTGGTCGTTTGACACCCTATTCGACGGTCGGCAGCTGCCCGATTGGTTTGTCGAGCTGCTGACTGCCTACGGCGAGCAGGGCCGTTTGGTGGGGCACGGCGTGTATTTCTCGTTGCTTTCGGGCCGCTGGACGCCCGAGCAGGCGCAGTGGCTGGAGCAGCTGCGCCTGCTCGCCGGGCGCTTTCGCTTCGACCACATCACGGAGCATTTTGGGGCTTTCACGGGGCAGAACTTCCATACCGGCGCGCCGCTGCCCGTGCCGTACACGGCCGCTACCCTGCGCCTGGGCCAGGACCGCCTCCTGCGTGTGGCCGATGCCTGCCAGTGCCCAGTGGGACTTGAAAATCTGGCGTTTGCCTACTCGCTGGAGGAAGTGCAGCGCCACGGCGAGTTTTTGGAACAGCTGGTAGCACCCGTCAACGGCTTTCTGCTTCTAGACCTGCACAACCTGTATTGTCAGCTGCACAACTTCAACTTGTTATCCGACTCGCTCTTGGCGCTCTACCCGCTGCACCGGGTGAGGGAAATTCACATTTCGGGCGGTAGCTGGGAAGACTCGCGAGTAGAGCAGGGTAGACAGATTCGGCGCGACACCCACGACGAGGCCGTGCCCGACGAGGTATTTTCCCTGCTGAAACGCACAATACCTAAGTGCCCGCAGCTGAAATACGTCGTACTGGAACAGCTCGGCACCGGCCTTCGTACCGACGCCAGCCAGGACCGGTTTCGGCAAGATTTCCAGCGGATGGCCGCCATCGTAGAAGCCAGCCGATGCCATGCGCATAGTCACCAGCCCAACGCATTCCAGCCACCAGCATCCCTACCCGCCGGCCCTGCTGCCCACGACGAAACCATCCACACGCAACAGCGCCAACTCGCGCAGATTCTGGAAACCGCCGCTTCCTACGAAGAAGCGCAGCAGCGCCTGCGCGCCTCCTCCCTGGCTCACACCGACTGGCAGCTAGAACAATGGGCACCCCATATGCTGGAAACGGCTGTCCGCATCGCCCAGAAATGGAAGCAGTAGCTAAAATTCGATCAACAATAACGTCTGTTATCCTGAGCTTGCGAAGGACCTTCTTACGTCAGAACGAGTCGTTGTTTCGATAATCGTTCTGACGTGAGAAGGTCCTTCGCTCTGCTCAGGATGACAGAGTGAAAATAGCTGTCATTCGGCTACTACCCCCCAAAACCACCCGTGTCGCCCTTGGGTTGGTTGTCGATGGAGCTGGCGGGCTTGTTGGTGCCTAAAAACCAGGTGAAGCCCAGGTAGCCCACGCGGGTTTCATACTTGGTTTGCAGGTCAGTGGTGAGGTCTGCGGCGGCTAGCCGGGTATACTGGCGGCGCGTGTCGAACAGGTCGCTAACACGTAGGGTAAGGGCCGCCCGGTCGTGGAACAGGCGCTGGCGCAGGGCCACATCTACCCCGTACACGGCCAGCAGGCGGCCTTGCGGCACCACCAGCGGGGCGCGGTAGTTGCCGCTGAGCTGCACGGCCAGCGTCTTGGTCGGGTTAAAAGTATTCAGCAGATACGCCGTGCCGGTGAAGTTGGCGCGGGTGCCGCTCCCCGTGTAGCCAGTTACCTGGTTGCGGTAAAACGAGCCGTTGGCAACGAGTTTCCACCACTTCGTGAGAGGGTGAGTCAGCGAGAGTTCTAGCCCGTAGCTGGCCGTGCGGCCGAGGTTCTGGTAGCTGGTGCGGGTGATGAAATCGGGCTGGCCGCTGAGGCGGGTCGCCAGTGTGTCGATGATGCGCAAACTCTGAATGGCCTGGTTGGCGAAGCGTCCAAACAACGTGGTATTGAGGGTAGTATTCTGCCACGCCACCTGGTGGCCCAGCTCTACCACGTGCACGTATTCGGGGCGTAGGGCAGGGTTGCCCACCACGTAGTTGCGCGCATCCGTGTAAATAGGCAAGGCCACGATTTGCAGGAAGTTGGGCCGGTTCAGGCGGCGTGAGTAGCTGAGCTGGAGGCGCTGCTCGTGGTGCGGCAGCCGGCGCGCCACGGTGGCCGAGGGAAACAGGTTGAGAAGGCGCTGACTGGTCGAGCCGGTGGGCAACACGCGCGCTTGCAATCCGGTAAACTCTGTCCGCAGGCCCACTTGGTAGTCCCAGCGGCCCGCTTTCTGCTGATACGTGCCATAGGCTTGCGGAATCACCTGCCGATAGTGGTAGCGGTAGGAGCTGGCTTCCTGGCGGATAAACTCGGCGCCGGGCACTGGTTGCACCCCATACTCGGCCGTGCCGGGCGTTAGCATCACATCGGTTTTCAGGCCTGCTCCCCAGCGGCGCTTGTCGTCCAGCGGGTGCACGTAGTCTACCTGCGCCGAGGGCATATGAATGGTCACATCAAGCACTTGCCGGCGGGCCTGCTGCGTGTAGCCGGCCGGGCCATCCAGCACGCGTTGCGCCGTCGTCACGGTCCCGCCATCCAAGATATAGACCGCGCCAGCCGTTAGCTCGCGGCCAGGATGAGCCTCCCAGGTATGCCGGTAGTTGCTGGCAATGCGCATTGTATACAAGTCGTCGGTTTCCGGGTTTTGGTTGTGTAGAACAAGGGCCGCATCGGTGTCGCGCGTGAGTTGGGTAGTGAAGTTGTTGGTGTGGCGCAAATCGTTCTTGTAGAATTCAGTGGTCAGCGTCAGCGTCTGCTCCGGGTGCCAGGCGTAGTCCACACCCAGGCGCAAGCTTCGGTTGGTCTGGTGGCGGGCAGTACGGCCCGTTTGGTCGATGCTGGTGGTACGGCCTTCGGCGGTGGCCTCCTGCCGCAGCCCCGAGCTGCCCTGGAACCGATTGCTCAGCCCATCAACACTGCCAAATACATTGAATTTGCCTACCCTGCGGCTGAGGTTGAGCGAGGCGTTGTACTTGTCGCGGGTGCCTAGGGTGGCCAGCGCTTCCCCGTTCCAGCCAGCCTGGCGCTGCTTTTTCTGCACCAGGTTGATGATGCCGCCCGTACCCTGGGCCGAGTACCGCGCCCCCGGATTGGTAATCACCTCAATGGTTTCGAGGCGGCTGGCAGGCAGCTGGTCGAGGCGCAGGTTGCTGGACGCGGGCTTGCCATCTAGGTAGAGCGTCACGCCCGCGTTGCCCCGCAGGCTGACCTGCCCGTTTTCGTCTACGGCTACGGAAGGCACCTTTTGCAGCACATCGGCTGCCGTACCGCCCGCGCTGTTCAGATCCTTGTCTACGTTGATAACCTTCTTATCCAGGTCCTCCACCAGAACCGCTTTTTCGCCCTGTACCACCACGCCTGCAAGCTGCACGGCCACCGGCACCACGGGCCACTCACCCAGGCGAATTGCCGGCGTAGTCAGACTCGGTGTAACCACGCGGCGAGCGGGCTGGTAGCCCAGCGCTACCGTTCGCACCACATAGCGGCCCAACGGTACGTTTGCTAGCGTAAAAGTACCATTGTCAGCGGTTTGGGTATTGCCTGCCAGAGTGGAATCGGGCAGCCGCAGCAGCAAGACGTTGGCAAAAGGCAGCGGCTGGCGCGTGCCGCGGTCCAGCAACGTGCCAGACACTTCACCCAAGGTCTGGGCAGAGGCAGAGCCAGTAAATAGGCCAGCAAGAATGAGTAATAGTACGCTAAACGACCAGCTTCTCCGGCGCAACGACAGTGCGTAGCAACAAGAAATTTTGGTAGATAATCTTGTAAATAGTTGAATGATAAAGTTAGGTGTAATGCAAGTTACTATGTAATGCATAGTAGATTGTGCTGAGTGTACCGGCTGTTTCATACAGGTAAGGGTAGAATGACGAAGAAAAAGGTGTGGCTAAAGCAGCTTACTCTATCCAGTCGCTAAGCTGCTAGATGGAGGCGCTGGAGAAAGCAAACAGGCGTTGCACGTATTATTTGGTCTGGCGACGCAGAAAAAGGTAGTAAGCCAGAAAACCGAAGGCCGTGCTGAAAAGCAGGATAATGATGGAGTAAATACCCAAGGGTAGAAATAAGCATACCGTAAGCCCTACGCCGCCGCTCAGGAGCAGCGCAATCCACTTCACTACCTTGTTTTGCTCGTCCCGAGGGCCGGGTAGTAAGCGCTCCACCACGCTTTCTGAAACGGCCGCCGCCACAATTTGCCGCTTCAGCAGGTAGTTCAGGACCAGTTTAACGACCGCCAAAACAAAGTAGCCGAGCAGGAAAAGCGCTAATCCGGGCAGCAATACGTGCCGGGCCAGATCTAATGCGTTATCATCAAGAGACGGCAGCGTACTTTGGGCCGACGCTCCCTTCGTGGTCAAGCAGAAAAGCAGAAGCAACAAAAAACCTTTCATAAGTCGGGCCGTGGGGTGGTACTGCATGAGACCGGTTGAAGCCGTTCGTGTTGCAAAAAAATTACGAAAAAGACAGCAGGCGCATTTGCCGGCGGTGGCGGGCCAGCAGCTCCACGCATTGTCCGGCTACGAGGAAACCAGTCACTATTACCAGCCCACCACCTAGCAGGGTAGGCAACTCCTGGAAAGCCTGTACCAGTGTGCCTCCGAACAACGCCAGAAACGCGCCGACCACCCCCACTACAGGAAGCGCCACCAAGCAGAGCACCCACGGGAAAGCGGGCTTAGTTTTAGGCAACTGCGCTAGCACACTGGCCGTGAGGTCGAAAGCAAAAGCCGGCTGGGGTAGGCGGGCCGCAGCCGCAAACAGGTGCTGGTAGGTAGCAACCTGGTTCTGGCACTGGCGGCAGTCGCGCAGGTGGGCTGCCTGAGGCGCGGCTAGGAGGGCGGAAGATTCGGCTGCCGCTTGCAAGTCGCGCTCGGAAAGGTGAAAGCTCGTCATAAGTCTTGGCGTTGATAGCGGGTCAGGAGTTGCTGTTTCAGCAGTTTCCGGGCCCGGAAGAGGTAGTTTTTCACAGTGCCGTCTGGCAGGGAGGTGATCTGGGCAATTTCTTCGTAGCTCAGCTCCTGCTGATGGTACAAGGAAATCAGGGTGCGATAGAGCGGGGGCAACTGCTCGATGGCCACGCCCAGAATGGCCGTTAAATCGTTGTCGAAAAGCGCCGCTTCGGGGTTGTAATCCGAGCCGGCTACGAGCGGGGGTAGGGACCGGCGACCCTCTTCGGCGGCATCATCCGGGGGAGGCTCCGCGGGGTCTACCAGCACCAGCTGCTTCTTTTCCAGGTAGTGCAGGCACGTATTGTAGGTGATTTGGCCAACCCACGTGGAGAGCTTCGCCTGAAACTTGAACCCGGCCAAATTTTTAAAGGCCTTCAAGTAGACTTCCTGCGCGATGTCCGGCCGATCGGCCGGATGCCGGATCATCTTGAATACCAGCTGCGTAACCAACCCCTCCGTGCGTTGCACGATTTGCCCAAAGGCCGCAGTGTTGCCGGCCAGCACTTGCCGGACAAGCTGCTGGTCGGTGACGGAAGAGGTAGGCGAGTCGCTCATCTAAGCATGAGACCGGCCAGCCCGCAGGATGTTGCACTAAAAGTTGACGGGGTTTCCGTTTTTCTGAAAGACGCCTGTGTTGATGCTGATGCAAAACTATTACAGGCTCAGCATGACGGGCTAAACCAGTTTTCAAATAGCTCCAAACTCAGCAACTACGAGACACAACACGTTGTGTCTCTATAGCCCAACTCCTACGAAACCGGTACTGCCTCGCGCACGGCGGCAGGCTGGTGGCGGTAGAACCACAGAATCAGAATCGGTAGCAACGTCAGCTCGGCTACTACCCCAAACAATAGCGTAAGACCAATAAGCAGGCCCACGTAGAACGTGCCGTCAAACGACGAAAAAATCAGGGTAGAGAAACCGCCTACCAGAATCAAGGAGGTGACGATGACGGCCTTGCCGGCCATGAGGTAGGTTTTGCGCACGGCCCGGAATAGGCTGTCTTCCTTCAACAAAACCAGCTTCAGCTTGCTGATAAAGTGAATGGTATCATCCACGGCAATGCCGAAGGCAATGGTGAAGATAATGCTGGTGCTCACTTTCATGCTCACGCCGGCTACGCCCATCACGCCCGCCACTATCAGGATGGGCACCAGGTTAGGAATCAGCACAATCAGCGTCATGCGAATGGAGCGGAACAGGGCCAGCACAATCAGCGTCACCATCAGAATGTCGATGCTCATGCCGGTAATCATGTTCAGCGACAGGTTCTCGTTGTTCTTGTCAATGAGGTTTGCCGAGCCGGTGAGGCGGGTTTGCACCACGGTAGAGTCGATGTGCTGGCGCAGAAACTGGTGCAGATCGGCATTTAGCTGACCAGCGCGCAGGCTGCCCACGTCGGGCATGCGGCCGGTGAGCCTACCCTCCGAGCCGTTGGGTAAGACCAGGGCCTGAAACTCGGGTTTCTTTCGAAATGGCTTGGCGCGGCGCAGCAGGCGTTGCAGCTCGGCGTCGGAGTCGGGGAGGCGGTACTCGGCCACGTCGCCGCCGTTCAGAGCCTTGCGCACCGATTTCACCAGCGTAACCGGCGAGGCCACGAAGCGCAGGCCGTAGGTTCGCTGAAGATAGGTTTCAATCTGCTCGGTCTGGCGTAGTACGGGTAGGGTGAGTACCGAGCCGCCAGCCGCCGGCGTGAGGGCCATTTCGAAGGGACGCACGCCGGCAAATTGCCGTTCAAAAAACCGGAAATCCTGCTTCACCGGGTCGTTCTGCGACAGATCGTCCAGCAGCGCCGAGTTGATGCGGATGCGCGAGGCCGACGCCACCGAGGCAATCAGCACCACGGCGCTTACGGCCACTACCAGCTGCCGCCGCGCCAGCACCTGCCGAAACAGGCGACCCAGCACACCGTCCCAGCTGCGGCCTTCCTGGCGTGGTACCCGCAACTGCGGCTTGCGCAGCAATAGTAGCATGGCGGGCAAGAGCGTGAAGCTGAGCACAAACGTGAGCAGCACGGAAATGCCCGTAAACAGCCCGAAGTTGTAAATAGGCCGGATGGTGCTGGTCATCAGCGTGAAAAAGCCGATGCTGGTCGTCAGCGCCGACAGCCCCGACCCAAAGCCCGATTCCTTCAGCGTAACCCACAGCGCGGCCCGTTTTTCGGTACCGTAGCCCAGCTCCGTTACGTAGCGCGTGATGATGTGAATGGTATCCGACATGCCCACCACAAACAGCATCACGGGTAGGAGGGCCGTCATCAGATCAATGCTGATGCCGAAGGCACCCATTACGCCCAGCCCCCACACAATGGCCCCCAGCACCACCACCAGGGGTAGCACCACGCCCCACCACGTCCGAAACGTGAACCACAGCAGGGCCGTCACCAGCACTACCGACAAGCTCATAAACACGGCTAGCTCCACCTGCAAGCGGTCCACGAATACCGACTGCGCCACCATTTTGCCGGCCAGGTGGTAGTCGGCCTCCGCGAAGCCCTGGCGGGTCAGCTCCCGGCGCACGGCGGCCAGCAGCGAGTCGCCGGGCGGCTTGGCCAGGTTGGGCGAGGTTTGCAGCAGAATGGTAGCGGCGCGGGCGTCCGGCGAAATCAGGTTGCCTACCAGCCCCGGCGTGCGGTACACCGTGGCCGAATCCTGCGCCCGCCGCGCCGGGTCTGGGTCGCCGGGATGGAAGTAGGGGATATTGAACACGCCAAAGCCCTCCACCACCGGGTTGGTGGCGGTGGTAGGCGACGTGACGCTGACCACGTGAGGCCGTCGCTGCACAAACTGCGTCAGCGAATCGACGCGCACCAGAAACTGCGGGTCGAAGACGGTCTTGCCGGCGGGCGCTTCCAGGCCCAGCAGCACGTAGTCGTTGTCGTTGCCGAAGCGCTGGGCGTACTGCTCGTAATAGGCCAGGTCCGGGTCGCCGGCGGGGTAGAAATCGTTGAAATTATAGTTGAAGCGCAGCTGGGCGGCAAAGTAGCCCGCCAGGCCCGTGAGGAGAAACAGGGCCAGCAGGATAGGGTAGGCGAGACGGCGAGTAGGCATAGGGTAAGAGGGCGGCTCCATAAGGAACGAGTACGCATCGTTCTGCTTACCTTAAGGACCGCCGAAGGCCAACCGTTGTTTTTTGCTATTTGTTTCCGCGAGCTATCCTATTTAGAAATGTATGGCCTTTGGTTATCCTATTTTGCCTATTGCTTCTGCCTAGGGTAGGATAAGCGCAGGAACGGTATAACCGATGAGATGCGCGACCAGCAGCTTATAAAGCTGCTACCCCGTACGGAAGAATTACAAAACTCGCCTGTACGGCAACTTTAGTTTGGAGAGCTTACACGAGAATATTAGATTTCAGAATCTTACAAATTTTATAAAATAGTTTCATGGAACTTATTGATCAACTTACTAATCTGGCCGCCAGGGCACAAAAACAGATCGGCCACATTCAGACGGAAGAGGCTACGAAGAATGCGTTAGTGATGCCCTTTATCAACGCTTTGGGATACAATGTCTTCGATCCTACAGAGGTGGTGCCAGAATTTATCTGCGACATCGGTACTAAGAAAGGCGAGAAAATAGATTATGCTATCATGCGTGATGGTAAGCCTATTATTCTTGTAGAATGTAAGCCAGTGAGCGGTGACTTGAGCATCAATCACGCCAGCCAATTATTTCGCTACTTTCATGTAACAGAGGCTCGTATTGCGATACTGACGAATGGTACTACTTATAAACTGTTCACTGATTTAGAGCAGCCGAATAAAATGGATGAGCGTCCATTCATGGAATTTGATTTGTTCAACTTTCAAGAGAATGACGTTGCTGAAATTAAGAAGCTGAGTAAGGTCTCATTCAGCATAGAAGACATGCTTTTCGCTGCATATAATTTAAAGTATATGCGGGCTTTCAAAAAGTACTTCGACGAGCAGTTCACCCAGCCCTCACCCGACTTCATAAATTTTGTGTCGAAGCAGGTATATGATGGTGTGTTGACGCCTAAATTAAAAGAGCAGTTTGCTATTCTGGTACATCGCTCTTTTCATCAGTTTCTCAACGATAAAATAACATCTCGGCTACGGTCAGCTATGCTTGACACGGGGCAACCTTTGCTGACAACTGATTTGCCAGCAATTGCTGTCGTGGAGTCGAAAATTGCTGAAGCAGCCCCCGAAGCTGAAACAAAAGACAGGGATATTGTAACGACAGTAGAAGAAACAGAAGGTTTCATGATTGTTCGGGCCATTTTGCGCAAAACAGTACCGGTCAACCGAGTAGTAATGCGTGATGTGCAATCGTATTGTGGTATTTTACTCGATGATAATAACCGCAAGCCAATCTGTCGATTACACTTTAATAGCAGTAAAAAGTTTGTAACTGTTTTTGATATAGAAGGTGGTGAACGAGTTGATATCAGTTCATTAGATGATCTGTATGGACTTGCTTCCCGAATCCGAGCAACTGTTCAACGATACGAATCGAAATTAACAGAAGTGCCTGCTAGTTAATTTTGTTGATTGTCAATTAGTTATAAATAAAACCTGCCCGTGCCGGCAGGTTTTATTTATTTTTGCCCCTAACGTTTTGAAAACACTGAAGCTTCTATAAGGCTTTCTTGTTGCTCCGAATCATTCCCCATGCACCAGTACCACACCCTCCTCCAGCACATTCTCGACCACGGTACCCAAAAAACCGACCGTACCGGCACCGGCACGCTCTCAGTATTTGGCTACCAAATGCGCTTCAATTTGCAGGAGGGCTTCCCGCTGGTGACCACCAAGAAGGTACACCTGAAAAGCATCATCCACGAGCTGCTGTGGTTTTTGCAAGGCGATACCAACATTGCCTACCTCAAAGAGCACGGCGTGAAAATCTGGGATGAGTGGGCCGACGCCAACGGCGAGCTAGGTCCCGTCTACGGCAAGCAGTGGCGTAGCTGGGCCGCTCCCAACGGCGAAACCATTGACCAGATCAGCGAAGTGGTGCGCTTGCTGCGCGAGCAACCTGATTCGCGCCGCATCCTGGTATCAGCTTGGAACGTAGCCGACTTGCCCGATATGAAGCTACAGCCCTGCCACGCTCTGTTTCAGTTTTACGTAGCCGACGGTAAGCTCTCCTGCCAGCTCTACCAGCGCTCCGCTGATGTGTTCCTGGGCGTGCCTTTTAACATTGCCAGCTATGCCCTGCTCACGCTCATGCTGGCGCAGGTGACCAACCTCGCACCTGGCGAATTCATCTGGACCGGCGGCGACACCCACCTCTACCGCAACCACCTGGAGCAGGCCCGCGAGCAACTGACTCGTACGCCGCGCCCGCTCCCCCAAATGCGCCTGAACCCGGCAGTAACGGATATTTTCGGTTTTCAGTACGACGATTTCAAGCTAGAGAATTACGACCCCTGGCCAGCTATTAAGGCGCCAGTGGCCGTATAACATTTGGGCGAGCATACCGAGTAGTAACCTTGCGGCGTTAACGGAGTAAAATGGGCAAATTCCTATTTCATCTCATTAACGTGCTGCTAAGGATATGACAACAAACAACGTTTACTCTCCCAAGACCCGTACCCAGCGCTGGTTGCCAGTAGGCGCGCTGGTGTTGCTGGCTCAGGCCGGTTACGCGCAAATGTCTTTCAACCGCTGGGAAGGTGGCACCAGCAGCCCAACCGATACGCCCGCTCGGCGCCCGGCTAAGCGTGCTGCGGCCACGGCCGATGCCCCATCAACGGCGGCAAGCACCGCTACCCCCGAGGCGGCTCGGCGTACGTCGCCGGCCGTAGCAGCCTACTCCAAGCCCCTGCGGCGCGGCCTAGGGCAGCGCGTGCGGACCAGTGCCTATAGCGCCCCCGATGCGGAGTTCTACCGTTACGCGTGGCAGCACCTGCGCTATCCCGCCACGGCCTTGCAGGCAGGACTATCGGGACAGGTGCTGGTGCGCCTCAACGTCAACTCGGCTGGAGATGTAATTGATTCTGAGGTATTGAGTACTGATATCCAGCAGAATAGCAACGGTAAGCAAGCGGCCGCGTCGGCTGGTAAGGCTGCTATGCGTCAGAGCGCCGAGGACTTGCTGTGGGGACTGCGCTTTGAACCCGCCACGGGTACCACGCAAGAAGACGTGCCCGTGCGCTACGTTATTCAGTAGTCCTAGCAGCTTACAGCAGTTTTCCGATAAGGTAGTGTCGTTGTTTAGCCTGAATTCTGTATTTTTAGGCATAAAACAAGATATAATTGCAACCAAGCGGCACACTTCACGCTGCTTTTGCGTTGTCGACACCTGGAAAGGGCCTGTGGGTCTATTTCCTGCCGATTATAAGGAAACTCAATGTTGTGTAGTGTGATGAAGAAATGGCTTTACTACCCCGTTATTGGTTTGCTGACGTTGTTGGCTACGGCCGAAGCGAAGGCCCAGAACTTTAACACCTGGACGGCCGATCCGCCGGCTCCTATTACGCCCCTACGCAAGCGACCCAAACCGAAGCCTAAGCCCGAGCCAGTAGTGCGGGATACGGTAGCCATGGAGGTGCCGAAGGTAGAGCAGTCCAGGCTCATCAAGCGTGGCCTCACGCAGCGCATGAAGGAGCACAGGCCGCTGGAGGAAGACAATACGTCGGTGGAGTTCTTTGCTAATAACAGCCGTTACCCAACGGCAGCAGCTATGGCAGGAGCCCAAGGCAACGTACTGATTCGGCTGCAAATAGCCCCCGACGGGCACGTGAGCCGCACCTCGGTAGTGGCAGTGGAGCCCCGTCCCATCCCAGGTTATAGCAACACCGTACCGCCCGCCGCCATGGATGCACTAGCCAACGAAGCCCAGCGAGTATTCCGGATGCTGAAATTTGAGCCAGCTTCCCGTACATCAGAAGAGGAACTAAGCGCAAGCTTCTCTTTGCAATAGACTAGTAAAGTCCTATTTATTATATAATAGATAAAATGCATAATATTGTAATAATTACATTGTAAATATAACTTTTAAAAATAACTACATGCATAATGTGCCTTTAAAGGTATTTTAAGCACTATTATGTCTTTTTGTAAATTTATACTTCAAAAATAAAATCCAATACTGCGGTGGATTTCGTATCTGCCTTATATGTGGGTAAGTCCTTATTTTTCTTCTGAAGCAACAACTGGGTATGAGGGCAGGCCAAGTGGCTTGTCCCGTCAGTACCGCACTTGGATAGCCTTATACGCCTTAGATGCAAACGAGCGGCCCCGCGCCGAAATCTTGCGCATCAACGAAGTGACGGAGGCTGATCTGGCAGAGTTTGAGGCCAGCTGGCTGCAATTGCGCTGTCGGCCCGGTGGCACCTTACCTACCCGGCTCGACCTACCAGCGGATATAGCTCAGCCGAGCAGCTGATTGAGTTAAGTAGTTGGTGGGTAGTGTTCGTCGGCTTCCCAGCGGCGAAGCGCCCCCAATAACGGATGCGCCGCCGATGTCAGAGCAACGCCATCCAGGTGCTCCACCGGGCGCAATCCGGCCACATTGGCCGTGAAGACGGCCTCAGCAGTTAGCAACTGATCCGGCCGAAACAACCCTTCCTGGCAAGGTAAGTCCTGTCGGCGGGCCACAGCCAGCAGATGCGCCCGGCGCACGCCCGCTACGCAGCCCGTAGCCAGAGTGGGTGTGAACAGCTGTCCGTCCTTCACCCAAAACACTGCCGCCGATACGGCCTCCGCTACGTGCCCATTGGCATCCAACAATAGCACTTCATCGAGGCCGCGGGTTTGCCGCTCCTGCCCGGCCCGCACGTAATAGAGCGCGTGTGGCCCTTTGCAAAACGACAGGGGCGTGTAGAAGGTGTGCGTCTCGCGGGCAAAACCAGCTTGGTGGACGGGTTGGTCGTTGGGCTGAAAGGGAGAGGCTGTCGCAACATACTGGGTAGGCGCGTCCACGGGGGGAGTATACAAGCCACCACCACCGCGCCAGAGCTGAATGCGCACCCGCGCCTCTGATAACGAGTTGGCCGCCGCCACGCGCCGCACGGCGGCCGTCAGAGCGTTGGTATCGGCCAAGGCAGGTGGCAAGGGTAGGTGCAGCGCTACGGCAGCCGCCCGCATTCGGTGCAGGTGGTGGGGCAAGTAACGCACCGCACCAGCCGACCAGACTAGCGTCTCAAAGAAACCGTCGTTAAACTGGAGGCCTCGGTTGGGTAGGGCCAGGGCGAAGTCAGCGGCGGGCAGCAGGTGGTCGTTGTGGAGTAGCACAGATGGGTGAGGGCAGGAGGGTAGGAAGGTAAGAAGTCTGTCATCCTGAACTGGCGAAGGACCTTTTCACGCCAGAACGAATAACGTACTGACGGCTCGTCCATACGTGAGAAAGTCCTTCGCTGCGCTCAGGATGACAGCCGTGTTTTTACTTGCTCCCTCACTCCTATATAAGCACGAATTTCTTGCCGGGTAGGGCTTTTACCACACCTTTGAATTCCAGGCCCAGCAGCAGTGTGGCTACCTGGTGTACGGGCAGTTGGGCTTTCCAGCTGAGATTGTCCAGCAACTCTTCTTTAGAGGAAGCCAGCACTTCCACTAGCTTAAACTCCTCCGGCGTGAAATCGTGGGGCGAGTAGGTGGGCGCGGCCTGGAACTTGCCCGACTGGTGCAGGGCGGCATCCCAATTCAGCAATTCTTCCAGGTCCTTCGGCTCGGCGTAGAGGGCTGCTTTGTGCGTCTTGATGAGGTCGTGGCAGCCAGCGGAGGCGGGGCTGCCCAGGGGGCCGGGTAGGGCCAGCACTTCACGGTCGTAGCTGATGGCCAGCTCAGCGGTGATGAGCGCGCCGCCTTTGCGGGCGGCTTCTACCACCACCGTGCCGTCGGAAAGGCCGGCGATAATTCGATTCCGCGACGGGAAGTTGTACTTGTCGGGCTGGGTACCAAAGGCAAACTCGGTGAGCAAGCCGCCCTGCGTCAGCATTTTCTCGGCGGTTTTGCGGTGGGCGGCGGGGTAGAGCACGTCCAGCCCGGTGGCCATCACGCCCACGGTTTCCAGACCGTCCTGCAAGGCAGCGCGGTGGGCAAAGATGTCGATGCCGTAGGCCAGGCCGCTGACCACCAGCGGCCGGTGCGGTACCAGGCCGCGCACCAGCTGCTCAGTTTGCTCGCGGCCATAGTCGGTGGCCTGGCGCGTGCCCACAATGCCTACTGTTTTGGGTGCGTTCAAGTCGGCGGTGCCTTGGTAGTAGAGCAGGGTAGGGGCGTCGGGGAGCTGCTTGAGGCGCTTCGGAAATTGCTTGCTGGTATAGAACAGCAGCTGCACGCCTTCCTTTTCGGCTCGGCGCAGGGTTTCCTCGGCCCGGCGCAGAGCTGTGGTACGCTCGGTGCCGGTAAGCGTGGCCACGGCTTTGGGCCCTACCCCCGGAATCTTGCGCAGCTTGCCCGGCAGCAGGTGCAGCACGTTCTTGGCCGAGCTGCCGTAGCTCATCAGCTGCCGCGTGAGCTGCGGCCCAATGCCGGGAAATAGCGTCAAGGCGACTTCGTGGAGGAGGGTGTCGTCGTGCATGTAGTAGGCCTCACCCCCTAGCTCCCGTAACGAAGAGGGTAGCCAGTAGCTACCTTTAGGGACTAGCTCTCCTCCTTTTTTCAAGGAGGGGTTGGGGGTGGTCACGCTAGAGTTTAGAAATAAGATATAGTGCTGTGGTATTGTGCAACGATTGGACCAACCCCTCCTTGAAAGAAGTAGGGGAGCTAGTCCCTAAAGGTAGCTTTAGAGATAAATGGCTTTTCTACTAAGATGGGGTGCCTGACTGCTTCCCCAGTGCGTCCAACTGCTTTTTCATCTCCACCAGAAACCCGCGCACTTTTTCCAGCGAATGCGCTACCTCCATACGCTCTTTGAGCTGGGGGCCGCGCTGGCGCATCAGGTCGCGGGCGCCGGGGATGGTGTAGCCGCGCTCCTTCACTAGGTGATAGATAGTGCGGAAGGTTTCGATGTCCTGGGGAGTATAGAGGCGGTTGCCCTTGCGGTTTTTGCGCGGGCTGAGGTCCTCAAACTCTGTTTCCCAGAACCGAATCAGCGAAGGCGCCACGTCAAACATGCGGGCCACCTCGCCAATGGTGTAATACTCTTTCTTTATCTCGCGCTCTTTGTACGGCATAGGGTAGGGCACCTGGCGGGCATCCGTTGCGGGGTTACCCAAAGCTAAAGACCACACAACGGAGTTGAAACGGGTTCTATTTTACTTTATACTTTTTGCTGATTTCATCATACACCGGTAGCAGCTCGTTGGCCTTTCCTTGCTTGTCGAAGACCTGTTCCCAGGTGTTTAGTGGCTCCCAAATAAAGGTGCCCAGGCCTTTCTTACGAGGCAGGTTGAAGGCTACATCGTTCACCTCGCGCTTCAAGGCAGAGTACTCTACTACCACCACGTCCTGGGGGTAGCGCCGGGCCAGATCCGTCAGGTTGCGTTGCAGGTCGGGGATGGTGCGATGCCACTGCGGGTAGTACGATTGGCCAATGATATCGAACGTAACGCCGCGCCGGATCATATTGTCCAGCCAATATACCGACTGCTCGTTCTGTCCACCCAAGGCAATGTGCATCATCACTAAGGCCTTAGGCGTCGTTTCGCGCACGGCCGCCACACCGGCGCGCAGCAGGCCGGCCAGGTTGTCGAGGCGGGCCACGCTGTCGGCGCTGTGAATGTCACCGTCGGGCCAAATCATGCCGTGGTTGATTTCGTTGCCTACCTGCACCATGTCGGGCGTGGTGCCCTGGGCTTGCAGGGCCAGCAGCACGTCGCGGGTGTAGTCGTGCACGGCCTGTTCCAGCTGGGGGCCGTGCAGGTCTTGCCAGGCGGCGGGCTTAAACTGCTTCTGCGGATCGGCCCAGGTGTCGCTGTAGTGAAAGTCGAGCAGAAACTTCAGCCCCGCGGCCTTGATGCGCTTGGCCATTTGCTGGGTATGCGCCAGGTCACAGAAACCCTTGCCAGGCGAGTAGCCGCTGTCGGCCGCCGGGTTGTGAAACAGACGTAGGCGGATGTAATTGAAGCCGTGGTCTTTGAGAATTTGAATGGCGTCTTTGGGCTGGCCTTTGTCGGTGAAGGTGATGCCGCGGGCTTCCAGCTGGGGTAGGAAGGAGATATCAGCGCCCAGCATCTTGCCGGGTTTCTTCGGCTTGTGCGTGGTTGTTGCTGATGAAAAGCTGGTGGTCTGGGCTACGGAAGGGTAGGAGAAGCCTAGCAGCAGGAGTAGCAGGAAGCTGCTGAACAACTGGAGTTTTGAAACCGGATAAGTAGCACAAAGGCGCATAGGGGTTGAAATAGGTAGGTAACGAAGTTACGGAATGCGGTAGAGACGCATACTTGCGTCTTGTCGTTGCTGAGGCTATTTATCTCCTGGCGTTGAACGGTACGCATCAAACGACTACAAGGAGGTATCAACAACCTCAACAGCGTAGAGACGCAAGTATGCGTCTCTACGCTGTTCTGGCTACCTTTGTGGGAAATGCCCTTCGGAACCACCAAACCGGGTTTCGGCATTTTACTAGCGTACTACTCTTCTGGCCACTACGGCCGCCCACGAAACCCTTCGACTCGCCAGGCTGGCGCTTGGCGTTACTCCCTATGTCACTCCCCAAGGCTTCGCACGTTCGCCAACAGTTCCTCGACTTCTTCGCCTCCAAAGGCCACCACATTGTGCCCTCGGCCCCGCTGGTGCTCAAAGACGACCCTACCCTGCTGTTCGTCAACTCGGGCATGGCGCCGTTCAAAGACTACTTCCTGGGCAACAAACCCGCCCCCTACAAGCGCGTGGCCGACACCCAGAAATGCCTGCGCGTGAGCGGTAAACACAACGACCTAGAGGAGGTAGGCTACGACACATACCACCAAACCCTGTTCGAAATGCTGGGTAACTGGTCGTTTGGCGACTACTTCAAAACCGAAGCCATTGCCTGGGCCTGGGAGCTGCTGACCGAAGTATACAAGCTGCCCAAAGACCGCCTCTACGTGACCTATTTCCAGGGCGACGAGGGCGATAAGCTGGCCGCCGACACCGAAACGCAAAACCTGTGGCGCCAATACACCACCGAGGACCGCATCCTACCCGGCAATAAGAAAGACAACTTCTGGGAGATGGGCGACACCGGTCCCTGTGGCCCCTGCACCGAAATCCACATCGATCTGCGCTCCGACGAGGAAGTGGCCCAAAAGCCCGGCCGCGAGCTGGTGAATGCCGACCACCCGCAGGTAGTGGAAATCTGGAACAACGTATTCATGGAGTTCCAGCGCTTGGCCGATAAGTCGCTCATCAAGCTGCCCGCGCAGCACGTGGATACGGGCATGGGCTTCGAGCGCCTGATGATGGCCGTGTCGGGCGTGAAGTCGAACTACGACACCGACGTGTTCCAGCCGCTGATTCAGTTCATCGCCAAGGAAGCCGGGATAGAGTACCACGGTACTGCTCCGGCCACCGTGAACGACCAGCCCGCCACGGAAAACGAGAAAACCGACATCGCCATCCGCGTCATTGCCGACCACATTCGGGCCATCAGTTTCACCATTGCCGATGGCCAGCTGCCCAGCAACGTGAAGGCCGGCTACGTGATTAGGCGTATCCTTCGCCGCGCCGTGCGCTACGCGTTTTCGTCTTTGAACCAAAAGCAGCCTTTCTTATATAAGCTGGTGCCTGTACTGGCCGACCAGATGGCCAGTATCTTCCCCGAGCTAAAAGCCCAGCAGCAGTTTGTGCAGCGCGTGATTGAGGAAGAGGAAATCAGCTTCCTGAAAACGCTGGAGAAAGGGTCTCAGAGAATACATAGTTTAATTCTTAACATGTTTAAAGAGCATGTTTCTAGAGTGACCTTGCATCCTAAAGATTCTGAAGGGAAAGCAATGTCCTTTACTCCTAAAGAAATTAAAGAATTAAAAGAGGCTATTATTGATCAGTATGATAGCGACCTAGCTAAGAATTTACATGTTGCTGCTACTTCTTCTGCACCTGTGAACTTCCAGCAGGCTATGTCTGATTATCATTTTGCTATTGGTACTTTCAAGAATCACTCGGCAGACTATAAAATTGACGGCAAAACAGCCTTTGAATTATCCGATACTTTCGGTTTCCCTTTAGATTTAACCGCATTAATAGCTCGGGAGAATGGCCTGACGGTAGACGAAGCCGGTTTTCAGAAGGAGCTGGAAGCCCAGAAAAACCGCTCGCGCAACGCCCAGGAAAGCGAACAGAGCGACTGGGTAGTGGTGAACTCCGACAACGGCGAGCTGTCCGTATTCGTGGGTTACGACGTGGAGGAAGCGCCCGCCCGCCTGCTGCGCTACCGCAAGGTGACGCAAAAAGGCAAGACCGAGTACCACGTGGTGCTCGACCAAACGCCGTTCTACGCTGAGTCGGGTGGACAGGTAGGCGATACGGGCTACCTGGAAGGCGGCCTGTCGCGGGTGCGCGTGATTGACACGAAGAAGGAAAACGACCTCATCGTGCATACCGTGCTAGAGCTGCCCCTACCCGAGGATCTGGAGGGCGAGTTCACGGCCCGCATCGACCAGAGCCGCCGCGCCCTGATTCGGAAAAACCATACGGCCACGCACTTGCTGCAAGCTGCCCTGCGCCGCGTATTGGGCGAGCACGTGCAGCAGAAAGGCTCGCTGGTGAACGACAAGCTCCTGCGCTTCGACTTCTCGCACTTCACCAAAGTAACCGATGAGCAGCTGCGCGAAATCGAGCAGATCGTAAATGAGCGTATTCGTCAGCAGATTCCGCTGGATGAGCGCCGCAACGTGCCCATTGCCGAAGCCAAAACGCTGGGTGCTATGGCCTTATTTGGTGAGAAATACGGCGACTTCGTGCGCGTTATCACTTTCGATAAGGACTACTCGGTGGAGCTGTGCGGCGGCATTCACGTGCGCGCTACCGGCGAAATTGGCTTCTTTAAAATCACGAGCGAATCGGCGGTAGGCGCGGGCGTGCGCCGCATCGAGGCCGTGACGGCCGACGTCGCTGAGGCCTACGTGGATCAGCAGCTAGACTTGCTGCGTCAGGTGCGTGAGTTGCTGGGCAACCCCCAGCACCTGCTACCTAGCCTGCAAAAGGTAGGCGAAGAAAACGCTGCCCTGCGCAAGCAGTTGGAGCAGGCCGAGAACCAGCAGCTTAGTCAGCTCCGCGACCAACTCGCCGCCCAGGCCAAGCCGGTAGGCGGCGTGCAGCTTATAGCCGCTCAGGTGCCCGCCCGCTCCGCCGACGCTCTCAAAAAGCTGGCCTACGACCTGCGCCAGGTAGTACCCAACCTCGTAGCCGTCCTCGGCGCCGACATCGACGGCAAGCCCCAACTGGCCGTAATTCTGGACGACGAAATTGCCAAAGCCGGCAAGCTCAACGCCAAAACCCTGATTGGCACGCTAGCCAAGGAAATCCAAGGCGGTGGCGGCGGCCAGCCGTTCTTCGCTACGGCCGGTGGTAAGAACGTGGCTGGTCTGCCGGCGGCTATTGGTAAGGCTGAGGAGCTGGTAGGGCAAGCGCTGGCGTAATAGTTGTGCATACAAACGCGGGCCTGAGTACCTATCCAGAGTACTCAGGCCCGCGTTTGTATGCACAACTATTTTAAAATCGTCTTTAAATGAAGAAGTTTTACGTATTCCTTTCTTTACTAACTGTTAGGGGTGTCGGTAGTTATCAGGCTACTGCTCAAATCAATAATGAGCCGCATACAGTCAAGGAGTACTTTGACGCAAAAGGTAAGAAGCTGCCCTCCGCTGAAGGCGCAACTGAATGGAGTGAGTCAATTTATCAGGATAGTATTCGAGGTGTTGTGCAGCAGTACTATGCCAGTGGCCAATTGAAACGGCGTGCTGAGTATGAGAATATCCGTCGGCACAGCGTGCACGGCTTGGATGAGACGTGGTACGAGAGCGGCCAACTGCGTCGTCGAGCGCATATGAGCCACGGAAAATGGGATGGTGAGTTAGTGTCTTATCACGCAAATGGTAAGCTAAAGCGGCGCGAAACATACCAGGATGGAAAAAGTCTCGGCGGCAAATGCTTCGATGCGTTGGGAAAACCGGTGGCATTTTATCCCTTCGAAAAGATGCCGGAAGCACCCCTTGGGGGCTTTGCTGGTACATTACAATACGTTGGGCAAAACCTACGCTACCCGGCAGAAGCTCTGAAGAAAAATATCCAAGGCAAAGTGTTTGTTAATTTTCATGTTGACACATTAGGCATTGTACGTGACGTCCACGTTGAAAAAGGCGTGCACCCATCCATTGATGAAGAAGCAAAGCGAGTTGTTGCTAGCTTGCCAGCATGGGAGCCCGGTTATCAGGATGGAAACCCAGTGACAGTAAGTTTTATCATCCCCGTAACGTTTAGCATTCAAGGTAAAAAAATCAAAAAACGAAGTGCTGTCGAATAAGTATCGGTTGCTCTATCTGTGACGCAAACTAGCACCAGATGTAAAGCTGGTGCCATGCTCGTTTTATGATTGAATAGCCTGCCTATTCACCTGATTACAGCTTTCCTAGCTAACTTGCCCTTGATATGGACGAAAGCATCAAAGCCAAATACCAGCCGGTCATCGGCCTCGAAGTACACGCGCAGCTGCTCACGCACAGCAAGATGTACTCTTCGGATGAAAATGAATACGGCGCCATGCCGAACAACAACCTGAGCGTGATTACGCTGGGCCACCCCGGTACGCTGCCCAAGGTGAACTACACGGCCGTGGAGTACGCCATGAAAATGGGCCTAGCTACTAACTGCCAGATCACGCGCGACAACCTGTTTGCCCGCAAAAACTACTTCTACCCCGACCTTCCCAAGGGCTACCAGATCACGCAGGACAAAACCCCTATCTGCACCGGCGGCCACGTAGATATTCGGGTGGCGGGTGTCGAGCCGAAGCGCATCGGCATCACGCGCATTCATATGGAGGAAGACGCGGGTAAATCAATGCACTTGGCGGGCGAGGTGGAAACGCTGGTGGATTTGAACCGCGCCGGCGTGCCGCTCATCGAGATTGTGAGCGAGCCAGACCTGCGCACCGCTGACGAAGCCTACGCCTACCTGGCTGAAATTAAGAAGCTGGTGGAGTACCTGGAAGTGTGCGACGGCAACATGGAGGAAGGCTCCCTGCGCTGCGACGCCAACGTATCGGTGATGCTGAAAGGCGCCGACAAGTTCGGGATGAAGGTGGAGGTCAAGAACATGAACTCCTTCCGCAACGTGCAGCGTGCCATCGACTACGAGATTGAGCGGCAAATTGCTCTGCTGGAAGCCGGTGAGGAAATCATCAGCGAAACCCGTGGTTTCGACGCGGCCAGCGGCACCACCAACGGCCAGCGGAGCAAGGAGACGATGAACGACTATCGCTACTTCCCCGAGCCCGACCTACCCCCGGTAGTGATTGACGACGAGTGGCTGCACCGCATCCAGGCCGGTTTGCCGGCGCTGCCCCAGCAGCTCTACGCCCGCTTCACCGGCGAGCTGGGCCTCTCGGACTATGACGCCACGGTACTGACGGCTGAAAAGGATGTGGCTTTGTTCTTCGACGAGCTGACGCGGCTGACGCCCAATGCCAAAGCCGCCGCCAACTGGGTGCAAGGCGCTGTGAAGTCCTACCTCAACGAGCGCGCTCTACCCATGGCCGAGTTTCCGCTCACTGCGCAGCACCTAGCCGGCATCATCGAGCTGATCGACGAAGGTAAGGTGAACCACTCGGTGGCCTCTAAGCAACTGTTCCCCTACCTGCTGGAGCACCCTACAGCCAATGTAACCGGTGCCGCCGAGCAGCTGGGCCTGTTGCAGCAGTCGGATGCCGGCGCACTGGAAGCACAAGTGCAGCAGGTGCTGGCCGCCAACCCAGCCAAGGTAGCCGAGTACAAAGCCGGCAAAAAGTCCTTGACGGGTATGTTTATGGGCGAGCTGATGAAGCTCACGGGTGGCAAAGCCGACCCTAAACTGGCCAACCAGCTCCTACGCAAAGCACTGGACGCGTAAGCTGCGAATAGTCACAGGCTAAGTGAACTAGCAAAAAGTGTCTGTCATCCTGAGCTTGCGAAGGACCTTCTCACGCTGGAACAAGTCGTTGGTACGATTAACGTTCTAGCGTGAAAAGGTCTTTCGTCGCCGCTTAATGCGCGGAATGCTCAGGATGACAGACGCTTTCTTTTGTAATATTCACCCTATGCGCGTTCCGTATCTACTACCCTTCCTGCTACTGATAAGCTGTCAACCAGCCAATCAGACGCCGCATACAGCATCAGCCACAGGCTCAGGCTACGAAATTCAGGGTAGCATCAGTACTGCGGCACCGCAGAGCCGCGTGGTGCTGGAGCAGCAGGTAGGTGCTACAACGCGGCTGGATTCGGCCGTACTGGACGCTGACGGTCGTTTCTCGCTGCGGGGCCACGTGCCCTCGCCGGGACTCTACCGGCTGGTGCTTCGGGCTCCTAGCACCAACGCGCGCATTTTTTCGGTGCCCCTCGACAACCACGCCCATCTGACCCTAAACGCTGATGCTAGCGTGGCACACTGGCAAGGCTCGCCGGAAGTTGATTTTCTCCAAGCACTAGCCCAGGCCAGGCCCGTCGACAAGCCCGGCATCGTGCGACGCTACGCCGCGTCCTACCTCGCCCCAGGTGTGGTGTGGGACCTGAGCACCACCGGCGCGCCCGACGATTTTCTGGATTCCATGACCACCCGCTTCCGCCTGGCAGGCGACTCCAGCCGGGCAGCCCTCGGGCTCTACCAGTGGCAGCGCGCCTACCGCCTCACTGCGCCCGGCACGCAGGTGCCCAACATCGCCCTACCCACCGTCGACGGTAAAACAGTGAAGCTAAATAGTCTGCGCGGACAGTACGTGCTGCTGGATTTCTGGGCCTCGTGGTGCGGCCCTTGCCGCGAGGAGCACCACAGCCCGGAGCGCCGAAAAATTCACCGGTTGTTTCGCGGGCGGGGGCTGGCCTACTACGGCGTGTCGCTGGATGAGGATGCTACGAAGTGGCGGCGGGCGCTGGCTGCCGACAGTCTGCCCGGCGTGCAGGTGCGCGCCGCCGGGGGAGAGCAAAGTGCTACTGCGCGGGCCTTTGGCGTGACCACGCTGCCCTTCAATTTGCTGCTCGACCCCGAGGGTAGGGTGCTGGCCCGCAACCTGCACGGACACACATTAGGAGGACACATTGCCAGCTACATTCCACTTGATTGAGTGAGCTGGGAACCTACGCCGCCAAACGGGGTTGTAGCAACGAGTAAGCTGCACAATAGCGGTAGGTTTTGCCTAAAATCCGCAACTTGCAGCCGCAACCGTGGTCTTTCCCGTTACATTCTCTAAAGCGTTTCGACGCAATACTTCTGCTTTCTCTCGAATGAATCACCCTCCCATGAAAAGTTTGCTGTTGTTTGGCGCTCTGCTCGGCATGGCCAATGCCTGTAACAAAGGCACGTCTCCTACCACCAGCACGGGCAGCGCCGCGGGATATCAACTCAATGGTGAACTGAACAACGCCCAGGCCGGCGCGAAGGTATACCTGGCGGAGCTGGAAGACAATCAGCTGGTTTCGCGCGATACGGCTACCGTTGACGACAAAGGGCGCTTCACTTTCACGGGCACTACTCCGGCGCCCAGCATTTACCAGGTAAAGGTAGACGACACCAATCAGGCCCTGGTCGCCCTCGATAACCAAACCAAGCTCACGCTGCGCGGCGACGCCACCAAGCTCAACAGCAGCTACACCGTGCAAGGGTCTTCTGACTCAGAGTTGTTGCAGCAGGTGAGCAACGCGTTGCAGATGAACAAAACCAGCATGGACCGCCTGGAGCAGCGCTATGTGCAGGCCCGGCAGGCTGGCCTCGCCGACTCGGTGGCCGCCATTCAGCAGGAGGCGCAGCAGATTCAGGAGCGTGGGCAGGCGGGTGTGCGCCGGCTGGTGCGCCAGCACCCCGGCTCCGTGGTGTCGGGCTTTGTGCTAACGGCCGTGCTGAATCCCGACGATAATTTCGGCCTGGCCGATACGGTGGCTACGGCTCTGAAAGCTGCCCACCCCGAGTCGCGCTACGCCAAGGCCCTGACCGCCAAGGTAGACGCCTCCCGTGCCACCGCCACCGGCGCCGTAGCGCCCGACATCAAGCTGCCTACCCCCGAGGGCAACGTGGTGCCCCTAAGTAGCCTGCGTGGCAAGTACGTGCTGCTGGATTTTTGGGCCTCGTGGTGCGGCCCCTGCCGCCAAGAAAACCCCAATGTGGTGCGGGCCTACCAGAAATACAAGGACAAAGGCTTCACCATCTACAGCGTGTCGCTGGACCAGAGCCGCGACAAGTGGGTGAATGCTATTGCCAAAGATAACCTGACCTGGACGCACGTATCGGACCTGCAATACTGGCAGAGCGCGGCGGCCCAGACCTATAAGATTGAGGCCATTCCGCAGTCGTATCTACTGGATCCGCAGGGTCGTATTATCGGGAAAAACCTGCGTGGCCCGGCGTTGGAAGCCAAGCTGGCCCAGGTGCTGAAGTAGGGATGCGTTGCACGCGCCCATCGTTGCTGATGCTGCATGTAGAAAACGCCCGCTGGATTCGTTCAGCGGGCGTTTTTTTCATATTTCGTTACAAGGTTGTGAAGCCATCGGAAATACGTCCTGCTGAGCGAAGTCGAAGCAGGACGTTCTTATTTCTACACCGCAGCGGACCGTACCGACGGGCGCGTGCAACGCGCCCCTACAGAAACATGCGTTTCATGGCGTTCCAGAGCAGCTTTTTGCGGCCTTGGTCCTCCTCAATCACGTCTAGCTCGGCGGCGGGCAGATAGGCAGCGTCGCCTACCAGGATAACAGGCTCGTAGAGTTGGGTTTTGTGCACAGCCACGTCGAGCAAGTTTTTGCCGAAACCGATGATCTGTTTGGCTTCCAATTTGGTGCGCAACGTGCTCAGCGCCACCGGTAGGTGCGACTCCACGTTGATGAGCACCGTATCTTCCACAATCTGTCCGATGGCCTTCAGCACGTTGTTCAGGAACACGTGCCGGGGTAGGCGCTGAAACTTCACCGCATCCAGGCGCACCAAAATCACGATGCCGCGGGCGTTGCTACCGAGGGTAGAGAAGGGTGTGTCGGTGAGGGGTGGGGCCGTGCGCTGGGGCGGGGCAGGAGTAGCGGACGGGGCTATCTGCGTAACGGGTGGGGCCGGCAGCACGGCCGGCGCGCTAACAGGTGGCGCCACAGGCGGGCGGCCGATAGGTGGCAGTACAGGCGGCACAGTAGCAGGGGGCGCCGTTAGTGGCACGGGTGCGGCCGCAACTGCCGGGGTAGGCAGGACGGGTGCGGCTGGCACGGGGGTAGGCGCTGGCTGCTGGGAGGTCGGCACAGCTACCGGCGCGGCCACAGCTTCTCCTACCTCGGGCACTACGTAGAGTGTGAGGTTGGTGTAAAACTGCTGATAAAAGGCCAAGGCCGCGTCGTGGCTCATGGTTTAGAGGTCAAATAGCGCCTTTAGTTCTGTAGCATCCGCGGGCTGCATGCGGCCGGCTAGTACCAGGCGCAGCTGGCGGCGCTGCAATGCCCCATCGAAGAGGCGTACTTCCTCGGGCGTTTCGGGTAGGGCGTCGGGTACGTCAATGGGGCGGCCCGACTGATCTACTGCCACGAAGGTGAAAAAGGCCTCATTGGATTTCACTTTGGTGCCGCTGGGAATGTCCTCGGCCCACACGTCGATGTGCACTTCCATGCTGGAGCTGAACGCCCGCGTTACCTGCGCTTCCAGTGTCACTACGCTGCCCAGCCGAATACCTTCCCGAAATGACACGTTATCGACAGAAGCCGTGACTACAATGCGGTTGCTGTGGCGCTGCGCCGATACGGCGGCGGCAATGTCCATCAGGTGCATCATGCGGCCGCCCATCAGGTTGTTGAGCGTGTTGGTGTCGTTGGGCAGCACCAGCTCGGTCATGCTCACGAAGGATTCTTTAACAGGTTTTTGCTTGCGCATGGGGTAGGCGAGAGTAGGCGAAAAGAGCCGCAAAGATAGGTAGCCGCGCCGGGTATGTTCGGGCCTTGTCTGAATTGTTTGGATAAGCAACGCCTGCCTTGCAACCTTCAATCAGCTTACCTGCCTCTGTTAGATAAGCAAATTTGGGAGTCATATACTTTTCATTTAGCAGGTTTTATGAACACATTATTTACAAAAAGCAGGTTGATGGTACTATTCAGCGCCACGCTGCTGGCTGCGTGTCAGCCCGATAGTGACGTGTCGCCCGATAATACGCCTAACGTGCGGCCGCTTACAGCGCAGGAGTCGCAAATCGTAGGTAGTGCCAACGATTTTGCCTTCAGCAGCTTTGCCGCACTGCGTAAGGCCGAGGCTGCTAAAAACCTGTTTATCTCGCCTCTGAGCATTTCCGCAGCCCTCACCATGACCTATAACGGTGCCGATGGCTCCACCAAAGAAGCTATGCGCCAGACGCTTGGCTTTGCGCCGACTGCTACCAATGAGGAAATTAGCCAGTCGTATAAGAGCCTGCTTGCGCTACTGCAAGGGGTAGACAAGAAGGTGAATTTTGCTGCGGCCAACTCGCTTTGGTACGACCAACAGTACAAGCTGCAAGCGCCTTTTGTGCAGCTCAACCAAACGTATTTTGACGCTACGGTGCAGGGCGTGAACTTCGCCGCAAGCAGCACTAAAAATACGATTAACGAGTGGGTAGAAAGCAAAACCAACGGCAGGATCAAAGACCTGATCAAGGAGACCAATGCCAATGATGCCCTATACTTGGTGAATGCCCTTTACTTCAAAGGCACCTGGACCTACACCTTCGACAAGAAGCAAACGCAGAAAGCGCCTTTCTATCTGGAAGACGGCAGCACTACCTCCCGCGACTTTATGGCGCTGACCAAAGGCCGCTACCTGTACGCTGCCGACGCCGATATGCAGCTCATCGACCTACCCTACGGCAACCGCCAGTACAGCCTGACGCTGCTGCAACCCAGTGGCACACGTACGCTGGCTAACCTCACCGCCACGCTCAGCAGTGCCAAACTCGCCGCTTGCCTGTCTCGTGCCGATACTATGAGCATGCCGCTGCGCCTACCCAAGTTCAAGCTGGAGTACGAAACTGACCTGAAAGAAGTGCTGACACAGCTTGGTATGGGCGAAGCGTTCAGCAGGGGAGCCAACTTCAGTAAGATGCTAGAAGGGCGCAGCGATTTAGCTATTGGTAAAGTGCTGCACAAAACCTTTGTGGAGGTAGATGAGGAGGGTACCGAAGCCGCAGCTGCTACGGCCGTGGGCATAGTCACTACAAGCGCTGGCCCCCCGCCTGAACTGTGGTTGAATCGACCTTTCCTGTTTCTAATTCGGGAAAAGTCCTCCAACGCCATTCTTTTCATTGGGCAGTTGGTGAAATAGGGAAAAGGGCAGGGCTGTCATGCTGAGCACAGCGAATGACCTTCTCACGGTAAAACGAGTCGTTAGTACGATGGTCGTTCACGTGTGAGAAGGTCCTTCGCCGTGCTCAGCATGATAGCCGTGTCTTTACACCACTCACTGCCTACCCCTCCCAGCCGGCCCTACCCAGCAGGGGTACGAAGCGGAACGTCTCGAACTCCTCGCGCACAAATTCTTCTTCGCTTTCGCGCACCACGCGCAGCATCCGCTGGGTTTGTGCGTCGCCTACGGGGATGACCAGCGCGCCGCCTACCCGCAGCTGGCGCAGCAGGGGGCGCGGGATGGTAGGAGAGCCGGCCGTTACGAGAATCTTGTCGAAGGGGGCGTGGGCTGGTAGGCCCAGCGAGCCGTCGCCGCAGAACAGGTGCGCCGGCTGGTGCATGGTGGCCAGGCGGCGGCGCGTGCGCTCAAACAACACCTGGTTGTACTCGATGCTGAATACCTGGCTGGTGAGCTGGAGCAGTACGCAGCACTGGTAGCCCGAGCCCGTCCCGATTTCCAATACCCGGTCGGTGGGCGCCAAGCGCAGCAGCTCGGTCTGGTAGGCCACGGTGTAGGGCTGCGAGATGGTCTGGCCTTCGCCGATGGGGAAGGCTTTGTCCTGGTAGGCGTGGGCCTGAAAGGCCGGCTCAAAAAACTGATGGCGCGGCACGGCCAGCAGGGCCGTGAGCACCTGCTCGTCGCGAATGCCTTTGCGGCGCAGCTTGGCCGCGAGGGCGCGGCGCTGGCCACGGTGCCGGTAGCTGTCGAGGTCCATAGCAAAAAGGAGAGGCTGGGCGGTGTAGCGGGTTCCGGTGTATACCCTACCTTTGTGCCCGGCCAGCCCGCAGGGCCAGGCTGGCGGCACGGGCTGCGAAACTACGGTTTCAGCCCCAAAAAACCGCTTTGTTCGCCTCACCTTTTCCTTTCTTTCCCTTGCTCCGAACTCTGCAGAAGCTCAAACTGGTGGCCGCCGACTTCGGCGCGGCGCTGCTGGCCTGGATCTGCTTCTTCCTGCTGCGCAAGTATTTATTGCACGAAAACAGCGCGGGTACCCAACTCACTACCAGCGTGTGGATTTTTTTGCTGGGGGGCGCCCTACTGGTTGCCTCCTTCTGGACTATTCTCTACACGCTGATTGGCGAATACCGCGATATTTTTCGCAAATCCCGCCTCACAGAAGTCATCCGGCTGGCGCGCGTGTCGGTAGCCGGTGCTACGATTATTTTTTTCGCGCTGCTGCTCGATGATGAGGGTATTAGCAATTACCGGCTGTATTACAAAACCATCACGGCCTACTTCTTGCTGCATTTTGTGCTCACGGCGGTGCTGCGCACGTGGGCCGTGTCGAGCGTGCAGCGGCTGGTGCGTAGGGGCGTTATCTCCTTCAATACACTGCTGGTAGGAGCACAAGCGCTGGCTCACGATACCTACCACGACCTGCGCCGCACAGGGCAGCACCTGGGGCTGCGGCTGGTAGGGTTTGCGCAGGTAGGCGAAGAGCCGGATGCGCGCCTAGCGGCCGAGTTGCCTAATGCAGGATCCTTTCAGGATTTGGTCAGCATCATTGCCGAGCAAAAGATTGAGCAGGTAATTATTGCTATCGAGCCCTCCGAGCACCGTCTGATTCAGGATATTCTGACGCTCTTGCAGGGTGTGCCTGTGCGCATCAGCGTGCTGCCCGACCTCTACCAGATGCTGCTGGGCTCGGTGAAAGTAAATCACCTGTTTGGCACGCCGCTTATTGAGATCAAGCAGGATTTGCTACCCTTGTGGCAAGCCATGCTCAAGCGCGGCGGCGATGTTGGCCTGGCCGTCATCTTTCTGCTATTGGCCTGGCCGGTATACCTGCTCACGGCCCTGATGGTGAAGCTGACCTCCACGGGACCGGTGTTCTACGCGCAGGAGCGCATTGGGCGCCACGGCCAGCCATTCCGGATTTATAAATTCCGTTCGATGGTAGTAGACGCCGAGAAACTGGGCCCCGCCCTCAGCTCCGACTACGACCCCCGGATTACGCGCTGGGGACGCTTTATGCGCAAGGTACGCCTCGACGAGCTGCCCCAGTTCTGGAACGTGTTGAAGGGCGATATGAGCGTGGTAGGGCCCCGGCCCGAGCGCCGGTACTACATTGAGCAGATTGCTAAACTGGCGCCTCACTACCGCCACCTGCACCGCGTGCGCCCCGGTCTCACCTCCCTGGGACAGGTGAAATACGGCTACGCCGAAACCGTTCCGCAAATGGTCGAACGCCTCAAATTCGATATTCTCTATATCGAAAACATGAGCCTGTCCATGGATATCCGGGTGCTCCTCTACACACTCAAGATTATTGTAGAGGGTAGAGGGAAATAATGTTGACGTGTTGATTTACTTTTACAATTTTTACTACTCACTTAAAATGCATTTGCCGGGATGCTTTTCGCGGCATTATCTATGAATGTTTATCATAGGGTTTTCCTTGGGCTTGGGCTGTTGGTTAGCGCATGTCAATTTGCTAGTGCCCAAGTAGCTAACTCAAAAAAAGAATTGAATTCGCCCGCTGATTATCAATTGTTACTCAATGAAAAACCCTACCCGTTGTCGGCAGGGCAGGCAATACAATATAAGACTGCCGGGGGAGAGGTGATAAAGATTGAGTTGCGCGAGAATGATACGCGTACTTATCACGATGATTGGATTAGCTTCCAGATGCCGCGGTCTGTGTCTGCTTCTAAAACCACTTTGGAAGGAAACATTCAGCAGATAGTTGTAATGAACGCACTAGGGTCAGGCTTGTTAGTGCAGCAATACGAAGCATTTGACCCTGCTAAACTTATCGATTTCATGTTGGATGAGCTTAGCAAAGAAGAGGTAGCAGCAGGACACAAGCGTCAGGACAAAACATGCACGATAAAGCTCGCAGACGGTAAAATTTTAAAAGGAAAAGCGACTGAATTAAAAAATAAAAAGAAGAGTACTTCGTATCAAGTTGTGGCGTGGAGCGGTAATGATGAAGGAATTTTGTTGGTATTACTCAATAACCTAGATGGTAGTCCAGATGACGTCGTCAATACGAAGTTCTTGGAAATGCTAACCACCGATTTTCGAATTATTCGTTAAAAAATAAGCTGTTCCAACTAACGTGTTTACCGGAATCATTGAAGCCCTGGGCACCATTGCCGCCGTGCGGCGCGAAGCCTCTAATATTCATTTCACTGTGGCGTCGCCCTTTGCCGGCGAGCTGCAAATCGACCAGAGCGTGGCGCACGACGGCGTGTGCCTGACGGTGGTGGCTGTGGACGCCGCGGCCGGCACGCACACCGTGACGGCCATCGATGAGACGCTGCAAAAAACCAACCTGGCCAACTGGCAGCCCGGCCGCCGCGTGAATCTGGAGCGCTGCCTCTCCGCCAACGGCCGCTTCGACGGCCACATCGTGCAGGGCCACGTGGACCTGACGGCTGAATGCGAGTCGGTGGAGGACCAAAATGGCAGCTGGCGCTACCGCTTCCGCC
Source organism: Hymenobacter aerilatus (assembly GCF_022921095.1). Classification (NCBI taxonomy): domain Bacteria; kingdom Pseudomonadati; phylum Bacteroidota; class Cytophagia; order Cytophagales; family Hymenobacteraceae; genus Hymenobacter; species Hymenobacter aerilatus. The sequence goes on from NZ_CP095053.1 coordinate 1,657,318, forward strand.
ACGCGCCCGGTCCCGGCCGCGTCACCGTCGAAAAGGGCTCCATCTGCATCAACGGCACCAGTCTCACGTGCTTTGACTCTACCGACGACGGCTTTTCGGTGGCCATCATTCCCTACACCTACGAGCACACTACCTTCCAGGACCTGCGCCCCGGCGACCGGGTGAACCTGGAGTTCGACATCGTGGGCAAGTACGTGGCAAAGCTGCTGGGCCGGTAAAAAACAACGCGGCCTACGCTCAGTTGAGCGTAGGCCGCGGATGCCCTGCGCAAGGGTAGGAAGGCCTTACTGCGCCGAGGGTGGCGGGGTCTTGGTGCCCCAGGTTTTGTTGGGCTGGCTGCCCATCGTGAACACCAGCTTGCCGCCTTGCATCAGCTCATCGCGGTACAGCCAGCAGTTATTGAGCGGCTTGCCATTCAGCTCCGCTGACTGCACATACACGTTTTCTTTAGAAGTGTTTTTGGTTTCGATAACCAGCTTCTTCTGGTTGCCGAGTTGGATGGTGGCTTTGCTGAAGAGGGGGCTACCTAGCTGCACGATGGGGCGCGCGTCGGTGAAGCCCTTCACATCAAACAAGCCCAGCGCCGTGATGACGTACCACGAACCCAACTGTCCTTGGTCCTCGTCCTGCCCGTAGCCATAGCCGTGGATAGGTTCGGTGCCGTAAAAGTCGTTGCAGATCTGGCGAGTCCACTTCTGCGTGAGCCAGGGCTTGCCCGAGAAGTTGAACAGCCAGCTGATGTGCAGGCAAGGCTGGTTGCCGTGGTTGTAGATGGCATTGACGCCGGCAAACGCGTCGATTTCCTTGCCGCCTCCAAAGTCCGTTTTGGCCGAGGCCGTGAAGATGCTATCGAGGCGGTTGTTGAACGTCTCACGGCCCATGGCGTCAATCAAACCAGCAGGGTTTTGCGGCACGTAAAAGGTGTACTGCATGGCGTTGCCCTCCTGGAAACCGCGCCAGGGCTCGTAGGGCTTGAAGTTGCCCGCAAACGAGCCATTGGCCAGCTTGGGCTGCATCAGTTTGCTCTGCGGGTGCAGGATTTTTTGCCAGCCGTTGGAAAGCTTGAGTAGCTGCTCGTAATCAGACTTCTTACCCAGAGATTTTGCCATTTGCGCGGCTGCGAAGGCGCTGTAGCTATACTCTAGGGTGTGCGAATTGGAGAAATAGGCGCCCGTCGAATCGGTTTTGTACCACTCGCCTTTGTACTCCTTATACTCCTCCTTGAACGGCACGTAGCCGTACTGCGTGAAGGCCTTCACGTCCATCTTGCCTGAGCCGAAGGGGCGGTTGCGGTAGTTCAGCTCGTTGGCGCGCACGGCCTGGTAAGCTAGGTTCACGTCGTAGTTGCGGATGCCGGTTTGGTAGGCGGCCGCAACAGCCAGCCCCACGAAGTTGGTGCCTACCCCCGATACGTACTGGCTGTTGGCTAGGCCATCGGCAAACCAGCCCCGGTCGCGGTACAGTTGCAGCTGGGTGTTCACGAAGCTACCGTACCACTCGGGGTAGGAAAGCGCCCAGAGCTGCGTGAGGTTCCAGTAGCCACCCCAGATAGCGTCGGTGTTGATGAACTCGGGCTTGGGGCCGCGGCCAGTGGTTACTAGCTTGCCTACCTGGCCAGCGTGCTTGGGGTAGTCGCCGTTCACGTCGCTAGCAATGCCGCGCCCTAGTAGGGCATGGAACAGGCCGGTGTAGAACTTGGTCTTGTCTTGCTCATTAGGGCCTTCTACCGCCAGTTTGCCTAGCTCGCGTTGCCAGGTAGCCTGGGCGGCAGTGCGGGCCTGGTCGAAGGTGAGAGTACGGGCTTCGGCTTGCAGGTTAGCTTTTGCATTGGCAATGGAGGTGTAGGAAAGGCCTACCTTCAACTCAACTTTTTCCTGCGCAGTAGTCTGGTAGTTCAGCACCAAGCCAGCGCCTTTGCCGGTGGCTTCGTTTTTCTTGCCCTGCGTGCCTGCGGCCGTGAAAGCCTCCACGCTCGCCGGTTTTTTGCTGATTTCGCCAAAGAAGTACATGTTCACCTGCCCCTGAGGGTCGTAGGTTTTTACGTACTTGGGGTAGGTTTTTACGAAGCCCTCCACGTGCGTGGCGTCCACCATCCGGATGCTGGCATCGGTCACCTCGCCGCTCTCGCCCTGCGTGTTGCCGATGTCGAGGATGATGTGGGCCTGGTCGTTTTTGGGGAAGGTGTAGCGATGAAAGCCTACCCGCTTGGTGGCCGTCAGCTCGGCCGTGATGTTGTAGTCATCGAGCAACACCTTGTAGTAGCCCGGCTCGGCCACCTGGTTTTTGCGGTCGAAGCGGGAACGGTAGCCGCTGTCGGGCTTGTCCAGCTCGCCGGGTTTCACTTTTAACTCCCCCGTGGTGGGCATGAAGCTCACGCCGCCTACCTGCCACTCGTGGAAGTGCACAAAGCCTTCGATGGAGTTTTGGCGGGTGTCGTAGCCTACGGCTTCCCAGCCCGACTTATTGCCGTAGTGGCCGTTGGTGGAGGGAGCCAGCTTGGCCATGCCGTAGGGCACAGCCGCCGGGGTGTAGAAAAACCACCGGCTATGCGCCGTGCCGATGTTGGGATTCACGTATTTCAGCACGTTTTGCGCGCTGGCTTCGCTTACCGTCAACAGCAACGCCAAAGGCAAGACGCCAGCGGAGAAAGACAGTTTCATATAAAAAAGAAGTAGTAAGAGAGATTGTGCAGGAGGTCACCGAACAGTAGGACGGTCTATTGACTATTGCCAGCTGCGCTCGATTTCTTCTAGGGTGCGGCCTTTGGTTTCGGGCACGGACCGCCACACGAAGAAGAAGGTGAAGGCCGACAGCACCGCGTAGAGTCCGAAAGCACCGGCTAAGCCCGCAGCATTTACCAACGATAGGAAGGTGTAGGAAATTAGTGTGCAGGCTATCCAGAGGGCAACCGTAGCCAGTGAGGCGGCCCGGCCGCGTACAGCATTAGGAAAAATTTCGGTGATGACCACCCACACGCCCGGCCCCAGGCCCACCGCGAAGCAGGCCACGTAGAGCATAATCAGCCCGAGCAATAGCGGGCCCGGCGCGTGCAGTTGCAAGGCCACCACCAGCGCGCCCAGCGCCAGCGCCATGCCACCCGAGGCAAACAGCAGCAGCGGCTTGCGCCCTACCCGGTCGATAACGAATAGAGCTATTACGGTGCCCACGAAGTTGATGCCCCCAATCAAGGCATTGGCCCCAATGGCCGAGGCGGCGCTCTGCCCGTTGTACTCAGTGAAGATGACGGAGCCGTAGTAGAGAATAGTATTGATGCCGGTAATTTGTTGTAGCACAGCCAGTACCACCGCAATGCGCAGCGGCTGGCGCAGGCGTGGCTGGTACAGGTCAGCCGCTTCGCCTTGCTCGGCAACTAAGGCAGCCTGAATTTCTTCAGCCTCGGCCGCCGCGGCTACCGGGCCATTCAAACGGGTGAGTGTGCCCAGCGCTTCGGCCTCGCGGCCCTGGCCTAGTAGCCAGCGCGGACTTTCGGGCACCAGCAGCAGCGTACCCATAAACAGAACCGAAGGCGCCGCTGCCGACGCAAACATCCACCGCCACGACGCCAGCCCTAAGTCGGCTAGGTAGTAGCTAGCCACGTATGCCAGCAAAATACCCGTGACAATAGCCAACTGATTCAGCGTGACCAGCTTGCCGCGAATGTGCGCCGGGGAAATTTCGGCAATGTAGAGTGGCACCAGCAGCGAGGCTACCCCAATGGCAAGACCACCCGCCAGCCGCGCCACCACAAACTCGGTGAGCGTGCGCGGTATCGCCGCCGCCAGCGCCGAAAGTGTAAACAGCAGCGCGGCCCCAAATAGCAAACGTCGCCGCCCGTAGCGGTCGGTGAGCCAGCCGGCTACGGCGGCGCCTGCCACTGCGCCAAACAGGATGGCGCTAGCCGCCAGCTCGGTTTGCGAGTCGGTCAGGCCGAAATCCTTTTTCAGAAAAACCAGGGCGCCGTTGATGATGGCCGTGTCGAACCCAAATAGCAGACCGCCCAGCGCTGCCACGGTCGCAATGAGATATACGTAGCTGGCGCTACCAGCCGGGCCGGCTGCGGCAGTGCGGGGGGGAGAACTAGGGGCAGCGGGTGGGAGCATGGTAGGAGATATAACTAAAAGGGTAGTAATCAGAGTAAAATGGATAGCGCGCCGCCTACCCCTTTTGGCGTGGGGGTAGGACCGGTAGGAGCCAACCTATTTGGCCGGGGGCATCAGGCCAGCAGCACATCGATACCCAGCGCACGGAAGGGTGCTAGTTGCGCTTCGGTGGCGCCCGTGTCGGTGATGAGTTGGTGCACCTTCGTGGCGGGGCAGATCAGCGACGTGGCCACCGTGCCGAGCTTGGTGTGGTCGGCCACCACAATGCATTGCTTGGCCTGGCGCACCATCACCTGAATGACGGAGGCTTCTTCGGGGTGGAGCGAGGTGAGGCCCTTTTCAGCATCAATGCCATTCACACCGATAAACAGCTTATCCACAAAGAATTGACTGAGCGCCTGTGTAGTGGCGGGGCCTACCAGCGAAAACCAGCTACCTGTCAGAAAACCGCCCGTCACGAACACGCGCACGTCGTTGCGGTGGCTGAGTTCCATGGCCACGTTCACGGTGTTGGTGATGACCGTCACGTTGGCGCCCGGCCGTAGACTGCGTGTTACTTGCGTGGTGGTGGTGCCAGCCGTGAGAGAAATCATTTCGCCGGGTTGGATGAGGGCGGCGGCCGCCAAGCCGATACGCCGCTTCTCCGAAAGGTTGCGGTCGATCTGCTCGTGAAAGCTGGAATTGTAGCGGAATGGCTCGTAGAGTAGGGGCTCCCGCGGCACCGCACCGCCGTGGGTACGCCGCAGCCAGCCCTGCTGCTCTAGTTCCGTCAGGTCGCGGCGGATGGTGGCCACGGAAACGCCAAACTCGGTTGCCAGCTCCTCCACGGCTACGGTGCCGGTGTGCAGCAGCTTTTCGACAATGGTTTGGGCGCGGGGGGTGGCGGCGTTGTCGGAAGTTAAAAGGTCAGACACGATGAAATTGTGAAGTTGTGAAAAGTGAAGTTGTGAATGTAGGGGATTCACTTTTCACTGTTTCCTGGAGGCCGTTGGTAGAGTTCGCACGAAGTGCGGGCAACAACGGCCAGGCTGCTACTTCCGTCACTAGACGCGTAGGTGCAACCTAAGCGGTTTGCTACGTCCGCACGTAGGCTTTCAGGGTAGCGCACTCTGTGCCGACCGCCGCGCCGTGGGGGCGAATAGTGTAAGCGCCTACCGCCGCGGGCACGATAAACGTCTCGGCGTAGTGCACTACAAAGGGCTCGAAGTCACCGCTGGGGCTTTCTACAATAGCCTCGGCGCCCTCCACCAAGTTGAGCACCTGCACGCCACCGTGGGTGTGGTGGGGCACTACATCCGTAAACCAGTGGCGGCGCGTCTCGATGAACTCGCGCTCGTGCAGGCCGGTGCGCTCCTCGCGCCAGCCTGCGCCGCTGGCCACGGGCTCTATGCAGTTCACCAGGTTCTGCTCTACCCATGTGGTAGTGCGGTCGGGCTGCACGTTGGCCGCACCATGGGTGAGGTGGATAGGGCGTGGCTGGCCATCGAGACCCAGGCGGCCCCAATCCCAGAGCTTGAAGGTGAAAATGTAGGGCGTAGCCGAAATTTCCAGCACCATCGAATTCGCGCCCGAGCAGTGAATGGTGCCCGCCGGAATCAGGAAGTGGTCGTGCTTGCGGGCCAGAAACTCATTGACGTACTCCGCGGCCGGAAACGGGGCCGCGGGGTCGTCCTGGGCGCGTTGCAAATCGGCCAGCATCTGCGGAAAATCGGCGTTTTCCTTCAAGCCCAGGTACACCGCGGCACCCGGCTCGGCATCCAGCATGTAGTAGCTCTCGTCTTGGGTGTAGGCCAGCCCGAACTTATCGAAGGCGTACTCCGTGAGTGGGTGCACTTGCAGCGAGAGGTTGCCGCCGCCCATGGTATCCAGAAAGTCGAAGCGGATGGGAAACTCTGTGCCGAAGCGCCCGTGCACGGCCTCGCCCAGCAGCTCGCGGGGGTGAGCAAACACCAGATCAATGCTCGGAATTTCTACGCGCGCCTCGCCAAAACCCAGCAGCAGTGAGTTCTCCTCGGGTACGCAGTCGAAGCCCCAAGCGTAGTTGGGCGGGCCGTCGGGTAGGTCGCACACCTCGCGCAGCCACTGTCCGCCCCACACCCCAGGGTCAAAAAACGGCACCACCCGAAACGGCCGCCGCACAGTAGCGGCCAGCCCGGCCCGCAGGTCTTCCTCACGGATGAGCTTGGGAGTGGCGGGGTCGTTGGTATCCAGCAAGAAGTCGGCGCGGGGTAGGGCTTGCTTTTTCAAGCGGTCGGCGGCCCGCCAATCCACGAAGAAGGCGCGCTTGTATTTCAGGCTAGCTTTTTCGGCGAAGTTGGCGCTGCCTAGGTTGGCCACCTCACCGCGCCGCTGCCGGAGTTGAATTTCCCAGCGGGCCAAATCGGCGTAGACCAGCACAGCGGGGGTAGGGCACACCAGCGTGGCGCCAGTGCCTAGTACTACTACCAACTGCCCGGCCGCCGAAGCTAGCGTCGCTTGCGCTTCTTGCAGCTTCTCCGAATCAAAAAAGTCGGCTACTGTCAGGCCATTGAGCCGACCAAAAACGGGGTCGTCGGTGAGTGGGCCTGCCACCAGGGCATCGATATCGGCGGGGGAGCGGTAGAGGTCGTCGGCTATTATCAGCTGCGCCGGTTGCAGGGCCTGCGCCAGCTCTTGTTGCAGCTGTTGCAGGTTGGTGCCGGGGTAGCACTCTACGGCTAGCACAATGGGTTGGTTGGGAGCAGTGGGCTCCGTTGGTAGCGCTACCCGCAACGCGCCGGCAATAGCCGACCACCCGATTTGGCAAGCGTCGGGCTTCGCTGTTACTGGTACAAAGGGAAATTTATCGTAATTGGAAGAGCGCATAGAAAGGCAGCAACAGGGAAGTGCAGGCCGCGCATCACATCCTTAGAATGGATGCGTGGCCCAATATCACCGCGTGTCGACTACCGTGGCCGACTGGTTAGCGGTGATTTTGTCGCTGCTATATTAAGAATAATATGATCGTTTTGGTAGTAAACGATCAAAATAACTTGTTTGTTTTAGCAGATAACGCTCATTTAGCCGGCGTTACTCCCCATTGTTTATTGGGTTGCGGACCCATTACGAGAACTAGAGAGCCTCCTTTCAGCAATTCTGCCGCCGGGAATTGGAAGGACTGCAACGGCTTGCCGTTGAGCGTAGCCGCCTGCACGTAGAGGTTACGGCGGGAGGCACCCTTCGCCTCAATAGTGAACTTACCGCCCCTCCCGAAACGCTGACCCAGGTCAATTTCCACCTTTTCGTAGAGTGGGCTACCAATTTCGTAGACGGGCGTGGCACTGGTGCCGCCGTCGGTCTGAAACAGGCCCATGGCGGCCATCACCAGCCATGCGCTCATCTGGCCTTGGTCCTCGTCGCCGAGGTAGGCATTGCCAACTCCGTAGCCGTAGTAGCGCTCTAGAATCGAGCGGCTCCACTTCTGGGTAGACCATGGCTGGCCGGCCCAGTTGAACAAAAAGGCAAAGTGCATCGACTGCTGGTTGCCCTGCACCACGGGGTAGTTCCAGTACTGGTCGTTCATGCCATTGTAGCGCCACGGCTCACTTTCGCGGAAGCCCCATTCCAGCCGGTCGATAAAGGTTTGCCTACCCACTCGTTTGATCAACGCAGGTACATCCTGGGGTACAAAGAACGTGAGCTGCCAGGCGTTGCCCTCAACGTATTCCTCGTTAGCACCGCTACGGAACGGGTCAAAGGCCTTCGTCCAGGTGCCGTTGCTGAGCTTCGTGTGGCTGTAGCCGGCGCTGTCTATTGTGTTTTGCCACCAATAACCGCGGTCATTAAATTTCTGGTAGAAAGCCGGTTGGTTGAGCGATTTAGCCAGTTGTCCTACCGTCCAATCGTCAAAAGAGTACTCCAGCGAGTTGGAGAAGCGGCCTTTGTCGGAGGGTACGTAGTGGTAACGCTCGTAGGCCACCAGGTCGCGGTTGCCGGCAAAGCCCGTGAAAACTTTTTGGGCCGGGGTAGTCTGCATTTTTACTGCCGCCGCCAGCACTTTATTGGCGTCGAAGTCGCGGATGCCCATTTGGTAGGCAGCCACCATCTGCGGAATTTCATGCTCGGCCACCATCACCGGCACGTAGTTCATGCCGGCCGGGCCCTTCGCCAGCCAGCCGTAAGCGTCGTAGAGCGCTAGTTGCGACCGTACCCAGCGGCTGCTCCACTCGGGCGTGATGAGGTTCCAGACCTGGTTCAGATTCCAGAAGGTATTCCAAAAAGCGTCGCAGCCCAGGGCCACGTCGTCGGCGGGGTGGGGTAGGCGATGCACCTGGCCATCGGTGCCGCGCCAGTCGCCGTTGGTGTCGCTCCAAGTATTGCGGCTGCAAATAGACCGGTACAGGGCGTTGTAAAACCGAGTCTTTTCCAGCCGGTTGGTGGTGGTGATCTGCACGCGATTAAGCAGCTCATTCCACGTATCGAGTTGATGCTGGCGTACAGCCTCAAAGCGCCAGCCAAACGGCGTAGTTACTTCAGTTTGCAGATTTTGGGCGGCATTGGCAACGCTCACCAAGGAAATGCTGGACCGTACCTGCACCACGGGATGCTGCTTGGCCTCAAACTCGGCAAATAAGCCGGCGTCTTTTAAATCTTTGCCAGTGAGGGTGGTGCCGTACTGCACCTGGTTGTTGCGCCAGCCACCCAGCCGCTTCATGGGCTGATCGAACTCGACTACAAAATGCAGCGTGTAGTCCTGGTCTGCGTCGTGGCTCCACACGCCGCCCGAAAATTGGTGGATACTCCCTTCGAGACGGTAGGGACTCACCTGCTTCACCTGAACATCCTTCAACTGATAGTCATACTCCGAGGGAATGTGAAAATCAAGCAGCACGCGGGCGCTGTCGCGGTCGGCGGGAAACGTGAACCGCTCGAACCCGCAGCGGGTAGTAGCCGTGACTTCCGCCTTGATACCATAATCGGCCAATTGCACCGCGTAGTAGCCAATAGGCGCCTGTTCCGTTTTCTTGTCGATACGCGAGCGGTAGCCCGACTCCGACCGCAACTCGTCGCCTATCTTAGTTCGTAGCTTGCCGTTGGTGGCAAATACGCCGAGGCCGGCCATGGTCCACTCGTGGATATGGCTGAAGGTGCCCACGCTTTCGTAGGTAGGCTGGTAGCCCGCCTGCCAACCGCCATTCTGGTTGTCGGGGCTCATCTTCACCATGCTAAAGGGCATCCACGGTCCCGGCGCAATCATCCACCGAGAGTGGGCCGTACCCATGCGCGTATCCACGTAGTCGGTCAGGGTTTGCTCTTTTTGCAGTGCGCGCTGCACCACGCCCTGCTGCACCACTTTCCCGTTTGCCAGGATAGCGTAGCGACTTTGGGTAGGGACGGTTACGGCGGGCATCAGCGCCTCAAACTCGTACGCACCCTTTTCTACAGACTCACTAAAAATGGTCTGCTTATCCAGCTGCACGCTCAGGGTAGGCATGCCCGTCACGTGCTGCACACTCACGAGCAAGGGCTGCCGGCGCTGCCCATCGGCGGCCAACTCGTATGAAGCAGGCATGACGGAGCGCACGAAAAGCTGTTGGGGACGTTGCACCGTCACACCCGCCGGGCCAAGCAAGCTCACCTGATCGAAAAGAATCCAGGAACCTTCCGTGACGGTGATAGTCACCTGGTTGCCACCTATTTGCAGGACGCCTTTATCCAGCGGAATTTCGATGACTTTGGGGGTAGCCTTTGCCAGATTGCCGCTGATAGAGGCCGTATCAACGGGACTTTCGGTTAGTTTGGGCCGCCGCTGTTGGCGCACATCGTACCCTGCGGCGGTCAATTGTATTCGTTCTTCCTGCCCGTTGATGCTGACATGCAGCAGGGGCAAAAACGTTTTAGCATAGTCGGCTAATCGAATGACGAGTTTGTAGTTACCCGCTACGGGCAGCTTTTTCAGGGAAAACAGCAGATTCACCTGATTGGTACGCCAGCCAGCGGTGCTCCAAGTGCCGCCCCACGTGTCTACCGGCCCTGGCAATACGTAGGGGAAGTCCCGCTTCTCTTTTGACGCCCCAATGAAAAAACACTTGTCTTCGTAGCCAAAATCCTGGCCCACAAACTTGCGAAAGCCCGCCGGCGCCAGCGCAAACTCCGCCCCCGATTGATCCGCTTTACCCACTTGCCAGAGCACGCGCTCCGGCTGCTGCGCGTGGGAGGAGGCCACTAGGCTCAACAGCAGCAATAGCCCAAAAAGTGTTTTCATCATGCCTATCGTGCCAAAAGAACGGGCAGAAGATAGGCAGAATCGGAAGGAAACAAATAGGATAGGACTGATACTCACCAGACTTTTCGACAAGTGAGTAGCAGACTGCACCGTGAAAGGGCGGCTGATGCGCTCTGGCGCGCTACTGCATGCGGGAAGTTGTCTGCGGCCACCAGCGGGCAGCGCCCCATTTATACAACTCAGCGCAGCCCCAAGCCGTGAGGCTGCCTAGCGTGGCACCAGCCAGTACGTCGGAAGGGTAGTGGGCGCCCAGGTAGATGCGGCTGTAGGATACCACCACAGCCCACGCCAGCGTGAGCCACTTGGCCAGGCGGTAGCGCGTCGGCAGCACCAGCCACAGGAAGATGACCAGAGCAAAGGCGTTGGCCGCGTGCGACGACAAAAATCCGAACTGACCGCCGCAGCCGTTCACCAGATTCAGCGTAGTCGATACCTGCGGGTCGTGGCAGGGACGCAGGCGGGCAAAGTAGGGTTTAAAGAAACGGCTGGAAATCACATCGGCCAGCGCCACGCTCAGGCCCAGCAGCGGCAGCAGTAGCAGGGCCCGGCGTTGGTAGAGGTAGCCCAGCACCACCAGCATCACCGCATAGGCCGGAAACCACACCAAGCGCTCCGAGAAAAACACCATCCACTTGTCCAGCGCGGGCGAGTGGTGCAGGTTGATGGCGATGATCAGCCACCGGTCCAGGGCGCGTAGCTGCTCAAGCAAGGGTAGGAGATGTTGCAGTGGTAGTAGAAACCCAATCGACGCCCTTGCGCAGCCAGGCCAGGGTAGCGGCCTCCGGCGAGCCGGGCGCGGGCACGCGGTTGTAGTGCCACTCGGCACGGGGCGGCATACTCATCAGTATGCTCTCGGTGCGGCCCCCGGTTTCCAGTCCAAAGCGCGTGCCCCGGTCGAAGGCCAGGTTGAACTCGGCGTAGCGGGCGCGGCGCACCAACTGCCATTGCTTTTCGGCTTCGCCGAAGGGTAGGGGCTGGTTGCGGCGCATCAGCTCCGTGTAGGTAGGACCAAACAGATTGCCCACGTCCTGCACAAACGCAAACAGCGCTTCCGCCGAGCCATCTTTGCCCACTGTGAGGCGGTCGAAGAAAATGCCGCCTACGCCGCGGGTTTCCTGACGGTGGGGTAGGAAGAAGTAGTCGTCGGCCCACTGCTTGAAGCGAGGGTAGTAGGCCACATCGTGGCGCTGGCACACGGCCTGAATTTGTTCGTGAAACCAGCGGGCCTGCGCCTCGTCCACGTAAATCGGGGTCAGGTCCAGCCCGCCGCCAAACCACGCCTGCCCGTCGCCGGCCTCAAAATAGCGCACGTTCATGTGGGCAATGGGTACTCTGGGGCTGCGTGGGTGCAGTACCACCGACACGCCTGTGGCGAAAAACGCCGGGTTGGGCATGTGCAGCAGTTGGGCCGCCTGGGCACTCATCTCGCCTGCCACCGCCGAAAACGCCACGCCGGCTTTTTCCAGCACCGTACCCTCGGTGAGCACGCGGGTGCGGCCGCCGCCGCTCTGGTGGTGCTGCCAGGCATCGGTCAGGAACTTGCCGGTGCCATCGGCCTGCTCTAGCTGTTGGCAGAGACGGTCTTGAAAGTCACGCATCCAGCTTTCTACGGTAGCGCGGAAGGCGGACGGAGCAGGGGTAGACGGAGAGGTGGGAGTAGCAGACAAAAGCGCAGTAGATGTAGCTAGAAGAAAGCCGCCACGCCGGAGCGCCGGGGCCGAAGGTGCAAAAATACGTACAAAACCTGCTCCGCAGGCATTCTTCGCCCAAAGCCGTACTTTCGCTTTTTCCTACCCCACCCGCATGACCACCCCACCCACCCCCTTCTCCGACCCTGCTTCCCCGTTCACCGTTCCCCACCCGGATACCCAGATGCGCGCCTACCGTCTGATGCACACGGCCGCCGAGCTGGCGCGTCTCTACGAAGAAAACAAGGCCGTGACGGCCCGCTATGTGCACGCCACCGCCCGCGGCCACGAAGCTGTGCAGCTGGCCGCCGCTTTCCACCTGCGCCCTACCGACTACGCCGCCCCTTACTACCGCGACGATGCTTTGCTGCTGGGCCTGGGCTTGCAGCCCTACGAGCTGATGCTGCAACTGCTAGCCAAGCGCGACGACCCGTTTTCAGGCGGGCGCACGTACTACGGGCACCCTTCCCTGCGCCGGGAGGGCTTCCCCATAATTCCGCACCAAAGCTCGGCCACCGGTATGCAGGCCATTCCGGCCACGGGCATGGCCCACGGCATCAAGTATCTGGAAAGTCAGGGCCTGCTAAAGACTGCCGACCAGCGCCCTGTAGTGCTGTGCTCCATCGGCGACGGGGCCATGACGGAGGGCGAGGTGAGTGAAGCTCTGCAAATGGCTGTGTTGCACCAACTACCCGTTATTTTCTTGGTGCAGGATAACGACTGGGGTATTTCGGCTACTGGCCAGGAGATGCGCGCCATGAACGCCTACGAGTTTGCGGCCGGCTTCAAAGGGCTGCACCGCTTGAAAATTGACGGCGCCGATTTTGCTGTATCCTACGCCGGGCTGGCTGCAGCCTTTGCCCACGCCCGCGACACCCGCGGTCCGGTGCTGGTGCACGCTACCTGCCCTTTGTTGGCCCACCACACCAGCGGCGTGCGGCGCGAGAAATACCGCGGCGACAACATCACTCAGCACGCCACCAACGACCCGCTGCCACGCCTGCACCGCCAGCTGCTGGATATGGGCCTGGCTACCGAAGCCGAGTTGGACCACTTGGCCGCCCAGGCCCGCACGACAGTCGAGAATGACTATCAGCGGGCCCTGCAAGCCGCCGACCCCGACCCAGCTACCTTCGCCGACCACGAATTCGCCCCGCCGACCATTACGGAGGAAGCCGGCGAGCGAAGCCCCGCCGGCGCCGAGAAAGTGACGATGGTAGACGCCGCTCTGCATGCTGTGGATGATATTTTGCGCGAGTTTCCAGAGGCGTTGTTCTACGGGCAGGACGTAGGTGGCGCCCTGGGTGGCGTGTTTCGCGAAGCGGCACTGCTGGCGCAGAAATATGGTGCCCAACGTGTGTTTAATACCCCCATTCAAGAAGCCTATATTGTGGGCAGCACGGCCGGTATGGCAGCCGTGGGCGCCAAGGCCATTGTCGAAATTCAGTTTGCTGACTATATCTGGCCGGGCCTGAATCAGTTGGTGGAGGAACTATCGAAGTCGTGCTACCTATCCAACGGTCAGTTTCCAGTGCAGAGCCTGATTCGGGTGCCGGTGGGCGCGTATGGGGGCGGCGGCCCCTACCACTCGGGCTCGGTGGAAAGCACCTTGCTGAACATCCGGGGTATCAAGGTGGTCTACCCCAGTAACGCGGCCGATATGAAGGGCCTGCTACGCGCCGCCTTCCTCGACCCCAATCCGGTGGTGCTGCTGGAGCATAAAGGCCTGTACTGGAGCAAGGTGCCCGGCACCGAGGACGCCCGCACGCCCGAGCCGGCCACCGGCTACGTGCTACCCCTGGGCCAAGCCGCCATTGCTCAACCCGCTGACCCCGAGCAGACGCGCCGAGGTGCTACCTGCGTGGTCGTTACCTACGGTATGGGCGTGTACTGGGCCAAAACCGCCAGCCAGCAATTCCCCGGTCGCGTCGAAATCCTGGACCTGCGCACCCTCAACCCCCTCGACTACGCGGCGGTGGAACGCGCCGTGCGCCAGCATAGTAAAGTACTGGTGCTCACCGAAGAACCTCTGCTCAACTCCTTCGCCGAGAGCCTCGCCGGGCGCATCCAGCGCACCTGCTTCCAGCACCTCGACGCGCCCGTATTCACCCTGGGCGCCGCCAATCTCCCTGCCGTTCCGCTGAACGTGGCCCTGGAAAAGCAAATGCTCCCCAATGCCGAGAAGGTAGCCAAAACGTTGGGCGAGCTATTGGGGTGGTAACTGGTGAAATAGTGAGATGGTGAGTTTTGACGTTCTGTCATCCTGAGCAGCGCGAAGGACCTTGTGCCTGCAGAACAAGTCGTTGTTACGATAATTGCTCACGCGTGAGAAGGTCCTTCGCGCTGCTCAGGATGACACACAGCTTTATTCACTCCACTTCTCGTTAGAACGGATACCCTATACCTAGGTTAAATGCCGTTTGGCGGGCGCCGAAACCGAAGTTGCGAATCACCCAGCGGTTGCCGGGGTGAGTAGGATCGTAGACTTTGGTGGCTACATCGAGGCGTAGGATGAGGAAAGTAAAATCGAAGCGCAGGCCGAAGCCCGAGCCTACGGCAAACTCCTTGTAAAAGCGGTTGAACTGAAAATCGGCATTTTCGCGACTGTCTTTGTGCAGTAGCCATGCGTTGCCGTAGTCCGTAAACACAGCTCCGTTAATGAAGCTGTACAGCGGGAATCGATATTCTACGTTGCCTTCCAGCAGCAATTCACCCGGCTGCTCTTGGGCTAGGTTCTGGCGCCTATTGGCGTCGAGCGTCTGCGCCGAGCCCAGGCCCAGGCGGCGTGGTGCCCATGCCCGTACGCTGGAACTACCGCCAGCAAACACAAACTTGTCATAGGGGATGATCAGACCTGTCTGCTGCACGTCGGAGCCGGCGGGGTAATAGGTGGTAGGAGTGAGGGCACGCGCCACGCCTACGTTGAAGCGATAAACGAAATATGATTTCTGATTTAGCTTGATATAGCGGCGGTAATCGGCATTAAAGCGGGCAAAGTTAAATACGTTCAGATCCGGGAAAATCGCTTGGTAAATCTTGCGCGTAAGGCCGCCTACTTCGGCATACATGCGCAGATAGCGGGCGTCGCGGGTCTGGTTAAAATCGTTGGAGTTGTAAAGGGAAGTGAAGTTGATGCTGGGTACCAGCTGCCGGGTAAAGCTCTGAATCAGTGGAAATCCACGCCTAGATAACGAGCGTAACGTGTCTAGGAAGATATCATCAATTTTCGGGGTGCTCACAATACTTAAGTCAGCGGGTGTGAACACGTACTGATGAAACTCGGAACGCTGCCAGATATAGTCGTAGGTAGCCTCGGCATTAGTACGCGTGTACTGCGGCCGACTCACAAACGTGTAGGAGGCGTTGATGCGGGTACGCGGGTTGTAGCGAACCAAGTAGCGCTGGGGCCGGAAAGGAATGATGAATTGTGGAATGACCAAATTCACGTTGCCGCCAATCTGGGTAGTGAGCACTGCATCAGGGTTGCCGCTAGTCTCACCATTAGTACTGGCAATATTATACTGCCCTTCAAAGCCAGTACGCACGCCAAACTCCAGCACTTCGGCCCCCCCAAACGGATTGCGCACGCGCAGGCGCACGTTGGCAAAGGGGCCTACCAGTCCGCTCACGTAAGTGCCCCCAAACTCGGTGGTTTCCTGAAATTTCTTGGCCGGCGAGGCATTCACAATAGCCACCAGCTGGCCCTGTACTGAGTCGGCCAGGGTGTTCGACTGGCGGGGTAGGCGGCGGTAGTTCACCGTATTGAACCGGAACATATCCAGCGAACCCAACTGCCGTTGCGTGAGCAGGGTATTGGCCAGGCTGTAATGGTCGCCGGGGCGCACTTCCAGCTTATCGTCCAGAATGCGCGGGCGGATTTTGTGCTCGTAGGCCAGGAACTTCACCGAGTCGCGCACCACCGTGTCGCGCGCTACTCCAAAGCGCACCAAGCCGGCGTCGGCAATAAAGCTTACGCGCTCAATGGTATACAGGCGGTGTGACTGGCCCGGTGCCGGATCGGCAACGAAGGTGCGCAGGCGCACAGTGGTTGGCACAAAGCTAGTATCAGCCTCCAGCGTGATATACTGCTCACGGAAGTCATAGTATCCCGCGTTTTTCAGCAGCGTTTCGATGCGGGTGCGCTCCTGCCCAATCATCTCTTCGTCGTACTGGTCGCCCACGTGCAGCAGCGACCCGGGCCTGGTGGCTAGCACCCGCCGTGCCACGCTCGTGTCGGGGATGGTGTAGTCAAGCTGGGTATAATGGAAAGGTGGGCCCTCGTGCACGTGGTAGGTCACGGTGGCGCGACGGTCCTCCACAGTATCGGTGGCATACACACTGCTGCGGAAGAAGCCCTTGGATTTTAAGAAGATACCGAGCTGCGTGACCGTCTGGCGCGTGAGGGCCGTGTCGTAGAGCACCGGCGGTTCGCCGATGCGCATGATGGCGTTGCCCTTGTCGAGCTTCTGCTGGTAGCGCCGGTTGAGTCGTTCCCGCTTCTGCGTGAGCTTGGCTACTTCCACCGAGTCGGGGCGGGCCTGGGCAATAAGGCGGTTGTAGCGCTCCAAATCGGCGTTGAGCTTGCGCCGGACTTTCGCCGAGTCATAAAAATTCGTCCCCAGCTGATAGATGAGTAGCTTTGGGATGGGAAACCGAGAGTTAGGCTTTTGCTGGTAGAGCGTTTGCATGCGCTCGGCATCGGCCTTGTCTACCCCCTCCAATTCAATAGTATTCAGCAAGTTTCGGCCGGGCGGTACCAGCTTAGTGGGTGCGCAGCCGGCCAGCGCCAGCAGCAGCCAGCACACTGGCAACAGTCGGCGCCAGTGCAAGCTGGCTCCCAGTGTATTAACGAAGAACAATGGTTTCAAAAGCAGTAGCAAAATATGTGCACGCCCTGCACCAAAAAAAATACCGGTTACGGCACGGCGCTTTTCTGGTGGAAGGAGGCAAAAGCGTTCTGGAGCTGCTAAGTTCTACACTTCTGACCGAACGGTTGTTCGTGACGGCGGAGTTTGCGGCAAAAATTTCGCCACTCCCCGCCCAGGTACCTGTAGAGGTGGTTTCGGCGGAGGAACTGACCCGCCTGGGTACATTGGCTACCAACCAAACGGCGCTGGCCGTGGCCCGCCTACCCGAGGAGCTACCCCTGCCTACGGCGCCCGGCCTATTATTAGCACTGGACGAGGTGCGCGACCCCGGCAACCTAGGCACGCTCATTCGCCTGGCCGACTGGTACGGCCTGCCCGGCGTGGTATGCTCCGACACCTGCGCCGACCCGTGGAGCCCCAAAACGGTGGCCGCCACCATGGGCTCGTTCACCCGCGTGCCTGTTTGGCAGCGTAATTTGCCGCCGTGGCTGGCCTCCCTGCCCCCCACAATGCCCATCTACGGTGCCGACTTGCATGGCGACAACGTACACCGCCTCCAACTGCAACCCCAGGGCGTGCTGGTGATGGGGAGCGAAAGCCACGGCCTCACACCGGCCGTAGAGCAGTGCCTCACCCAGCGCCTGCACATCCCCGGCCGCGGCCAAGCCGAGAGCCTGAACGTAGCTATTTCGGCGGCTATTCTGCTGGATAATTTTTTCCGGGCGGGGTAGGGAGTTGATAGAACACCTGTTAGAAAAAAACAAAAGCCAGTCATGCTGCGCGCAGCATGACTGGCTTTTTATGTACTCTATTCGTTAATCAAGCCCGAAAAACGTGATGCCGAAGCTCAGGCTCTGGGCCTGGGGCCCACGGTTGTCTTTGAACAACTGGTTGAGGTGGTACTTGGCAAACAAGTCTACCTTACGGAAGCCGATACCACCCTGCAGGCCATACTGGAAATCCTCTAAATTATAGCTGCCGCGGTCTTTGTCTTTGCGGGTGTCGCCGTCCTGGTCGTACTTCAGCTTGGTGTGCGTGCCCAGGCGGTAGCCCACAAAGCCCCCGGCCGCCAGCCGGAACGTTTTGCGGTATTCCTTGTCGCGCAGGTTCAGCTGGAGCATCACGGGCAGGTTGAGGCTAGACATCATCAGCTTGCTCTTTTCCACGGGAAAGCCGGTGCGCTCTACCGTGGTGTAGTTGGGCTGGCCGCTGCCGAGACCGGGGTTCGACACAAACTGGGTGTTGTTGTCGAGCATGTAGTTGTTGAAGGAAAACTCGGGGCCCAGCAGCAGGTACATGGGCGAGCCTTTGCTGCCCAGACGCTGGGCGTAGCGCCAGTATAAGCTCACGTAGCGCGAGCCAAAGGGGCGCAGATCAATAGGCTGCCCGCTGGTAGGCGCGCTTTTGTTCACAAGCGCATTCAGGCCCAGATCCATCCCAAAGGCGCTTTTGCTGCTGCGGTTGGCTTCGCGCTGGCGCTTGGCTATGCGCAGCGAGTCGCGGTTCGCATCTTTGCTGGTATTGTCGATGCGGACGGAAACGTGGCCGTTGCCCTGCTCGTCTTTCCTCTCCACTACCACCACGCTACCGGCACGGCCCAGGGTCACGTCTACGCGCTCGGCAGTGGGTTTCTGGGGCTTGCCCTGCGCATCCTCGTTGCGCACCGTAATGCGGATTTGCTCGGGCACGCCGGCGCCGGGGTGGTCTTTGGCGGGGTAGAACTCCGTCGTCACCTCACCCGACTGCGAGTTTTTCCCGGCGGCCTCAGCCTGCGTGATGTAGCCGTTCAGCACGGTCATCAGCGAGTCGAGCTTATAGTTCTGCAACTGCCGCAGCTGTGCTTTGTTCTTCACGTACAGTGTCATCACAGCCTGGTTGGGTAGGCGCACGATGATGGTATCGTCGTTGTGAACAGGGGTAGGACGAAGCGAGCGAACGGAGAGGAGGTCGGTAGCACGGGCCGAGCAAGGCGCGGCCAGGGCCAGCAGCGCAGCGGCGGCTAGCAGGGAAGATACGCGTTTCATGGCGTGGAAGTGTTAGAGTTGAATCGTTTTGTTGAGCTGATGGCCGGCCACACGAGCCTGCACCGTCAGGGTTTCGGGTAGGCCTACCTGTTGGAGGTCTACCGGGTCGCCAACTACGGCATTGCGCGCCTGGCGCAGCACCGCACCCAGGCGGCTACGCTGCTGGGGCGTCGCCGCGGGGGCCGACGATGCGACCAGCACTGGTGCTGCCGCTTCGCGCACCACCTCCACCTCAATGGGGCGGGTAGGCACTTGCGTGGTAGTCAGCGTGGCTGGCACGGCTACGGTTGCTACTTCCGAAGCAGCTACCGCGCCCAGGCGCTCCGGACGCGCCTTGGGGGTAGCAAGCGTAGCCACGGCAGCCGGCGCCGGGCGAGCAGAAGTAGTAGTGGCCGCAACCATGTGGGTAGCTGCTGGCTGAGAACTGGCGGGCAGCGCCGTTTGCGCTGTCGAAGCATCGGGGGCGGTAGCAACCGGGGCTTCTGAAGGGATAGATGCGAGGTCTTGGGGAGCGGTTGCCTGGGTAGGCAATTCTTTTTTCGGGGCGGAAGCTGCGGGGCTGGTGGTGGCCAGCTGGCCTGCCGTATCTACGGTGCCAGGGGCTTGCAGCAGCCAGCCCAGGCCAACTGCCAGCAGTAGCGCTACTACCGCGGCGGCGGAGTATAACCACATAGCGGGGCGCTTTTTAGCGGGTTGTATCTCTTCCTCTAGTTGAGCCCATAGGTGGTCGGGCGGGGTAGGGGCGTGACCCTGGAGCCGGTCCCGAAACAGCTGATCAATATCTTCCGGTTGCATAGTATTCTTTTGGTGGGGTGGTAGAAATGGCCGTGGCGTTGGCCACGGTCAGGCGGCGCTGCAACATGGCCCGCGCCTTGCTAAGCTGCGACTTGCTGGTGCCTTCCGAAATGCCCAGCAGCTCGGCAATTTCGGGGTGGGAGTAGCCCTCCAGCGCGTACAGGTTGAACACCGTACGGTAGCCAGCAGGCAGCTCGGCCAGCAGGGCCAGCATGTCGTCGGCCTGTAGCTGGGTGTCGGCGGTGGCAGGCGTCACGGCGGCTGTGCTGGGCACGTCGTCTATGGCCAAGTGCAGGGGCTCCTTGCGGCGCAGCTGCCCCAGGGCCTCATTCACCATAATCCGCCGGATCCAGCCCTCAAACGAGCCCTCGTTTCGGTACTGGTCCAAGGCTCTAAACACCTTCACAAAGCCGCCAATCATCACCTCCTCAGCATCCTCGCGATGGCGTAGGTAGCGCAGGCACACGGAGAGCATCAGCCCCGCAAACCGCTCGTAGAGCAGCTTTTGGGCGCGGCTGTTGCCCTGGCGGCAAGCGGCAATGAGGTCGGCGTCGGTCACGGGTGTTGGGGTAGAGGTCTAAAGCAATAGCAAGCGTGTTTGGGAAGGTAGATGGTAGGAAGTGAGGAACGGTTGCCTGAATTGATAAAAATAATTGTACGCAATGTGGCGCAGGGCAGAGGGCAGGAGGGCAAGCACAACAATTCAACCGGAAGCCTTGTTGTATGTATCTACATCAATTTTCACTGATATGAGTACAATGCAAGGGAAAGTAATGCTGATTACAGGTGCAGCCATGGGCCTGGGCTTGGCCGCCGCCAAGGAGCTAGCGAGCCAAAGTGCTAACTTGGTGCTAGTTGACTACAACGAGCAAAGCCTGCAAGAGGCGCAACATGCAATTACTGGGCAGTTTCCAGCGGTAGAGGTGCTGACCGTCGTGGCCGACGTGTCGGACGAGGCGGCCGTCAAAAACTACGTAGCCGAAGCCGTTGCTAAGTTTGGCCGTATCGATGGTTTCTACAACAATGCCGGCATTGAAGGCAAACAGGCCAGCATCGCCGAGTACGATATAGTCGTGTTCAAAAAAGTAATCGACATCAACCTGATGGGCGTGTACTACGGATTGCGCTACGTACTGCCCGTAATGCAGCAGCAGGGTAGTGGCCGCATTGTGAACGTGGCTTCCGTAGGCGGTATCCGGGGTGTGCTAAACCAGATGCCCTACGTAGCCAGCAAGCACGCCGTGTCGGGCATGACCAAAAACGCGGCCCTAGAATACGGCCGCTACGGCATCACCACCAATGCCATTGCGCCCGGTGCTATTCTGACACCTATGGTAGCCGAGGCGTTCAAACAAGTGAATCCTGCCGACCCCAAGCAAGCTGAACAACAATACGCTAGCCATAATCCTACCCGGCGTCTGGGCCTGCCAGAAGAGGTAGCGAAATTGGTAGCTTTTCTGCTAAGTGACGATGCCTCCTACGTAAGTGGGCAAACTATTGCCGTTGATGGCGGGGAGTCGAATATGTACGGCAACGCCGAGTAAGACTTGATAGAAAAACAGCCCGACCGCAAAAGTCTCCACATATAATCGTGGGGACTTTTGCGGTCGGGCTGTTTTATACAGCGAAGCAGTTGTTTTAGTAGTTGCCTACCGATAGCATCACTAGCGTACAAGCCTCTTCGGTACGGATGCCCTTGGCCTGGGCCATGCGCTCCAGCTCCTCGTTCTCGGTGCCGGGATTGAAGATGATGCGTTTGGGCTTGAGGTCCAGGATGTACTCATACCAGCTGGGCTGGTTCTGAGGGCCAACGTACAACGTCACGGTATCCACATCTTCCTCGGTGGGGCGGTCGGTGTGGATGTCGAGGCCAGCCACTTGGCCCTTGCGGATGCCGACGGGCACCACCTCATGGCCGTAGTTTTTGAGCATGTTCACAGCCCGGAATGAGTAGCGGGCGGGGTTATCACTGGCCCCAATAACAACAGTCTTTTTCATAAGCTATTGGCTATCAACTGTTGGCTGATAGCTTTAATGTGTAAATGGACAGAAACTTCTGTGTACGAAAGAAAAGAGGCTAATAGCCATCAGCTAACAGCTGCCTTAACCGCTTCCGCGCACCGCTCGCCATCCATAGCCGCCGACACGATACCGCCGGCGTAGCCCGCCCCCTCACCGCACGGAAATAAGCCGCGCACCACCGGGTGCTGCAAAGTGTCCCGGTCACGGGGGATGCGCACCGGCGACGACGTGCGACTCTCTACCCCCACAATCTGTGCGGCGTTGGTGGCATAGCCCGGAATCTTGCGCCCGAAGTTTTCGAAGCCTTGCCGCAGCCGGTTTGCCAGGTTTTTGCCCAGCACCTTGTCCATCGGCACCGACACCAGGCCGGGCTGGTAGGACGTTTCCAGCAAGTCAGCCGAAACCTTGCCTTTCAGGAAGTCGCCTAGCCGCTGAGCCGGGGCTACCTGCGTGTTGCCAGCTAGCTGGCAAGCGCGCTGTTCAATCTGCTGTTGTAGGTGCAGACCGGCCAAGGCGCCGTGCTGGCGCACGTCCATATCTTCCAACTCCACGGCCGTTACAATGCCAGAATTGGCAAACTCCGAGTCGCGGCGGCTGGGCGACATGCCATTGACCACCACCTCGCCGGGCGCGGTGGCTGCCGGCACAATAAAGCCGCCAGGGCACATGCAAAACGAAAACACGCCCCGCTGCCCGCCCTGGCCCTGGGTTTGGTGCACCAGCGCATAGGAAGCGGCCGGCAGCAGGCCGCGGTCGGGGAGGCGGTACTGGGCCCGGTCGATGAGCTGCTGCTGGTGCTCCACGCGCACACCCAGCGCAAAGGGCTTAGCCTCGATGAGCACGCCGCGGCGGTGCAGCAGCTCGTAGATGTCGCGGGCGGAGTGGCCGGTGGCTAAGATGACGGCATCGGCCAGCAGTTCCTCGCCCTGGGCCGTGACCACGCCACGGAGGTGGTTCTCAGTTAGCACCAAATCGTCTACCCGTGTGTCAAACCGTACCTCACCACCGGCTGCGCGCACCGAGTCTCGCAGGGCGGCCACCACGGCCGGCAGCTTGTTGGTGCCGATGTGTGGGTGAGCATCTATCAGAATATCGGGGGTAGCGCCGTGCTGCACCAGTAGGCGCAGGATGCGTTGTACGTCGCCGCGCTTGGTAGAGCGGGTGTAGAGCTTACCATCGGAGTAGGTGCCCGCGCCGCCCTCGCCGAAGCAATAGTTGCTGTCGGGGTTGACGAGCTGCTGTTTGTTGAGGGCCGCTAAGTCGCGGCGGCGGGTGCGCACGTCCTTGCCCCGCTCCACCACAATAGGCTTGATACCGAGTTCAATGGCCCGCAACGCCGCAAACAGCCCGGCCGGACCCGCTCCCACAATCAAGACCGTACGGCGGGCACGGCTCACGTTGGGAAACTGAAACCACGGGCCAAACAGCTCGGCCGGGGGCGCCGTGCGGTAGATGTCGGCGCGCAGGCGCACCAATGGCTGCCGGCCGCGGGCATCAATGCTGCGTTTGCGCAGGTGCACAAAATCGGCCTGGCCGGGGCGTAGGCCGGCGGCTGCCAAGAGGGCTTCGTAGCGCGTAAATTCGTCGTAGGCATGCTCAGGCGAGAGCAGCAACTCGACTTCCTGGGGGGAAGCAGTGGTAAACAACATGGGTGAAAGGTAGTTACCCTTTAAACCGGAGTAGGAAAAGGACCACAAAGATACAGAGGAGCAGCTTTTTCTGGCAGAAAATAACCATTAGAATGTCATTCCGAGCTTGTTGAGGAATCTCGTGTGCCACGGTAATTTCAATCGTCAGGAATTAGCGGGAGCACGCGAGATTCCTCGACAAGCTCGGAATGACGTTCTATCAGTAAAAGTCCTGTTATCCTACTGCCTCCACCGGCTGATCCAGGATGCGGATGGGGCGCTTATTTTCGTCGATGGCTACGAACGTGAAGACGCCTGAAACGGCTTTTTCGCGCTCCTCGGAGTACATCTGCTCCACAAACAGGTCCACGCGCACTTTCAGGCTGGTGTTGCCTACGTGCTCTACGCGGCCAATCAGCTCCACCAGCGTGCCGCCGGGAATGGGGTGAGTGAAATCGACCCGCTCAGAAGATACCGTCACCATTTTCAGGCGCGAAAAGCGGGTAGCCGTGATAAAGGCTACCTCGTCCATCATGTGCAGGGTAGTACCGCCAAAGAGCGTGTCGTAGTGGTTGGTGGTGTTGGGGAATACGGCTTTGAAAATGCGCGTCTCGGCACGGGTAATTTTCTCTTCGAGGGTCATCACAAGTCAGTGAAAGGGTGAAACGCTCTTCGACGGCTTTTCGAAGGAAGCCAACCCACAACCGAGCCGATGCAGGGTAGGAAAAAGCGTACGACTCCTGGCCGGTGGCGCGGGGCGCTCCGGACGGCTCGTGTGCTTCCTCCATACCCGACAATGGCCCCAGGCGCGGGGGCTACCTACTTGTCAGTCGGCGGTAGGCAGGTTTCCTGACTTCGTGCCGTGTCGCCCGACCCTTCTCACCCGGCCGTGTAGGCAGGCAATGGGTAGCAAGCGGGGACACCGTGGTGGCACTCACAGTAGCGCGTCTGTTCGGGAGTTGCACCCGATTCCCTTTTTCGGGCCGCACCCGCGGGGCGGCCACCTTCCGTCGTCTGTTGGAAAACAGGCAAAGAACAACTGCCGGCAAAGGTAGATGCTGGCGCGGGAATACCGAAAGCCGCTTTACGCCGCGTACCTTGCGGCATGACAACAGCTCCTACCCGCACGATGGCCTCGCGGGTGAAATCCATCTTCAGCGGCTCCATTGGCAATCTGGTAGAATGGTACGACTGGTACATCTACTCGGCGTTTGCGCTGTACTTCGCGCCGGCTTTCTTCCCCAAAGGCAACCAAACGGCGCAGCTGCTCAACTCGGCGGCCATTTTTGCGGTAGGCTTTCTGATGCGGCCGCTAGGCGGGTGGCTGCTGGGCCTCTACGCCGACCGCCAGGGCCGGAAAGCGGCTCTGCTGCTGTCGGTGGTGCTGATGTGCACCGGCTCCCTGCTCATTGCCCTCACGCCCGGTTATGCTACCATTGGCGTGTTCGCGCCCGTACTGCTGGTGGTAGCGCGGCTGCTACAGGGGCTGAGCGTGGGCGGCGAGTACGGCACCTCGGCCACCTACCTCAGCGAAATAGCCGACCGAAAGAATCGGGGCTTCTTTTCCAGCTTTCAATACGTGACCCTGATAGCAGGGCAGCTGGTGGCGCTATTGGTACAACTGGCTTTACAAGCGCTGCTGACTTCGGAGCAGTTGCACGCCTGGGGTTGGCGCATCCCGTTTGTGATAGGTGCAGCAGCGGCCGTGGTGGCGCTATTTCTGCGGCGGCACATGGAAGAAACAGACGCGTTCGTAAAGAAAGATCAACCCGCTGGATCGGCGCCGGAGAAAGAAGAAAGCAAGCTGCGCGTGCTGCTGCGCTACCCTCGCGAGGTGCTCACGGTGGTAGGCCTCACGCTGGGCGGCACCATTGTATTCTACACCTTCACCACCTATACCCAGAAGTTTCTGGTAAATACCGCAGGCTTCACAAAAGACCAGGCCACGCTGGTGTCGTTTGGGGCGCTGGCGGTGGCCATGGTGCTACAACCCGTAGTGGGGGCACTGTCGGATAGGGTAGGGCGGCGACCGGTGCTGCTGGCGTTTGGGGTAGGCGCCACCCTGGGTACTGTGCCCCTCATGACAGCCTTGGGCCGCGCTAGCAGCAGTTGGGAAGCGTTTGTGCTGCTGGTCATCGCCATGCTCAATATGAGCGGCTACACGGCCATCAACGCCGTCGTGAAAGCCGAGCTGTTCCCAACCGAAATTCGGGCTTTGGGGGTAGGGCTGCCTTACGCCCTCACTGTGGCTCTGTTCGGGGGAACGGCCGAGTATGTGGCGCTGCTGGCCAAGGAATACAACGTGGAGGCGTGGTTCTATTGGTACGTGACGGCCTGCGCCATCATTTCCCTCATCACCTACCTGCGCATGGCCGATACCCGGCACACCTCGCGCATCAACCAGGAGTAGCACACACACTAACCGACCGGCGCTGGCGGCGTGTCGTGGCGGGCGTTCCACTCTGCTAGTAGGGGCAGTAGGTGGGGCGAGTCGTCGCTGATCCAGTGCATCGCCGAATCTGTATCGGAAAAATATTGCGCATCGAAGCGGATGGCCGGCTGTGCTAGGTCGTGCAGCGCGTTTATGGCCAACTGGTTGTGGGTTTGCCCACTATCCAACACCAGCACCAGGCGCTCTAGGGGTAGGGCTACCAAACCGGGCATCCAGTGCGTACCCAGCCATATTTCATCATCTACCGACAGGTCGGGTACGCTGTTCATGTCAATTACCAAGCGCCGCACAGCCAGTTGCTGGAGCAGTAAAAGCAACTGCCCGGCGCTGCGGCGGAGCTGTTGTACGTTGCGGCCACTGACCCACTCTACTCGCAATACGCTTGCTACCTCGTCATATTGCAAAACAAAATCAAGAATAGTGCGCAGAATCACAGATAAGATTTATAAAAATACAGCTATAAAAATACTAGCTATACTAGGATGAATCAATCTGGTACTAGCTTTTTTATTTTGGGAAAAATCAGCAGTTCTTCTGGCTTTAGCAAACAAAACCCTGGCCACCGTAGTAGCCAGGGTTGTAATAAAAGCTCGCGTTTCAATAGGTAAGTCCTACTTGCTTGTTCGCTTCGGCCGCTTGGCGCGCTCGTACTGCACAGGCCAGGGCAGGTCTGCGTCCAGTTCTGGGGCGGCGTGCAGGGGGAAGTATGGGTCGCGCAGAAACTCGCGGGCCAGCAGTACCAGGTCAGCTTGGCCTTGTTGCAGAATTTCTTCGGCCTGTTGGGCGGTGGTGATGATACCCACGGCCCCCGTTGGCAGGCCGGTTTGCTGTTTCACAGTTGCTGCAAACTCCACTTGGTAGCCGGGACCAGTGGGGATTTTCGCATCGGGCACGTTGCCGCCGGTGGAGGCATCCAGCAGGTCGACGCCGTTGGCCTGGAGCACACGCGCCAGCTGCACCGAGTCGTCTTTGGTCCAGCCGCCCTCGGTCCAGTCGGTGGCCGAAATGCGTACGATAACGGGGTAGTCGTGGGGCACCTCGGCGCGAATAGCAGCCACCACATCCAGCAGCAGGCGGCTGCGGTTCTCGAAGGAACCTCCGTACTGGTCGGTGCGCTCGTTGCTGAGCGGCGACAGAAACTCGTGCAGCAAATACCCGTGGGCGGCGTGCACCTCAATCAGTTGAAAGCCAGCAGCCAGGCTGCGGCGGGCCGCCACCCTAAAATCAGCCACAACCTGCTGAATTTCGGCTTCGCTCAGCGCGTGGGGCGTGGCTTTGTCGGGGGCGAAGGGTAGGGCGCTGGGCGCTACCACTTCCCAGCCGTCGGGCTGCGTGGCCGCAATGGCTTTGCCACCTTCCCAGGGCGGAGTGGTGCTGGCTTTGCGGCCGGCGTGGGCCAGCTGCACACCAATGGCGGTGCCCTGCTGGCGTACAAAATCAGTGATGCGCTTCAGGCCGGGTACGTGCTCGTCTTTCCAGATGCCTAGGTCCTGGGGCGTGATGCGGCCCTCGGGCGCCACGGCGGCAGCTTCTGAGAGGATGAGGCCAGCCCCGCCCACGGCGCGGCTGCCTAGGTGCACTAGGTGCCAGTCGTTGGCGAAGCCGTCCTCCGAGGAGTACTGGCACATCGGCGACACCACAATGCGGTTTTTAAGTTCAAGCCCGCGCAGACGCAGCGGGGAAAAAAGAAGAGTAGACATAGGGTAGGAAAAGCGTAAATGAAAACTTCCTCCCCGGCCGCAGCTTAGCTGAAACAGCCGGGATAGGAAAAACAACACGCTCCCTAATAAGTTACGACGCCTCTTCCGCGGGGCAGAAGAGGCGTCGTGTTGTAAGCAAAGAAAGCAGTGGTTATTTCTTCACTACCCGAATGCTGATGCGGCGATTGAGGGCGCGGCCCTCCACAGTTTCGTTGCTAGTGAGCGAGTGCTTGGAGCCGTACCCCTTGGCTTGCAGTTGGGCTACAGGAATACCCATATCAGCCAGGGCAAACATGGCAGTGCGGGCACGTTCCTCGCTTAGGTGCAGGTTTTGCAGGTCGTTGCCGAGGCTGTCGGTGTAGCCGCCAATCTTCACCACAGCGTTTGGAAACGACTTCAGAATGCCGGCCACGTTCACCAGTTGTTGGTGCGACTCGGCCGTGAGTACCGCTTTAGCAGGCTCAAAATACACGCGGTCGAAGTTGATCCAGCCCTTCGTGCGGTTCACCGGATCCACCTGAATGGTAGGCTCGGAGAGGAACGTGTAGAGGCGGTTTTCGGTGGAGCGGGCGCCTACCTTCTGGGTGGTGCCATTGGCTAGTTGCAGGATAACCGGCTGGCCCGTGTCGTAGATGTAGCTGTCGCTCTCGCTGTCGTAGTGGCCGGTAGCGGCCGAAGCAGCCGGATCGGTCGAAGCCGTAGTGGGCAGCGCCGCCGGAGTGGTAGTAGGCGCAGTGCCCGCATAAGCCGCAGTACCCGGCACGGCCGATAGCCGCTCGTGTCCGAAGTAATAGCCCAGGCTCACGGCGAGCAGCAGCAGCAGGCCCCATTGCCAGCGCAACGAAGAGGAGGTGCGTGCGTCGCTTGCTGGCTCCGGGGTACCGCCCCAACTGCCCACACCGGCCCGTACTAACTCGGGGGCCGCCCGGGGTGCCGGCTCGGGCAGGCTGGTGCTGGCAGAAGGCCACACAGCCGCTCCAGTTGTCCCCATCTCCTCCGGCTGACTTTGCAGGTAGGCACTAAGCTGCTGTACGCTCAGCTCTTGCTCGGCAGCGTAGCGCCCCAGCGCCGCCAGGGTAGCGGCGGCCACAGTGCCCAGCAGCGTGCGGGCCGCGGTGGGCTCCACATAGGCCGATACGGCCAATCGGTTGAGGGTAAGTGCGTAGGCGTCGCCCAGGAGGCCCTGCATCAGGTCGAGGCCGCGGCGCTGCCAGTCGGTGGTGTGCAGGTCGGCGAGGTGGTGGAGCACGCCGGCCCGGTACGCTTCCTGAGCCAGTGTAGCCAGCACCTCAGTGCCTCCCGGCCGCTGAGTGCGCGCCATCAGGTGCTGTACCACCAAGATGGCCGATTGGTTGACGACCTGCTCGACACCCCCTTCGTTCTCCTGTACGGCCGCGCTAAGCTGGGTAACTTGCTGCGCCGTGAAGGAGCTTTTCACCGTTTGGAGTAAATTCTTGCCCATAGAAAAACCATCGTGAAAGGTGGGAATAGATGCTCCGAAGGTAAAGAAATTTATCGTCTTCAAACGCAATTGTATATAGATAAAGTGCTAATGTTCAGTTATATAAGTTGTATTAAATTGCCGCTTTTTGCACTTTTCTGAGTAAATGTCCAACGTCGTCAGCACGCAGGAGTAAAAAGCTGGCCTCTGCTCCCGGAAAAGTGCTTTTCACGCAGAAGCCATAGGTTGAATTATCATCTAGGAAAATTGTGGCGCTGTTGGTCTATCAATACATTCTATGATAACAGTCAAGGGGGAGCCGAATCCAACATTCGGCTACCCCTTGGCAATGAAAATACGTGGTTTCAGTAAGTCTACCGTGCTCCTAAAATCTGCTCAATCCGTTGCAGTTCGTCGTCCTGGAAACCAGTATTGCGCAGGCACTGCAGAGAGTCAAGCAATTGGGCCGGGCGGCTGGCGCCAATGAGCACCGACGTCACGCGTGGGTCTTTTAGCAGCCACGACAAAGCCAGTTGAGCCAGGCTTTGGCCACGCTCCTGGGCCAGCTCGTTCAACTGCCGGATCTGCTCCAGGCGCTCGGGCGTCAGTTGCTCGGGCGTGAGGTGGCGGCCCTCGCGGCCCGCCCGCGAGTCGGCCGGAATGCCGTGTAGATACTTATCCGTCAGCATGCCTTGGGCCAGCGGCGAAAACGGAATGCAGCCCACGCCCTTCTCCTCCAGTAAATCCAGCAACCCACCTTCCACCCAGCGCTCAAACAGCGAGTACTTGGGCTGATGGATCAGGCAGGGCGTGCCCAGCTCACGCAGAATCCGGATAGCCTCAGCGGCCTCCTGAGGTTGGTAGTTGCTGATGCCCACATACAGCGCTTTGCCCTGGCGCACCACGTGGTCGAGGGCGCCCATAGTTTCCTCCAAAGGCGTTTCGGGGTCGGGACGGTGCGAGTAGAAGATGTCCACGTACTCCAGGCCCATGCGCTTGAGGCTCTGGTCGAGGCTGGCGATGAGGTACTTGCGTGAGCCCCACTCGCCGTAGGGGCCGGGCCACATATCGTAGCCGGCTTTGGTGGAGATAATCAGCTCGTCGCGGTAGGGTAGGAAATCTTCTTTTAGAATCCGGCCAAAGTTGGTTTCGGCGGTGCCGTAGGGCGGGCCGTAGTTGTTGGCCAGGTCGAAGTGCGTGATGCCGTGGTCGAAGGCCGTGCGCAGCGTGTCGCGGAACGTGGCTGGCACGTCCACATCGCCGAAGTTGTGCCACAGGCCCAGCGAGATGGCGGGCAGCTTCAGGCCGCTGCGCCCGCAGCGGCGGTACTCCATCTGGTGGTAGCGGTCGGGGTTGGGGTGGTAGGGCGTCGTCATGAGGGGTAGAGATGAAAAAGAAGGTCAGGCGCTGCAAATAACAAAAAGCTGCTTATCTAGTGGTCGGCGGAGAAAGCGAAAATGGGTGAGCGGGAAACAAAGCTCAACCGTTTTGGCTTATAGCCGCGGTACGTATCTCAACCAACTTCTCTCATGAAACGCATCCTTTTTCTAGCGGGCGCCTGCGCTATGCTTCTGCTGGCAGCGCCTACCCGCAGCCACGCCCAAACGACGACTACCCCCGCCACTACCACCAAGCCCCCACAGGACAAATCTAAGCGGCCTAGCCCACCGGCGACTGCCTCGGCTACCGTGGGCGGCACCAAGGTGATGATTGAGTACAGCCAGCCCTCGGTGAAGGGTAGGGAAATATTCGGTGTCCTAGAGCCCTACGGCAAAGTATGGCGCACAGGCGCCAACGAGGCCACAACGTTTATGGTGAGCAAAGACGTGAAAATCAATGGCCAAGCGTTGCCGGCTGGCACATATGGCCTGTTTTCTATCCCCGGCAAAGACGAGTGGACCATCATCTTCAACAAAACGGCCAAGCAGTGGGGCGCCTACGAATATGATGAGAAGCAGGACGCTCTGCGCGTGAAAGTGAAGCCCACCACGCTAAAGCAGCCGGTAGAGCGCTTCACCATTACAGCCGCCAACTCCGGCAAAGTGACCATGCAGTGGGCCACTACGGGAGTGGAATTTACAGTGAAATAAAGACAATGTGTAGCAAGTCAGCTACATAGATTTAAAGCTGCGGTGCTACCCTTAGCGGGGTAGTTCTCGTTATATATTGAAAATATCGCGTATGTTTGTGTAGCGAAAATGGCAGCCAACCTTTCCAGGCTGACTGCCACCTTCACTACTTCAGCCAGTGCGACAGTAGCAGGTACAACCCGCTCCCGCCGCCGCAGGCTGCCAGCACTTTCACAACGAATGTGCTGCTTACCTGGATGTTGAAGCTCAGCTTCAAACCATCCAGCGGCATACGTCTCTTACCCATAGTCCAGTGGATTTGAGGGTGGCCAAAACACCCTACTTATCCAGAAGCCCGTGCTCGCAACACGGGCTTCGCTGTTTCAGAAGCAGCCGTGTTGGCGGGGTGACAACCGTACGTTAAGTCAAAGATAAGGATATTAGCAAGATAGTGGAAATTTTTTGCTAAGTATTTTAGTAAATTAGGGCTTGACTTGCCCGTACGCTCGCTCTAAATCCTGCCGCAGATTATCAAAGACATACTGGTGCTCCTGCGAAATGCCGAGTTGTTCCAGCGGCTGCCAATAGGTGCGGGGTTTTAGCTCGGAGGTGTAGGTAGTGATGCGGCTAAGGCGCGTTTGGTGAGCATCTACTTGCTCAAACAGGTAAATAGCTTCTTTAAAACCCAGCCACTTACGCCCTGTCAACTGATACCTCACTACATCCATGCGCAGAATTTCTCCTGGGTGCAGTTCTGTAACACGCTCTACTATCTGACCACCGCTGAAGTAGCAGATGCGGCGGGCACCTACTGCTTCGCGCTCCAGCACACACTTTTGTGGAATGGGTAGGCCAATTTGCAGCAGGAAGGGCTTTGGCGCATCCAGCGTATCCACCGATTTTATTTGTTCATACACCTGGGCCGCCGAGTAAGGGAGGAGAATATCGGTGCGAACCGCAACGACAGCGGGCCGATTTTCCAGCGCTTTTTCGGCGGGTGCACTCAGCAGAAAAAATAGAAAGGGAAGGACTAATACCGGCAGACTGTTTCGATCAGGTAGCTCTTGTCGGCGCCGCACCAGATGCGTGACCACGCTACCCAGAAACAAGCACGATACCACCAAGGGCAGGGCCATCAGGACGCAAATCATGCCTTCCAGCTGACCAACTAGCAGTAGCAGAAAGAATATCGCTAAGCTCGTAAGCAACCCTATGTGTGCCCACTTGCGGTTAGGCAGTGCCCCAATGGCTACCCCCGTCACAACGGGTAGCAGAATAAAAAATGCCCAACCATAGGCCACTAAGCCATAATGGAGCAGTGTAAAGCCAAGCGATAGGAAAACGAATGAAATAATGGCGGCCGTGCGGAAGCTTTTATCGAAGAATAAGGATTTCATATCGTTTAATCATATAGGGATTTATATCAGTAGCACAGCCTCAGTCCTATTTACATTTCTTCCCCCAGCACCTCTTCCACCCAGGCCTTGCCCCAGTCGGCTTGTTCTTGCTCGGTCCAGAGCTGGGGGTAGAAGATGCGGCGCTGAAACTTGGGCGGCAGGTAGTTGCGCCAGTTGGTGCCGCCGGTAGCGGGCACGTCGGTGGGGTCGCGCTGGAGGTAGCGCACCGCCGATTTGAAGTGCATCAGCGGCCAGTTTACGTTCACGCTCACGTCGAGCTGGCGCAGGGCGCGCACCAGGCGGGGGTGGCGCTGTTCCTCCTGGGGTAGGCGCTGCACCACACTCCACACGTTGCGGTCCGTATATTCGGCGGCGTGCTGGTGCAGCTGCTTCGTGTATTTCTCCTCAAACTGCGTGAGGGTAAGCGCCTTGGCGCCGGTTTCTTCCACGGTGGCACCGGCTTTCCAGTAGATGCAGCCCATCAACTCCGTCGCGTCGGCCGATTCGCCTAGCAGGCGACGCTTTTCCTTGTCTACCAAGTTG
Source organism: Hymenobacter aerilatus (assembly GCF_022921095.1). Lineage (NCBI taxonomy): Bacteria > Pseudomonadati > Bacteroidota > Cytophagia > Cytophagales > Hymenobacteraceae > Hymenobacter > Hymenobacter aerilatus. Next base: position 1,690,289 of record NZ_CP095053.1, read on the forward strand.
TCGAGGGAGGTAGAGGCCAGCTCAATCATGCGGTACTGCACGCTCTGAAAGCCCGAGGCCGGCATCAGCGCCATCCGGAACTGCAGAAACTGCTGCTTGTCCATGCCATCCACCATCACATCGAACGAGTCAATCAGATTCTCGAAGTAGCGGTTGATGCGCCCTACCCGCAGCACTACTTCCTGGAGGGTAGGCTGTTGTAGGTCGCCGATTTGCTCGTACTCACAGAGACAGAGCTTGAAGTACAGCTCCGTAATCTGGTGATACATGATGAAAATCCGCTCGTCGGGAATTTGGGTGATGGGGCGCTGCAGACTCAGTAACGTGTCTAGCTCAATGTAGTCCCAATAGTTGACGTAGTCGGCGTAGTAGAGGCCTTCTAGGTAGGCGGCCAGGTCCTGGCCATCGGCGGCGTATTTCGCTTGTAGGCGACGCAGCTGAGCCAGCACAGCAGGGGAGAATTCTTCGGAAGCGGGGGTAGACATAGGCGGAAGCGGGCACGTGTTCAGCAGAAAGAAGTGCCGCAAAGAACGGCAAACGCACGTAACTGGGGCCGCATTACCAAGCAGCTAGTTCTATACCAACTCAATGTCCATGGTTTTGATCAGCCCATCCTCAAATGTGTAAATGTGTTTTACTAGACCATCAAACACATCCTTGCCCTGCAAGTCCTTCACGTTTTGTTGCACTTTCACCTCCAGGCTCCCATTGGGTCTTTCTGTGGAACCAACGGGTTCAACTGTGGGGTTTATTTCGCTCCACTGCCGGGTCCAGTAGCTTCTGATTTCCTCGTGTCCGCTTATATAGCCGCCCTCCCAGGCTTTCGACCATTGCACGGTAGGCTGCATGGTAGCCAAGGCGTTGTCGATATTTCGGGCATTGAAAGCCGCATACGCTGTCTTGATTACTTCTTGTCGGTTGATAGTCATACTGTTAAATGAATATGTCGCGTTAATTTTAAGAGTAAAAAGATGCTGGTGTATCAATCATGAAATTGACCTATATGCCAAAGAATTCCCGAAGGATCATGCACGGAAAACTCCTTACCCCAGGATTCGGTGCGTATAGCAGAAAGCTGCACAGTAGCATATTTCTCGGGCAGGCGCAACAGTAGTAAGTCAACTCGGTATTGCTCTACATCATCTACCTGCAAAAACAGCATAGTATTGTCAACCCACTCCTTCACGTAAGCATCCTGTAGGTAGAAGCCCATGCCCTGCTTTGAGTAGTAGAAGAGGGTAGGCGAAATAGTATTTTCCAGAAAGCCAAAATCTCGGTAAAACCGCCGCGACACTTCCACATCCTTGGCTCCAATAAATGGCCGAAGAGAAAGGATTTTCTGCTCAGTAGAAGTCATAGGGAAGTTTGATGGTGTGCTGAATTTCCAGACAATATGATGGTATTTGCCGACATGCTAGTGCAATAGTTAGGACGTAGTCCAGGCAACCTCTACCTACTTGTTGGTATCTAGTAGGCAATGGCAGCTACCGGGTATGGCCGTTCCCTGCGAATCTGATACCTTTAGCCCATTATGGCAGAGAAGAGCAGTATTTTCGATATGATTGGGCCGGTGATGATCGGGCCCAGCTCCTCGCACACGGCGGGCGTGGTGCGCATTGCCAGTGCGGCCATCCGCATTTTGGGCAGCCTGCCTACCCACGTTACCGTCACATTCTACAACTCCTTTGCCCGCACCTACGAGGGTCACGGCTCCGACCGCGCCATTATTGGCGGCCTATTGGGCTACGCCACCGACGACGTGCGCATTCGCGATGCCTTCGACCACGCCAAAGAGGCCGGCTTGCAGTACACATTTCAGAGCGTGGGCAATGCCTCTACCATGCACCCCAATACCATTAAGCTGCAACTGCGCGACGAGCGCACCGGCCACCAGGTAGAGGTGATAGGGCAGAGCCGGGGTGGGGGCGTCATTCGCATTGTGGAAGTAGACGGCTTTCCGGCTGACTTCTCGGCGGCGCTGCACACACTCATTCTCGATGCCGACGACCGCACGGGTTCCATTGCTTTTATTGCCTCCGTTATTGCGCACGACGAATGTAATATTGCCACCATGTCGGTGTCGCGTAAGGGCCGCAACGATCGGGCGCGGCACTTCATCGAGATGGATTCTGACTTGAAGCCTATTACGTTGGAGTATCTGCGTCAGCTACGCTGGATACATCGTGTTATTTATATTCCGAATATTGCTTAAGGAAATTACTCCCTGTTTCTTTTGCTTGTGCTTATGAAAACAACCTCTACCCTGTTTCGGCGGCCGCTAGTGGCGGGTCTGGGCTTGCTGCTGGTCAGCAACCTGCCTGTGGCACAGGCCCAGCAACGAACCCCACCTGCGCAGCCCCCCGCTGGTAGCCTACAGGCCGCTACCCCCAGTGGCCCCTGGACCTTGCAGGCGGCCGTAGATTATGCCCTGGACCACAACCTGAACGTGCGCCAGTCCCGGCTGTCAGCACAATTGGCCGATGTGACGTTGCTGCAAAGCCGGGCGGCGCTGTGGCCCACGGCCAACCTGAACGGCTCCCAGACCTGGAACTACGGTACCAGCATCAACCCCCTGACCAACGATTTTCAGAGCCAGACCACACGCTCCAACAACTTCTCGGCCAATACGCAGGTAACGCTGTTTTCGGGCTTTCAGCTGCGCAATACGATAAAACGCAACGTATTAGAATACGAAGCGTCCTTGGGCGACATCGAAAAAGCCCGCAACGACCTGGCCTTGAACGTGGCCTCGGCCTTTTTGCAAACCCTGCTGGCACAGGAGCTAGTGCGTACCAACCAGGCCCGGGTGAATAGTACCCAACAACAGGTAGACCGCACGCAGGTGCTCCTGAAAGCGGGTAGCGTGGCTGAAAGCAACCTCATTGATAGCCGGGCGCAGTTGGCCACAGATCAGCTGAACGTGATTACGGCGCAAAACCAGGAAACGCTGGCCCGCTTGCAACTAGCCCAGTTCATGAATCTGAACGAAGCCGCTACGCAGACGCTGCAAATCACTACCCCTCCACTACCTGACCCGGACGAGCTGTCGCTGGCCGACGTAAATGCCTCAGCTACCTACCAGATAGCGCAGGCCAACCAGCCCGATATTAAGGCCGCCGATCTGCGCGTGCAGAGCGCCATCCGCAACGTAGAGGTAGCCCGCGGAGCATACTACCCCCGCCTTTTTTTCGGGGCGGGCGTTTTTACGGGCTACTCCTCGGCTCGTAACCTGACGGTGATTGGGAGCGACTCGTCGGCTCGCCGCACCACCTTCTATGTAAACGACCCAAACGGCGGTGCGATTATTCCGCTGAGTGTGACCACCTACCAGCGCGACGTGTCGGTGTTGCCACAACGCTACTGGGACCAGCTGGATAGCAACCTGGGCCGCTCGCTGCAATTCAACCTACAGGTTCCGATTCTGAATGGGTTACAAGCCCGTACCAACGTGCAGCGCTCCAGGATTGCCGTGAGCCAGGCAGAACTGCGTGCCGAGCAAACTCGTCTGGTGCTGCGCCAAACCATTGAGCAAGCCTACGCCGACGCGCTGGCGGCCCAGCGGCAGTATACTGCTTCTAAGGAGCAAGTAGAATCCCTAACGTTGGCCTACCGCAACTCGGAAATCCGCTTCAACAACGGCCTGCTCAACGGCACCGAGTTCAACATCGCCAAAAACAACCTCACCGCGGCCGAATCGAGCATGATCCAGGCTAAATACAGCTTCATCTTCCGCCGCAAAGTACTGGACTTCTACCAAGGTAAACCGATTGAATTGTAAATGCTTAGGGTCTAAAAGAATGGAGGACCTGGGGCGGTTGACTGTCTACACTCTGCACGAGAACAGCAGCCCGAACTCCCGGTTCCCAATCACTTAATCCCCTAATCCCTCATAAAACCTATGAAAAATAACCGCTTACTCTATATTCTGCTGGGCTTGGCCGTGGTGGTCGTGCTCGGGGTGATTGTTGGGAAGAAACAGGGCTGGATTGGACAGCCTACTGGTACGGAGGTATTGGTGGCGAAGGCCGGCCCGGCCAATATTGTGGAGAAAGTTAGCGCCTCGGGGAAGGTACAGCCGGTGGTAGAAGTGAAAATTTCACCCGACGTATCGGGTGAAATCACGGAGCTGTACGTGCAGGAGGGTGACTCCGTGAAGCAGGGCCAGCTGTTGCTGCGCATCCGCCCCGATAACTACCAGGCCATGGTGAGCCAGCAGTCGGCGGTGGTGAACACCCAGCGCGCCAACGTGGCCCAGAGCCAGGCGCGCTTGCAGCAGCTGATTGCCAACGCCAAGCAAACCGAGCTGACCTACCGTCGCAATGCCTCACTCTACAAGCAAAAGGTGATTTCGCAAGCCGATTACGAGGCTTCGCAGGCCGCCTATAATGCTTCGCAAGAAGAGTTGAACAGCGCCCGCGCCAGCATCAAGGCAGCACAGAGCAACGTGTCTAGCGCGCAGGCCTCACTGGAGGAAGCACGCCGTACGCTGGATAAAACCACTATTTACGCGCCCGTAAGCGGTACTGTGAGCAAGCTCAGCGTAGAAAAAGGCGAGCGGGTGGTTGGTACCTCGCAGATGGCTGGTACCGAAATCATGCGTATTGCCAACCTGAACTCGATGGAGGTGCGCGTGAACGTGAACGAGAACGACATCATCAACGTGCACCTGGGCGACTCGGTGGACGTGGAAGTGGACAGCTACGCCGCCCAAGACAAAACCTTTCGGGGCCTAGTAACCAGCATTGCCAACACGGCCAAAGATGCCCTCACGGCCGAGGCCGTGACTGAGTTTGAGGTACGCATCCGGTTGCTGCCGGCTTCGTACCAGGAGCTGGTAACTACCACCAACGGCCGCACGCGCATTCCATTCCGGCCTGGCATGACGGCTTCCGTCGACATCATTACCAACCGCAAGAGCAATGTGCTGAGCGTGCCGCTGGCCGCTGTGGCCACCCGTTCCGACTCTACCGCCTACAAAGCCGCTATGGCCCAGCGCGGCGGCAACAACGCCACCGATACCGAGGCCGACAAAGGTGCCCCGAAAGTGCAAGTGCAGGAAGTGGTGTTTGTGGTGCGTGGCGGCAAGGCCGTGATGACGCCCGTGAAAACCGGCGTGAGCGACTTTGCTAACATTGAAATCAAGAGCGGGCTGCAAGCCGGCGAGCAGGTAGTAAGCGGCCCCTTCCGCGCCGTGTCGAAGACGCTGAAAAACGGAGATTTGGTGACCATTAAAGACGCCAAAACCATCAACAAAGCGGAAATGAAGGAAGACGTAGCGGCCAACTAAGCGCTTGGTCCTACCCTCTGTGTCATCCTGACGAAGAAAGGACCTTATCACGTAGGAGCAACTGCTCGTAACGTGATAAGGTCCTTCCTTCGTCAGGATGACACGTCTTTACAATGAACTACTATCCCACACTACTTTGGAAAAAATAGCCATGCTGGGCGGCGGCTCCTGGGCCACGGCACTCACCAAAATCCTGTCTGAAAACGGTGCCCGCGTAAGTTGGTGGCTGCGCAGCAAAGACGACGTGCAGCACCTGCGCACTACCCGCCACAACCCGCGCTATCTGTCGTCGGTGGCTTTTGACCTCACGCGCGTGTTCCCCTCCACCGATATTGCGGAGGTAGTGAAGGATGCCGACTGGGTGGTGCTTGCCGTGCCCGCTGCTTTTGTGAAGGAGGCCCTCGACAAGCTCGAACGCGACGCGCTAAAGGGCAAACGCGTGATTTCGGCCATCAAAGGCATGCTGCCTAGCCGTAATGAACTGGTGACGGACTACGTGGTAGAGCGGTTCCGGCTGAAAGACGAGTGCCTAGGCGTGGTGGCCGGCCCGTGCCACGCCGAGGAAGTGGCCTTGGAAAAGCAAAGCTACCTCACCATCGGCTCGCCCGATGTGGCTCTGGCTGAGCAGTTTTGTCAACTGTTGCGCAACCGCTACGTGCGGGCCCACGCCGCCGCCGACCTCGATGGCATTGAGTACTGTGCCGTGATGAAGAACATCATTGCTCTGACCTGCGGCATTGCCCACGGCCTGGGCTACGGCGACAACTTTCAGGCGGTGCTGGTGAGCAACGCGGTGCAGGAAATCCGCCGGTTTCTGCACGCGCTCAGCCCCGAGCCCCGCGACCTGTCGGCTTCGGCCTACCTAGGCGATTTGCTGGTGACGTCGTACTCGCAGTTTTCGCGCAACCGTACCTTCGGCAGCATGGTGGGTAGGGGCTACTCCGTGAAGTCGGCCCAGCTGGAGATGAACATGATTGCTGAGGGCTACTACGCCGTCAAGAGCATCTACGAGCTGAACAAGCAGCTGAAGGTGTCTATGCCTATCACCTCGGCTGCCTATCATGTGCTCTACGAGAAGATTGCGCCGGCCGTGGAGCTGGAAATTCTCAAAGAAAAGCTGCGGTAGCATCGTTGGTGTAGTGAGCAATGGCCCGTGATGACCGAGGTACTCACGGGCCGTTGCTGTGTTTGTCACCCTTCGGAAAAGAAAATGAAGCGTCTATTCGTCTTTTTTACGAGTGCTGTGGAGGGTAGGCGGCGACGTATACAGGTCGCATTGTAACTAGAAAATAGCACCGCAAAAAGGGCAGGAATACGGTTGAAAATCCCCCTGAAACGTTTGCAACCCTGCCGACCATACTAGCAGGTGTCAAGCATGCAAAACAGAGGGCATACCAGCCAGATGCGGCTTCTGCCAGTGGTGAGAAAGGGCAACGGTGCGTGGGAGTGCGCTACCTTTGTGGGGCAGAAGATGTTCTGTTGCTTTTGCCGCTGTATATGAATCTGACACTCACCCAACCTTCCTTGCCCCGGGCCCGCCACGTACACCGCGTCGCCGTGGCTACATGGTTTTTTCTGCAAGGGCTAATTTTTGCTAGCTGGGCTTCTCGCATCCCATTTGTGCAGCAGCGCATGGGCATCACCGATGGGCAGCTGGGCCTGGTGCTGCTGGCTATTCCTGTGGGGCAACTACCCTCGTTGCCACTGGCCGGCTGGCTGATTGCCAAGCACGGCAGCCGCCGCGTGCTGCTGCTGGGCGTGGTGCTCTACAGCTTGGGGCTGCTGGGGCTGGGCGCCGCGCCTACGGTAGGCTTGCTGGTGCCCTGTCTGGTGCTTTTCGGTTTTGCCAGCAACCTGATGAACATTGCCGTGAATACGCAAGCAGTGGGCGTAGAGGGGCTGTACCAGGGTAGGCACATTATGGCGTCCTTTCACGGCGTATGGAGCGCGGCGGGCTTTGTGGGCGCGGCCATTGGTACAACTATGATTGGCTGGCAGGTGGTGCCGCTGCCGCACTTTGCGCTGATAATTGGGGTAGTAGCCGTATTGGCAACGCTTAGCCAGGGCCGAATTCTCACCCATGATGCGCAGGCCGACGCCAACCAGCCCATATTTGTGCGCCCCGATGGTCCGCTGCTGGGCTTGGGCATGATTGCCTTTTGCGCCATGATTTGCGAAGGCGCTATGTTCGACTGGAGCGGCGTGTACTTCAAGAAGGTAGTGCAGGCGCAAGGCGCATGGGTAGGGGCCGGCTACACAGCCTTTATGAGCACCATGGCGCTGGGCCGCTTTGGGGCCGACTGGCTGACAGGCCGTTTGGGACCGCGCCGAGTTATTCAGTTGAGTGGGGTACTCACGGCTGTGGGACTACTCATTGCTGTGGGTGTGCCTACCCTAGTCACCGCGCTGGTGGGCTTTGTGCTGGTGGGCTTTGGGGTGTCGTCGGTGGTGCCGTTGGTGTATAGCGCGGCAGGTAAGTCCAAGGTGATGTCGCCGGGCATGGCGCTGGCGGCTGTTTCGACCATCGGCTTTCTAGGTTTTCTCATCGGACCGCCCCTGATTGGGTTGGTTGCCGGCGCCACAAGCCTACGCGTTTCTTACTTCCTCATTGCCGTAATGGGCCTATGTGTCACCTGGGCCGCCACCAAGGCAAAGCAGTTGTAAAGTGGTGAAGAGTGAAGGCATAAATAACGATTCGCGCCAAGCAGCCGTATCATTTCACAACTTCACCCTTCACAACTTCATCACATGGGCGCTTGGGGCCATTTCAATTTTGACAACGACGACGCCGTAGATTTTGCCGGCGAGTTCATGGATACAGGCAGCGAAGTGACGCTGTTGGAAGCATTAGTGCCCGCCGCCGAAGCCGAGGAATACCTGGAAGCCGACGCAGCTGCCGCGGCTCTCGTAGCCGCCGAAATTGTAGCGGCCTGGCGCGGCCACCCCGGCTCCGATTTTCTACCCGGCCTGCTCCCCAAAGTACAGCACCTCGACGTGAGCGACGAAGACGAGCTAACTGACCTGGCCCGTCGCGCCGTGGAATCGGTATTGAAAGAATCGGAGCTGCTGGAGCAATGGTCGGAAGGCAACGAGCTAGCCGACTGGCAAGCCGCTCAGCAGGATTTGCTGGGTAGGCTAAAAGCCGAGCCGGTAGAGTAGTAAAATCACAAAAGCTGTGTCATCCTGAGCGTAGCGAAGGACCTTATCACGTATGAACGACTCGTTCCAGCGTGGGAAGGTCCTTCGCTGCGCTCAAGATGACACAGATTTTCTAATCTTTATCCAACAACCCCGCGAAATCAGCCCCCAGCAACAGCTCCAACTCCGTCCACACCCGGTGCACGGGTAGACCCATCACGTTGAAATAAGAGCCTTCCAAGTGCGTTACGCCTACCATGCCTATCCAGTCCTGGGCACCGTAAGCGCCGGCTTTGTCCAGTGGCTGATAGCGCTGTACGTAGAACTCGATTTCAGCCGCAGACAAGGGGCGGAACGTGACGCGGGTTTGATCTGAAAACACTACTTGGCGGCCGTCGCCTGCAAGCAGGCACACGCCGGTGAATACGTCGTGGGTGCGGCCTTGCAGGCGCGTGAGCATGTGCACAGCCTCGGCTGCATCGGCGGGCTTATTGAGCACATCTTCGTCGAGGCAAACGATAGTATCGGCAGTGAGAATCACTTCGTTCGCGGCCAGCTCATCGCGGTAGGCGGCGGCTTTGCGGGCGGCCAGAAACTCGGCCACCGCGGCGCGCTGCAAGTGGGGCGGAAACTCCTCATCTACTTCCTTCAGCCGGATTTCATAGGGTAGCCCCAGCTCTGTGAGTAGCTGGCGGCGGCGGGGTGAGTTAGAAGCAAGCAGCAAACGGGTGATGGGCATCATCGTCACGAATGGAGGAGAACAGAAAGCCTCCAATGGTTTTGGGATAGAAAAAGGTGGATTTGGGTGGCATTACGGCCCCGGAATGGCATACGCGCTCTACTTCCTGCATGGTCACCTCGTTGGTGATGAAGGCGGCGCGGGCCTCGCCCCGGTCTACGCGGGTGAGGCACTCGGGGAAGTTGCGCACGTAGGCCACGCCGGGCCAAACGCGTTGCGCTTCCATATCGCCCAGCCCTAGGGCTTTACCCAGCACAAAGTAGTGCAGTACGGTCAGGTCCAGAGCTTTCACTTCAGGGGTAGTGGGCCAGTCAAGCTGAGCGTGCACCTCGGGCCGCAGTCGAATTTTATACGACTGCCCATCCAGATACAGCCCAAAAGCCCAGGGCTTGCCGGCAATCAGTTCGGGCAGGCCGTAGGGGTCGTCTTGGGGCAATACTGTGAAGTAGGGTGCGAGGCGCGTCAAAAACTCCTCGGTGGTCAGGTTATCGGGCAGCTCCAGCAGCAGGCGGTGGGTAGGCAAAATGCGCAGGTCGTCGGCCGCAGAGTTGGTTAGGTACATCAAGTGGTAGTTCCACGGCTCCTGACCGGTGTAGGTGTCGCCGGCCGCGGCGCGGCGGGCCTGGCGGTAAGCCAAAGAGCCTTCGTAGCGGTGGTGGCCGTCGGCCAGAATCACCTGCTTGTCGGCCAGCAGCTCCTGAAACCGCTGAATCACACGCCGGTCCTGAATGACGGCTAGTACGTCGCGGGCGCCCTGGTAGTCCTCCTCGGTCTGATAGAGCGGGTCCTGGATGGCTTCGTCGAGGTAGCGCTCTAACTCGTGCGCGTCGTCGCGGTAAAGGCCGTGGGTAGCGCTGGTTTGCAGCTGCAGGCGGCTGAGTAGCTCAGCGCGGTCGTTCACCGAGGAGGGTAGGGTATTTTCGTGGCGTAGTACCACCTCCTCGGCCCAGTCGTAAGCCCGGATGTGGCACATAAAGCCCTTGCGGCAATACTCGTGGCCAGGGTTGCCGGGCAGCCGGAAGTACTGATAGTACACATAAATGCCCGGCAGCACGTCCTGGGCCAGCACGCCCTGCTGTTGCCACTCGCGTAGGCGCAGCAGCGCCGCGCCGGCCGGGTCGTCGCCACGGGGTACGGTGAGATGCAGGCTGTTGAGTGGGTTGCGGTACAATGCCTCGCGTTGCCGCGCTGATACGACATCAAACAGTGGCGAGACGTAGTCGTCAATCTGCTGGCTCAGGGGCGGCGCGTAGCGCCAGCCCCGTACAGGTTGAATTTCAGCCAAAAGGGGAAGTTGTGAGTTTGTGAAGTTGTAAATGTTCTGTCATGCTGAGCAGCTTATCGAAGCATCTCTACTGTGAGTGATGCTTTGGCTGCGCGGATACCAGATGAAGCATACCATGCTTCATCTGGTATCCCACTTGTCGTAAAATTCCAGAATAGCCTCCGCAATCCGATCCTGATCCGCTTCGGCCAGTTCGTAGTAGAGCGGCAGGCGCACCAGATGGTCGGTGTAGTAATCAGCCCAGGGTAGGGTGCGGCCGTCGTGGTAGGGCGCATAGAACGGGCTGCGGTGCAGGGAAAGGTAATGAAACACCAGTAGCACCTGCTGCCGGGCTAGGTGGGCAATCAGTGCCGTGCGCTCGGCTAAAGAGCGGCACGTGAGGTAGTACATGTGGGCATTATTGGTGGCGTAGGCCGGCACTACGGGCAGGCCCACCTGCTGGGCCGCCAGCGGCACGCGCAGGGCTGCGTCGTAGCGCTGCCACAACAGGTGGCGCCGCTGCTGAATGCACGTCATGTTTTCCAACTGCGCCCACAGAAAGGCAGCTGTGAGGTCGGAGGGTAGGAACGACGAACCGGGCTCCAGCCAGGTGTACTTGTCCACTTCACCCCGAAAAAACGCGGCCCGGTTGGTACCTTTCTCGCGGATGATGTCGGCCCGCCGCACCAGGGTAGGGTCGTTCACGGTCAGCAATCCACCCTCCCCGGCAATAATATTCTTGGCTTCGTGAAACGAAAACGCCCCCAGCGTGCCCAGGCTGCCCAGCGGCCTACCCCGATAGAAGCTGTCGATAGCCTGGGCTGCATCTTCCACTACGGCCAGGTTGTGGCGGGCAGCGACGGCCAGAATGGCGTCCATATCACAGGCCATGCCCGCGTAGTGTACCGGCACAATGGCGCGGGTGCGAGGCGTAATGAGTGCTTCCAGCTGTTTGACATCCAGGTTAGGGTGCTCGGCAGTGCTGTCGACAAACACGATGCGGGCCCCTCGCAGCACAAACGCGTTGGCGGTCGATACGAACGTATAGGAGGGCACCAGCACCTCATCACCGGGCTGAATATCGAGCAGCAGCGCCGCCATTTCCAGTGCGTCGGTGCCGGAGGATGTCAGCAGGGCTTTTTGAAAGCCGAGTTCCTGCTCGAAAAAAGCATGGCATTTCTGGGTGAATAACCCGTCGCCGGAAATCTTACCCGAGCGCACGGCCTGCTCCATATATTGGAACTCGCGACCGGATAGGTAGGGCTTGCTGAAGGGAATAGGCGAAACGGACATGCGCGGCAGAAACTTCGGCAAAGGTACAGCCCGCCGGGATTACGTAGGCGGCAGGGTAGGCGAGGCCATGCCTACCCTGTAGAGCTACTACTGCTTCACGCCCTCACAGGCCTTGCCTACGCTGCTAAGAATGAAGTCGGAAAAATAGAAGATAGCGGACTCGCAACTGGCAACTAACCTTTACGGTGCCAAACGGCTCAAACGCCAAGTGTCGCCGACTTGCTCATACACAATTCGGTCGTGCAGGCGGGAAGGACGGCCCTGCCAGAACTCTACCCGCATGGGGTGCAGCAGGTAGCCGCCCCAGTGCGAGGGGCGGGGTAGGGGATCTTGCTCGGCAAAGCGCTCCTCCACCTCGTGCTCCCGGGATTCCAGGGCCTCTCGGCTGGCAATGGGCTGGCTCTGCGGCGAGGCCCAGGCACCTACCTGGCTGCCACGCGGCCGGCTCTGAAAGTACTCCGTCGACATGGTTTCAGGTGCTTTCTCAATGCGCCCTTCCACGCGTACCTGGCGCTCCAGACCGGGCCAGAAAAAGGTGAGGGCCGCCCGCGGCTGCGCAGCTAGCTCCTGGCCCTTGCGCGAGTCATAGTTGGTGTAGAACAGAAAGGTAGCGTCGTCGGGCAAGCCTTTCAACAGCACCACGCGGGCCGAAGGCTGCCCATCGGGGCCAACCGTGGAAACAGTCATGGCCGTGGGCTCGTCGAGGTGGGCAGCCAGGGCCTCATCTAGCCAGGCCCGAAACTGTGGTACGGGTGCGGGGCGTACGTCGGCTTCGGAAAGGGTGCGTTGGGAATAGCTCTGGCGCAGGTCAGCAAGTTCCTGGTCGGTCATGGCAGCGAAATAAAAAGGAATGCGTAACAAAGAAAACGGCCTGCTTCATCAAGGTAGTTATAGGCGCCGGGGTGGAGCAGCCAAACTTCTGGTCTTACTTCCAGTAAAAGTACTTTATTGACCTTCTATTTCCCTAACTATCCTAGTCGACTACCCTTGCCCTTGTTGCCTTATGCCCCAGCTACACACCAGCAGCCTACTGATTTCCCAGCCGTTTCTGGGCGACCCCAACTTCGAGCGCTCGGTGGTACTCCTGTGCCGCCACGAAGACGACGACGGCTCCTTTGGACTCACGCTCAACCGCTTATCGAATCTACAGCTGGGTGATGTGCTGGAGTTGCCAGGCCTTGCCAACTCGGTGGTGGCTACCCTGCCGCTGCACCTAGGTGGCCCCGTGGAGCCCGATACGCTGCACTACCTGCACCGCCAGCCTAACCTACCCGACGCCCTACCTCTGGGCGACGGCGTGTACTGGGGCGGCGATTTTCGCCAACTACTTGAGCTGGTAGAAACCGGCGAACTGGCCCCCGCCGATATTCGACTCTACGCCGGCTATTCGGGCTGGACAGCCGGGCAGCTACGCGAGGAGGTGCGGGAAAATGTTTGGATTGTGCACCCCAATGCTGCCGGGAAAGTATTTACTTTGGATAATGATGCCTTCTGGCAAGCTATTCTGCGGGAAAAGGGCGGCCGCTACCGCATGCTGTCGAACTACCCCGTAGATCCTCGCCTGAACTAAATCAGTTGGTCATGTGCCGTGCCGGTGTCCACCCAAGCCGCCGGTTTTTTGTTTGAATCGTATGCAACCCGAGAACCCCAACACTGCCCCTCAGAGCCCCGAGAATGCCGCGGAATCCCCGCAAAGCATTCTGGAGCGCCGCCTGGCCGAAATCAGCGCCCAGAAGCAATCCACTACACCTGCACCTGCTGACGCAGAAACTGAGCAGATTCAGGAGCGACCTGCCCAGGGTACGCCCGCGCTGCCCGAGGGCACGCCGCCTGGCGCTGGTACGGCCGAGCCAGAGCCCGAAGCAGCCCCTGCTCCGGCCCCTGGCAGCGCCGAGTCGCCTGCTGATGTAGAACCCGAAACTACGCCCCCTGCTTCCGATATTTCGGCCTCGCAGCAGCGTGCCCAGGAGCACGCAGGCGCTCAAAACGATGAAGCGCTGGTAGATACTACCACGCCAACCGCCGCTACCACCGATGATGAGCCGGCTACCCTGCACGGTATTGCTGATATCAAGGAGATTGAAGAGCACGTGCCGCACGTCTCTTTGTCTTCGGCCGAGGCCATTGAGCAGGCGCCCGAAGGCGTAGCCATGCTCTCTACCTCCGCCGAGACGCCTGTCAGCGGTGAATCTTCTACCAGTGAAGAGGATACTGAAGACGACGCCACCGAAGAAGCTGCAGATACCACCGCCATCGGTCCTGATTTCGGCGCCCTCAGCCTGCCGGAGCAAGGCGCCCACCTGCTGGGGCTGTTGCGTGATAAGGATGCGCGCAAAAACCGCAAGCGCATCTTCGATCTGAACCGCCAGTACGAAACTGCCGTGGCTGCCGACCGCACCGCCGCCCAGCAGCGCTTCGTCGAAGAGGGCAACCCCGCCGATGCCTTTGCCTACCTGGGCCCTGAGGGCTACGCAGAAGTAGGGAAGACCCTGCAAAATTTCCGCGAGAGCCGCGCCCGCGATGCCAAAGCCGAAGACGAGGAGCGCGCCCGCAACCTCACCCACAAGCAGCACTTGCTCGCCCAGCTCCGGCAGCTGGTAGAGTCGGCCGAGACCAAGGACAGTTCCGCCCGCCTGAAAGCCCTGCAAAACGACTGGAAAGCCATTGGCCCCGTGCCGCAGCAAGACTCGCAGGAGCTGTGGAACAGCTACCACGCCCTGCTCGATATCTACTACAACAACCGCGGCCTGTTCTTCGAAATGAAGGAACTGGACCGTCGCCGCAACCAGGAAGCCAAAGAAGTCTTGATTGTGCGGGCCGAAGGCCTGGGCGCGCAATCCAACGTGAATAAGGCCTTGCAGGAACTGCGGCAGCTGCACGAGGAGTGGAAAAATATTGGCCCCGTGCCCAACGAACAGCGCGAACCGCTGTGGGCACGTTTCTTAGCCGCCTCAGAGCAAGTACACGCCCGCAAGCAGGAGCTGCTGGATGCCCGCGGCGCGCAGGAAAAGGAAAACCTGACCCGCAAGCAAGCCCTTTTAGAACGTCTGCAACCCCTGGCTGATTTCCAGACGGAGCGGGTAAATGAGTGGCGCGCCAAAACCGATGAACTGCAGAAGCTGAAAGAGGAGTGGGATGCCACCGGACTGGTACCTCGTCAGCAAGCCGAAGCCATCAACAAGCAGTTTTGGGCAGGGTATAAGGGCTTCTTCCAGCGCAAAAACCAGTTCTTCAAGTCGATGGACGAGGAGAAGAACGCCAACTTGAAGCGCAAGCAGGAGATGTGCGAGCAGGCTGAAGCTGCTCTGGCTAATCCTAATTGGGAGGAGAGCAGAGAAACCGTGATTCGACTGCAAAAAGAGTGGAAAACGGTAGGGCGCGTGCCCGAGAAACAGTCAGACAAAATCTGGAACCGTTTCCGCACCGCCTGCGATGCATTCTTCGAGCGTAAGCATGAGGAAACTCGCCAACGCCAGCACCAGCAGCAGCAAGTATCGCAAGAGCAAGCAGCCTACCTCGATCAACTGGAAGAAAGCATTGTCCTGCTTACCCCCGACGCGCCAGGCACACTCGAGGGATTCCGGCAGCACGCCGCCGACTGGCGCACGCAGGCCGGAGCCAGCGGCGGCCGCGGTGCCGACCGCGCTGAGGAAAAATTCCAGGCGCTGATGGGTCGGTACCTGGATGCGGTGCCTGGCCTGAGCTACTCTGAACGTGCTAGCCTGTTGTTTCAGCTGCAAGTAGAACGGCTTAAAGCAAACCCCGATTCGCAGCAGGCACTGCATAAACAAGAACAAACGCTCCGCCGCGAGATCAACGAGCTGGAAAACGACATTGCTACCCTGCAAACTAACCTCGACTTCTTCGCCCGCTCGAAGAATGCCGATCAGTTGCGCGGGGAGTATCAAGGTCGCATTGATGAGGCTAAAGTCCGTATCGAGCAACTGAAAAAGCAATTGAAAGTGGTGCGCAGCTAGTCATATTCTCACTAGTAGCCAATAGAAAGGGCCTGCTGCTACAGCAGGCCCTTTCTATTGGCTAAATTTAAGATGCTGATACGTAGCGTTATACAGGTAGTCAGTATAAAATTATTCGTCTACTATTTGCAAAATAGTCTCGCATAGCTACTTTTGCACCACCAATACGCCTCCATAGCTCAGCTGGTAGAGCAACTGACTTGTAATCAGTAGGTCGCTGGTTCGATCCCGGCTGGGGGCTCACGGTTCCTGAAACACCTTGTAAATCAATGATTTGCAAGGTGTTTTTTTGTTCTGTGCCTTTAGACCTAAAAAGCGGGCGATTCATGCGCTTGTAGGGAAGAACGGCGCTGATTGAATACGTTACTGGTATAGAATAGCAGAGCTTTAAAAGTAAATCCCAACCAAGCGGCTGGGCTTGCCGCACTCTCGGATGAATAAGCGTAATTATTCGATCCTGCTACGGAACCATCCCCATCCCCCTGTAGAGCGTCGAGGCCGGCACTGGTAGGCATACATGCCTGAACTTCGGTCATCATCGATATGCTTTCCAAAATAGGCGGGGTCCATCTCGTCCAAAATAGGCACGTTGGCGGCAATCACGGCGTTGGCCTTCGCAAGGTCCACTTTCGAACAAGTCAACGCTGTGCCACGTCGCCACCACGCCACCACGCCGTAGCACGTCAGCACCGAGCAGACCGTACCACCACGGGCGGTCCTCTTTGAGCCACAACCACACCAGATACCCGCCGCCAATCTCACACAGGACCGCCAAAGTGAAGATGGTTAACGCTTGTAGGACCTGCATGCTGGTTGCTATCTGGGGTTGCTTACTGCTTTTCTAAGTATTGCAGGCCCAATATACACCGCATACCGTGCTCCCATTCCCCGCAACAACGACCAACTGGGGCATTCGGTACCGGCTTAAGCGTCTAGCTTGTCCTGCACACGGTCTCCGCCAGGCGGGGCAACGGAGAGTTTTGCGATGGATACTGGTATAGAAAAGCAAAAAGAGGTGCATGTGCCTCCAAAGCGTTGCGTCTTAACTCTAGCTAGGTAGGCCACGTACGTACGAGGCCTGCGGCTCATCCGCATGGGCTCTCCAACACCCAATGCACCGCACCTTCGAAATTACCGTTCCTGCGACCGTCACTCCCCTTTTACAGCAGCAGCTCACGGCGTTGGACGACGTAATCGGTCTGACCATCCAACCGGGTGCTTCCCTGAAACCCGTCGGCGACGTGTTGACGGTGCACGTGCTCAACCGCGGGGCCGATGAAGTCCTGCGCCGCGCCCGGGCCACCGTCCCTACTCCTGAAGCCTTGAGCATCGTCACCAGTGAGGCCACCAGCTTCCTGGCGCCCGCTGACCACCACACCGTCGACGACGACCGCGACGAGGCCGTTTGGGAGGAGATGGAAAGCGGCCTGCGCCACCAGGGCCGCATTACGACGAATTACCTGCTGCTAATGGCACTGGGCGGGAGCATTGCCGCCGTGGGTTTGGTGTCCGAGCCCGTGCCCCAAGCCGTTGCGTTCGTCGCATCGGCTATCATCGCGCCGGGCTTCGACCCAATGACCAAAGTACCGCTCGGCCTCGTGCTCCAACGGTGGGCCTTGATCGGCCACGGCCTGCGCTCGGCACTGGCCGGGTATGCCGTGCTAATTATTGCTGCGGGGTTGACCATGGCAAGTCTCGTTGCCGCCGGGGAAACCACTGCCCACGCGTTAGCGACGAATTCGGAAGTGCAGCACTTAGCGCACCCTCGCCTGATGGAACTACTCGTGTCCGCTACCGGCGCGTTGGCGGGGATAGTCATGCTGGCCGCGTACCGGCGTACCTTCCAAGCCGGACCGCTCATTGCCATGGCCTTCATACCGGCGGCTGCGCTCATGGGCGCGGCCCTGGCAGTCGGGGAGGGGGCGCTGGCGCTGGAAGGCTTGGAACGCTTCGCCGCCGACTGGGGGTTCATCATCGGGCTAGGCACCCTCTTTCTGGGCTACAAACAACGGTTCCTGCACCGCCGCGCGCCGATCGTATAAGGGCCGTTGCCTCTCGCGTCGCTTACAACGCCGGCGCCTGATAATAGGCTGCGTAAGCCTGGGCCTCATCCAGTACAGCGTCTACTAGCAATTTCATCGACAGTGATAAAAGAAAAAAATGGATGTTGCGCAAGCAAGTGCTATAAGCGATGTTACAGCAAGCAAAACGCCCCGACCAGTTGATCGAGGCGTCTGTGTTGCAATATAGTCGGATGAAAGCGCCTTTACCCTGGTTTGACCCAGCGAATAGTGTAAAAAGGCCGTAAGCCAATAGGTACGCTACGGCGGCATACTATCGTTTTAGTGTCGTCGAAATATTGGTAACGGATGTCACAAAATCGAGGTAATTGTCCTTGAAAAAGCAGAATGAAAGGGGAAACTTGTGGTATTGTTCATCCATAATCCTTTCTTATTATGAAAACTGTATTTCGTGTGTTACCTGTAGTGGCCTTACTGCTCGGCGGCGCTGCTATGCCAACTGTACAAGCAATGGCAAGCAATACGGCTGTCAGCTTTCGCTATCCGTTCGTACGAAACCCATACGCTACCGGGTACACAGAGGGGCAAAACTGGGCCAGCGGCCGCAGCCAAGCCGATATCGATTACGAATTGAACATTGCTAACCGCTTGCGTGACGAAATTAATCCGAATGAAGTCAACTCGTTAAATCAGTACTATTATCTCTCCGGCTACATTGATGGTCTCTCTGGCTTCTAAGTATTCTGTATAGTGCATACCACTAAAAAAGCCCCTCCTAGGAGGGGCTTTTTTAGTGGTATGCAACAAGCTCTGATTAGCGTTTGTAGTAGATAGCGACTGCCCAAATGATGACGATGCCAACCAGCATTGCCCAGCGAATATTCTGGACAGTCAGAAATCTGAACGTAGTCAACAAGCGATGCGGATTAGGTGGGCCTACAGCCAGCTGCAAATACTCTCTTTCTATTTGATTGGCTACCTCCCGTGCTTTATTTTGAAAAGCTCGGTGGCTTTCGGCTACCAGTACCCAGAATAGCATGAGAATAACAGAGCCTATGCCAACTAGCCAAGTCTCCGTCTGGTTCATCTCATGCAACTTAAACAAGCCGGCTAAGGAGAGAGGGATGAAGATATTCCCAGTGGACCAGATCTTGTTATTGTCGTTTATGAAACGGTTAGTGTAGCTATCATATAGCTTTTTTACCCATTCGTCTTGCGTATTCGGCTGTTGTAACCACTCTCGTAGTTGAAGCGGATCGTTATCGGATTTGATATCCATAGGAGTATAAGGTCATGACTACCAGTGATTCTGCCTGTTAAAGTTAGTATATCCAGTGAGTAAAAGATAATAGGGCGCTGACAGCAGAGGGACTAATAATCAGTGCTAGCACTGGTGCACCTAGACCTAAGATTCGCTTGGTTTGGCCGCAGTTCCACACTTCATTCTGCTCCTGATGACGCGTCTTCTACTGGTTGTTCTGCTAACGGCTATCTGTAGCAATTGTAGCCCGCAGGTAAATGCTACGGCAGTGTTGTACGATGAAACATTCTTTACGCCCGCTACTGATACGCCGCTTCAATCATATAAAGACTCCATCATCCTACAAGTAGCCGGTAAACGTGCGCCACTCGCCTTGCAGTGGACCGCCGCCCGCAAACAAGGATGCCTGTACGTTCAGCAATTACAAGTACGACGTACGGGGGGCGATGCATCCGTAGACGTAGCCAATGTTCGTGTTGGCCATGTGGAGTGCGGCATGGATAGTTTCGGCAACGACGGCAAGGACACAGTGCGCTCGGAAAGACTAGTGATCACGTACCGATTGTCTACGCGTGTAGGGGTGAAGACGTACGATGTAGAGGACAACCGCTCGATTACTGGAGATGGGCGAGTAGGTAAGTAATAGTAGGCAAGGTTGCCTTTGAAGTGTATGCGCTTGCATAATTGAATACCAGCCACCCCTTGTTTCTTACCGTATGGGACACTCTCTACTTCGCTTGGGAATCAGTATAGGCGTACTCTTGCTCTGCCTTTTGCACAGAAGCGTAGGACAAACGACAGAAGACTCCTTACGGGGACGGAAAGCGAAGGTGGAGAAGGGAGGCACAGCGTCACCGGTCAAAACGTTGACGTTCGACTTCGAAACAAAGCAATTCGACGAGGATCCGGATACTGTACTGTCGAAGCTCGGCAAGGGAGATTTTTTTCAGGTGCAGATCAACCATATCAATCCATTGCTCTACAAGGTCACGACAAACCTGAAAGATACGGCCATGACGACGGCTATTCCTTTCCCGAGCTTTAGCAGCGTTGGGTTGGATGACTTGACGAAAGCCGTTGCGGCTTTGCCAGCCCTGGGTCAGGTAGTCGCGCCCAGTCATGCAGATGATGGGACCGACTTCTTTAAGCGCATATCAAGCGAGCCGCCGCCAATTCGTACGAAGTCGGATGTCAGATGGGTTATTTCCACATACCAGAAAGGCGTAAGAGACTACGCTGCGACGCTGGAACAGGTAAACGACAGCATCGATCAATTGCTGTATACCTATAACAAATACACTCTGTATGCGCACTCCGAGTTCAGTTCCGTCATAGACGATGAATTCATCAAGAACCACTCGTTGGAAACCCTACTGCAGGGCTTGGAGCGTTTTCGGGTACAGAGTATAGCTATTGTAGAAAGCGCTAGATTTGCTCAGGAGAAATTCCTGGAACGCTCAGTTGGGTACCAGTCCATTATCAAAAATGACGCTGAGCTAAAGGAGGCGGATGAAAAAACCAAAGGGGCATTTCAAAAGCTATTCGAGGCGTCGGAGAAAGTAAAGGCACGATTAGCTCCGGACGTCGTGCAGAAGTATACGGAAGGTATCGTGGTAGCCCTAAATAGCTACCGTCGAACGTACATTTCCATGCCGATGCAAGTACTTAACAATAGCTCCCATCTAACCATTCACGTGGTGCCACGGGATGAGAAGAACGGTATGCACTCCTATACGCTCAATCTCTTGTTTCCCGTTGATAAACGCTATTTCTGGGGGCTAAGCTCCGGGTTATATATTAGTCGGTTGCACAACAAGGCGTACTCAGTTCAGACGTTCAGAACGAGCCCACTGGATACGTTGCCCACATACGGTGTTCGGATGGAGAGCCCAGGACGATTTGAATTCGGTGCCAGTGCCATGGTGCGATTTGGGGTTAATACTCTTTGGAAAGGAGTAGGCTGGCAGGCAGGTTTCGGACCGGCATTGGCGGTAGCAGATAAAGTTAGACCGCGATTGATTATCGGTACGGGCCCTGCGTTCGGTAAAAATCACAAACTCCTTATAGACGTTGGCTGTACCTTCGGATATGTTGATAGACTTAGCAACGTATATGCTACTGAGCTTCCATATAACGAAAAGCCCAGTAATATCGTCGTTTCAAAACTCCGAGCTGGGATGCATGTGTCCCTCAACTATATGTTCTACAAGTAAGAAGCTATTATAATTAGCCTTTTGCTATCTTGGTTGCCCAACCTAGCTAGCAGTATGCTTATCCGCTTTTACCTACATACCTACCAGCGCACGGATGGTACCCGTGTACCTAGACGTGCGTTGGGGCCGCGGCGATGCCGCAGACAACGAACAAGAGTCACGTCTGCGCGTCTCTACCGGCCACAGCTGTCATCCCAGTAATTGGAATGAGGAAAGACAGCGTCTGCGCTCGACGGAGAAAGGGTATGCCAAAGCCAATAACAAACTCGCTGAGTTGGAGCGTACCGCCGGTCTGCTCATTGGGCAGGCCGAGTTAAACCAGGTGCTGCTAACGCCCGAACAGCTGCTGGCAGACCTAAAGCCGAAGCGTCCGGCCAAAGCGCACCGCGCCGGCCGACCGACGTCGTGGAAGTAACTGCCGCGCGTACGCTGGCCGACGTGTATGCCGATTGGAAGACGGCCTACCGCGCCCGGTTGGCGGCTAAAACGCTCAGCAACCCGCAGGGGTTGATCAACCGCCTCGCCGAGTGGCGGCCCGGGCAGCCGGCTACGCCCCAGGAGTTTCAGCCCGACGCGTACGGCCGGTGCTGCCCGTTGGAGGATTTCTGTGCGTGGCTGGTTCAGGAGGCACGCTTGCCGGGAAAGAACGGTACCAAGCGCGATAGGGGCCTCTACAACAATACCATCTCCTCGTACCTGAAGCAACTGCGCAAGCTGCTCAAATTTGAGCGTCTGCCCTTCGACTGGATCGAGGATGACTTCGGCGAGGAGGTGGAGCGCGACCCGCTGACCTTCGAGGAAGTCATGCAGCTCTACCGCCACGAGCCGTTGGAACTGAAAGAGGGGAGTACCAACGCCCTCTCACGCCGGCACGTGCGCGACTGCTTCGTGTTCAACTGCCTGACGGGTCCGCGGTATTCCGACCTGGCCCGCTTGAAACCATCCGACCTGATGTTGGAAACCTTTCGCGACGAATCCGGTGCCGCCCAGCAGTTGCCCATCCTGGTTTACGATCAGCAGAAGATCAAGCGCGATAAAACGAAAGTGCACGTTGCCCTGGATCCCATAGCCTACGAGATCTGGCAACGTTATCAGGGTAAATTACCCGTGCCCAGCAATAAGCACATGGTGGCCACCATCAAGCAACTGTGCCGGGCGGCCGGCCTCAAGCGCAAGGTCACACATGTACGCGGTCGTGGGGCCGAGCGCATCACTCGGGAAGTTGAACTGTGGCAAGTCGTCAGCTGCCACACGGCACGCTACACGTTCATCACCCTTCAGTTCGAGGGAGGGGCCGACGTGGTATTCATTCAAGATTCGGTCGGGCACGCCAACCTCAATACGACCCGCGGCTACTTGAAAACCCGCCTCAAGGATCGGCATACGTCCACCTTGGCGGCCTTCGAACGACTGCGCAGGCACAGCTGCTGATCTGTGCCCGCGTTCTGTGCCCGTTTATAGGGAAATCGATGCTAGGACGGGAAATAGTCAATTGGTAAGAGAAAGCACCAACTGCCCTAGCCGTACGCAGGTAGTAGATAGGGGAGTAGCCCGGTAAAACACATATTTCGGCTGGGGGCTCACGGTTCCTAAAACGCCTTGTAAATCTATGATTTGCAAGGCGTTTTTTATTTGTCCTTACTTTCCGGAAAGCGCGCGATTCACGCATGTATAAGATAATCCAATATTTGTAGAGCGAATTTTTGTATTCAAGCTGAAATAAGGATTTTTACGGACTAAGGATTGTATATATACCCAAAAAGCAGGTTGTATTATGGTACTTATCTATCTACCTGTACTTTTGAGTCGTAGTAAGCTATGAAGTAGTAAGTCCTTACCTCAATTAGTTATGATGCCAGCCAGCAACTTGGAAAACAACGGCGAGCTTACAGCCAGTGCCCGCAATCAAGTTCTGCAGCGGTATAACGTGCGCGTGCAGGGGCAAGGCGAGCAGACATTGCTCTTTTGCAATGGCTTAGGATGTAGTCAGGAAATTTGGCAATATCTTACGCCTAGACTCAGCACACGGTATCAACTAGTATTATTTGACTATCCAGGAACCGGGAATGCGCAGCCGGATGCGTATGATGCGCAACGCCATAGTACGCTGCATGGATACACCGAGGATATTATAACCATTTGCGGTGCGCTGGAGATCCAACGCGTTGTTCTTGTTGGACACTCAGTTGGAGCCAGCATTGCTTTGTTGACGGCGGTGCAAGCACCTGCTCTTGTATCATCGGTGGTGCTACTGGCGCCGTCTCCTTACTACCTGAATGAGCCGGAATACTATGGCGGGTTCGAGCGAGTAGATGTAGAACAACTCTTGGTGCTAATGGAGCAGGACTATGATGGTTGGGCTACGCTATTATCCTCTTTGTTAATGGGACCACAAAACCCTGCGACCCTTGGGGAACAGTTGAATGGTTTCTTCTGTCAGGCTGATCATGTAATCACCAAAAACTTAGCACGTCTTACATTCTACGCTGATGTTCGTGCTTATGTGCCCGCTGTGCGTATGCCTACGCTCATTTTGCAGTGTCAGCAGGATGTAGCCGCTCCTAAGGAGGTAGGCGACTATCTGCTGCGCCATTTGCCCCAGGGTGCCCTTGTAAGTATGCAGGCAACCGGACATTGTCCTCATTTAAGTGCCCCCCTAGAAACACTTACTTTTATCGAAACCTTTTTAGGGTAGCCCCAACTCACCGCCGTACCCAACTCACCGCCGTACCCAACTCACCGCCGTACCCAACTCACCGCCGTACCCAACTCACCGCCGTAGCTACTCGGCGTAGAGAACTAGCTTCTCGCTATGCTTGATTTGGCGCGAGGCTAGTGGGTAGAGATGCCAGGTAATGTTCCATACAGGCAATGGTAGCAACAGGTACGTTTAAATGAGGGTAATGCCCCGTGGTATCAAGAATTTGTAAAGTACTACCCAGTAAATGCTGATGTAGATAATGGCCCACACTGGGTGGGGCAATAACGTCTTCGGCGCATTGAAGTATAAGAGAGGGTACCCTGAGTTGGGATAAGATTGCCCGATAGTCGGATAGAAACGTGACGCGGGCAAACTGCCGGGCAATAGCAGGGTCTACGCGGGCAAAACTTTGCAATACTTCATCTACCAAAGCTGGGCGCATATCGCCACCTACCAAATTGGGAACCACGGCACTGCTCCAAGCGTGGTAATCATGGTCCAGAAAGCCGAGGAGCTCTTCCATATCTGACGGGTCGTAGCCACCGGCGTAGTCCCCGTCGTTAAGATAGCAGGGGGAAGCCGCCAGCAGCACCAGGCGCTCAAACAAATCTGGCTCCCGAATGGCGGCTAAAACCCCGATGATACCACTAACGGAGTGTCCGACGTATATGACCTTGGGCAGGTGCAACGCATGCAGCAGTGCCAATAAGTCGGCCACGTAGCCATCCAGTGTTTGGTAGCGAGCGAAGTCATAGGCAGTTTTGTCTGAATTGCCGGCTCCCATCAGATCAAACAAAACTACTTGATAGTGGGCAGCGAAAGCAGGTGCCACGTAGTGCCATGCCTGCTGATCTGTGCCAAAGCCATGCGCAAATATGATAGGGTGCCCCTCCGCACCGTAGGAACAGACATGATGGCGGCGGAAAATATCCATAATGAAGTAATTGCTTCAACGCATGCCGCGTACAAGCTTTCAGCAACTGCACGAGGCAAAAGATAAGTTGGTTTGTAGGGAGGAAGTAATGAGATTAAATCTGCTAATACTATTTGTATAAGACAAGCTGTTCCCAATTAAATACATATTTTCCCGGCATGAACCTATATTCTTACGGCGGGTAGTAAAGCAGCAGGGGGCCAACCTCACAAAGAAGCTGACCCCCTGAAATCATCAGTGCCATAGGCTTTTTTAACCATTCAACTTCCACTCAGACGATGGCGGGTGAGGGTAGCCAGGTAGGCAGGAGAAGGTTGCTGCTCGGATTCTATTCGAGTTAGTTCTTCAATCGAAAGTATCCCGTTGATGTAGGCCTGCAAGCCAGCAATAATTGAATCATCAAGAGATGCACCTCCCATGCGCGCTACGGCAACGCCCCACTCAGCATGGCGTTGGCGACGACGACGGGCAGTAATTTCGGCCACCGGCAGATCGGGCGGCTGGGTAGTAAAGTAGGAGTGAGCCATAGAGTAAACAGTTAGTAGAATACTCCAGTGGTCAAATGGTATGCCGATCTACTAGCTAAAGTGTAGCCTACCAGAAATTTGAAAATACAATCTTTGTAAATAGCTATTTATAGTATTATAAATAGCTATTTGTCGTACTATAGCTACTGAAGATAGTGCCAAATAGCATATACTAAAGCCGTAAGAGCAACGATGCTCATCAGAATATACAAAATTCGATTCTGACGGGGCTCTATTTCGCTTTGTTTCATTTGCTGAGAAATGGAAGTCTTTCAGCAGCTAACGAATAGCGCTCAACAAAGTTAAAAACCGGCTTAATTGCGCGTGAAAACGGCGTAGAGCTGACTAGGCATGAGCAGTCGGGCGAGTTGAGCTGCATAGGCGTTCTGCTTGAAGTGCAGACCGCGCAGGTATGTATTCTGAATAGCGTGGGCCAACTGCTCATCTTCCGCTCGCAGTAGATCAGCTACCATCAAACACTCTTTCAACGTAGTTAAGCTGCCTTCCTCCACCGCCTGTTGCGTGAAAATAGCAAAGATTCGGAGTTGCTGAGGGAGTGAATGCTGAATTTCAGGTACGCTCAACTCTGGCGCTAACTCTGGAAAATGACTAACTAAGAAATCCTTAACCTGGGTGGGGCAAACCATAGCGAATACAAGTAAAGTAAACTAACAGACAACCAAATCTCCGTAAAGTACACTTCTACAAGCCAATAGTTATGCCACCTGCTTGCTAAATCATATAGTACCTATTTATCAGGTATTTAGGTCGAAGTTAGAGAGGATAAGGCATTCTTTATTTCCATAATTGAGAAAATAAATCCGGATAATGGGATAAAAATAAGATATTATATTCATTAAATTATATACTTTTTTCATCATACGGTTCATGGTAAACAGTGCTAGGTGGAGCGGCAGGGGCGCCTGCCAATCAGGCGTGATATCGTACTTTTGCTACCCGATTCGGTCTCCAATAGGTGTAACAACCTTTTACATATCTATTCCTGCTCATGTCGTTTGCGCCTACCTTGCTTACTGCTACTGCTGCCTTTGTGCGCGAAAAATTCCTGCACGAAGGCTCCGGCCACGACTGGGCGCACATTGAGCGCGTTTGGCGCACCACACAGGCACTGTCGCGCCAAACGCCCGGCGCCGACGCTACTATTGCTGAGCTGGGCGCCCTGCTGCACGATATTGCCGATTGGAAGTTCCACGGCGGCGATGAGGAAGCCGGCCCCCGTGCTGCCCGCACGTGGCTGCGTAGCCAGGGGGTAGGCGAGGAGGTGATAGCGCCCGTCGAAACCATCATCCGCGAAATCAGCTTCAAGGGGCTGGGCGTGCCTACCCCCATGAGCACCCTGGAAGGCGCCCTGGTGCAGGATGCCGACCGCCTCGATGCCATCGGGGCCATTGGCGTGGCGCGGGCCTTTGCCTATGGTGGCCACAAAGGCCGCCTGCTACACGACCCCGCCGTGCCGCCTGTGCAGCACGATTCCTTTGAGAGCTACAAGAAAAACGACGCTCCTACCATCAACCACTTCTACGAGAAGCTGCTGCACCTGCGGGAGCGGCTGAACACCCCCGCCGCGAAGCGCGTAGCCGAGGGTAGGCAGCGGTTTATGGAAGAGTTTCTGACGCAGTTCCTGCGGGAGTGGGAGGGAGAGGATGTGGGGTAGGGAATACAGACATCTGCTGTTGACGAGACCTCTTTATTAGGAAAGTATACAGCAGGATTCAAATACTTTGGTTTAGGTACATGCGCCTATTCATGGTCTGTTTCTTGTCTGCCCTATTGCTGTTTGCTCTTTTGGGAGCAGCAGGACAGGATCTACCTATTAGATACGCGGCGTTTTGGCTCGCTATGCTTTGGCCGATATGGGTGCCTATTCTTTTGCTTGTAGCCGTAGTGAGGCTGCTACGGTAGGAATAGCAAAAAGTAGAGCTTATTAGTTTTACGCTCCTATATCAAAGACCCCGGCCCGGCTTTTGCGCACGCCCTGCGCAACCTGCCTACCTTTGCTGCATGACGCTTCGCTACCCCTTCTCACGCCTGTATCTCCTGTTACTTGTGCTGCTGCTGGCCGCCGGCTGCCGCACGTGTCCCATTGCTTCCTGCCACACCCGCAAGGTGCATATGCACGACGGCGCCAAGTACCGCGGGCAGCCGCTGTGGAAGAAACAAAACCCCGCCATTGGCGAGAAAATCAAGTGGCACCGGCAAGAAAAAGGTAAGCATAAAGCCGATAAGAGCAAGCCGTTGAAGTAGGCTGCCAAAAGCCCGCCAAGCAAGGAAAAATGGCCTTTTTTTCGTATCTTGCAGGCTTAACGCAGTACACATTCACCGGTGCCGGCGCGGCCTCTCAAGGGCCTGCGCCGGCCGACTTTGTTCTCTTATGGCGGAAGGCGAAAAGATCATTCCGATTAACATTGAAGACGAGATGCGTGGCGCCTACATCGACTACTCGATGTCGGTTATCATCTCCCGGGCTCTGCCCGATGTTCGCGACGGCCTGAAGCCCGTGCACCGCCGCGTGCTCTACGGTATGTCGGAGCTGGGCGTTTCCTACAACAAATCCTACAAGAAATCGGCCCGTATTGTGGGCGAGGTGCTGGGTAAGTACCACCCGCACGGCGACTCCTCCGTGTACGACACCATGGTGCGCATGGCCCAGGACTGGAGCCTGCGCTACCCGCTGGTAGATGGCCAGGGTAACTTCGGTTCCGTGGACGGCGACTCGGCGGCGGCCATGCGCTACACCGAGGCCCGCCTCAAGCGCCTGTCCGATGAACTGCTGGGCGACCTGGACAAGGATACCGTGGACTTCCAGCCCAACTTCGACGACTCCCTGGAGGAGCCGTCGGTGATGCCGGCCAAGTTCCCGAACCTGCTGGTAAACGGTACCTCCGGTATTGCCGTGGGCATGGCTACCAACATGGCCCCCCATAACCTCACGGAAGTGGTAAACGGCATTGTGGCCTACCTCGACAATGAGGACGTGACCATTGCTGAACTGATGGAGCACATCATTGCCCCGGACTTCCCCACCGGGGGCATTATCTACGGCTACGAGGGCGTGAAACAGGCCTTTGAAACAGGCCGGGGTAGGGTAGTCATGCGCGCCAAAGCGCACTTCGAAACCCTACCCTCGGGTCGCGAGCAGATTGTGGTGACCGAGATTCCCTACATGGTGAATAAGGCCGCCATGCTGGAGAAAACCGCCGCGCTGGTCGACGATAAGAGAATTGAGGGCATTTCGGCCATCCGCGATGAGTCGAACCGCGAGGGGATGCGGGTGGTGTATGAGGTGAAGCGCGACGCCATGCCCAACGTGGTGCTGAACCAACTGTATAAGTACACCCAACTACAAAGCTCGTTCGGGGTCAACAACGTGGCGCTGGTGAAAGGCCGGCCCATGACGCTGAACTTGAAGGATCTCATCGTGTACTTCATCGAGCACCGCGAGGAAGTAGTAGTGCGTCGCACGCGCTACGAACTGGCGGAGGCCGAAAAGCGTGCCCATATCCTAGAAGGTCTGCTGATTGCCCTCGACCACCTCGACGAGGTAATTGCCTTGATCCGCAGCTCCCGCGACGGGGAGGTAGCTCGCGCTCAACTCATCGAGCGGTTTAAGCTAAGTGAAGTTCAGGCCCGCGCTATTCTGGACATGCGTTTGCAGCGCCTGACCGGCCTGGAGCGCGACAAGATTGTGCAGGAGTACGAGGAGCTGATGCAGCAGATCGATTACCTGAAATCGGTGCTGGCCTCACCCGCTTTGCAGCGGCAGATCATCAAGGATGAGCTGGTTGATATTCGGGAGCGGTACGGCGACAAGCGCCGCACTTCCATTGAGTACGCCGGCGGCGACTTCTCGATGGAAGATATGATTGCCGACGAGAGCATGGTCATCACCATCTCCCGCGAAGGCTACATCAAGCGCACGCCGCTGGACGAGTACCGGTCGCAGGGTCGGGGAGGGGTAGGCGCCCGCGGGGCTGCCACTAAGCAGGACGACTTTACGGAGCACCTGTTTGTGGCTACCACCCACGAGTACCTGCTATTCTTCACCGAAGCCGGCCGTGTGTTCTGGCTGAAGGTATACGAGGTGCCGGAAGGAGGGAAGGCTGCCAAAGGCCGTCCGATTCAGAACCTGATTGAGATTCCGCGGGAAGACAACGTGCGCTCTGTGCTGAACGTGCGGGGCCTGCGTGACCCCGATTACCTGGAAAATACCTTCCTGATGTTCTGCACTGAGCAGGGTACCGTGAAGAAAACACCGCTGGAAGCCTACTCGCGTCCTCGTACCGCCGGCATCAATGCCATCAGCATCAACGAAGGCG
Organism: Hymenobacter aerilatus; assembly: GCF_022921095.1. NCBI lineage: Bacteria > Pseudomonadati > Bacteroidota > Cytophagia > Cytophagales > Hymenobacteraceae > Hymenobacter > Hymenobacter aerilatus. The sequence goes on from NZ_CP095053.1 coordinate 1,719,981, forward strand.
ACCGACTGCTGGATGTGCAGCTTACCACCGGCAACAGCCAGGTGATTCTAGCTTCCAGCTCTGGCCGGGCTGTGCGTTTTGATGAGGAGAAAGTGCGCTCCATGGGCCGAAACGCGGCCGGGGTGCGTGGCATCTCGTTGGCTGAAGAAGGCAACGACAAGGTAGTGGGTATGGTATGCCTCTCTGACCAGACCCAGGAACTGCTGGTGGTATCCGAAAACGGCTACGGCAAACGCTCGGAGCTGGAGGAATACCGTACCACCAACCGCGGTGGCAAGGGCGTACGCGCCATGAAGATTACCGACAAGACCGGTGCGCTGGTGGCTATTAAGGCTGTGACGGATACCGATGATCTGATGATTATCAATAAATCCGGGATTACCATCCGCCTGCGGATGGCTGACTTGCGCACCATTGGCCGTGCTACGCAAGGCGTGCGGCTGCTGAAAATCAACGAGGGCGACGAAATTTCGTCGGTAGCTAAAGTAGCGGCCGAGGAAAAAGACGACGAGGCACTAGAGGGCCTACCCGAGCCGAACAGCACCCCGGATAATGGGGGCGGGGAGAACCTATTAGAGGACGCAACAGATACAGATCTGACCTCTTTGACCGACCCGGATACCCTCAGCGCAAACTAAAAGCTGCGCTAAAACGGCGGAACTCAGCAATGGGTTCTGCCGTTTTGCGTTAGTTTGCTTTCTGAATTCACCCAATCTCTACCTATTCTTCGCAAAGAACACCATGAAGAAACTTGTGCTAACCCTCGTGGCTGCGGCCGCGCTGACCTCTGCATCGGCCCAAAATTCAGCTGTTAACAACGCGCTACTCTACCAAAAGCAGGGTACGCTGGACAAGGCCCGCACTGAAATTGACAAGGCCATTACCAACGACAAAACCAAAGACAAAGCCAAAACTTGGTACACGCGCGGCGAGATTTACGACGCCATGACCAGCAACCCGATCTATGGCAAAACACTAAAGGCCGGTGAAGGCATGAACATTGCCTACGAGTCCTACCAGAAAGCTATTCAGCTGGATGGCAAAGACGGGGAGTTTGGCAAACAGGCCGCGGCTAAAATGCAGGGCCTCTATGGTTTGGCATTGAACGCCGGGGTAGAAAACTACAACGCGAAAAACTACGCGGAGGCTATCAAATCGTATGAGATGGCGCAGCAGATGAACCCGCAGGATACCACGGCCTACCTGTATGCTGCTTATGCATCGCTGGCTAATGAGAATACGGCCGGTGCTAAGCAATACTATGGCAAGCTGATGGCGATGAACTACAAATCGCCTACCATGTACAGCCAGCTGATGCAGATTGCCCGGCAGGAAAACAACACCAATGAATATAATAAGCTGTTGCAAAGCGGCTTGCAGGCGTACCCGAACAACAAGACGTTTGTACTGGAAGATCTGAACCAGTTGATTACGGCAGGTAAGGACAAAGAAGCTATCAGCAAACTGCAGCACGCCATTGAACTGGATCCGAAAAACTCCAACCTGCAGAGCGTACTAGGCTCAGTGTACGACAAGTTGAAGCAGCCGGAGCAGGCGGAAGCAGCTTATAAAAAGGCAATTGAGCTGGACGCCAATAATTTTGATGCGCAGTATAACCTAGGTGTGTATTACTACAACAAGGCTGCAGAACTGTATACCAAAGCCAGCAAAATGGATTTGGCAACGTACCAAAAATCAGGAAAAGCGCTGGAAGCTAATGGCAAGAAATATTTCCAGCAGTCACTGCCATACTTCGAGAAAGCACTGGAGTTACAACCCAACGAAAAAGGGGTGATTGTTCCTTTGCAGAAAGTGTATGTTCGTTTAGGACGTAATGCTGATGCCGACCGACTCAATGCAAAGTTGGAAGGCAAATAGAGTGTAGCTAGGTGAAGTCCTTATTCAAATGAATAGGGGATGCTACCCGAAGTCGTTTAAGCGCTTCGGGTAGTTTTTTAGAAACTCTACTTAACATAATATAAATTATAAGACAAATCTAGTATGGCGAAAAGGACGGACGATATGGGGCAACTAAAAGCAATAAAGATGCATCTGGGATACAGGACACTTATTTTTCATGCCCTGGGTTTTACATCTTATGCCGCGAGTGCGAAATAGAACGCTATTACTAGTACTGCTACTGGTAGCACAGTTGCCGCTGGCGGCCCAAACGGTACAAAGACAGCGCCTGCTACTGTCCGACTCTACACATTTATATCGCACGAATAAGCCGACCAGTAAGCTGGCTTTTTACTGCCTTCCTGCGCGGCAGTCTACTCCGCGCGGGGTGTTGCTCTTACTGCCCGGATTCGGAGAAAGAGCCAAACATGTGTATAAGGAAATAGCCTTGGGACAGGAAGCCTCTCGGGCCGGCTTGGTAACCATTGTTCCGACGCTGAACAACCGACTCTACCTGGACTCCGCGGGTATTCACTTCCTGGACGAAGTACTTCGGTACGTCACGCAGCGATATCCAACTATGAGCCCTACTTTATTTATCGGGGGCTTTTCGGCTGGTGGGCACGTAGCGCTAAGATACGCTGAAACCCTCGTTGGCGATACCACCCGGCTTCCGCTACGGGTCCACGCCGTGTTTAGTGTTGACTCACCTGTTGATCTAGCTAATTTCTGGCAGGTAGGACAACGACGTATAGCGCAGCAGTGTAGCCCTGTATTCGTACAGGAAGGTCGCTCTACGGTAGCTACTCTCGTGCAGGCCTTCGGGGGCTCGCCCGAACAGATACCTGCGGCCTACCTCCACTATTCGGCTTTTTCCAGCAGCGACTCTATAGGCGGTAACATCGCTCTGCTCAAGTCCACACCAGTACGCGTATACTGTGAGCCCGATTTAAACTTTTGGCGCCAGCAGTACTGCCCAACTCTGCAATTGGAAGACCTGAATGCTGCTATGCTCAAAGCCATGATAGAAAGTCTGCGTCGGCAGGGAAATAGGCGGGCTGAGTATATAGAAACCAACGGAAAAGGTCGTGCGGGCAAGCGACCGTTCCCCCATTCGTGGACTATTGTTGATGTTGCTGAATGCATCCGATGGCTGCAAACGTATATGAAGGAGTAGTTGGCTCCAGCGGTTTTCATTGTCGATACAATTCTGACTCAGGTTTTATAATCCACATTTTCTTCGATTTAAAGAGGGGTATCAAATAGGGTATTTTCAACCCTCCTTAAAGAGGATGGGCTGTATAATGGCCGGTAATAAGTTAAATAAGTGTGCCTCTCCCCTGCCTAGCCGGCCGGCCCCGCCTACGGTAGATAGTATTTTTATATTATGTACTGTAGATATGGGATTAATAAAATAAAGGCTATAGATATTAATTCAAAACTTATAATAGTAAAAAAAAGTATAAAAAGATATAATAAAGTTTAACTATTTTATACTTTATACTACTTTTATATACTTTTATGATATATACTTACACCTTATTCTACCCATTCCTTTTTTACTCTCATGCCAAAGACCATAGACTACCCTCGTACTACATACGCTAGCGCTTGGGAGGTAGCAGAAGTAGTAGACGATACTGGTGGTAAGTGCGCTATTGAAACGAGCGCAAAGAAGCTAGATCGTAAAGTTAGTGGCTCCTACAAAGCCATTATTGGCTCTGCCGTTAAGTTTGGCTTACTCACTAGTAAGCGGGAAATCCTCACCACGACTAATCTATACCGACGCATCAAGCACGCCTATGATAAACAAGAAGAGAAGATTTACCACCGGGAGGCTTTTCTTCATCCACCGCTCTTCATGCAGATATGCCGCAAGTTTCGGAATCGGGAATTGCCGGTGCATATGTTTGATGTTATGCTGATCCGAGAGTTTGGGGTAGAAGAAATCAACGCGCAGAATGTAGCTAAAGCGTTTGTAGAAGGTGCACGTATGGTGGACATCCTGGATGAGCGCAACGTTATTGCCGATGTTGATCAGTTAGCCAATCAACAGACACCCCGACGTCAGCTGGCCAGCACGGAGATGCCCACCAACTTATTTGCTGCCTCTAGTGCTGGTAAGACCAGTACACCGGAACCAGAGTCTGTAGCTACGCCTACCTCTTATACCAATGGTATATCCCCTACCCCTTCTCTTGTACCACCTCTCCCGCCACTGCGAGGTAGCGATGCCGTTTCCGCACTGTTTGGCTTAGATACTGCTGACCTGGATATAGACGACGACTCTGCTACGGAACCGGACGAACCATTAGCGGAAACACCCAAACAACTAGCAGCACAACCAACCCGTGTCCCTGCCACACCGACGCCCCCTGCTGCGGTAGCCACTACCCTTCCTCCTATGTCAGGTCCTCCTACCCAACAGCCCACCACTCACCACAGTAACGGCCTAAGCTACTCCATTCAAATCAGCGGGCCGGGTATCGAAACCCACCTGCTACTCCAGGATGCACAGGACCTCGCCATTGTGTCTATCCTTTTGGAAAAAATACGAAAACAACTTACTGCTTAAAACTCCGGCGCAGGATTGAGCAAGATTGTGTTAGGCTGACCACCACCGGTTCCGACAGAATCATACGTTGTGTGACTCTGTTGGAACCGGGCTTATTTTGGCTGCAGTACTGTGTAATACCAAGTACCGGCCCCACGGTCCCTACCCAGATAAAAGCTATCGGACGGCATGGCGTCGACGGAATCCTGCCAGGCATCTGGTAAATCCTCGTCTTCGTACGGATGCTCTGAGAGAACCACCACTGGCAGGCGGGCCGGCGTACGCAGGGTGTCGTCCGAAATATCGGGCATGGGCTCACCACTCATCCACACCTGTTTCACAGGCACCTCCCCCATGCTGTACCACGGCAAGTTGCGTAGCGTCGGTTGCCGACGCACATCTACAAGGTGCCGCAACCCCTGCTCATCGCGTCGCCCCTCCCACAGGGGGTAGGCCGGGAGCAGAAGCGCCAACAGCGCCGCCATACCCGTCAAAGAAGCTGCCATCAGGGACACCGGCCGCACGCGCTGCCACCCCTCCCGAAAGACGATAACGGCGAGCCCCCCCAGTACCACCACCACCACAGCAAATCGTAATGTAGCTGGTCCGAAGCCGGGCAACTGCGCTAGTACCATGGCAAGCGGTGCCAACAGACACACCACTACCAGCACGACGGCCCACCCCCGCACCAGGCCCCGCTCAGCGGAGACAGTCGTACTAGCTGTCCGAAAAACGGTTTCCAGGTAACGCAACATTCCGGCGATTAATAGAGCCATGGGCGGCAGTAAAGGCAGCATATAGCGCTCTTTTTTCTCAGGCACCAGGCTCAACAGCACCAGGCTAGCCATCAGCCAACCAAACAGCAACAGATACGGTACATAGGCGCCAGCCCGACGCCGGGCATAGGGTAGCCACAAGGCGGCCAGCGCTACCAGCGTCCAGATGCCCGAAAACACCGGGAAATTGAGGTAATACCAAAAGGGTTGCACGTGCCGCTCGCCCCAGGAAGTTGTTTCTACGCGAGCAACCGCCAGCACTGCTGTCGGCACGTGGCTGAAAACATACAACGGCCACGACAAGCCAATTGCCAATCCAAGTACGGCCGCTAGTAGGGTACCCTGCCAATGCGCTCGTACGGTGGCCCTCCACGGGTTCAGGCCGGACACATAGCACCCCACGTAGGGCAACAACATGGCATAGGGTGCCACAGGTCCTTTGCTCAGAATACAGGCCCCTAAGGCAACCCCGGCCCCAGCAAACCACCCATACCCCCGCCCGGCACTGTTCCAGCCCCGGGTGAGCAGCCAGAGCGTGCCTACCATAAACCCGTTGGAGAAGATGTCCCATTGTCCTTCTCGCCCACTGGTGATGATGAGCAGGCTACTGGCCAGTACCAAGGCTGCTAACCAAGCGGTGCGGCCGGGCTGGTCGGTATCAGTAGGCAAACGCCGGGTTAACTCCCGCGCCAGCCCCCAGAAAAATAAGACCAATAGCGTTGCCATCAGCGCCGCAGGCAGGCGCAGCACAAACAAGTCGGACGTGGTGCCAAACAACTTCATGGCCGTTGCCACAGCCCAGGTAGGCAGCGGGGGTTTGGCTAGGCGCAGCTCCAGGTTCATGGTAGGAATCAGCCAGGAGCCCCCCTGCGCCATCTCACGAGCCGCCACAAAGTTGCGGGCTTCCATCAGGCTCACGTTGGGCGTACCCAGGTAGGGGAAAAAGCTGAAGCCGCAGACAAGCAGCACCATCAAACAACGGAACCAGCCAGCGCGCAGAAGGGAGGAAGTCAGCATACAAGAGAAAAAAATTGCCGGTTATGCAAGGCAAACCGGATACTAAAATAATGGCGAACCACCAGGGCACTCTACCGGCCTAGTAACGTCAGCAGTTGGGGAACATTATCTACTTCCATGGCATCCGGATGGCAGGCCAAAATCCGACGGATGGAAGCCGCAGAACGCCCCCCAAACACGACTACCATCAAACCCGCGGCCCGGGCCTGCGCCGATCGGGCTGGCGTAATCACGTCTTTGTGTAGCACCACCGCCTGGGCCTGCTGCTGCCGGGCAGCTTGCAGGCCGGCCGTGAAATCATCATCCTTGGCAATTTCTACGGCCAGCTGCGCGCCGGGCACGGCGGCGCGCAGCAGTGGCAGCGTTTGCGGATGGTCGGTGAGAATCAGCAGGCGCTTGGGGGGTACGCGGTAGCGACGCAGCACACGCCCCAGGGCCCGCGCCAGCATTGGCGAACGGCGGTACTGCTGTCCTTCCGGCGCACACGCGTCGTACTCGTGCAGATCCAAGTGCAGCAAGGGGTAGCGCCCCGTACGCCGGGCCCGGCCCTGCAACTGCCGCAGCAGGGCTTCGAAGGTGGCAGGCTGCTCATGCTGAAACCAATCGTAAGGCCAGCCGCCGCGGTAATGTAGGGCGGTGATGGCCGCTGCCGGCAGTTCGCTTACGCACCCGTGCCCGTCGGTCATGGTATCGAACCGAGGATCGTGGTAGAGCATGGGCACGCTGTCCTGGCTTAGCTGTACGTCGATTTCTACTCCGTCGACGCCTTGATCCAAGGCGTGCTCGATACCGCGCAGACTACTTGGCGGCAATGGGTTAAAGGGATTGATAGGTGTAAAAAATCCCGATCCGGCGTGCCCAACCACTACTACCTGCCGCTGTGCCGGAGGCACCTCCTCTCCTACTGACAGCCACCACCAGGCAACTATCAGGCTGAGGACAACGATCAGCCCCAGAATCCAGCTTTGTTTCTTTGTTTTACTCAACACGTGCTAAAGTTATTTCGCAAAAAACGAAAAACCCGGCTTTTTACGCCGTCCGCCGTCCTATTTCATAAATCACGCTACCTTTGCCCCCCTCTCCGCCCGCGCGGGGTATAGTTTGTTTAGCGTTTCCCTCAGCGTATGCCTTCTGTTCTCGTTACCGGGTGCGCCGGCTTTATTGGCTCTCACCTCTGCGAGCGGCTGCTGGCCGATGGCTACCGGGTGCTGGGGCTGGATAACTTCGACCCCTTTTATGATCGGTCCCTGAAGCAGGCCAATCTGAGTGCCTTACTCGCTCATCCCCGCTTCAGCTTCCACGAGGTAGAGCTACGCCGCGGTGGCGAGGCCCTGGCCGATGCATTTCCCGCCGACCCCATCGACGTGGTGGTGCATCTGGCTGCTAAAGCTGGCGTGGGCCCATCGGTACGCGAGCCTATCGCCTATCTCGAAAACAACGTGGTGGCCACTACCCACCTGCTGGAGTGGATGCGCGGCCGGGCCATCAGCAAACTCTTCTTTGCCTCGTCGTCCTCGGTGTACGGCAACACGCCCGAGCGACCCTTCCGCGAGGATATGAACCTGCTCAGCGCCGTGATTTCCCCCTACGCGGCCTCCAAGCTGGCCGGGGAGCAACTCACCTACACCTACCACCACCTCTACCAGCTAGACGTACTCAACGCCCGTTTTTTTACGGTGTACGGCCCTCGACAGCGGCCCGACCTGGCCATTCATAAGTTTGTGCGCTTGCTGCGCGCCGGCCACGCCATTCCGGTGTTTGGCGACGGCAGCACGGCCCGCGACTATACGTTTGTGCTGGATACCGTGGATGGCATTGCCCGGGGCGTGGCCTACCTGCTCGGCCACACCGGCGTCTACGAAACCATCAACCTGGGCAACAACCGGCCGGTTCCGCTGCTGGAGCTGATTCATGCCGTGGGAGACGCCGTGGGCGTGACACCACGCCTGGAATTTCAGCCCATGCAGGCCGGCGACGTGGACGTGACGTACGCCGATATCAGCAAAGCGCAACAGCTGCTGGGCTATCAGCCCCAAACTAGCCTACCCGACGGCTTGCGCCAGTTTGTGGCTTGGCAGCAGGCGCAACCAGATTAGGAACTAGGAACGCAGCTGGCCGGGTGTTTCCACTACGTCGGCCGGAGCCGCGGCTGGCACCTTCACTTCCACGATTTTCAGGGCTTTGATTTCGCGGCGCAGCAGCACAATGTTGCGGGCGTACACCACCGTACCCGATACGTTGCCCAGCAACAGCACCACGTCCCAACGCAGCACGGCATACACCAGAATCAGCACGGAGCCCAACAGGCTTACTAGCCAGAAACCCAGCGGCAGCACCGACTCGCCCTTGCGCTCGGAGTAGAGCCACTGGTACACAAAGCGCAGCAGAAAGATGGTTTGGCCCACGGCGCCCAGCACCAGCACTCCGCGCGGAATTCGGCTGCTGAGCATAGCCTGTAGGCTAAAGTGGGCCTCGCCTATGGCAAACCGCACCAGCGTAGCCAGCGGAAACGCGTAGGCCGCTACTCGAAACCACGGGTTGAGCTTCTGCCACTGCCCCAGCAATTGCAGGTTGCGGATGTAGATGACGTAGCTGATGAGCTGGGCCCCCAGAATGACAGGGTCGTGGCGCAGGATGCCGTAGATGATCATCAGGAACGACGATATCAGGCTGATCTGCCAGAACAGCGCCGGCACCAGCACGCGCCGGGCCCGCTCGCTCTGAATCCATTGCAGCACAATGCGGCTGGAAAATAGCAACTGCGACACCAGCCCAATCACCAGGGCTACGTTTTCTACCGAAAACCACCGTTCGAGCGTCGCCAGCAAGGGTATACTCATGCTCTTCTCCCTACCCCGTTAGCCGATGGTACCGCGCTGCTGCTCCCCAATCTCGTAGTTCTTCCAGCGCGAGCGAATCCAACGGAAGCCGAACGTATCCACCAGGGGCTTCCAGGCGCGGTTCCAGAGGTTGTATTTGGCAGTACCGGCAAAACGCGGGAAGTGCCGCACAGGAATCTGCTTCACCTTGCCGCCCTGCAGCTGCACCAACGCCCCCAAGAAGCGGTGCATGCCGTGGAACAGGGGTAGGCGCCGGGCATATTCGATTTTCATGATCTTGAGCGGGCAGCCCGTGTCCTGAATGCCGTCGTTGATAAGCGTGCGGCGCACGGTGTTGGCAATCTTCGACGACAGCTTCTTGGTGAGCGTGTCCTGGCGCTTAGCCCGAATGCCGTTCACCATATCAAACTGCGGGAAGAACTCGAAGAAAGTGAGAAAATCCAGCGGCGTGGTTTGAATATCCGAGTCAATGTAGCCCACCAGCGTGGTGCGGCAGTGGTCGACGCCCGCCTTAATGGCCGTGCTCAGGCCGCGGTTCTGGCTTAGGCTGATGAACTCGTAGCGGTTATCTGTTGCGCAGATATCACGCAGGATGGTCAGGGAACCGTCGCGGGAGCCATCGTTGATAAACAGCACGGTGGTGCGCACCGGCGTTTGTTCCAAGAACTTATTCATCTCCACCACAAACTGCGGCAGGCTTTCTTCTTCGTCGTAGACGGGCACGAGCACCGTCAGGGTTTGGGTGGCCAGGAAGGCGGCGTTGGGTTCAGCGGGCATTGGCTAAAACAGCATTAGAGATGCAAGGTAGGCAGAAACCCGGCAATCCCGCCACGCCGGGTGTGCCCCACAGCCTAACCCTACCCAATGGAGCGCACCACTTTTTCGATCAGCTCTTTGGTACGGCGAATACCGGCTTCTTCGCTCAGCTTTTCGCCCTCGTACTCAATGCCCAGATAGCCCTGAAACTTCGCTTTTTTCAGTAGGCCCAGCATCTTGTAGTAATCCGTTTCCACGCAGTTGCCGGCCGCGTCGAAATCCAACGTTTTGGCGCTGACGCCGGTTTTGATAATCGGTAGCCATTCGGCCACGGCCTTGTACCGGTCGTACTCTTCCACGCACTGGCCCTTGTAGAGCTCACCCGACTCCCGCCGCACACAGAAATTGCCGAAGTCCGGGAGGACGCCCACGTTGGGTTTGCCCACGCCCTGTATTGTGTGCAGCAGCCACTGTCCGTTAGAAGTATAGCTACCGTGGTTTTCTACCAGCACGTTCAGACCCAACGGCTGGGCATAGGCACTCAGCTGCCCCAATCCCGCTACGGCCGCCCGCTGCACCTGCTCGGCGGTGCCCTTGCCAAAGGCATTCACGCGCACGCTCCGGCACCCCAGGTAGGCAGCCGCCTCCAGCCAGGGGCGGTGCTTTTCCACGGCCTGCTGCCGCTCCCGCTCATCGGGTGAGCCCAGGTCGCCTTCTCCATCCACCATAATCAGGTGGTTGGTAATGCCGTTGTCGCGGCAGCGTTGCAGCAACGTCCGCAAATAGGTTTGGTCTTTCGCTTTATCCTTGAAAAACTGGTTCACGTACTCCACCGTCGTGATGCCAAATTTCTGCCGTGCCACGCCAGGAAAATCGAGGTTGGTTAGCTCTTGCTTGAACAGCGCTTTGTGCAAGGACCACTGCGCCAGGGAAATTTCCCCGAACGTAGGGGCTGGCCTATTGGCGGTCAGCAGATGCGGTGCGGCCAGCGCGGCGGTAACCAGGGCGGACGTTTTCTGTAAGAATTCGCGGCGGGAAGTGGACATAGACGGCGGGGATAGGGAGGAAAACACTCCTAGATACCACCTTTTTTTGTATATCGAACACGTGGTCGTGTGCTGGAGGAACTATATAGGTCCTCGGCGCGCGGTGCGTACCCGTCGAATTATTTCGCCTATGAAAACGTATAAAGTACTAGTGATTGGGTGTGGCAACATGGGCGCTTCCCACGCCCGCGCCTACCACCAGTTGCCCGCTTTTGAGCTGGTAGGCCTTGTTAGTCGCGGTCCGGAAAGCCGGGAGAAACTGTCGCAGGAGCTGGACGGCGTGCCTACCTACGCCTGCGCCGAGCAGGCCCTGCACGCCACTACCCCCGACGTAGTATCCATCAACACCTACCCCGACACGCATGCTGAGCTGGTACGGCAGAGTCTGCTGGCCGGTGCCCACGTGTTTGTGGAAAAGCCCCTGGCCACCACCGTAGCCGAGGCCGAAGAGCTGGTGGCCCTGGCCCGGCAACAGCAACGCAAGCTGGTAGTAGGCTATATTCTGCGCGTGCACCCTACCTGGCAACGGTTTGTGCAGTTGGCCCAGGGCCTGGGCAAACCGCTGGTGATGCGCATGAACCTCAACCAACAGAGCACCGGCCGCCACTGGCACACGCACCAGCAGCTGTTGCGCTCGGCCTCCCCCCTGGTTGATTGCGGGGTGCACTACGTGGATGTGATGTGCGCCATGACGGGTGCCGCGCCTCACAGCATAAGCGCCATTGGGGTCAATCTATCGGCGGAAGTCGACCCCACTATGTACACCTACGGGCAGTTGCAGGTGCGTTTTCAGGATGGCTCGGTGGGCTGGTACGAGGCGGGCTGGGGACCCATGATGAGCGAAACCGCTGTCTTTATCAAAGATGTTATTGGCCCCAATGGTGCTGTTTCTATTATCGACGAGGTGAAAAACGGGTCCCAGGATATCGAGGGCCACACCCACACCGGGGGCCTGCGTATTCACCACGCGGCCCTGGATGCCAACGGCCAGTTCGTGCGCCCGGATGAAGTGCTGCCTACCCCCACGGAGCCCGACCACGATGCGCTGTGCCTGCTCGAACAGCAGTTTCTGCTGGATGCCATTACCACAGATCTTGATCTAACCGACCACTTAGAAGGTGCCGTTACAAGCCTGCGCATGGTGCTGGCCGCCGACGAGGCCGTACGTACGGGCCACACGGTTTTTCTGTGAAGTAACCCTGTGCGCAGCACAACTGACCTGAATGAATCGTCACGCTTTTCTGAGCCTGCTAGGCGCCGCGGTCACTACACCGCTACGCCGGGCACTGGCGTTCTTCCCCCCAACCTGCATCTGATGCAACCTGAACAGTTTCTTTTTCACGACGACGGCCAGATTCCCAACAGCCGCTTTCCAGTTCTGCTTTACCGCAACGCTTTCCCCGCCCGAGACGCGGAGGGAGCCGTGTGGCTTGAAAAGCGCTTCGCGGCGAACAACTGGACCAACTCCTGGCGCAACGGGGTGTATGCCTACCACCACTACCACAGCACCTCCCACGAGGTGTTGGGCGTGTATGCAGGCACTGCACAGCTACAGCTTGGCGGCGAGCAAGGCCAATCTGTGCGCGTGCAGGCCGGTGACATTCTCGTGTTGCCAGCCGGCGTAGGGCACAAAAACCTGGGCAGCGAGCAACTAGGCATTGTGGGCGCCTACCCCGAGGGGCGCTCATGGGACGTGAACCGCGGCTTGCCCGGCGAACGACCCCAGGCCGATCAGCGCATTGCTGCCCTACCTATTCCTACCACCGATCCGCTGCTGGGCGCCGCCCAGGGGCTGCCTACCCTGTGGAAGAAGTAGCCTGTTGGATGCTAGGTCTTAAAACCCAACTCTACTCCCGCCGCACACCCGCCGAGATGGTGCTGTGCCGCTCCCGCAACACGCCTACAATATCTTCCAGGCTTAAGCCTGAGCCAGCCAATACTACCAACAGATGGTAGAGCAAGTCGGCCGCTTCGCCTTTCAGGCCCTCTGTGTTGCCACTTACCGCATCAATAACCGTTTCGATGGCCTCCTCTCCTACTTTCTGCGCCATTTTGGGCATGCCTTTGCGGAACAGCGAGGCCGTGTACGATTTGGGGTCTTCGTCGGGGAAGTCGCGGCGACGCTGCACCAGGCGCTCCAGCTCGGCCAGAAAACCGACTGGGGCGGTGGGTAGGGCCGTTTGCTGAGGCTGCTCGAAGCAGCTGACGGTGCCGCGGTGGCAGGTAGGGCCATCGGGGCGGGCACGGATGAGCAGGGCGTCGCCGTCGCAGTCCTCGTGCAGGCTCACCACGGTGAGGTAGTTACCGGAGGTTTCGCCCTTGGTCCAGAGGCGGTTTTTGGAGCGGGAAAAGAACGTCACGCGTCCCTCCTGCTGGGTTTTCTGCCAGGCTTCCTCGTTCACGTAGCCCAGCATCAGCACCTGGCCGGTATCGGCATCCTGCACCACGGCGGGCAGTAAGCCGCCCATCTTATCGAAATCTAGTGTCATGTTGTTTGTAGGAAATGTTCTGGTCGCGTTGCGGCCTGCGGTCAAAGCGCTCAGCTAGTGCCCCGCTTGCTTCTGTAAGTGGCGGAGCTTTTGTTTGGATATCTTCAAATACCGTGTAGCGGGTACTACCTCATACGCCGGATTGGCCGCCAAGAGCTCCTGTAGTACACCCACGTGCGCCACCCCAAATAGAACCAGCACCCGCGGGGCCTGACTTTGCTGCTGAGCCCGCAGGATGTTGGAATAGATTTTCAAGTTGCGGTTGTAAAACAGGGTGATGAAGTGCGCCCCAATGTATTCGGTATCTACTTTACCCAGGTCCACCGTGTTTGTGCCACCCGCCGCGAAGGTACCGTTCATCACCTGGGCGGGCGTGTTGAATTGCAGCCGGTGCACCAGAGAAATCAACTCCGGTCTGTTTACCAGCGCCAGGTAGTCGTAGAGCGACAGGCTGTCGTGCTGCACGAGCCGCTTTAAAGGACGGGCCGTCGTCTGCAGCTGCTTCAGCTCCCGCGTGTAAGCTTCGATGTTTGTGCCAGTGCTCAGTAACGACTGAGACGTGGTAGCGTAGTAGTCTACCCCCTTCGGACTTGGTAGCTGCAGTTGCTTAGCCAGCGCAAAGCCGACCTGATACCGCTCGCTGCGCCCAGTGGGTAGGCTTTCCAGCGCTAACTGTCCTTGTTGGTACAACCTGTACAGGCTATCGAGCTGCGCCTGTTCCCGGGGTTCAGCCTCCACCAGGATAACCGTCGGCCGAAACCGGGCGAGCTGCGCCCGTACTTGCGCCAGCTCCGCCTGTTTCTTGGCGCTAAACACGTCCGACTGCGGCTGCTTGTTATACAGCTGGGCCAGATGGTCGGAACCGACCACCATCACCTGCACCTTGTTGGATGGGGCACCTTGTGCACGACTCATTGATGGGCGTATCAGCCCCAACAACACCAAGCAAAAAAAGAGGAAAACGAGAGAGGTCGTTCTGGAAAACAGCATAGCCACAGAAAGGTACAATCTACCTACAATCTTACGGGAATGCCTTCCGCCCGCAACGTCTGCTTCAGCTCCTGAATACCGATTTCGCCGAAGTGAAAAATGCTGGCGGCCAGCCCAGCGTCAGCCTGGGCTTGCTGGAAGACGTCGGTGAAGTGCTGGATGCTGCCAGCCCCGCCCGAGGCCACCACTGGTACCGATACGGCCCTACTCACGTCGCCGGTCAGATCGAGTGCGAAGCCGTCTTTGGTGCCGTCGTTGCTCATGCTGGTCAGCAGGATTTCGCCGCAGCCACGGTCGGCTACTTCGCGACACCACTGCACGGCGTCGCGGCCGGTGTTGTGGGTGCCGGCGCGGGTGTACACCTGCCAGCCGTTTTCCTCGGTGTAGCGGGCGTCTACAGCCACCACAATGCACTGGGAACCGAAGCGTCGGGCCAGCTCGTCGATTAGCTCGGGGCGGTGCAGGGCAGCCGAGTTGATGCTGGCTTTATCGGTGCCGTTGAGCAACAGCATTTCCACATCGGCTACCGAGCCAATGCCGCCGCCCACCGTAAAGGGAATATCCAGGGTAGCCGCCACGTCGCGCACCAGCTGTACCAGCGTCTGGCGCTTCTGGTTGGTGGCCGTGATGTCGAGAAACACCAGTTCATCGGCACCCTGCTTGGCGTATTGAGCAGCTAGCGCCACCGGGTCACCGGCATCGCGCAGCCCCTCGAAGCGCACGCCCTTCACAGTGCGGCCGTCCTTCACATCGAGGCAGGGAATAATGCGTTTAGTTAGCATTTGTATGGTTGGTTGTGGTTCGTTGTCATTCCGAGCGTAGCGAGAAATCTGAGTAAGTTGTAACAATGATAAACCTAGATTCTCGCTGCGCTCGAAACGACAAGATCAGCTTACAGTAACGGCCGCATCTCGTCCAGCGTGATGGTGCCTTCGTAAATGGCCTTGCCAATAATAGCGCCGTGCATGCCTACAGCCGCTAGCGCCTCCACGTCGGCCAACGTCGTCACGCCACCCGAGGCAATCAGCTGCGCCTGCGGCAGCTGTTGCCGCAGTTGCTGGTAGGTGGCCAGGGCGGGGCCTTGCAGCTTACCGTCCTTGCTCACGTCGGTGCAGATAAAGGTAGTGGCACCAGCCGCCAGGTAGTCTTCGATGAACTCCGCGAGCGTCCGTTCGCTCTGCTCAGCCCAGGCGTTGATGGAGATATGGTTGTCGCGGAAATCAGCCCCAATGATGATGCGCTCGGCCCCGAAGGTGCGCAGCCACTCGCCTACCAGCGCGGGCTCCCGCACGGCAATACTGCCGGCCGTAATCTGCCGCGCCCCGGCGTCGAAGGCCTGGCGCACGGCGGCCTCGCTCTGCAACCCGCCCCCGAAGTCGATAGTCAGGCTGGTGTGGCGGGCAATGCGCTCCAGCACGGGCAAGTTAACAGGCTGCTTAGCGCGGGCCCCGTCCAGGTCGACCAGATGCAGGCGGCGCACCCCGGCCTGCTCGAAGCGTTGGGCCACGGCCAATGGGTCGGAGTCGTAGGTGGTTTGTTGGGAGAAGTCGCCCTCGGTTAGGCGCACGCATTGGCCGTTGATGAGGTCGATAGCGGGGATGATGTCCATGGATTGGGGGTATGCGTATCTTTCTGAGCGCAGCGAGTAATCTGCGCTTTACGGATGGTTACTCAGATTACTCGCTGCGCTCAGAAGGACAGTTACAGCTTTAAAAAATTCTCCAGAATGCGCGTGCCTACCGGGCCGCTTTTCTCGGTGTGAAACTGCACGGCGTAGAAGTTTTCGTGCTGCACAGCGGCACTAAATGGGGTGGGGTACTCGCCCTCAGCAATGGTGTAGCTGCCGACCGGCGCGTAGTAGCTATGCACGAAGTACACATAGTCTTCTTCCCGCACGCCGTCAAATAGCGAGGAGCGGAGTCGGTGCAGATTGTTCCAACCCATATGCGGCACTTTGTGCTGGGCATCGGCTGCAAAGCGCTTCACTTCAAAGGGTAGGATGCCCAGCATGTCGGCATTGTTCTCCTCACTATGCGTGCCCAGCAATTGCATGCCTAGGCAAATACCCAGGAAGGGTTGCCGGCAGGTAGGCAGCACGTGGTCGAGGCCTTTGCTGCGCAGTTCCTGCATGGCCGTAGACGCCTCGCCTTCGCCTGGAAACAAGATCTTATCGGCGCTCTGAATTTCTTCAGGGTTGGCCGTCAACGTAGCGTGTACGCCCAGCCGCTCCAGCGCAAATAACACCGACTGTACGTTGCCTCCTTTGTAATCAATTACTGCTATTTTCATTTGAGTAATATCAGGTAAAAGGGTTGTCTTCCCATATGTTTAATCATTTGAGTAACCTTGGATTTAACATCTTGCGCACTTCAACAGATTGGCAGTTGGGAAGTCCTCATCTATAGCGAGGCTTTCAGGTATAACTTCATTAAGCAACCACAAAACGCTATCAATCCGCGCATCACTTGATTTATCCATATGTTTTTAACATTTGAATAAACTACAAAACCCCTTTCGTGCTTGGTATCTCCATCTTGCCTGCGTCGCGTACCAGCGCCATCTTCATAGACTTTGCTACTGCCTTAAAAATAGCTTCAATCTTGTGGTGTTCGTTCTGCCCTTCGGCTTTGATGTTGAGGTTGCAGCGGGCGGCGTCGGAGAAGCTTTTAAAGAAATGGTAAAACATTTCTGTCGGCATATCACCGATTTTTTCGCGCTTGAACTCCGCTTCCCACACCAGCCACGGGCGGCCCGAAAAGTCGATGGCAGCTTGGGCCAGCACGTCGTCCATAGGTAGTAAAAAACCGTAGCGCGCTAGGCCACGCTTGTCGCCGAGTGCTTGTGTGAAGGCTTCGCCCAACGCAATGGCTGCGTCCTCAATAGTATGATGTTCGTCGATGTGCAAGTCACCTTGTACTTCGATTTTCATGTCGACGCCCGAGTGCTTGCTGAGCTGGTCGAGCATGTGGTCGAAGAAGCCGAGGCCCGTATGCATTTGTGGGCGGCCAGCACCATCAAGGTTCAGCTCCACGCGGATTTTGGTTTCGTTGGTATCGCGCTGCACCACGGCTGTGCGGGCAGGTAGGCGCAGGCGCTGGTAGATTTCTTCCCAACTGGTGGTCGTCAGGGCGGCGCGCTCGTCGGCCTCCTCCCCTATCAGGATGGCTTGGCACCCCAGGTTCTCGGCCAGCTGCACGTCGGTTGGCCGGTCGCCGATGACGTAGGAGTTTGGCAGGTCATAGCCGTGCTGGGCATCGAGGTAGCGCGCCAGCATCCCGATGCCGGGTTTGCGGGTGTCGAGGTTTTCGTGAGGGAAGCTGCGGTCGATGTGCTCACGCACAAACTCCACGCCTTCTGAGCGCAGAATGTCGAGCATAAGCGTGTGGGCCGGCCAGAAAGTTTCCTCTGGAAAACTGTCGGTGCCCAGGCCATCCTGGTTGCTCACCAGCACCAGCTCGTAGTCTAGCTCGCGGGCAATGCGGGCCAGCCCGGAAATAGCGCCGGGCACAAACTGAAACTTGTCGGACGTGAGGGCATCAATCTGCTGGCTCGGCTGCGGCTCGATGAGGATGGTGCCGTCGCGGTCGATGAAGAGTACTTTTTTCATGATTTATTCTGAGGTTCTTTTTGACTACCACGCGTACCAGGCTCTAGGTAATTGGGTAGAGACTTATTACTGCCGCAGCTTGTGCTACTATATATGCTGCCAAACCAACTGATGCTTTAAGTGTGCAGATAAGGTTAGTGACCGAAGGGTAAAACCAGGATTGGCTTCGAACAATACTTGTTTGAGTACAGCTGGTCGAAGCCCTCAGGCCGCTGTGGCAGTTCCAGCCGCCCGGCCGTGCCCCGGATACCACGGTCGGGCACCTGCCCTTCGGCGGGCCGCTGCTGGTTGCGCACCAGGGCCGCCGCCGCTACCGACTGAAAGAAATACCCCACCACCTCAAACCCTGCCGCCCGAGCCGGTTCAATATAGGCTGCCCGCTCTGCGCGGGTAGGATTCGTATTATCTACGACGCATTGCATCTGCGTTTCCAGGCACAGTTGCAACAGCCGCCGCTCCCGATTGCGCGTGCGCAGCAGATCGAGGCTGATGCGCACGTGCGAGTGGAAGAATTGCTGCTGGTAGAACGTTGACTTACCTGTGGCCTGAATGCCGCAGAACACAATGAGTTGCATGAGTTAGAGACTAAACGGATAGCTGTGGCGTAGTCGGCACCTTGGCCGTACCCCTAGGCTTCAAGCCCCTGGCAGGTCGGTAGTTGCTACTCCGAATATTCCCGCAGTGCCGCTAGCAACGCCTCATTTTCTTGGGGCGTGCCCACCGTGAGCCGCAGCGTGCCAGCGCACCCGGGCTGGGTGGTACGGTTGCGTACTACGATGCCTTTGCCGAGCAAGTACTCATACACGGCCGTCGCATCGGGGCGGAAGCGGGCCAGCAGGAAGTTGGCATCGGAGGGAAACACCTCCTCCACAATGTCCAGGGTAGGGAGCTGCGCGGCCAGCCAATCACGGCCTTGTAGCAAATCTTGCTTCATCGCCTCGAAGCGCGGCGCGTCCTGCAAGGCGGCCAGTGCGTGCTGCTGCGTAGCTTCCGATATATTATAAGGAGGCTTAATTTTGTTGAGGTAGCCAATAATTTCCGGCGAAGCGAAGGCCATTCCCAAACGCAAACCAGCCAAGCCCCAAGCTTTAGAGAAAGTTTGCAACACCACCAGATTCGGAAACTCTGCCAGACGCGTGGTCCAGCTGGGGGCGGCTGCGAAGTCGGCGTAGGCCTCATCTACCACTACCAGGCCGCGGAAGCCGCGTAGCACTTGCTCGATGTCCGCGGCGCGGAGCAGGTTGCCGGTAGGATTGTTAGGCGAGCAGAGAAACACCAGCTTGGCATCGGAGGCCACGATGCCTTCGATTACTTCCGGCGAGAGCTGAAAGTCGGGTGTAAGGGGTAGGCGCTCCAGCGCCACATCGTTGAGGTTAGCAGCTACCTCATACATACCATAAGTAGGCGGCAGAATGAGGATGCGGTCCTGGCCAGGCGTGCAGGTGAGGCGCACCAACAGGTCGATGGCCTCGTCGGAGCCGTTGCCCAGGAAGATTTGTGCTGGCTCCACCCCTTTCAACTTTGCCAGTTCAGCTTTCACCTGGCGCTGCAACGGGTCGGGGTAGCGGTTGAAGCTGGCGGGGCCGGCCGAGCCAAGGCTGTTTTCGTTGGCGTCGAGCATTACCTGCGCCTCGCCCTGAAACTCGTCGCGGGCCGATGAGTAGGGCTTCATGGCGCGGATATTCGGACGAACCAGATTTTCTAAGTCAAACATAGTGGAGGGTATTAGTCGTGCTCAGCGGAGTCGAAGCATCTCTATCGTTCCGCTGCGCTCAGCATGACGTTCTTTTGTTTTACTTTTTCGCCAACGACTCCAGCCGCAGCGTCACGGCGCGGGCGTGGGCGCGCAGGCCTTCGGCTTCGGCCATCGTTTCCACAACGGGTCCTACCTGTTGCAGCCCCTGGGCAGTGATGCGCTGGAAGGTGATTTTTTTCAGGAACGAATCCAGCGACACGCCACTGTAGTTGCGGGCGTAGCCGTTGGTGGGTAGCGTGTGGTTAGTACCCGAAGCGTAGTCGCCGGCGGCTTCGGGCGTGAGGTGGCCCAGGAACACCGAACCGGCGCTGGTGACACCTTCCGCTAGCTGCTCGGCATTTTCCACCGATAGAATCAGGTGCTCGGGCGCGTATTGGTTCGAGAAAAACAGCATTTCCTCCGGCGTGCGCAGCAGAATGGCGCGGCTTTCCTGCAAGGCCTGGGCCGCTACCTCGCGGCGGGGCAGCTCGGCGAGTTGGCGCGTTACCTCGGCCGTTACCCGGGGTAGCAATTCCACCGAGTCGGTGAGCAGCAGCACCTGCGAGTCGGGGCCATGCTCGGCCTGGCTCAGCAAGTCGGCCGCCACGAAGGCGGGGTTAGCGGTACTATCGGCAATGACCAGTACCTCTGATGGCCCGGCGGGCATATCAATAGCCACGCCGTAGCGGGTAGCCAGCTGTTTGGCGGCCGTTACGTAACGGTTGCCGGGGCCGAAGATTTTATCTACGGCCGGCACGCTTTCGGTGCCGCCAGTGAGGGCGGCCACGGCCTGCGCCCCGCCCGCTTTAATAATAGTAGTGATGCCCAACAGCTGGGCCGTGAACAAAATCACCGGATTCACGGAGCCGTCTTTCTGCGGGGGCGTGCACAGCACCACCTCCGGGCACCCGGCCAGCCTCGCCGGCACGCCTAGCATCAGCAAGGTGCTGAACAGCGGCGCTGTGCCGCCCGGAATGTACAACCCTACCCGCTGCACCGGCACCGATTTGCGCCAGCACGTCACACCCGACATGGTTTCTACCGGTTCTTCCGTGTAGAATTGAGTAGCGTGAAATTTCTCCACGTTGGCGCGGGCCTGCCGGATGGCCTGCTGCAACTCGGCGGGCACTTGCGCCGCAGCCGCTTCCAGCTCGGCCCCGCTCACGCGTAGGTCGGTGAGCTGCACGCCATCGAAGGTAGCGGCATAGTGGCGTAGGGCCTCGTCGCCACGCTGGCGCACGTCGACAAAGATCTGCGCCACGCGCGCCTCTACCTCAGCGGCCTCGGCGGCGGCAGCCCGCTGTTGCAACGCTGGCCACTCGGCCGGCACGGGGTATTGAAAGGTTTGCATTTTCTAGTAGCTAATAGCTATTGGCTATTGGCTGCTAGCGGTTTCCTTCCTCTCAAAGAGAAGCTGACAGCTAGCAGCCAATAGCTTATGGCTCAAATCTAGGCTATCATCTTTTCAATCGGCAGCACAAGCAGGCCTTCGGCCCCAACGGCTTTGAGCTGGTCGGTGACGTGCCAGAAGTCGTCCTCGTTCACCACCGATTGTACCGACACCCAACCTTCTTCGGCCAGCTTAGTGACGGTAGGCGACTTGATGCCGGGCAGCAAGGCCTTCACTTGATCGAGCGCCTCGATGGGGGCGTTCAGGATAATGTACTTGTTGCGGCGGGCGCGACGTACGGCCTGCATGCGGAAGCGCAGTTGGTCGAGCAGCTCCTGCTTTTCGGCCGATAGCTGCTGGTTGGCAATCAGCACGGCCTCGGAGCGAAATACAGTTTCCACTTCGCGCAGGCCGTTGCCCAGCAAGGTAGAGCCGCTGCTCACGATGTCGCAAATAGCATCGGCCAGGCCAATGCTGGGGGCAATTTCCACCGACCCACTGATGGTGTGCAACTGGGCTTTCACACCTTCGCCGGCCAGGTAGCGGCCCAAGATTTCAGGGTAGGACGTGGCAATATTTTTTCCTTCCAGGTCGCCTACTCCTTTATAGTCGGCGCCGCGAGGCACAGCTAGGCTCAGGCGGCACTTGCTGAAGCCTAGCGTTTCCACTTCTAGAGCGGGGTAACCAGCTTCAACCAGCACGTTTTGCCCCACAATGCCCAGGTCAGCCACGCCGTCCTGCACGTAGCCGGGAATGTCGTCGTCGCGCAGGAACAGGATTTCGAGAGGGAAGTTGGTGGCTTCGGTTTTGAGCTTGTAGGTGCTGCTGAGGAAGGAGATACCGCACTCGCGAATCAGATTCAGGGAATCTTCGCTCAGGCGGCCCGACTTCTGAATGGCCAGACGAATCATGTTGGTAAGTAAAAAGTAAGGATTAAAAATTAAGATACTCCTGGCGGGTAGCGCTTAATCTTTACGTCGGTGGGAAGGAGGAAACGAGAAGGCGCCCCGGCGAAACTCGCCCATAGTGGGTAGGGCCGTCCTGTGGGAACGGCCGGGGAGCTGATACTGCAGATCTCCCAACGGGGCAATATGATTCGTGGATTCCTCTAGAAAGAGGAATGATGTTCGTGTGCATGATGATGCGCCGCGCGCAGCCGGCCGGCGGCCACAGGGGCGGCAGGGCAAAGGCAGAAGAGCGGGGTGGCAACAACGAACATAGAAAAAGCAACTAGTGGCACAAAAGTACACGCCCGATGGTAGGATGAAAATTTTTCAGGGAAAAAATTCAGCTATGCCAGATCTTTACACCCTAATTGTGCAAAAAACTCTCGTTTTGGCACTATTCTTTCGACAACGTTCGTTCCTGATCTGCTTCGCCTACCTCTTATAGTTTTTGCATGACTCTTCGCTCTCGCTGCCTGTTGCTGGCTTGTTTTGGTATATGGAGCGGCTCTGCCCTCGTCGGTGGCTCCGTTGCTTACGCCCAGCAGGCGCCTGCCGCTGATACTACCACACAAAAATCTGCTGGAACACCGGTACAGGCTCCGGCCGCTCTGGCATCCGCTACTACCGGACAACCCCAGCTTCCTCTTCCCCAGGCCAGCCCGCACGCCGTGATTGAGCAAACATTGGGACTGACGGACGTGACAGTGGATTATCACTCGCCTGCTGTTCGGAGCCGGGCCGTATGGGGTGGGCTGGTACCCTACAACCAGGTGTGGCGGGCGGGTGCCAACGAAAACACACTGATTACGTTTTCGCGCCCCGTGAAACTGAACGGCAAGGATGTGGCGGCGGGCCAGTACTCGCTGTATGTGTATCCGCGAGCTGATTCGGAATGGGACTTCATTCTGAACCGCGTGACCACGCACTGGGGTACCGAGAACTACGACCCCAAAGACGACGTGGTTCACGTACCCGTGCTGCCCGAAAAGGCAAACTTCCAGGAAACCTTGCTGTACTGGTTCTCGGAAGTGAAGCCTGCCAGCGGCCGCCTCAACCTTACCTGGGAACGGCGCACAATGAGTATGCTCATCGAAACCGACGTGCAAACGCAGGTGCTGGCCGGTATTGCCCAAACGCTCACCCAGCACCCCGGCAACTGGCAGCTGCTGGCCCAGGCCGCCGACTACCTCGTGCAGAACAACCTGCAACCAGAGCTAGCCCTGCGCTACATCAACGAGTCATTGCGCCTCAACGACGCCTACCTCAACAACTGGATCAAGGCCCGGCTGCTGGCTTCCCAGCAAGATTATACCACGGCGCTCATCTACACCCGCAAAGCCCTCAAGCTGGGCTCCAAGGACGATGATGATTTCAAAAATCAGCAAGCCACCATGCGCGTCGCCCTCACAGAGTGGCAGGCCAAGGCGTATTAGGAAAGGAAGTGTTGAATAGAAAAACGGCCTGTCATCCTGAGCTGCGCTCAGGATGACAGGCCGTTTTGACTTGCCATCTCTAAAACCGCCCAATCAGGCGCAAGTTTACTACCCGCTGCGAGAGATAATTGGCCACGGCGTAGGTGCGGCCGTTGATGTCCTGCACGTAGCTGTAGCCGGCCACATTATTGGCTTGCAGCACGTTGAGGATTTCTAAGCCGATCCACAGGCTTTGCAGCTGGCCAGGGTGACGGGCGGCTTCGTCGCCGGCGCGCACGGTCAGGACTTTGGAGAAGCCCAGGTCCACACGCTTATAAGAGCGCACCAGCGTGCTGGTGCCGCGGGCATCGGGGTTGTTGGGCGGGCTGAAGGGTAGGCCCGTGCCGAAGACCAGGTTCACGTAGCCTCGCACCGAAGGATTGTCGGGCAGATGGTCTTGGAAGAAAATACCCGCGTTCAGGCGCTGGTCGCTGGGGCGGCGGATGTAGCCCTTGGCCTCCCTACCCGTCACTTGGCCCTGGGCGTTGTACACGTTCATTGAGTCGCCGTCCAGGTTTTCGCGCGTCGTCAGCACGCCTAGGCTAAACCACGATTCGGCCCCGCGCACAAACTCGCCGCTGATGCGCGCATCCACCCCGGCGGCGTAGGCGCGGGCGTTGTTTTTGGCGAAGTAACGCAGGCGCAGGTTGTCCACGTCGTACGGCACCACGTCGGTCAGATACTTATAGTATACTTCGCCCGAAAAGCGAAACGGCCGGTCGAACTGCTGAAAGCGGATTTCGGTACCAGCAATGGCGTGCAACGATTTTTGCGCCCGCAGCTCGGGGTTGAGTTGAGCCTGAATCAGCAGCGCATCTTGCGGGGTAGCCTGCGTGCCTACCTGGTTGCGCAGCTCGCGGTAAAAGGGCGGCTGGGCATACAGGCCCACGGCCGCTTTGTACGACACATTCGGGTGACGGCGCGACACCTGTGCGTACTGCACCCGCGGACTTACCACCAGTTGCTGATTGATAGACCAATAGTGCGCTCGTACGCCCAGCGTCAGCGTACGGAGCGAGTCAATATCAAAGGTATTCTGCACGTAGCCCTGCGTGCGGTAGCTCTCCAGGTTCAGGTCCGACACTAGACGGGTGCGGCGATACTCGGGCACGTAATCGGCCGAGTCTACAAAATTGTATTCGTCGAGCTGGTCATCAATTCGCTCCCTACCCGTCTTCACCCCAAAGCGCACGGTGTGGCGAGAGGCAGGCGTCCATTGGCCGCGGGCTTCGAGTGTAAACACCTTCGCCAGCAGCGTGTTGCGGGAGTGGTCGAAGCGTGAGCCCACATCGCGCACGCGCACCTCGCGGTTGAAATCGGGGCCGGGGGCCCGGTTGATTTCGGAGAAGCGGTAGCTAGCCTCCACATCGCGGTACTCCAGCTCCCGGGACACAAACGCACCGGCCAGCAGCTCGCCCTGGAGGTGGTCGGTGAAGCGGTGACGCAGATTCAGGCCGCCCTGGTAGGTGTCGTACTGCATCCGCTCGCGGCCATCGTAGAAAATGGTGAGGCGCGTGAGCTGGTTGCCTTCCGTGTTGAAGGTGCTCTGGCCGCTCTCGGGCGTAAAGCGAAAATCGTTGTGGGCTGTTGTAGCCAATATACCCAGGGAGGTGCGGGATTCGTCGCCCACGGGGCCCAGGTTGGCATTCACGTACAGCTGGCCGTCGTAGAAGGTAGGGTTGTAACCGCCCTGCTGCTGGCGCAACGACTGCAGCACATAGCGGGCGTTTTTATAGCGCACCCCAGCCAGGTAGCTCACACGCTTATTGGGCGATGTAGCCTCCACATGGGCCGTACCGCCCACCAGGCTGGCCGAGCCAGAGGCGGCAAACTGCTGGGGCGTTTTGTACTGCGCGCTCAGCACCGAAGACAGCTTGTCGCCGTACTTGGGCTGCCAGCCGCCGGTCGAGAACTCCACCTTCTCCACCAGATCAGGGTTGATGAAACTGAGGCCCTCCTGCTGGGCAGCCGTTACTAGAAACGGCCGGTACACCTCGAAGCCGTTCACGTACACGAGGTTTTCCTCGTAGTTGCCGCCCCGCACCGAGTAAGTGCTGGTCAGTTCGTTGTTGGCCACCACGCCGGGTAGGGTGGTCAGAATCTTATTGAAGTCGCCGAAGGTGGAGGGCAGCTCTTTCACGGCCCGCGGGTCGAGGGGTGTGAGGCTGACCTGCTCGCGGGTATCGGACTGGTCGCGGCGGCCGCGCACGGTCACGTTGCCAATGGCGCGGGTATCAGCCTGTAGCGTAAGCTGGAGCGGCTGGGTGGTAGCAGCCGATAGTGGCACGCGCAGTGCCTGAAAGCCCAGGCTTCGCACCACCAGTACCGGAGCGGGCTCATTGGCCGGAAACGCCACTCGCAATCGAAAATAACCCTGCTCGTTGGTGCTGGTGCCGCCGGGCTGGCCTTCCACGCCTACCCCCACCTGGGGCAAGGGCTCACCCGTAGCATCACGGACAGTACCGCTGACAAGCTGCGAAGCCATTTGCTGCGCCACGGCGGCGGGCATGCCGCTTAGCCATAATACCGCTAGTATTCCCCAGAAAAAACACCTAGAACGGTCAGCGTGCGTCATCAACCCAGAATAAAAGGCGTAGCGAAACAGCCTTGTCTTAGCAACTCATATACCACAGCCAGACAAACCCTAAACTGTTTTCCGGCTTCGCTGCTAGTATTCCACTTCATCTACCTGCTGGCGCAGTTTGGCCAGGGTGCCCACCGGGTCGCCACCGCTGAATACGAAGCTACCGGCTACTAGCACATCGGCGCCAGCCTGCACCAGGGCGGCAGCGTTGTCGCTGCTCACGCCGCCGTCGATTTCAATGAGAGCTGGGGAGCCGCAGTCGACCAGCAGCTCTTTCAGAGCGGCTACTTTGCGCAGGGTGTTCGGGATAAACGTCTGGCCCCCGAAGCCGGGGTTCACGGACATCACCAGCACCATGTCCAGGTCGGGGGCAATGTCTTCGAGCAAACTCACGGGGGTAGCCGGGTTCAGAGCTACGCAGGCTTTACAGCCCAGCTTTTTGATCTGCTGCACCACCCGGTGCAGGTGCGGGCAAGCCTCGTAGTGCACCGTGATGCTGCTGGCACCCGCGTCGCGAATGGCATGCAGGTAGTCCTGCGGACTTTCGATCATCAGGTGCACGTCGAGCGGCTGCTTGGCGTAGCGGGCAATGGCCTCCAGCACGGGCACACCAAAGGAAATATTGGGCACAAAACGACCGTCCATCACGTCGCAGTGCAACCAATCGGCGGCGCTGTCGGCCAGGCGTTCTACTTCGGCTTGCAGGTTGGCAAAATCACTGGCCAGCAGCGAAGGCGCCAGCTGAGGTTTTGGACGAGTAGCATTCATAGGGCGAAGATAGTGGTGTGATGGTAAAATGGCGCGTTTGCCGTTCTGCTGGCGCTACCTGCCCAGTTTGCGCAAGTAGAACCAGCAGAACGGCAAACGCGCCATTTTACCATCACACCATTTCACTATCTCACTGCTTTTTCCAGGGCTGCCAGTCGATGTCGCCGTTTTCGCGCTTGCGCAGGAAGTAAGTTTGGTCGTCTTTCTGGGTTTTGCCGAAGGTCACGTCGCCGCGGCAATCGAGGCATTTCACGCTGGTGTACTTGAACTTGTCCTGGGCCACGCGGGAGGTGAGGTCCAGGTTGTCGGAGCCACACAGGCCGCAGGCGGGCACGTCGGGGAAACTGAGCCGGTCGTACTCAGCTACTACTTCATGAAAATTAGCGCCCTGCACGGTGAAGTGAAACTGCCGCCGACCAATGCGCTTGGTCACCATTAACTGTAACATCGAAAAAAAGTAAGGGATTAAAAAAGCAAGTGAAAGCCGGCGATAAGCCAGACTGTGGCAGCGTTACAGGCGAAGCAGGCGTACTGTATACAAGGGCTGCCCTACCCTACCCACCCGGCAGCTATACACGCCCGGCCGCAGTGCGGTAGTAGGCAGCTGCACGGTGGGCGCATTGGGCGCCGGCAACGTCAGCGCCGACACCAATGCCCCCCGCGCATCGTAGAGGCGCACCTCCAGCGGCTGTGCGCGCCATTCGGCAGGAAGTTGCAGGGTACACGTGGCCGCACCCGCTGGCACAGGGTTCGGATACAGGTGCACCAGATTTCCTACCCCCGCGACGGGGGCCGTGGGCAAGGGAATACCAGCGGCCACCTGCTGGGCCCGCCCAAAGTTGGGGATGCCGTAGCCTAATAAGTTATCGGGGGCAGTGGCCTGGGAAGCCGAACGTTGCAGGTAGTCAATCACCTCCTGGGCCGTGAGCGTGGGGTGCGCCTGCCAGAAGCCGGCCGCCAACCCCGCCGCAATGGGGCTGGCAAACGAGGTGCCGTTGCCGCGTCCAATGGCGCCGCTGGGATACACAAAGGCCGCCTGCTGGCCCATGGCACTCACGTTGGGTTTCAAACGACCATCGGCGGCAGGACCAATAGAGCTGAATCGGGCGCGCGTACCCAAGGAGTCCACCGCGCCTACTGTCAGGATGGAATCGGCGTCGGCGGGAGCTAAGAGATAGAGCCAACGGTTGTTGCCCTCGTTGCCGGCACTGTTTACCACCAGCATCCCTACCCGCGCCGCCACAGTAGCGGCCCGCGTGCTGAGTGCGGTTCGACCATCCAAGTCCGTGTACGCATAGTCGACGGAGGGCGCATCGAAGGTGTTGTAGCCCAGCGAGGAGTTGATGATATCAACGCCCAGCGAGTCTGCCCGCTCGGCGGCAATCAGCCAGTTAACTTCCTCCACGGGATGCTCCGAGGCTACCTCTTCCGTCACAAACAAATAGTACGTGGCCTGCGGAGCTGTACCAATAAACACGCCCGGCTGATTGCCAGCCAGGGTAGAAAGCACCAGCGTGCCGTGGTCGTCGTACTGGTACACGTTCTGGTCACGCCCCACGAAGTTGTACACGCTGGCCAGCCGATTTTGCTGATACAACGAGGCGAAGACTGAGCCCGTATTCACCCCCGGAAAGCCGCCATCGAATACGGCAATGTGCATGCCTTCACCCCGAAAGCCAGCGTCGTGCATCACGTCGGCCCCAATCTGGTGAGCCTGGGCGTAGGCGTTGCCGTAGTCGGCGCGGGTGCCGGCCGGGCGGGCTGCCACAGGAGCGCCTGCTTGCACAGGGAGCGGCGCACTTGTAGCGGCGCTCCGGTTGAGCGTGCGCGCACTGCGCACGCACGGCAGGGCCTGCACTACGGCCAGCACGGTAGAGTCGCACTCCACCACCACAGCGTTAAACCACCGCGAAGTGTACCACACCTTAGCGCCAGCCACAGCCTGCACCTGCGCCACGTAGGCAGGGTCTACGGGCAGGTCGCGGGGCAGCAGGGAAATATTCTGATGGGTGCGGCGCGCCAGGGACCGGGCCGTCAGGAAACGCTGGGGGGCGCTGAGGCTGTACGGCGTATTGGCTTTGTCGCGCAGATAAACCAAATGCTTGCGCACAGTGGGCGTGCCCGGCGGGCGAACCGGCAGCCCCGCCACCACCGTGCCTACCTTCCAAAGGGGTAGCCAAGCCAGAATACACAGCACGAAAAAGCGCATAAAATTAGCTTTTATTTCTGAGCCTAAGATACGGCTTTTAGGCCGTTTTTCTTATTTATTTAGACTTAAATAAAGCTTATTCTACTTTCTAAATCTTCATCAGACAAAGAAAAAGACCGACATTGCGGCCGGCCTTTACTATTTTTTTTAGCAAAACAGATATACTACCTACCTGGGTCTACAACTGCCCCAATTCCAGTAGCGTTTCCCGGCGCACCTGCCCACGGTACACATAGTTTTTGGAAGGAACGCAGTTGCCGGTACCGCAGTACACAAACCGCCGCCGTATCCGGGCGATGGGCCCCACGCCCTGGGCGTACACCTGCCGATACTTGGCCACGTTGTAGAGGCCGTCGTCGAGGGTGGTGCCGGTGGCGGTGTTTAGCTCGGTATCGGTGGTGGTCACGGTACGCTCGTAAGTGCGGCCGTTCACAGTATAGGCCTCGCCTACCTGCTGGTACTCCCGGTTCTGGGCCGTCACGGTATCCAGGGCATTGTAGGCGTCGCGGTTCCAGCTGTAGCCAATGCGGGTAGGAAACACCAGCTCCACGGTCCGGCGATTATTGCGAATCTGCTGCAAAGTGCGGTCGGTGGGCAGCAGCACCAACGTGCTGTCGTCCTGCCAGGCATCGGTGGCGGTGGCACGGCGCGAGCGAATGACATTGTAGGCTGTCTGCCCGCTGGCATCGGTGAAGGTGGCCGCTACCCGCTCCCGAAACTGAAACTGCTGCACGGTCAGCACGTTGTCGCGCCAGAGGCTATCGGTCACGGCGTAGGTGCGGTAGTTGCCCACCGCTACAGGGTAGTAATCATTCTCAGGCGCGGGCGTTTCATCGTTGCTTTCGGTGCAGGCTACGGCGGCCAGCGCCAGCGAGCCAACGACGAAAAATTGGCCTACTAATCGTGGATAGCGATGCGTCATACTATAAGTTGTGAGTCTTTGGTTGTTAGTTTCTAGTTAGAACGTCATTTCGACCGCAGAGGGAAATGACGTTCTAACTAGAAACTAACAACTTATAAAGCAGCCAACTCGGCTGGTATCGGCAGTTCGCCAATAACGTGCCGTTCTATCCAGCCGCCGCCTAGCACATCCTGCCCGTCGTAAAACACAGCGGCCTGACCAGGCGTGATGGCGTGCACAGCCTCCTCAAAGTATACCCGGATTTTGTCGCCTACCTGCTCCAGAAAGGCAGGGGCGCCGTCGTGGTTGTAGCGCACTTTGGTAACGCTGGGCACCAACCCGCGGCCTTCCAGAGAAGCAAATTTGCCCATGTTCAGCTTGCCGACCACAGTGGCAGTGCTGGCCAGGTCGTCGTAGTTGCCGAGCACTACCTGGTTGGTTTCAGGGTGAATTGCCGTAACGTAGGCCGGGAAACCCAGGGCCACGCCCAGCCCTTTACGTTGCCCAATAGTGTAGAAGGGGTAGCCCGCGTGCGTACCCACCACTGTGCCATCGCGCAGCACAAACTGCCCGCCGGCCACACGCTCTTCCAAGCCTGGCACGCGACGGCGCAGGAACCCGCGGTAGTCGTTATCGGGGATAAAGCAGATTTCGTAGCTCTCGGGCTTGTTTACCAGCTCCGTGAAGCCGCGGCGGCGCGCCTCGTCGTAAATCTCAGTTTTGCGCATGGCGCCCAATGGGAACAACGTGCGCGACAGGCTTTCTTGCGACACGCCCCACAGGGCATACGACTGGTCCTTGTTCTCATCCACCCCTTTGCTAATGACGTAACGCCCGTTTTCGTGGCGCACCTGGGCGTAGTGGCCGGTGGCGATAAACTCGCAGCCAAGCTGGTCGGCGCGGCGCAGCAGGGCATCCCACTTGATGTGGGTGTTGCAGAGCACACAGGGGTTGGGCGTGCGCCCGGCTAAGTATTCATCGGTGAAGTTGCTAATTACAAAATCCCCGAACTCGTCGCGGATGTCGATGATGTAGTGTGGGAAACCCAGCTCCACGGCAATCTGCCGAGCGTCGTTGATGCTGTCGAGGGAGCAGCAGCCGGTTTCTTTTTTGGAGCCGCCTGCCGAGGCGTAATCCCAGGTTTTCATGGTCATGCCGACCACCTCGTAGCCTTGCTCGTGCAGCAATACCGCCGCCACCGAGCTGTCGATGCCGCCGCTCATCGCGACCAGCACCCGTCCTTTCGTCGTGTTCATGGAGAGTAGAAAAACGCCCGGGAGTCCAAAGTTCCCGGCCGCCGCGCAAAGATACGAAATTGGGGGGTGGGGGCCTGCCTTTACCTGTCCTTCCGAGCAGAGCGCGGAATCTGAAAAACACTCGCGCAAGTATTATTCGCCGGATTCCGCACTGCGCTCGAAAGGACAACCGTACTTTTGACCAATCTTTGCACTTTCAACTGGCTGGTACTTGCGGGCCGGGCATCTGCCCAAAAAACCAGACCCCAAGGCCCCCAGACCTCAAGACCCTACCCTTCATGCTCCGTATTCCCGTTCTCGTTCGCGGCATCAACAACCTCTCCGACGCCCGCTATTGCGCTGGCATGGGCGCCGACGGCCTCATCTTCACCCTCGACCCTACCCTACCTAATGCTGTAACCCCCACCCTCATGAGTGAACTGGCCGGTTGGGTAGCGGGCGTGAAGCTGCTGGGCGAGTTCGACGCGCAACCTGTTTCAGAAATCAACCGGCTGGTGGAGGAATGTGGCCTTCAGGAAGTGTTGCTGCATCAGCTGCCCGCCACGCCGCTTTCGGTGGCCTCGTTGCTGACTGTGAATCTCGCTGATAGCCTAAGCAGCGCTCAGCGCGAGGAGATGGCGCAGCAGTATAGCACTATTTTTCCGGCCGGTGTTGGGATGGTGGTTGCGCTGGATTCGCCGGAGTTGGATCTTACCACTCAGCAGCAGCTGGCAGAAGCCGCCGCCCGTTTTCCGCTGTGGCTCAGCGGTGCTATCACACCCGACAACGTGCTTTCCTTGCTCGATACTGTGCAGCCTGCTGGCTTCATTCTTTCCGGCGGCGACGAAATTAAGCCGGGCCTGCGCGATTTTACGGAGTTGGAAGCAGTGTTTGAAGCATTAGAAGAATAAGCCCTATCCCATCACGGTGACAAGTCGCCAGAATGGATCGGCCAACTGCATGTTGCCTGTTACGTGCGCGTGCGCCGCGGCTTGCGCGGGCGGCAAGCTTTTGGTGAACAGACGCCATGCCGCTGCGCCTGCCAGCGTGATGGTCGTTGTGCTTTCACCCGGATACGCAGCAAGCAACTGCCACGCCTTTTCCGTTCGGTGCACGTAACAGGTTACCGCCCCCGGTTCGGTGATGGTCACCTGAATTACTGTGCCGGGGGGCGCTTCCACAGCGCGGTAGTGATGGGGCAGCGCTTGCAAACAGGTCAGCAAAAAAGGCTGGTACAGCTCCGGTTGCAAGAGCACATCGGTCTGCCCTACCGCCAGCCGGATTTGCTGCTGATGATGCCACTTCTCGGTATAGTCGCGGGCAATGTGAAACCGATTACTCGAGGTTTCTTCCCCGGTCCAAGCCACGGCAAAAGTCGCTGGCGCGTCCAGGTCAAGGCTGGTGAGGTAGGCAGTATAGTGCTGGCCGCTTAGCTCCAGCAGCCAGCGAATGACACTTGGACTCAGGCGCCGGCCAGCCGTTACCCATTCCACGTTCAGCCGATTCAGGTAGGTTACCACATCGTCGTAGGAAGGACTGGCCGGCCCAGCCATCCCAAAATACCCGTCGCGCAGCATGGAGAGCGTGCGCAGGTTCCCATCCAGCAAATGCAGGGCTACCGCTTGCACGTCCCACTGCGGTGCTACTGTGGGCCGCTGCCAGTCGGCGGGCTGTAATGACTGCAAAACCGCCAATAAGTGGACGTCTAAGATGGGAAACAGGTGGAGCGTATCCGGAACAAGAAGCAGCGCCATAACGAACGGAAGGGTCTTAGCTCACGGTAAACTGCACGTACTTAATCGGCACGCCCAGCGTGCGGTACTTGCGCTCGAAGGTAGTCTGGATGTCCTCAGCATGAGGTAGCAGTTCAGGCGTAGCGTACAGGTCCTTGGTGTGGGCCAGGATGGTAACGCCAGGTCGCTCGTGCAGCACCTCCAGTGTGTAGTCGAACAAGCCTTCGTTGTCGGTTTTGAGGTGGATGAGGCCGCTGGGCTGTAAGGCCTGCTGGTACAAATCCAGAAAGCGCGGCGAGGTGAGGCGGCGCTTGATGTCCCGGTCACGGGGGCGCGGGTCGGGGAAGGTAATCCAGATTTCGGCCAGCTCGCCGGGCGCGAAGTGCGTGAGCAGGTCGTGGGCACGGGTGCGCACAAAGCCCACGTTCGTGAGGCCCAACGCCTCGGCACGGGTGCTTCCCCGCCAAATTCGGTCGCCCTTGATATCGAGGCCCAGAAAGTTGCGCTCAGGGTAGCGTTCGGCCAGGCCCACCGTGTACTCGCCCTTGCCGCAGCCTACCTCCAGGGTAATGGGATGGTTGTTTTGAAAAAACGCTTCGTGCCAACGCCCACCCAATTGCTGATAGGTATCCTTGCCGGGCTCTACAATATCCGGACGGTTGGCATTCTCCGCAAAGCGGATGAGTTTAATTCGACTCACGGAATGGTGAAATAGTGAAGTTTTGAATGGTAACACGCCTGTCATCCTGAGCTTGCGAAGGACCTTCTCACGTGAGGATGAGTCGTTGATAAGCCTGTCGTTCACGCGTAAGAAGGTCTTTCGCGAGCTCAGAATGACAGACAGTTTTTATAAGAGTTCTTTTCTAAAGCTGTTGTAGGTCGTCTACTTCGGCTACTACAAAAGTACTACCCCCAATGTAGAGTACGTCTTCGGGTGTGGCAGCGGCGCGGGCTGCCTGCACCGCGGCGGCCACCGTGGGGTAGGCCGTGCCGTGCAGCCCTACCCCGGCTGCCTGAGCCGCCAGGGTCTCGGCCGGCAACGCCCGCGGGATGCTGGCTTGGCAGAAATAATAGGTAGCCTCCGGGGGCAGCAAGTGCAGCACGGGCGTCACGTCCTTGTCGTTTACCATCCCTAGCACGAGGTGCAATTGCTGATGCGGCACTTGGGCCAGCTGGTGCATGGTCAGGCGCAGGCCGGCTTCGTTGTGCGCCGTGTCGCAGATAGTGAGCGGCCGGCGGCCGATGATGGTCCAGCGACCGGCAAAACCCGTTCGGCGACTCACCTCACGCAGACCCGTGCGCAGGGCTTCCTCAGAAATCGTGAATCCTTGCTGTTGCAATTCCTCTATCGTCGCCAGCACGCCGGTTAGGTTCAGACGTTGGTAGTCACCCAGCAAGCCTAGCTCTAACTGAGCTAGGTAGGGCGCGTCGTGGCGCTGCACGTCTACGAGTTGAGTAGCCGCATCGGTGGCCGTAGTGCCAACCGGCTGCAACACCTGGTAGTGCTGGTCGGCAAAGAGCAACGGTGCTTGTTCTGCTTGGGCTTTCTGCTGAAACACTTCCACTACCTCCGGCTGAGTTTGGCTGATGATGGCTGGCACGCCGGACTTAATAATGCCGGCTTTCTCGGCGGCAATCAGCGGCAGCGTGTCGCCCAGCATGGCCTGGTGGTCGTAGCTGATGTTGGTGATAAGCGAGACCAGCGGCGTGATGATGTTGGTGGAGTCCAGCCGACCGCCTAGTCCTACCTCCACTACAGCAATATCTACCTGCTCCTCGGCAAAATACGAGTAAGCTAGGGCCACGCACATCTCAAAAAACGATGGCTGGATCTGTTCGAACAACGGCCGCCATTTCGCTACCCACTGCACCAGGTAGTCGGGCGCCAGCTCCTGCCCGTTGAGGCGGATACGCTCTGTAAACTCGCGCAAGTGCGGCGACGTGTAGAGCCCTACCCGGTAGCCTGCTGCTTGTAGCACAGCGGACAACATGTTGGAGCTACTCCCCTTGCCATTGGTACCAGCCACGTGCACGGCACGAAATTTTCGCTCCGGATGCCCCATTGCTTCGGCCAGCGCCTCGGTATTACCCAGCCCCTTTTTGAAGCCTGCTGCCCCTACCCGCTGGTACATGGGCAACTGTTGGTAAAGGTAGTCGAGGGTTTCACGGTACGTCATGTGCAGCGGGGGCTAGAAGGAAAACGCCGCCGACCGGAAACCCAGTCGGCGGCGTTGCAAAAGTAGCAGAAAGTGGCTCTACTGCACTGTAATCCGGAATGTAGCGAAACCTGTACCGCCACCTGAGCCAGCTGTAGTACGCCTGAATTCAGCGTTTTGCAAGGCATCCCGGCAGGCCTTTTCCTGTGCAGCCGATACGTTACCAGCCACTTTGACAATGGATTCAATCTCACCATCCGCATTCACTCTGATACGGAAACGCACAAACCCAGAGGCATTATCTACCGCAGGCGGGGAAGGCGTTCTTACGTAACCCCAGCCTCCCATTTCTAAACCACTACCACCACCACCGGGGCTGCTGCCACTACCACCGCTGCCGGGTTGACCGTAGAGCGCTTTGGCGTTGAGGGTACCGCGTGGGTCGCCCTGGTCGCCTACGCTGCCGGGCCGGTCGCCGTTGTTGTTGCCAGTGGGCGTGTTGCTGGTGCCATTCACACCGTTGCCGCCGCCCGAGGCACTACCGCGGGGCGTGTAGAGGGTGCGGGGTTTGGGGGCGGGCTTGGGCGGCGGCTCTTCCCGCACCACCTCGCGAGGTGGCTCGGAGGTAGGCCGAGGCGTAGCCCGAGTGACGGGCGGCACCGATACGGGACTTTCCTCGGCTTCGCTGGTCACTATTTTCTCCTGCACCGCTGGCTGGGGCGGGCTGGGTGGCGGCGTTACGGGCGCGGCCCGCGGCTGGGGCGACGGATTGTTGGCAGGCGGGCGGCTGTCTTCGCGGTTGCGCGAGTCGTTGGCCGTAGCCAGGCTCTGAATATCGCCCGAACCAGCCTCGTCGATACCGTAGTTCAATTCCACCCCATCGCCCCCAAATGTCAGCGGCGGATCGGGACCTTTGAATACAGTGAACACCAACACCACAGCCAGCACGCCATGAATAATCACGGCGCCCAGAAGGGCCTCGCGGCGGTGCTCTTCGCGGTGAGTTGCCATAGAGTGGGTGGTGAAATAGTGAGATGGTGAAATAGTGAGTTTGATGTTCTATTGGTGCTACTAGAGCAGTTCGCGCAAGCAGGATAGCCAGAACGTCAAACTCACCATTTCACCATCTCACCATTTACTTTTGCGCCTGCGTGGCCATGACCATTTTGATTTTCAGACGGTTGCCGATTTCCAGTACGTCTACCAGCTTTTGTACGTTCAGGCCGGAGTCGACGCGCAGCACCACGGTGGTGTTTTCTTGGCCCTGCACACGGTTGCCTAACTCCTGCTCTAGAGTAGCCGCCGTGACCGGCTGGCGGTCAATAAAGTATTCCCCGTTGGCATTCACCGACACGTTAATGGTCTGCTTCATCACAGCCTTGCCAGAGCGGGCATTCGGCAGCATCAGCTTAATCACGTTCGGGTTCACCATCGTACTCACAATCAAGAAGAACAGCATCAGGAAGAACATGATGTCGTTCATCGAGCTGGTCTCGACGTGCGAAGAAAGCTTCCGGCGACGGGTGAGATTCATGTGCTAAATGGTGAAATGGTGAGCTAGTGAAATGGTGAGTTTGACGTTTTACTCGCGCAAATAGTGTAGTTCGTGCAAGCAAAACATCAAACTCACTATTTCACCAGTTCACCATTCTACTCCTAATTATCTTGTAGAATATCCATGAACTCCACGGCAGAGTTCTCCATGCGCACCACTAGGTTTTCAACCATAATGCTGAGCCAGTGGTAGCCGATGTGAGCAATGATACCCACGATGAGACCCGCGGCGGAGGTAACCATCTTGGTGTATAGACCACCCGAAATCTGCGCGATGCCGAAGTCGCCGGTGGTAGAGATGGAATAGAAAATCTTGATAACGCCGATGATAGTACCCACGAAGCCCAGCATGGGCGCAATGCCGGCAATGATGCCAAGCACGCCAATGCCTTTTTCGAGGCGGGCTACCTCAATTTTGCCTACGTTCTCCACGCTGGCTTCAATCTCCTGCAAGGGTAGGCCAATGCGGCGGATACCCTTTTCAATCATGCGCGCGAGCGGTGAGGGTGTTTGCGCGCAGAGCATTTTGGCGCCCTGCAAGTCGCCACGTACCATCAGGCTCTTGATGCTACCCATAAAGCCGGAGGGCATTAGGGCGGCCTTGCGGATGGTGAGGTAGCGCTCCAGAATAAGGTAGACCGTGACGAACAGCAGCAGGAAAATGGGAATCATAATCCAGCCGCCCTTCAAAATCAGGTCGAGCAGGGAGAGGTCGGCGGAGTCGGCAACGGGAACGTTGGTAGCCGCGGCGGCAGAGTCGGCGGCTACGGTGGCGGCAGTGGTAATCTGCAGCAGAAATGCACTCATGCTAACTTAATAAGGGAGAACCCAGGGAGAAGAACTAGAATACTTTTTCAACTGCGTCAGGTGCGCGGTAGCCGTTGACTTATCGGTGTAGTTACCTACTGACACGCGGTAGTAACGGCTGGTTGCCGATGGCAGAATAATTTGCGCAGTTTGTCCTTGCTTGCTGAGCTGCGCCACGCGCTGCTGGGCTTTGGGCAGGGAGTTGAACACGTCGGCAATAATGTAGAAACGACCCGTTCGGCTTTTAATTGTGGTTTCGGTAGCGGCAGCCGGTGTGGCGGCGGGTGCTACAGCTTTGGCAGGGACTACTGCTGCAGGTTTTGTAGCCGCTACAGCGGGCTTAGCTGGTGCGGCCGGGGTGGTGGCCACCGGAGCAACCTTTTTGGCGGCGGGCGTAGCTACTGCAGGTGCTGGTGCGGGAGCAGTTGCCTCCTTTTCCCACGCCGCCGCAGTGGCTTCGTCCTCCGCGGTTACAGTAGCAGGTGTTTCTACGGGTGCATCTGCTACCGTTGTCGACCACGTTGCCTCGTTGTTATCGGGGCGGGGCGACAGGGTAGCCTGCTGGCGCATGGGCCGCACCGCAGTTGGTGCTGATAGCTCCGTTTGTGCCGGAACGCTGCTGGTAAAGCGTAGCGCGTCGGGCAGGAAATCCAAGTTGAGAATGTACAAGTACTGCGCCGATAGCGCCAGCCCTACCACTACTGCCACGGCCGCCGACTGCCACAGGCGCCGGGCACGGCGCCCCGCAGCCAGTTGGGGCACGGCGGGCTGTCGCTCGCGTGCCAGCAGCGCATCCGTAGCGCGCACCGGCCGCGACACCAACTCGGGTAGGCCGTAACTGGCGGAGAGCAAGCTTTGGGAGCCCGTATACTCAAAATCCAGCCCTCGGCCCGCCGCCTGCCGGAACACGCCAATACCGGGCAACTCGGCCCGCTGTTGGGTTTCCAGTTCAGCACGCAGGCGTGCCACGGCCTCCTGCACCAGCTGCCGGGCCTGCCCGGTACTCACGCCCAAGGCACGGCTCAAGGCATCCACCAGCAGCCCATCATTGCGGGTGAGCGACTGATTGAAAGCCACCCGCTTGGTAGGCGGCGCCAGGGTGTGGCGCACCGGATGAATCTGCGCGGGAGCATACTCGGCAATCAATCCGCCAAACTCGGGGATGATGACGCAATCATGGTGTTGGAGCAGGGTGTGAATATGGTTGGAAAGCTGCACGGGCAGAAGGGTCAGAGAGTAACAGAAACGCCAAAATACGGGTCAGCCGCTTAAAATCGAAAACCTTTCCGGTCTCCCTACCCTCTTGCACTACAGCAAGGGAGGAAGACCGGAAAGGTCTTACATGGTATAGCAACGCGACGCGGAATCAGGCATTAACACAATGAGCGGTTAAAAATCATACGTGACACCCGCCAAAACGTTAATTCCTTTCACCGGATAGTTCAGGAAGTACTGGTATTGGCGGTTGAGCAAATTATTGCCCAAAGCAAAGATTGACAGATTTTCCGAGAATCGGTAATCAGCCTTCAGGTTCAGGTCTATTACGGAGCTAGTAGGCAGCACTACCCGCTGGCGCACGGTGCCGGCCGGCGTGAGCACCTGCCGGTAGCCCGTACCATAGCTGGCGCTGTAGGTATACAGCTCGGCGCCCAGGCGTAGCTTCTCGCCGGCGTTGTAGCTGCCGAAGATGCTGGTCTGGAACTTAGGCCGGTGGAAAGCCTCGGCCAGGGTTTTGGTATTATAGCCGTTGTAGTCAGCCTTTAGGCCCAGCCGAAACTTCTCGGCGGCGTTGTAGAGCGCCTCGGCGTGCACCTGCAGTAACTGCGTCGATTTGTCGTCGTACACCAAGTCAAACTTGGTGGTGTCGCGGGCGTTGTTGTTGTAGAAATACAGGTTTTGGTCGTTGGAAACCGTCACTTTGGCGTTCAGCTCCAGGTTGCGTACAGGCGTGGAGTTGAAGCCCACGTAGAGGGTAGGGCCACGGCGAGTGTCGGCTACATGCTGGTTCTTGGCCAGCCAAGGGTTTTCGGTGGTCAGGTCGTAGAGCGTCACGCGCTGCAAGGCGCCACCCAGGCCCGCGTACACCAGAAACTTATCCTCCGTAACAGTATAGCCCACGCGCACGGCCGGATACACTTTAAACTGGTCTCGGTTGTTTACCGTGTCGCCGGTGTAGCCCAGGTTGGCCCCTACCGAAATGGCCAGACGGTTCAGGATTACCTCGTAGCTGGGCGCAATCTGCACAAACGGCCGGCTCACGGTTCCAATAGAATCCTGCTGGGAAATAAACGACAGGTCGCCATTCACCACCACACGGCCTTTCTCGGCCAGCGAATACGCTGATTTGAAGCCGATGTTGAAGTTGCTTTCGCGGGCTTCAAACTGGTCTTTCCAGTAGTTGAACCCTACCCCTAGATCATATTGAAAAGGAGCGTCGGCGGAGCGGTTGCGCACGTACACCTTGGCCGCGGCGCGGTAGAACACTTGCTTCAGCGCGTCCGGATCATCGGGCAGGTCGGGTACGTTGCGGTTGTAGCCGTAGAAGTTGTACCGCTCGCGCCCCACGTCCAGCTTAGCGCCCAGCGCCACAGGGCCATAGTAATTCTCCCCATTCAGCCCCAGGCGGGTCTGGCTCTGGCGGGAATTCTGCTTGTCAATCGGCCCACGCGACGACGACAGGTGGCTGAAATCCAGCCCGTAGCTAGCGCGGTCGTCGCGGGTGTTATGCAGGTAGGCCTTGCCGTAGACGGTGCCGTAGTTGCCCAAGCCGGCCTTCACGTAGTTGCCGGTGAGCGGTAGCAAATCTTCCTGCCGGATGGTGAGCACGCGCACCCCAGGGTTGAGGCGGTCGGTGGGTAGGCGGAAATCGGGGTAGTTGTAGGTGGTGGCGGCGGCTTGCTTGGCGGGCGGCTCAATGCGCACCTTCTCGTAGTTGCGGGCGGCCTCAGGCAATTGATTTACGCGCTCCTTCACAATCTCCACCTCGGCCTCTTCGATCTTGCCGCCAGGCTTTTTCTGCGCCTGGGCGGCAAGTGGCGCGGCAGCCAGTGCAGCCAGAGCTAGGTAGGTATGGTACGTAATTCGTTTCATGGAATGATTGTGCTGGCGTGGGACCTCACCCCCCGGCCCCCTCTCCGCGGGGAGAGGGGGAGCCAGACGACGGGGTAGGCGGTTTTTATTTTTCAAGGAATAATTGACAGTGAAAATCATCTGTCATCCTGAGCTTGCGAAGGACCTTATGCCCGCAGAACAAGTCGTTGTTGCGCTTGTCGACCTTGCGTGAGAAGGTCCTTCGGCACTGGCTTGATGCGCCACATGCTCAGGATGATAGCTAATTTTCGCTACCCTCCGAACCTACCGCGGCGTGGCCGTAGAATCAGGTGGGGCAGTGGCAGGCGTGAGGTTGCTACGCGCCGGCGCCGATTGGCGGGTAGTAGGCTTTTTTGTAGTAGTGGGGGCTGGTGCGGCCGCTGGCTTGGCCGGCGCCGTGCTGCTACCCTCGGCCGGCAGGGCAGCCAGGCGCGTCTTGGCACCTTCCACGATTTCCGCCAGAGGGAAGTTGTTGTCGATGATGGAGTTGAGCGTGGCGCGGGCCTGGAACGTGTCGCCCTGGGCGGCGTAGATGTCGGCAATCAGCAGAAAGCCCCTACCCTGCCACGTCTCGAAAGCCGAGGCGTTGGTTTTGTAGGCGGCGTCCAGCGCGTCGTCGTACTTCTTCTGCTCAAACAGAATCTGGGCCACGGTGTATTGGGCTTCGGCGGCGTTTTCGTCGGTGCCGGTGGCGGCTTTGTTCAGCTCCGTGATGGCCTGATCGAGGTTACCAGCTTTGTAGCTGGCTTTGCCCAGGTAGAGCGGTGCCGCACCGGCCGCACTCAGCGAGGCGCCGCTCTGCGCAATCAACTCCTGAGCCACGCGGCGGGTGCCTTCGTAGTCGCCGCTTTCATAGTAGCTCTTCATCAGCCCTACCCCGGCGTTGGCCACTTCGCGCTTGTTGGTGCTGGATTCGCGCAGACGCTGGAAGTACTTAATGGCCTCGGGGTAGTTCTTGTTAGCATACTCCTGGTCGGCCACGCGGCTCACGGCACGGTTCACAAATTCGCTTTTGTTCTCCTCCACTACGGCCTTCAAGCGAGGCAGGGCCTCGGCCGATTTGCCGGTTTGCAGGTAAGAATCAGCCAGATAGTAGCGGCCGTCAGCGGCCAGAGCGTTGCTCGGATACTGCTTCAGGTAGCTTTCCAGGCGCGGAATGGCTTGGGCATACTTTTCGGCCAGGTACAGCGACTTGGCGGCTTCAAACTCCACGCTCACGGCCGCGTTGCTCTGCGGATTTTGCTGCTTGAACTGCGCCAGATACTTATCAAATTCCTCTGTGCGGCCCAGAGCCGTGAGGCTTTCCTGCAAGCTATACAGGGCGCTGTTGGCAGCCTGCGTGCCGGGGTATTGATTGAGTACCTGCTCAAAATCGGCCACAGCCTTGTCGTGCTGCTCCAGGTTGGCGTAGGCTACGCCGCGTTTTTGTAGGGCCTGCGGAGCCAGGGCGCTATTGGGGCGAGCTTTCAATAAGCGAGAGAAGCCATCCACCGCGGCCTGGAAATTAGCACCCTGGAAGTCCAGCTCGGCCTGCTGGTACACGGCCTGCTCGGCGTAGCGCGAGTTGGGGTTGGTTTTCAGCAAGGTGCTGAGCGTACCAGCGGCCTCGTCGCGCTTGCCCATCAGGCCCAGCACCACGCTTTTCTGGTAGTAGGCGTAGTCCTTGTCGGCGGCGTTAGCCTGAATCACTTTGTCGTAGTAGCTCAGCGCCTGTGGGTAGGTCTTATCCACGTAGGCAATGTCTCCCAGACGCAGGGTCACGTCGTAGTAGTTGGGGTTAGCCGGCCGAGCCGACTTATCTCCCAGCCACGCCGTAAACTGTGGCTTAGCGCGGGCATAGTCCTTGGTGTTATAGTAGGCATAGCCGAGGCCGTAGCGGGCTTGTTGCTCAATGCTATTGTCGGCGCTGCCGCCCGAGCGGGTGGTGCGGGCCGCAGACGCGTAGGCCTGGATGGCTTCGGGGTAGCGCTGGCCCACGCTGTAGATTTCGCCCTGCAATACCTGCGCCTGGGCGCGCAGCGCCTCGTCTTGCGGGTATTTCAACGATTTGTCTAGCAGCGCCAGCGCCTCCGAAAATTGGCTGTTGTTGTAAAGCGTAGCCGCCTGCAAGTACGTCACGCGCTGATAGGTAGCCTTCAATTTGGGGCTCAGCGAGTTCAGTTTCTCAAGATAGGCAATGGCCTTGGTGTAGTCCGACGAGTTCAGGAAGCTGGTGCTCAGCAAATCGTCCACCACATCGGCGTTTTTGGAACGCGGATACTGCTTGTCGAAGTCCTGCAACACGGTGGTTACCTCCTGCGAGTTGCCCAGCTCGTAGTTGATTTGGGCGTACTTCACGGTGGCATTTTCCGTAACCTGCTGGTCGAAAGTGGCCTTACGAGCTGCGTCGAAGGCATTGAGGGCGGGCTGCTTCTG
The DNA here is from genome assembly GCF_022921095.1 of Hymenobacter aerilatus. Lineage (NCBI taxonomy): Bacteria > Pseudomonadati > Bacteroidota > Cytophagia > Cytophagales > Hymenobacteraceae > Hymenobacter > Hymenobacter aerilatus. The sequence goes on from NZ_CP095053.1 coordinate 1,762,951, forward strand.
GTTGAGCTTCAAATAGCTCAGGCCCAGATGGTAGGCTGCATTCTGCCCCAGCGAGTCCTTGCGGGCTGCCACAGTCTTGAAGCTATTGGCGGCGTTCTTGTAGTCGCCTAGCTGGTAGTTGGCATACCCAATTTTGTACTGCAACGCCGGCTCAATGCGCTTGCGGCCGTTGGCGTACTGCGTAAAGTAAGGCGCCGCCTGCTTGAAATCCTGCTTCTGATAATAGGCGTCGCCTACCAGCAGTTGGATTTCGTCGGCCGACTGCGGCGGCGGCGTCTGGTTCAGAGCTGCCGAGCCATAGCGAATCAGGCCGTCGTAGTCGCCCTCTTTGTAGTAGATCTGGCTCATCACGGCCGGTACCACAGGGCGGTAGGCATCGTTTTGCTCGGCCACACCCAAGTCCTGGCGAGCAGCGGCGTAGTCGCCGGCCTGATAGGCCAGGTAGCCCGCGTAGTAGCTGCTGGCGTAGCGGTACTGGTGGTTGCCCTGCTTGCTGCGGTCGAAGAGCAGTTTGGCTTTGTCGAACTCCTTCTGGGCAAAATACGAGTAGGCCAGCTTGAACTCGGCTTCGCCCCGCTGCTCTAGGGCCAGGTTATCGGCCTCTACCCGTTGCAGGTAGTCCACGGCCTTGGGGTAGTCTTTCTTAGCGAAGTAAAATTTGCCCAGCTCTAGAAACGCCGATGCCGCTCGGGGGTGAGCCGGATTATGGGCCGCAAATGCTAGCATCTGGCCTTCGGCGTCGGGGTGGAGCAGGTAGAGGCCCGCTACGGCATCGTAGTACTCGGCGTCGGCGCCGCGGTCTTGGGTGAGCTGCGTGCCGGCGCGGCGCTCCGTAGCGGCCAGGTAGCGCCGAAACGCCTGCTGGGCCGCGCCGTATTTGGCCTTATCGAACAGCTCCAGGCCTTCCTGGTAGTAGCGTTCGGGGTTGGTGAAAACCTGTGTTTGCTGGGCCAGGGTGGCGGCCGGAACGGCGGCGCTGAGCGAGGCAGCTAGCGCCAGACGGGGTATGAACTTCATTACGAGGCGTTACGGAAAGGGGCGCCATCCGCCCGGAATCGGCCAAAAGTAGCGAAAAATTGCCGGGCGAGGGTAGGAATATTACTACTTTCTAGCGGAAACGTCCCTACTCTGTGCTTTGGTATATATACCTCATACAATACTAAAAGCCTCCAACTGGTCGTCCTACATGTGCTGCAGGTCGCTATGCTTTGCGGCGGCTATGCGCTATCTACTGGTTTGGCTTGTATGGTTCAGCTTGTGTTGACCAGTTGATTTCAGCAATTTACAAGCAACCACCTGTATAATATCCAACGGCTGCACGGCACTGCTTACTGGCGCTTTTTCTGCCTGATTACCGAGGGAAAGCCAGCTTCTCCCGGCAAAAAGCAGCTAGTGGTCGAAAAACTTGAATACCTACTATGTTTTTACTTCTTCATAAATATAATTATAATATTAAAGTTAATTAAAGCTAAAATAAAAGCTTATTACATCATAAAGTACAATTTATGCTATTGTGGCCAGACTATTGCAGGCACTGTTTATTTCCCTCATGATTAGTGGGTCGCCACACGCCCTACTCTTATGTAGTTGAGACATTTCTCCGTCAGTGCTGCGCTACGCGTGCAGCATCGTATGCTATACCACATGAATCAGGACAATACCGCAACTGAGTTAGACCAACGCTTTTTAGCAGATACTGTCATTTTCGACTTTTTACAGACCCAGGTGCTTGATGGGCTGTGGTACCAAGATATACAGGCGTCTACCCGTGAGCACAACTGGGTGAACCCTACCTTCTGGCGCACGCTAGGCTACGAGCCCGAGCAGATACCCACCGGCCCTACCCCCTGGCGCACCGTGATGCACCCCGGCGATTTGGCCGTGGCCCAGCTGCATCTAGAGGCCTGCCTGCAAGACCCCAACCATTCGTATGATCATCTGCTGCGGTGCACCCATCAGGATGGCTCGGTGGTGTGGCTGCGCGGACAGGGCTTGCTGCTGCGCAATGAGCAGGGCACGCCCACGCGTCTGCTGGTAGCGCTGCGCAACATCACGAAGGAAAAGCACGCCGCGGCCTACGCCCAGGAAATAGCCAATCACTATGGCCTGATTCTGAGCAACCAGTCCGTATATATTGTGAAGACCGACACGCAGGGCAACTATACCTACGCCAATGAAATCTTCTACGAGCGGTTTGGGTACGAACAGGATATTATCGGTACTTCCTCCCTACTTAGCATCATAGAGGAAGACCGCCAGAAGTGCCTGGCTATGGTGATGCGGTGCTTCGAGGAGCCCGAGGTAGGCCACCAGGTGATTCTGCGCAAGCTTTCTTCCGACAACACCATCAAATCGAACCACTGGGAGCTGAAGGGAATTCTTAGCGAGCAGGGCGAGGTGGTCGAAATCCTATGCGTGGGCTACGACGTGACGCTGCTAGTAGAGAACCTGCAAAAATCGCAGCACCTGCTGGATATCACCAGCCAACAGAATATCCGGCTGCAAAACTTTGCCTATATCATCTCCCACAATATCCGTTCGCACTCAGCCAACCTTACCTCGCTGGTGCAACTGCTCACGGAAGCCGAAGACGAGGAGCAGCACGACATGTTTTTGCAGATGCTCCAGACCAGCACCGAGAAGCTGGCCGAAACCATCGTCAACCTCAGTGATATTGTTGCTGTGAACAGCAACGTCAATAAACCCAAGGAGTCGCGCTTGCTGAAAGCTGAAATCGACAAAACCTTGGAAGCGCTGAGCGTGCTGATTCACCAGCACAAGATAACGATGGACGTGCACGTACCTGCCGGCCTCGCTATTACCGTTGTGCCGGCCTACCTCGATAGTATTCTGCTGAATCTGATCAGCAACGCGGTAAAGTACCGGTCGCCCCACCGACCGGCCGTTATCCGGCTGCACACGTACCGGGAAGGCGGCTTCACGGTATTAGAGGTGCAAGACAACGGCTTGGGCATCGATCTGGTGAAAAACCGCGCCAAGCTATTTGGCATGTACAAGACCTTCCACGACAACGAGGACGCGCGTGGGGTGGGCCTGTTCATCACCAAAAATCAAATTGAAGCCATGCAGGGCAGCATTACCGTAGAAAGCGAAGTGGGGATTGGGTCTACGTTTAAAGTGTCTTTCAATGAAAACGCCTAAGCTGGCTTATGTGGTAGAAGATGACCCAATTACGTCCTCTATCACTAAATTAATTCTCCGCAAATCGCTCCATTGCGAGAAGGTCCAGACGTATGCCAATGGCCAGCGGGCCTACGACCACCTCACGGCGGCGCTCCATAATGGCGCGGATCTGCCCGACTTGATTGTGCTGGATCTGAACATGCCGCTGATGGATGGCTGGGAGTTCTTGGATGCGTTTGCGGGCCTGCCCCTACCCACCAGCGTGTGCGTGTTTATTCTAACCTCTTCCATCCACCCCGACGATATCACCAAAGCTGCGCACTACAAGGAAGTACACGGCTACTTCTCGAAGCCGCTGGACGACCACAATGTGGAGCGCATGCAGCGGCTGTTTCAAACGTGCGCCGACTAGCTACTCCTGGCCTTTCTACCTTTGTTATCTTCCGTTCTTGTTCTCCCTACCCCACCCCCTATGCCTGTCCGCCGCTACGCTGTGTTAGGTGATTACCTGGCGGCCAACCGCCACGCCGCTGCCGAATACGATGATGTGGAGTTGGAACTGGTGGAGGGCGCCCTACCCTCCGATTTGGTAGGCACCCTGCTGCGCAACGGCAATGGACGCTTCGAGCACCACGGCGTGGCCTACGAGCATCTATTTGACGGCGACGGCATGGTGGCGCGCTTTCAATTTGACGGGCAGCGCGTGCGCTACCGCAACCGCCACGTGCAAACCGCCGAGTTGGTGGCTGAAGAAAAGGCCGGCCGTATGCTTTACCGCAGCTTCGGCACCAACCTACCCGGTGGCTTGCGGGCCAATTTTGGCAAAACGCAATTCAAGAATACCGCCAATACCAGTCTGGTAGCGCACGGTGGGCAGCTGCTGGCCCTTTGGGAAGGCGGCCTACCCCACCGCCTCGACCCCGACACGCTGGCTACGCTGGGCCGCTTCGACTACGAAGGCGTGCTGCGCAACCCCTTCTCCTGGCTCGACCGACGGATTACGCCCGAGCTACCGTTTTCGGCGCACCCCAAGGTGCACCCCACCACCGGCGTACTACATAATTTTGGCACGGTAGCTGGCCGGCAGCACCGGTTGGTGCTCTACGAGGTGAGCCCAGCAGGCCAAGCCCGCATCGCGCACGTACTGCCCATGCCCGCCGCTACCTTCGCCCACGATTTTGTGTTGACGCAGAGCGGCCACCAGATTTTCTTCCTGACGCCGGTGGCCTTTGATGTGCTGCGGGCGCTTACGGGCCTGGCCTCGCCCGCGGCGTCTATCCGTGTGGGCCGCGACCAGCCCACGCAGGTAGTAGTGGTGGCGCCCGATGGCCAAGCGCATCACCTGACGACGGAGTTTGGTTTCGTGTTTCACTTCGTGAATGGCTACCAAGACGCGGATGGCACGCTGGTGGCCGACGCGCTGCTACTCCCGGACTACCCCGATACGCTGAGCATCAAAGCCTATTTGAGTGGCTACCTGCCCGACGATCAGACGCAGGCCCGGTTTGTTCGCTTCCGCCTCGACCTGACGCGCGGCACCGTGACACGGCAGCCCATTTCAGACTACGAAGGCGAGCTACCCGAAATCAACCCCGACCGGCTGGGCCAGCCCTACCGCTATACCTGGATCATTGGCCGCCCTCCGCACCACTCCCTACCTTTGCTCGACCACCTGCTCAAGCTCGATGTGCAAACCGGCGAAGTCCGCGTTGCTTACCAGCCTGGCACACTGTGCAGCGAGCCGGTGGTAGTGCCCCAGCCAGCAGCGCCCGGCCACACGCCCCCACCCGAAGACGCGGGCTATGTGCTATACCTACGGTTTGACGCGACTAGTAACTGCACCGAGCTGCTGGTGGGCGATGCGGCCACATTGGTTACGATAGCCCGCCTACGGCTCCCACACCATATTCCACTGGGGTTTCACGGCATATGGCTACCCGACGAAGTGGGTGGCTTGCACTAATTCGTTTTCCAACTAATTGAATTTTTGAAAGTCAGCAGAACCTCTCCAACCTCAACCATGCCTTGGCTTGCCATGCTTTTTGCTTAGTTGCAGAATTCACGAAGTTGTACTTTAGCCTACCCGCTCTCCTATAAGCCCCACCCTATACGTAGCCTGTTATGCTTAGTTCTACCCCTGATACTGACCTTATTTATGTGATTGAGGATGACAGCACCACTGCCACCATCACAAGAATTCTACTGGAAAAAGCCCTGACCAACAGCCGGGTTCAACTCTATGGCAACGGGCAGCAGGCCCTTGACCACCTAACTGCTGCGCGCCAGCATAGTACGGCTTCGATGCCCAGCCTTATTCTGCTGGATTTGAACATGCCACTCATGGATGGCTGGGAATTTTTGGATGCGTGCAACCACCTAACAGTAGGCGAGCCAGTGTGCATTATGGTGCTCACCTCTTCTATCAATCCGGAAGACCGGGCCCGAGCGGCCGGCTATCAAAATGTGGCTGGTTTTTTCAGTAAGCCTCTGGATGCGCGGACCATCGAGCGTATCCTGCGACTGCGCCGGTCTGCTAGCGGACCTACCCAGCGCACTGCCGCCGGCACCGAGGCCACTCTGCACCACCTCATGTATCAGAGCCGGGCTACTGCGCCCATGGGCGATGCTGAGCTTACGCAACTGCTCACACAGTCGCGGGCGTTCAACGCGGCCCACAACCTCACGGGAATTCTTCTCTACAGCCAAGGTAACATCATACAGTTGCTAGAAGGACCGGAAACTGGTGTGCGCACAGTCTTCACCCGTATTGTGCGAGATGCCCGTCATACCGGCATCATCAAGTTGGCGGATGGTCCCGTTGGGCAGCGGTTGTTTGCGCAATGGACCATGGGATTTCGTACCGCTACTCCTACCGACTTTGCCACCTTCCTAGGCTATATCAACCCGGAGCACACCGAGCGTCTGTCCCTTAACGACCCCGACCTGCAAGACTTGCTGGTCACTTTTGCGACTGCATAGGGTAGCCCTCCGGGAAATCAGCTGTTCTCAGCGGCTTTTATTCGCGCATCAAACCGGAATTCCTCGCGTCTCACAATCTGCACCTTCCGAAACTCGGGGTGACGGGCGTTGAGGATATAGTTAAACTCCTGCGGCACAATAGATGAAGGCACGCGCAGCACGGCGGCGCGGCGGGCAGCGTACCACGCTTCGCCTAGGGGCTGACACACGGCGTAGCGGCTGGCCCGCTCCCAATCGGGCGGCAACTGGTCCAAGGTGATTTCCTCGATCAGCAAGTCATCGGGAATCTCAATGACGAGCACGCTGAACTGGTCGTTGAGGCCCTCGCCACCGCGATGCACCACGTTTTCAAGGCAAGCCAACGCCCGGCTGGCGGCGGTGTAGATAACGAAGCGGTCCTGGTAGTTCCAACGGGCTCGGCGTCCGGAGGCAAACAGGTCGTCGGCGTATTTGGTGAGGCAGATGCGGTAGACGTGCACGGCTTAGCTTAGGTCGCCGTAGGCAATGCGCGTCAGCTCTTCCTCTACCAGATCAATACCGCCGCTGGTTTCGAGCAGGCGCAGGGGCACTTCCTGGTCGAGGCCGTGAGCGGGCTTATCCAGCCAGCGCAGGAAGGCCGCAGCTTCGCCGAACACCTCTACTCCGAGTTGGTAGAGCGCAATGATTTTCAGGGTTTTCTCGCTGGCCGTGGCGCTTAGGGGCTTATTTTCCTGGGAGTAGCTGCGCAGCGTTTTGGTCGACAAGTCATACACAGCTTCGAGCTGGCTGGCTGGCCAATGGTACGCTTCAGCTACCTCGAAGGCCGTAGCGGCCGGAATACCTTTGCGGGCCGTCATCACCAGGGCAAAAGAATCCTGGCTGGTGAGTTTCCAGGCGGCCCACTTCACGGAGCGGGATTTTTGATGGGATGGACGAGCAGCGGCAGTCATGGCGTAGCAGAAAATAATTCCCGAAGATGGGAAATATTTCTCACTAACGTGGAAATATTTCCCATAGTTTCCTGTCAGTCTCTCTTACACTTCCTAACCAGCGCTTCATTGGCTGTTCACGGAAGAGGTAGCACCTTGGCTGCCATAGTTCAACGGTCTTGGCCGTCTTCATGCAACCCTACCCTCATGTCTCTACTCGTGCTGGTGCGCCACGGCCAATCGGTTTCCAACCTGCAAAACGTCTTCACGGGCAGCCTTGACGTAGCCCTGACGCCCAAAGGGGAAGAGGAAGCCCAGGAAACTGCCGCTAAGCTCCGCGGCTTTCACTTCGATACGGCGTTCTGCTCCGACATGCTTCGCGCCCGGCGCACCCTCGACATTATGCTGCGCCAGCTGGGTCAGGCCGATATTCCGACGCACTACAACGCCGCCCTGAACGAGCGCTACTACGGTGATTTGCAAGGCCTCAACAAAGCGGCTACGGTGCAGCAATACGGCCAGGAGCAGGTAGACCAGTGGCGCCGCAGCTACGATGTAGCCCCGCCCGGCGGCGAGAGCCTGCACCAGACTCAGGACCGGGTAGTGGCCTATTACGAACAGGCTATTGTGCCCCCGCTGCGCCACGGCCAGCACGTGCTGGTAGTAGCGCACGGCAACTCGCTGCGGGCCCTCCGCATGTACCTAGAGCATTTTTCGGCTGAGCATGTGAAGGGCTTGGAAATTCCGACCGGCGGCGCCCGCGTCTACGAGCTGGACAGCGCGCTCCACATCAAAGAAATGCGCGACTTATAAAAGAACGTCATGCTGCGCAGCATGACATTCTTTTATAACCTACCCTACCACCGCCTGCAAGGGTACGGGGTGCAGAATCAGCCACACTAGCTCGCGCAGGATTTCGCCATCGCTCATCGAGCCTGAGTCGATGCCTTTGCTCTGGGCATCGGCGCGGCGGATGAGGTGGATGATGGCGCGGGTGCGCTCGGGTGTGAAGACCTTGAGGCCTGTTTGATAGTCTTTACGGGCAAAGGTGCTTTTCAGACCTAGGCGCGTCCAGTCGGCGTCAGTGGGATTGGGTAGCTGGTGCAGGGCCAACAAACGCGAGAAGTAGTTGAACAGCAGCGTGAGGTTGGGAATCAGCGGGCTGGCCTTGGGGTTGGCCTCGAAGTAGAGTAGGATGCGGTTAGCCTTCAGCACATCGCGGCGGATGAGGGCACTTTGCAGCTCGAAGATGTTGTATTCCTTGCTGATACCCACCATTTTCTGCACCAGGTCGTCATCAATAGGCTGGCCGGCGGGTAGGTTCAGCAGCATCTTATCCACCTCGTTGATCAGCCGGCTCAGGTCGGTGCCGATGTACTCGGCCAGCATGGCGGTGGCCTGAGGCGTGATTTGCTGACCCTTGCTGCGCACGTAGGCCGTCAGCCAGGCGGGCACTTGGTTATCGTAGAGGCGGTTGCTAGTGAGCACAACTGCCCGGGTGTCTTTGGCGGCCAGTAGCTTGCCCAGCTTCTTGCGCGAGTCGAGGGTTTTGTGCTTATAGCAGAGCACTAGCACCGTACTAGGCAGCGGATTCTTGAGGTAGGCCTCTAGAAACGGCCACGCCTTCTCGCTTTCCAGATCAGCTACGGCCTGGGCTTCCTTCACTAGCACCACCGAGCGCTCGGCCATCATCGGAAAGCGCCGCGCTTGGTTCAGGATACCCGCCACATCGGTATCCTTGCCGTACAGTATCACTTGATTGAACCCCCGCTCGTGCTCGGCCAAAGCGGTTTGCTCGATGATGTCGGCCACGTGGTCGATGTAGTACGGCTCCTCGCCTTGCAACACGTACACGGGCTGAAACTGCCGCTGGCGCAGCTGGGCCAGCACTTCGTCGGTAGATAGCGTCAAAGGGAAAGTTGTGAAAGGTGAAGCTGTGAACTTGGGGCGTGTCGCGGCAGGAAGCGCTGAAACGCAACAGCAGCAAACTGCGCATAAAGACAATTCTACTGCAAAGGTACCATTGTCCTTTCTACCTTTGTACTATTCGTTGTGCAGCGTTTTTCCTTCACAACTTCACGACTTCACACCTTCACTCTTGAATTTAATAGACGAACTCCGCTGGCGGGGCATGTTTCACGACATGATGCCCGGTACTGAAGAGCACCTGAGCACCGGCCAGCCCGTGACGGGCTATATCGGCTTCGACCCCACGGCGCCGTCGTTGCACATTGGCAACCTGGCTACCATTATGCTGCTGGTGCACTTGCAGCGTGCTGGCCACCGCCCCGTGGCGCTGGTAGGCGGCGCTACCGGCATGATTGGCGACCCGTCGGGTAAATCGGCCGAGCGCAATCTACTGGATGAAACGACCCTGCGTGCCAACCAGGCTGGTATTCGGGCGCAGCTGGAGAAGTTTCTGGATTTCTCGGAAGGCCCTACCGGCGCCCGCGTGGTGAACAACTACGACTGGTTCAAGGAAATCGGCTTCCTGCAATTTCTGCGCGACGTGGGCAAGCACCTCACGGTGAACTACATGATGGCAAAAGATTCGGTGAAGCGCCGTATCAGCGGAAACGAAGAATCTGGTGCCGATGGCCTGAGCTATACGGAATTCAGCTACCAGCTCTTGCAGGGCTACGACTTCTTCCACCTCTACGAAACGCTAGGTACTACCCTGCAAATGGGTGCTTCAGACCAGTGGGGCAACATCACTACCGGCACGGAGCTCATTCGGCGCATGACTAACGGTGATGCCAAGGCCTACGCTCTGACTGGCCAGCTCATCACCAAGGCCGATGGCACCAAGTACGGCAAGAGCGAAACCGGCACCGTATGGCTCGACCCTACAATGACGTCGCCCTACCAGTTCTACCAGTTTTTCCTAAATTCTGCCGACGCCGATGCGCCCCGCCTCATCCGTGTATTTACGCTGTTGAGTCAAGAGGAAATTGAGGCGCTGGAAGCCGAGCACGCCCAGGCGCCCCACCTGCGCACCCTGCAAAAAGCCTTGGCCAAAGCTGTGACCGTCCGGGTACATAGCGAAGCGGCCTACGAGGCGGCTCTGGCTGCCTCGCAAGTCCTGTTTGGCGGCGGCGACTTGGCTACGCTTGACGAGGCTACTCTGCTGGACGTATTTGCCGGCGTACCGCACGTGGAGGTGAACCGGACCGACCTGGCCGACCTAGATGCCCTGACTCTGTTGAGTACAGCTACCAACGGCGCCATCTTCGCCAGTAAGGGTGAGGCGCGCAAAATGGTGCAGAACAATGGCGTGAAAATCAACCGGCAGAAAGTCGCTCTCGACCAGTCGGCCACGGCGGTGCCTGCCCTACTCGACAAGTATCTGGTAGCCCAGAAGGGCAAGAGCTATTTCCTCATCAAACTCGTCTGAACCACGGATTCTGGCGGATTTCTCGAATGACAAGGATTTTGTAGTCGGTTCTGTGTGGTCTTTCAGAGTCTCTGCCGAGTAGCACATCCAGTTGCTAATTCGTACCAGGCTAGCTATTACAAGTAAAAGAGCCCGGCTTTTCAGCCGGGCTCTTTCATTAATCATCCACAAAATCCGACGAATCCGATATATCTGCCAGAATCCGTGATTACTTTTTCTTAGCTGGAGCAGCTTTCTTGGCAGCAGGAGCGGCAGGGGCTGCCTTGCTTTCTGAAGCCGAGTTCTTAGCGTTCTGTACTTCTGTGCGGATTTCCTGGGCCAGGTTTTTCAGCTCCTGCATGCCTTTGCGTACACGCGTGCCGGCAGCCGAGTTTTGCTTGTCGTAGAACTTTTCGAAGTCGCCTTCCAGAGACATTACCAGGTCCTTCAATTTGCTGAAATTGCTCATTTGAGAGAGGTTTTAGGGGTGTGGAATATATTGATTGAACGGCCCTAATATACTGGGATTTCAAATACAAGCAATACTTCACTTTTTTTTCAAAAGGCCCTTAGGTGCCTCGTAGAGGCATTTTCCTCTAATTTCATCCCCTATCCGCGGTCAACTACAGCATTCATCCACTTAGATTAATGCAAAAAACAAGGCCCGCGAATCGAGTGATTCGCGGGCCTTGTGTAGAAAACACAACCGTAAGAGCGGCTATTCGGCCGGCAGTTGGGCTTTCGAATACAGCCCTTTATCAAGCTTTTCGGCCATGGCTTCGAAAGCACGAATAGTTTCGTCTACGTCGGCCAGCGAGTGCATAGCCGTCGGAATCAGGCGGAGCATGATAACGCCCTTCGGCACCACCGGATACACCACAATAGAGCAGAAAATGCCGTAATTCTCTCGTAGATCGAAGGTTATCTGGGTAGCATCCGATATTTCGCCGTTCAGGAACACGGGCGTTACCGGCGACTGGGTAGTCCCTAGGTTGAAGCCTTTTTCGCGCAAACCGGTTTGCAGGGCGCGTACCACAGTCCAGAGGTTGTCTTTCAGCTCGGGCTTGGTGCGCAGCAGTTCTAGGCGCTTCAGGGCACCTACTACCAGCGGCATGGGGAGGGATTTGGCGAAAATCTGGCTCCGCATGTTGTAGCGCAAATATTCAATTACCGTTTCCTCGCCGCCTACGAAAGCGCCAATGCTGGCCATAGACTTCGCAAACGTCGAAAAATATAGGTCGATGCCGTCCTGCACGCCCTGTTCTTCGCCCGTACCGGCACCCGTAGCACCCATCGTACCGAAGCCGTGGGCGTCGTCAACGAACAGGCGGAACTCGTATTTTTCCTTCAGGGCGATAATTTCTTTCAGCTTGCCCATGTTGCCCGACATGCCGAATACGCCTTCGGTAATCACCAGAATGCCGCCGCCGGTTTCGTCGGTGAGGCGCTTGGCGCGCTCCAGCTGCTTTTCCAGGTTTTCGATGTTGTTATGCGGGTACACAAAGCGCTTGCCTTGGTGCAGGCGCACGCCATCAATAATGCAGGCGTGCGACTCGGCGTCGTACACAATGGCGTCGTGGCGGTTCACAATGGCGTCGATAATCGACACCACGCCCTGGTAGCCAAAGTTGAGCAGCATTACGTCGGGCTTCTTGATGAAGTCGGCCAGCTCGCTTTCCAGCTGTTCGTGTAGGTTGGAGTTGCCGCTCATGATGCGGGCACCCATGGGGAGGGCCATACCATACTGGGCGGCGCCGTCTACGTCGGCCTGACGTACTTCGGGGTGGTTGGCCAGGCCCAGGTAGTTATTGAGGCTCCAGGTGAGTACCTCCTTACCGCGAAAAATCATGCGGGGCTTGATTTCGCCTTCCAGTTTGGGAAATGTGAAATAGCCGTGCGCGTAGTGCGAGTGGCTGCCCAGCGGGCCGCGGTTGGCGGCTATCTTGTTGAAAAGATCCACGAAGGAACGGGTTTAGTGTGTGAAAAACAGACGGGTATTGCCAGTGCAGAACGCGCCTAAGAAGACAAAGTTAACTAAAAAGCAAAAGTAGGGTCCGGCCCGGTGGCGTCCAACTGATTTGCGTCAGCTGCACCCGCTTTTTTGAGTAGGCAGAAAAGGTGTTTCTTTGGCGTAAACTGCGCTGCTCAGGAGGACATAAATCACCCACTAGCACCTCCCCACCCCACCCCTATATGAAAGAAATCAAGAAGCTTCTGGTAGCCAACCGTGGCGAAATTGCGCTGCGCGTGCTGCGCTCGGCCAAGGAAATGGGTCTGCAAACCGTGGCCATCTACTCCGAAGCTGACCGCCATGCCCTGCATGTGCGCTACGCCGATGAGGCCGTGTGCATAGGGCCGCCTACCTCCGCCGAAAGCTACCTGCGCGGCGACAAGATTTTGGCCGTGTGCCGCGAATTGGGCGTGGATGCTATTCACCCCGGCTACGGCTTTTTGAGCGAAAATGCCGCCTTTGCCCGCATGGTGCGCGAGGCGGGGCTGATTTTTGTGGGGCCTACCCCAGAGGCGATGGAGATGATGGGCGACAAGCTCTCGGCCAAGCAGGCAGCCAAAGCCTATAACATTCCGCTGGTGCCGGGCACCGAAGAAGCCATTACGGACGTGGCCGCCGCCCGGCAGATTGCCACGGAGGTAGGCTTCCCCATCCTCATCAAGGCCTCGGCCGGCGGGGGAGGCAAGGGCATGCGCGTGGTGAACTCGGCCGACGAGTTTGCCGAGCAGATGCAACTGGCCGTGTCGGAGGCTACCTCGGCCTTTGGCGATGGGGCCGTGTTTATTGAGAAATATATCGGTGCGCCCCGCCACATCGAGATACAGGTGCTGGGCGATGAGCACGGCAACATTGTGCACCTGTTTGAGCGGGAGTGCTCTATTCAGCGCCGCCACCAGAAGGTGATTGAAGAAGCGCCTTCGTCGGTGCTCACGCCTGAGCTGCGCGACGCTATGGGTAGGACCGCTGTGGAGGTAGCCCGCGCCTGCCAGTACACCGGCGCCGGCACAGTGGAGTTCTTGCTCGACGAACAGCACAACTTCTACTTTTTGGAGATGAACACCCGCTTGCAGGTGGAGCACCCCGTGACGGAGCTAATCACGGGCCTCGACCTGGTGAAAGAGCAGATTAGGGTAGCACGGGGCGAGCCGTTGCGCTTCGGGCAGGACGACCTGCACATCAGCGGCCACGCCTTGGAGCTGCGCGTGTACGCTGAGGACCCGCAGAACAACTTCCTGCCCGACATCGGCACGCTTACCACCTACGTGCGCCCGCAAGGCCCCGGCGTGCGCGTGGATGATGGGTTTGAGCAGGGCATGGATATCCCGATCTACTACGACCCGATGATAGCCAAGCTCATCACCTACGGCCACAACCGCCAGGAGGCCATCGAGCGGATGCTGCGCGCTATTGCCGAGTACCAGATTACCGGCATTGCCACTACCCTACCCTTTGGTACTTACGTGCTCCAGCACCCCGCTTTCGTGTCGGGAAACTTTGATACCAACTTCATCCGCGACCATTTCCCCGCCGACGCTCTCGTGCCCCCTACCCCCGACGAGGCCACGGCCCAGGTAGCGGCCATGCTGGCTGCCATGCTGCTGGAAACCAAGAAACCACAGACAGCCTCGGCAGCCGAAACAAGCAGCACGACGGTTTCGGCGTGGCGGCAGAACCGGCTGGGCCGACGGTAGGCACTTGCGCGGCCATCTGTTCCGTTTCGGTACCAGATGGCGCTGGCCACACCGTATAGATTCGCGTCATTCGACCCGATGTATCATCTTATCAAAGTCCCACTAGTTCATTCTCATACCCTTATGTCTACCACCCCGTCGCTCCCACAAGAGCTGTTTGTGCACCACGTGCTGTTCTACATGCCCGCCACCGCTACCGACGCCGATAAGGCGAAGTTGCTGGAGGGCCTGCAACTGCTCCGGCAAATTCCTTCCGTCAGGCTGGCGCATATTGGTACGCCTGCCGCCACCAACCGCGCCGTTATCGAGCGTACGTACACGTATTCCTGGCTGTGCTTTTTCGATGATGCAGAGGCCGAAGCGCACTACCAGCAGCATCCGTTGCACGACGAGTTTCGGGAGCAGTATGCCCGCTACTGGGAGCGAGTGGTTATCTACGACTCGGTAGGGCCAGCACCGGCTGATCTACCAGTGCGTTAGTCTTTTCTGAGGAAGTACTTGGTTTGCGCGGAGTGGTGTGCCGGCTGGACTCACGTAGTTGGGTAGTCGCGGCGCCACTCCGCCAGCAGGGTCAGCAACGTAGGGTCGGTGATAGGAATTTTGGGTAGTAGCAGGCGGTGCCGTTGCGTTTGCAGGTAATCTAGCAACCAGTAAAACTCCTCCGGATCTGGGTCGGCAAAGGCCATGGCCCAGCCAGCAAACACCCGCTGCGGCTGCTCGGCGCGATACAAGGTTGTAATCTGCTGGTGCCGGGGGTCTTGCTGAATCTGCGCGTAGAGCGGTTCTACAACGCTGGCGCTGCCTTCCAGAAACTGCACGAAATGACCATCGTGGTAAAAAAGTAGGCCCGTAACACCGTGTTGCTGGTTGTGGGCCCGTGCTTCTTCCAGCAGATCAATCAGGTCGGCTTCGGAGAAAGACTGCCGAGCCCGGCTCCGGTATATCAGCTGTATGATGGGGGCAGCGGGTACCACTTGCGGCCCGCCACCAGCGGTAGCCGCCAGGTATTCGGGTAGTTCTGGCAACGACAAGGCTGACGTGGCAGCGGCCAAACGCAGGAGCGCGTGGTGACGCTGCGAGACTGTTAACGGTGATTCCACCCGCCCGTGTACGTAGCCCGGCCCTAAAGGTAGCGTGATGTGCCCGTGTACCCCGCTTTATACTTCCTATAAAAAGCACAAATACCTGATTGTTAGCCTTTCATCTGCACAGTACTTGTTATCACTTCCTACTAAATAGCATCGTCGTGGCTGAGGCTCACTCTGATATTATCATGATTTCATCTCGTTGAGCCCCCTATGCTTCCCTACCTCGGCTATTTTGCAGCCATCTTCATTGGCTTATCTCTGGGTGTGCTGGGCGGTGGCGGCTCCATCCTGACGGTACCAGTGCTAGTCTACTTAATGGGCGTTAGTCCAGTGCTGAGCACTGCCTATTCGCTGTTTGTAGTGGGTTCTACCTCCGTTGTAGGGGCATCGGGCTACTTCCGTAAAGGCCTGGTCTCCCTGCCGGTGGCGGTGGTTTTTCTGCTGCCTTCGCTGGTCACCATTTTTGCGGTGCGGAAGCTGCTGATGCCTATTATACCGCACACGCTGTTTACCATCGGCGACTTTGTGTTCACAAAAGACCTGCTGGTGCTGTTGGTTTTTGCGCTGCTGATGGTAGGGGCGGCCCTACCTATGATTCGTGGGTCGTACGCAGACGCCGGAGCCGGGCAAAGTGAAATGCGCCTTGCCCAACCGCCGCTTACGTACGCTCTCGTGATGGGCATTGGCTTGGTGGTGGGGGCGCTAACTGGCTTTGTGGGAGCAGGAGGCGGTTTTCTTATCATTCCGGCTCTGGTGCTGGGCGCCCGCCTACCCATGAAGCGGGCCGTAGGCACGTCGCTGGTCATCATTGCCACCAACTCGCTCATCGGCTTCACTGGCGACCTAAGTGCGGGCACGCCCATCGACTGGCCGTTTCTGCTGGGCTTTATGGCCTTTGCGCTGGCCGGTATGGTGCTGGGCTCTTTCCTGGCTCGCTTTATTCCCAACGCCCGGCTAAAGCCTGCTTTCGGCTGGTTTACGCTGGCGATGGGCACGTTCATCTTACTGCGCGAGCTACTGTTTTCCGCTTTCTGAAAGACCAGCTACCGTAGCCGGCCTGTTTCGCTTCACGTTTTATCTACCCTACCCCTTGGGCATCAGCAGCTCTCTGCGCCATGTGTGCGCGGCCTGCGTGCCCGCAGGCATTCCGTTTTTGCCCTACAACTGGCGCCGGGAAAGCTGGAACCTGTGGTTTGTGCTGGGCGGCTTTCTGGTGGGCTTCGGAACGCGCTACGCGGGGGCTGCACCTCGGGCCATGCCATTTCGGGGCTGTCTAACCTGCAATGGGTATCGTTGGTCGCCGTAGTGGGCCTTTTTGCGGGCAGTCTGCTACTGTATCCGCTGTTGTTCTAACCGTTGCTTATCATGAAAAACCTGCCTGGCTGTTGCAGAACTCCTCACCTGTTTGTGAAGGTGATGCGTAAAATGCAGCATGCAAGGCCAAAAGCACTTCATTAATAAAGAGGTCACACGCTTTCGGCTTTCCGAGCGTGGGCCGCGGCACAATTTCTATCGCCGGTTGACCGAGCTTGTCGACTGACCCTTTCTTTATCAGGAGACCAAAACGCTCTACAGCCACACGGGACAGCACTCGCTCGACCCGGTTGTGTTCTTCAAGCTCGTGCTGATCGGCAGGCTAGAGAACGTGGTCAGTGACCGGCGCCTGGTCGAGCACTGCGCTCTGCGACTGGACATCCTCTACTGCTTGGGCTACGATGTGGACGAAGAGTTACCGTGGCATTCCACGATCAGCCGCACACGTCTTCGAGCGCCTATTCGACCACGTCCTTGCCCAGTGCGTGGCCCGGGACTTGGTGAGCGGGGATACGCAGGCCATCGACTCGGCGCCTGTGAAGGCAAATGTCTCGCTCGACCGCCTCCAGGAAAAGCACCCACTGCCGACGACGTCCGGGCCCGTCGCCGCGGCACCCCTCGAAGCCACCCCAGAACCGCCGCACCCCAGCGCGGTGCTCTCGGCCCCGGCCCATCACTTACGGCAAAAGGCCGCACGTCGTGCCCACCGCCACGTCACCACCAGCAGCCCGTTGGGCGCGCAACACACGCAGGCGCGGCTGGTAAGCGATAAAACGCATGACAGTCTTACCTGTCCCGAGGCCTGTATTTCCGTCAAGCCAGGCAAAGCGCGGGCCCTGAACAAAACGATGCTGCTAGCAGCGGTTGCTTATAAGTCTGAAAAAGCTGCTGAAACATCAGTCCCAACAGCGCCTGGGCTTGGCAACAGCCCTACCCAAGCCTGCTATACGGCGTCTGATCTACCTAGTCCAACGGAGGAAGAGGAGTCACCAACTACTCAATCGGCCAAGTAGCCGCGAAACTAGCTAACAGCAGTATAGTTCTGCAACAGCCACGGACGTTTCGCGTACAATATCAAGAGCGAGAGTAACTACATACAGAAAGCATGATAATACAAAACGCCCCGACCAATCTGGCCGGGGCGTTTGCGTTGCAATAGACTAGGGCGTGTATTCCTCTATAGTCGAAGAAGTGCGCTACTACCCTGGTCAGTAGATGAAAAAGTTTTGAGAAAGCTTCTTTTCTTGCACTGCCAAAGAACGGTAGCTTCTCCTGGAGCGGGTGAGCGCGCTTAATATGCTCGGTCTTCTCGTACAATCAGTACGTCCGC
Source organism: Hymenobacter aerilatus (assembly GCF_022921095.1). Taxonomy (NCBI): domain Bacteria; kingdom Pseudomonadati; phylum Bacteroidota; class Cytophagia; order Cytophagales; family Hymenobacteraceae; genus Hymenobacter; species Hymenobacter aerilatus. The sequence continues at coordinate 1,780,789 of NZ_CP095053.1, forward strand.
CATCGTGCGGTCCGGCAGCTTATAGCGCAGCAGCCCCTGCGTGGCGCGCAGTAAGTTCTGATAGGCTTCGTCTGCCGTCGTGCCGTGGGAGTTGATGCCCGTAATTTCTAAAATGCGGCCTAGGTAACTGGTTTGATCGCGTACAATCTCGGCGGTCAGGGGAACACGTTGCATATAGGAGGGGGTAAAGGATAGTTGTATGGTTACAAAGTGTGTTTGAATAATACAACTTGTTGTGATTAGCAGTTGACACCGAAGTGATTAGCAATATATGTACCAACAGCAAATCTTTTATAGAAATAGGGATATACCTCATAGCTCGTTCCCGATAGCTTACGGCGTACGGCGCTGCGCACAGCACTACTTCCTTGTCCCGCTGTGAGCCATGGGGAAGTAGTGCTTCTTTCTGGTAGCTTTGAGACGCTGACTTTCTAGCGTATGCCACACTCCATTCAACCCATCTACTTTGAGAATGCCGTCGGGCGCATCACCGAGCATGCAGCCGGCTATGCACTGGTGCGCTACCACCCAGTCAAACGCGAGCCCGCTGAGTTGCGGGCCTTGCTCACGCACTTAGGCAACTTGCTGCTACGCCGTAGCTGGCAGCGCATCCTAGTGGATATGCAAGCCATGGAACCCCTGTCCACCCCCGATAAAATGCTGCTCATGGAAGAATGGTACGGTGGCCACATCTTGCGCCCCGAGCGACTCTGTACAGCCTACGTGCTGGCCGACAACGCCCTGACGCGACTCGGCATCTACGAGCTACAACAGGAGGCGCGCAAGCATCATTGCTCCGATGCGTTCACGACGTTGGAAGAAGCCCACGCCTACTTGCTCACGTGTGCCCAACCGTAACGAGCGCGAAACCATAGCTTGAAAGCGCAAACGCCCCCACTGAAGCGGGGGCGTTCGGGACGTGTTGCCAGAAAGGAAGGAGTGGCTACTTCTACTAGGTGGATAAGTAGGTGATAGTCTTGGTGGAGAAGAGTAATTTATCGAAACATACGACACTACTCTGTTATCCGAACTGCTCAGGATTAAACTGTTCGGCAGCAAACATTCGATCGAAGCTAGGCATAGACGACGTGGGTTCAGAAATAGTATGGCAGGCAATTACTGCGGTCATACCAGTAGCCAGATCCTCCTCTGCTCGTTGCAGGCGTCCATTGAGGCCATAGACAGTCGTTAGTAGCCGTCGCAACGTTATTTCCTGTAGACTGACGCAGGTAGAGGCCTTTTCTAGTTGGATGGTAGGTCGTACCGAGTCGAAGTGCACGTACTGCTTGCTAGGTAGCAGTACACCACTTGCGATAACACGTCCCCGTCGGTGGTATCGCTTCAATAACTCTGATGCAGCCACGGCTCGGTTACCGGCTTCCACCTGCTGTGTCAACTCCCCGGCTTGTAGCGGTGTGGCAACGAGCAAACATAGACTGGTATTGGGCAAGCTGTCTCCGTTTAGTAGTAACCCCCGAATGTCGCCCATAATCAAAGAGGCCATGCGTATGCTCTCATTCTGCCCCTCTGTCTGGTTGACGCAGTTCCCGCCATACTGAATACCACCTTCCTGGAAGTCAATAGCCACGTCACCGGTGCTGGCATGCACGACTTGCAAGCGTTCTACGCGCGGCATTTGCTCACGCGCATAGCTGTATTTCAAATACCCCTTTTCGCTGATATCCAGCGGCGCGATGTCTCGTGCTTCCAGCCAGGCCCGGTGTTCGAGGCGCAGATAGCCGGTCTGCTCATCCACAAACCAGCCTGCATCATAACAGGTAGCAATATCCGTGAGCAACTCTTTCAGCGTCACACGCAGACGAGTCGCCGGTTCGGAAGACGCTGACCGTTTCACATCCGAGCCGGCGGCCAGATGCTATTTAAGAAGGGACGCCTGCAAGAAGTGGAGTTTTTCTTCCCCTGCTAACAGGCAAGAACTCCTGCGCCCCCTAACGGCATGGAGAAGTTTCTGCTAAAGAACCTACACCGCGCTAATCGACCGACGCCCCGCAAGAAAAGCAAGCCCACGCCCACAGATGATCTAGTCTAGTAACCACTAAGAAACCATATGTTCAACATTGGCTAGTCTATACGTATCATTGCCGGTAGCCACGCGCTTTCATGCTGCTGAACGGCCTAGCCAAGAATGAGGGCCGTCGTACGCTGCTGAAACTTCTCCATACGCTTGCACCAAGTTTCTTTCTGTGCGAAATCACCAGAAAACCTGGCCTATCGGAGAGGTGTTTTTAAGCTTCTATTTCCGGCCTAAAAAGCAGCAAAAAAGCAATTCTTTGGTACTCAATGCGCTGCTATTATCATAGCATTATCAGCGGATAAAATAGGGTTTTTAGCACATTATTTGTCGAGCTTGTTGCTGCTCATCAATTCCGGTGTGCACTTCCCTTTTTTTGTATGTTTCCCCTCTTCTGGGTCAGCTTCCTGACCCTGCCTACTGCAGTTGGCGCTCCCCCGCATGCCCAACCACTCCCCCTACCCGACCCCCGGTTTCAGTACACGCTGAGCGTGCTTACGGGGGCGCCTACGGCTCCCACGCGCACGCTGTGGGTGAAGCCGGCCCGGGGTAAACGTCCCGTTCAAGCCATCACCCTGTCGGGACCCGCGGCGCAAGACCCAACGCACGAAGTGGTGGCGCGGGACGTAAATTTTGACGGACAGCTTGATTTGATGCTGACGCGCAACCGCGGCCTAGTCAACCAGACGTATTCTTACTGGCTGTATGATACTAGCACGCAGCGTTTCGTCTTCAATGCGGCCATGAGTAGCGCGCTGGCCGGCTACCAGATAACGTTTGACGCCGCTACGCAGCACATTGTCACGGCCGCCCGCTTTTCCTGTTGTGAGCACGAAACGCGCACCTACGCCCTGCGACCCACCGGCGCCTTGCAACTCGTGCACACGAAGACGGACAAGGTGATGGCGCAGCCACGCTAAGCACGTTGATGTTTTATAACGTTTGTTTATTGGATAGAATGTCTCGCCTTCGTTTTCTGCCTATTGTACTGCTCAGTGGAGCGCTGCTGAGTTGCCATTCCGTGCCATCTACAACTACTTCAGAGGAGCTGCTTACCCGTACGTGGCGCGTAATCAGCCTGACCGAGCAGGTGGGGCAAGCCCCCGTCACCAATCTGTTTCAAGCGTCCGAGCCGTGTTGGAAAGACAACTTGTACCAGCTCCATCCTCAAGGTGTTTACACCCTGCTGGAGGGTGCGACGCCTTGCAACGCGCAGGACCCGGCCAGCCGTTCGGGCCGCTGGGAGTTCACGCCTGGTACGGCGTACTTCCGGGCCACTATCGTGTACGGGCCGCCGTCGGAGGGAGCTGAAACGCGCCTGCAGGGGCGCATCGAATCGCTCACCGCTCATCGGCTCGTGCTGACCCAGGTTGACACGCTGGCAGGCGTCATCACGCGCACTCGTACGACCCTGCAAGCCCAGTAGCCAACCAGGTCAAGCCACCCATTGTATCCGCTTGCGTTTCTTCTTTTAGCCACCTCCTTATTACCGCTCACGAAGCGTACTACCATGAAAAGAAAACCGCTTATATTCCTGCTAATCCTTGGCTTATGTACCGCATCGACTGTGACAAGTACTGCTCAGACAGTCTGCCAGACGACGCCTACTGTAGTCCGCATTGCTGCGGCTCCCCTAGCGCAAGCGCTGACCGACCTTTCCCGCCAGACGAGCTGCCCCGTGCAATACGAGCAGCAGTTGGTGCAGTCCTTCCGTAGCCCAGCCGTAACGGGTCGCTTAACCACGGCTGACGCCTTGGTGCAACTCGTGAAAGGTACCGGCCTAGAAGCACACAGCAGCCAGGGCAAGCTCAGTGTGAGTCAAGCCGACCAGCAAGTCATTGGCAGAAAAGCCGCTTCCCTGCAAGCGCAATTGGGACAGGCCGTAAAGGCGCAGAAACTACCCCAGCACCAAGCTAATACTCTGTATACCGAATTAGGCGCGGTCAGCACCTCGGTGGTGACCCTGGCCAAACAACAGGGCTTTGTCAGTGCGGCGGAGAAAGCCAGCTATCAGCGCACCTTTTCCCAGGCGGAACAGCTGCTAGCTCATGTGAAATAGCGTAGCAACGAAACTCATCCTAGCTAGTCGCCCGCAAACCAGAAAGCCCCTCATAAAGGGGCTTTCTTTTATTCAACGAGAATGCATCATTATCTACTCTTTATTAGTGCATTTATAATACGCTTCCCTTAAGTGAAAGCCAGTTATGCGTAGAGAAAGACATACTATTCACTACCTGATAAAAAGCTTCTATTCTGAATACTTCTAGCTTCTAATTAAACAGCTCCGACCACACTGTTTTTCCAGGCCGTTTTTTGAATGTTCTTTCCGCGCCACTTCACATAGGAATTGCGTAGTAGCAACTGCTGATTTGCTATTCCTTGTTCCTTATGCACACCCCCCTACAGCGATGAAAAGTGACTCCACGCTTCTTGCCCTTTGCTGTGTGCATGGCTTGTTGATGCTATACATGATTGTCGTATCGGAGTCCCTGCTCATTGGTTTGTCTTGGCTGGGCGTCTTGATTCTGACGGGTATGACGGCTTGGTCCATTAAGCCAAAGAAGGCGGATTGATCCGCACTGCCGCGGTAACCAGATATGCTTTGTTCAGATTGCATGAAAGCGGTCTAGCACCACCGGCAGCTGTGGGACCTTCATAGAAACTTTGTTACGCGCGGTACCTATTCGCTTTTGCTACGTTTCCCTTGTCTACTGTTCATCGACTGGTGGGACAGAGTAAACTATAGTATGCAGTGTCCAGGAAGTTCCCCTCCCACATTTCGTTTTGGCGGAACAGTCCCTCCTGCACAAATCCCGCACGCGTCAACGTACGCGCCGAGGCCACATTCTGCGGGTCAGTGATGCCCTCCACCGAATGCAGGTGTAATGTCTCAAACCCAAAATGCAGCACGGCTGCCAGGGCTTCCTGCATAAGGCCCTGCCCCTGGTTGGTTGGATGCAGCATGTAGCCTATCTCGGCGCGGTGATGCTCTGGTTGCAGGCGGTAATACCCAATGGTACCGATGATTTCGGCAGACGCAGGCAAGGCCATACCCCACTGCAGTAGCTCATTCCGGCTTATTGCGTCGTTTCCTGCCTCAATGAAGGCGGCACATTCGGCTACCGACGCCGCTAGGGGCCGAGGAATATATTGCATCACCTGCGGGTTGGAGCGCAGGGAAAATAGAGCCGGGGCATCGGTACTGGCAAGTTGGCGCAGCGTCAAGCGCTCGGTACTCAAGGCGGGGAAGGGCGTAAAATTGAAAGTCAGCATTGCAGAAGACTTGGCTAACGTAGCCGATTAAAAGGGTGTACTAGAGCAAAATTATCGTACTACACTCACTTTTTACACGGCCTTTTTGGCCGTAAGAGAACTAGCAGCTACATGCTACCTAACACCGTACCATGTATAGAAGCCCCTCTTATAAGAGGCTTTCTGGTTACACAGCATTAGAAAACCTGGTTAACGTTTCCTGTACAGCAGCCACTGCGCTACGTAAGGCGGCACTGGCTGTCCCTGTGCTAATGCGGCAAGTACCTGCCGTTCGTGCCGACGGTTGAAGCGCACAATGCCCTGCACCCCGATGAACGCAGCATAGCCACCCGTCACCATGTCGATACCAGTACGCCAGCCCCCATCACCACGGGCTGTATAGGAAATACCGCTATAGGTCACCAATCCCCCACTAACGGCCGCCGCCCAACTGAGCCGGCGCCCCCACTTGAAAATTTTGTGCACGGCCTGCTGCGTACTATCGGCAATGGGGATTGGCAGTGCTTGCTGGTCTACTATCGACGCGCTCTGCGACGTGGCAGTAGTGGCCTGGGCTAGGCTGCTACCACTCAGGGTTAGCAACAAGCAGACGAGTATGAGGAGGGATTTTATAGGCATAGCTGTAGAGCATATATAATGGGTAAGCAATTTAAGCTAACGTGTTTATAGTGAATCCAATATAAAACAAGGTGAAATGCAAATTAGCCCGAAAGCCCCTCACATAAGGGGCTTTCTATCGCTAGTGTAGCTATTGTTATCTCTACTGCACTACCAAGCGGGCAGTGCGAGCCCCTTGGCGCACGACGTACACGCCGGCGGAGATGCCCGTTAACGGCAACGGGGTAGAGGCCGTGTGCACGCGTACGATCCGCCCCGTAAGATCAAGTAACTCAATGGGCGTGGAAGTTGACGCCTCCAGCACCTGGACCTGCGCGTGAGCCGGATTAGGCACCAGCTGTAAGCGAGCGGGTAGTAATCCGTCCTGCAACTGGACGGCCCGCACGGAGGAGAATGTTTCCGTGCCATCACCGTCCACTTGCCTCAGCCGGTAGTAGACTACGGCGCTCCCGTACTGGGCAGCCGAGGCATCCGTGAACGCATAGTCATGCGGCCTACTGCTGGTGCCGTGCCCACGCACGCGTCCCACTGGGGAAAAGGTATGCCCATTCAGACTGCTTTCCACCTGGAAATAGGCGTTGTTCCGTTCGGATGCCGTACGCCAGGTCAACTGCACGTTGTCTACTGCAGCCACTGCTTTAAAATGCACCAATTCTACGGGCAAAGGCCGGCTCACATCGGTCAGCGCTACGCTGTTCGCTGCTGTACCATTGTTGTTGTTCGCGTTTACATCCGTTGAGGAAGTAGTAGCCCGAGCGGTGCCTGTTACTGTCGAGATGGTACTAGGAGCCGTAAAGCTCACGGTGTAGCTCACGCTGCCCGTTCCGGCTGCTAACGAACTCGTTTCTGGGAACGTGACCACGCCATTGGCATAGGAGTAGGCGGCCGGTAAGTTCACGGGGGATAGTCCTTGACTCAATGTAAGCGTGGGGCGAACCGTGCTGGCAGCGGCGGTGCCAATATTGGTGGTCGTTACGGTGTACGTAATGGTACTGCTAGGCGTTACGGTACGGGGGGCCGTTACACTCGTGGCAATATCGGTTCCTTGTCCCCCAACTTGCACGGTGATGGTCGCTGGGTTCGTAGGAGTTGCCGGTACGGCCGTCGTGCCCGTGCCAACTGCATTGGTACTAACCAGGTAGGGAATAGAAACGGCGCCAACGCTTCCCGTCCCACTTGGGGTAAACGTGACAGTACCATTAGCATTTACCCGAAAAGTACCCCCTGTTACCGTTCGCGTCTGCTCAATGGCAATCGTGCTGGGGTCCAAATCAATTGTGCTATAATCGAACGTACTATTTGCCGCATTGTCATTGTCTAAAATACTGATCGTAATCGGCGTGTTATTAGGGGTGACCACATTATCGTCTTGCGCGGTCGGAGGCACGACTACGTAGAGGTTGCGCACTTCATGCGTGTTGGTTGAGCTTCCTGTAGAAGCCGCTAACCCCAGCCGCAGCGTTGCCGGTGGTGCCGTTGGCAGCAGGAAAGAGTTAATGGCCGTCGTCAGACCCGTCCCGTTCTGGATGCGCACAATGATCCGATACGTTCCTCCGGTGGGTGTGACACTGATAGTAGCTCGGCGGTAGTTGGTACTAGTGGACTGGGCACGTGTGGTGCTCACACCAATTGTGCCGCCTGCATTACTTGTGGTTAGTACAGGGGTGAGCAGGGCATACCCGCCGGCTGCGTTTCCTCGAATGGCGACCGTATTGCGGACGTACGTTGCCCCCCCACCCGTGCGGCCCTCGAAGTTGGTGTTGAAGCCACCAAACTCATCCAGGCCGATACCCAGGTAGCCGTTTGTGGCACCAGGTGTGGTGGTGGTTCCCGTCGTAGCTGGCGCATAGCCCAGCGAACTGCCGAATGCACCGGGTGTGAAGTTCGCAAGCGGTGTCGCACCATCAATTAGAAAGACACTAAAGCCATCAGCGCCAGACGTACTCGCTGTGTACGCGAAAAACTCAAAGGAAATATTAAATCCTTGCGCAGCTGGAAACGCGGCATTACTGATCACTGCGCCGCGTTGGTTGGTACCATTAGAGGTCAAGCGCAGGTACCCATTACCCTCCGTATCCGTTGTGCCCCCCCCGTTGTTAGCAGTTAGTACGGCATCGTTACGGAGCGTAAAGGTGGTAGTGGTAGAATTCTTGAAGCTTTCATTAATAAGTACTTGTGCTTGTAGGGGCAGCTGAAAGGAGACTACACACAGTATGGCCGTTAGCTTTCTTAGCAATGAGCCGATCAGGCGGTTTCTACCAGTGGGTAGCGAGATAGGAAAGGACTGTTTTTGCATGAAATGAAAGGAAGAGTGATAGGATGGCTGCTTTTGATAAGCGGTCGAAAATACATGCCCCCGTGTCCTATTCTGCAGAAAAGAGGCAACAGGGCCGATTTCATTAGAAAGTCACTAGTATATCTTACTAATCTTATACTCATTCCCTAAAATCCTATGCAGTAGTCGTGTGCTACGAAGTTGTTACGTGAGCCCCCGCTCAACAAGGGTCCTATTCTTGTGGTCCCTTTAGTAGCATAGTCATCGTGTCGTCCGGTAGGGTGCACAGGATGACTGGCCTTTTCGCTTCTTTTGCTCTACCCAAAGCCACCTCTTTCCATGTTTCTTGCCCAGAACGGCACGCGACCGGCCGTTGGCCGCATCATTACCTATACCAGTCTACCTTGCCATCCGACCACTACGCAAGCCGTCATTGTCGAACTCCGCCCGCCACTGGCCGAACTCGACAATGGTGCGCTGGTTCCCTTGCAGGATTTGCGCCTCGTCGTGACGGATGAGCGCTGGCTCCCCATCCAGGATTTTGCCGACCAGTACCTGCTTTCTTCCTATGGGAAGGTCGTCAGCTTATCGTATCGGCACACGGACCGGCAGCGGCTCTTACAAGCGTCCGGCCCCCAGCGCTACCCCTCCGTTAGTCTCTACGGTGCGGCCGGGGTGACGCAAGTAGGCCTGAACCGCCTAGTGGCCCAGCACTTTCTGCCGCCTCCAGCGGAGGAACGCTTCCAGCATGTGATTCCAAAAGACGGCAATCACCTCAACCTACGAGCGGAGAATCTGCAATGGGTCGATCAACGCGAGCAGCAGGATCGGGTAGTACTGGAGCGGTTTCACCGCTGTGGCGCGCGAAACCCCAACAGCAAACTTACGCCTCATTCCGTACGACAGATTCGAGCCCTGGCCGCACAGGGACAGAGCTACCAGCAGCTAGCCACCCGGTTTGGCGTCAGCCGGCCTACGGTTTCGCTGCTCGTGCGACGGCTTACCTGGCGGACTATATAGACGGTTTAATGCTGGTGTAAGCTCAATGTTGCATTCACATTCCTTGCGCTACAGTGCGCCTCCCATCGATCCTAACAAAGGGACCAAACGTTTTGCTGCATAATTGCGTTAGTTACCCTACCTTTGTGGTAGGACTATAGCTTACAACAACAAAAAAATGGCAGGCAGCCACACGGGCCACCTGCCACCTCTTACTTGAGCAACTGCGCGGCTAAGTAGACTGCGCCACTCGCCCCGCCGATTGCTCCTAGTACCTTCACAAGGAAGATACTAGTTACCCGGAATTCGCACTTGAAGTACAGTTCATCCGAGCTCGTACGACCCTTTTCCATTTCCGATAGAAGTTAGGTGTTCCAAGCACCTACTTCCTGAAGCCCCTCGGCCCCCCAGCCTGGGGGCTTCGCCGTTTATAGGCAACCGTGTTGGCGAGGTGCTTACCGTACGTTAAGGCAAAGATACCAAGACGTATCCTAGCTTTTTCGTGTTCTTGCTTTTGTTATGCACTGGCTACGCAACAGGTTTTTCTAGTAGCTTCGTTTAAAGCTATTCCAGCGTGTTTTGAGTATTCGAAATGCCCCAAAAAGCCCCTCGACTACGCAACATAGGCACTGTTTTGCTGTAAAAGTTATATTTTATTAGCGTGGTAACTGTAACAAAAAAGCCCCGACCTATGCCGGGGCTTGTTACTTTTTATAGTCGATACCATTGTGATTGTTTCCCACGTACCCCATCGGCCGGCCGGCCGCAGTACCAACCCGACACGACCACCCGCCCGTACCTCAACGACTTGCCCACCGCGACCGCTGTACGCCAAGCCCTACTCAAGCACCAATCGACAGCCCGAAAACCCAAGCGCTAAGCCGGTTAAAAGCAGCACTTTCCCCGCTGTCGTACTACTGCTGCAGAAACAAACAGCACGTACAATGAAGTACTGAAGCCCACAGATGATCTGACCTAGCCAAAAAACAGCCAGTCTCTGTACTCTCTTATCCTTAGTTAGAAACCCGATTCTCTTCCTCCTGGCTACCGGCTGTACGGCGGCTCATGACCTTGCCGTTGCCAATTTTCCAAGTGAAACTCACCAACACCTTGCGGCTTTCGTATTGGTTGTTCCAGGTCATGTTGACATTGTTGTAGCGTAGGTAGCTGCGCCACTGATCGGTATAAAACAAATCCGTGAGGCGCAGGCTCAGTGTCGCCCTTTCCTGCCAGAGCTGCTTTTTCAGGCCCAGGTTGAGCGAGCCGTTGGCGCGGACGTAGTATAGCCCTTGCACCGTTGGAGAACGGTAGTTGCCGCCAACGGTAAGCAGAAAGTGGCGGGGCAGCGTGAAAGTGTGATCGGAACTGGCTGACCAACCGAATTGAGCCAGTCGCACGGGCTGGCCCTCCATCTGCGTATGGGTTTGCGCGTAAGAGCCCGCCAGCTGGTTGTCCACGCCCCACCACTTGGTCACATCCGAGTGGCCACCGCAGGAGAGAATGAGTGTCGTGGCCTGGGCCAGGTTTTGCTCGATGGAGGTCGAGACTTTCGTCTCGTCGTTCTGGTAGACGACATCGTTGATGCCGTTGGTTGCGCGCAGGTAACTCAGGCCTAGCACCTGGAAATTGCGGTGGGTGTAAGTCAGCACTGCGGACATAGCCAGCGAAGGCGCCAGGTACGGATTGCCTTGGTGAGCGGTGTAGGCGTCTGTGTAACTGAGAAATGGATTCAGGCTCTGGTAGTTCGGGCGCGTGATGCGCCGGCTGCCGGATACCCCTACCTGATCGTGCTCACTGAATTTGTAAATCGCAAACAGGCTGGGAAACAGCTGCGCGTAGTCACGCCGCACGCGCTGCCCGGTTATAGGGGATGCGCCCACAGAGTGCGTGTGTTCCCCGCGCAGGCCGCCTTTCAGCCGTAGCTTCCCCAGCGTGGTGCTTAGGCTCAGGTAGGCCGCTGTGATGGTCTCGTTGTACTCGAACTCATTGGTGCGCAACGGATCGGGCTGCCAGATGTCGCCCGCAAACGTGTCGAAGGCCAAGGCGCTGCGCGTGGTTACCCAGCTGACTTTGGCGCCCGTTTCAGCCCGCCATGTGGTGCCAGCGACGGGGTGCAGGTAGTCGACCTTCGCCGCCCGCACAGTCACCGCCGACGATTCGGCACTGCGCAGCCGTCCGGCGTCGCGGGCCACGTCGCTCAAGGGCGTGAAAGCCAGATTGGTAAAGGTTTGGTCGGCGGAGGACGTGTAACGCACGTAGTCCACGTCGGCGCTCAACTCTCGACCCAGCGTGTCGAGCGCAAAGCGGTAGTTCAGGTTGAGGCCCGCGTTGTCGGAACGAGAGGCCTGTGGGTTGTCCATCTGCAAGCGCCCGACCGGCTGGCCGGCCGCGCCGGTGATGATGGTTTCGCTGGTGGTTGGGGCCGTTTCAGTGTAACGGCTGCCGCGCACCTGCCCACCCAGCGTTTGACGGGGTGTGAGTGCCACCTCGGCGCCTACCGCGTAATTGACGGAGTGCCCCAACGGGTGCCAATAGTTTACCTGCCGGTATACCGTGTCGCGAATGTGGCGCACCTGTACCAGTCGATTGAAGGAGTTGGATCGCCCCGTACTCAGACGAGCAAACAGCCGCACCTTCCCCACGTTATAGTGCAGGTTGGTACTGCCCGACGCCTTTTCGTAGCGACCGTAGCCGCCCGCCACGGTTGCCGTGCCGCTCAGCCCGGGCCGCTGAGTGCGTTTGAGGCGAATATTGAGCACGCCGGCTGTCCCGGCCGCGTCGAGCGAAGCCGGCGGGTTGGGCAGCAACTCGAGCTGACTGATAGCCGAAGCTGGGAGGGACTTGAGGTAGGCCTTCAGCGCCTCCCCGCTCATATAGGTTTGCTTGCCGTCGAGGAGTATCAGCACACCCGTGCTACCGCGGTAGACGATGTTTTCGTCTTTGTAGAGCTGGATGCCGGGGGCTTTGCGCAGCACTTCCAGCGCGTTGTCGCCAGCCGTATTCAGGCGGTCTACATGCAGCACGGTACGGTCGGCGAGCTGCTCTAGTGCGGGTAGGCGCCCCTGCACGGTCACACCTTGCAACGTGGTAGAAAGGGGCGTGAGCGTGAGTGGAGGTACGATTACCGGCCCACTGCCGACCACAAAGCTCGCACTACGGGCGGGTCGATAGCTTAACAATAGGGCTTTCAAGCAGTAGCGCCCGGCGGCCACCCGCGTAAAGCTGTAGTCTCCTTGCTCGTTCGTGGGTTGCGCGGCTACCACCGCCGAATCAGGTAGGTGTAGCAACACCGCCGTGGCAAGGGCCAGCGGCCTACCTGTTGCATCGCGTACGCTACCCGTTACGGAAGCTGATTGCTGGGCGTGGATTCGTTCGCTGAGTAGCAGTAAGCCGAAGGTCGCAAGGAGCGTACAAATTTTCATCAGGGAGAAATGGTTAGAGGACGAGGCGAAAGTGCGCTGCTGTCCTCCCCTACCCAAGAAAATTATTCCACTACCCCAGAATGCAGTGTCAACCTTCACCCTAGCCTTTTTCCGGTCTTCACATCAAAATTGCGGGTAATGAAATAAAAAAGTAGCGTCTACTAGCAAAGAAGGATAGGTTTGACGAGTCATTATTCTATAGGCTTCTCTCCCCCGATGACTTCCATCTTTCTACTGCTGCTCCACCTGCTTCCCACAGTCCTGCCCGTCCTCATCGCTCCGCCCTCCGAAACCCGAGACGTCGCTGCGTTTACCTACGTAGCCGTAGCGACGCCCGTGACGGTGCTCGTGCACCAGGGAAGTCCTCAGCAAGTCACCGTTGAGGCTGCTGCCGCAGACATGGCCCGCCTGGAAACCATGGTCGACCACGACGAGTTGCGCATCCGCGACCGGACCGCAGATGCGTGACACAGTAACCAGAAGCACATGCCACGCCTAGGAGTAGTGGTGGACGGGTACACCGGGAGTAACCATATTCAGTCTCTTCTCTTTCTTAGCTTGTGAAAAAGTTTCCCGTTCGTTGGCATGTTGCGGCCTGGGTGGCCGTGCTGGTATACTGCCTACTTGACTTTCTGTTAGCTACGCCCTGGCAAGGGGAAGGGCTCCATCAGGGCTTGTGGCTGACCGTCTCATTTACGCTGGTTGGAACGACCGTCTTTTACTTTTGCTACCTAGTGGTTTATCCGCGCTGGTTGCGCGCACGCCGGCTGTCCTACTTGATAGGTGGCTTAGCTGGGGCCGCGCTGTTGTTTATCCTGCTGCGGGCTGGGGTAGAAGAACTGCTATTTCCGGCAGTGCTAGGGTTCCACAATTACAGCCCAGACACCACCCTGGGGCACTACGTGTATGAGAATATCTTTTATTCGCTGCCGAACCTAACCTTAAGTGGTGCCTTATGGGCTACTGAGAGAACCCTCCTGCAAGAACACGAAAACCAGCTGCTCCGAGAGGAGAAGCGCGCCGCCGAAACGGCGTTTCTCAAGACGCAGATCAACCCGCACTTTCTCTTCAACACGCTCAACCTGCTCTACGGCATGGCCTACCCCGCGTCCAAGCCCTTAGCAGCAGCCCTGCTTAAGCTGGCCGAGCTGATGCGTTACATGCTCCACGAAACAGCTACTGACCAGGTCGCATTAACCAAGGAAATTGAGTACGTGCAGCATTACTTAGCCCTCTACCGTCTGCGTTTTCCCGACCAGCTGTTTGTGGAGTTCTCCATCACGGGGGAGCCTACGGGCCGCCAGATTGCCCCCCTGGTGCTGATTCCCTTTGTGGAAAATGCGTTGAAGCACGGCGTACTGGACGACCCCACGCACCCGGTGCGTATGCAACTCCACGTGGGCGCACAAGAAGTGGTTTTTCAGGTTGAAAACCGCATCAGCGACCAGCAGAAAGATACCACCAGCGGTATTGGGTTGCCCAACCTGCGGCGCCGTCTGGCTTTGCGCTACCCTGGCCGTCACCACTTGCACATTGCGGCTGACAACGGCCAGTTTGATACCTTGCTGCGCGTCGCTTGTTAAGCACGTTCCTTTCAAAAGCCGTTGTTGCCCTCCGCCTATGATTCGCTGCCTGGTTGTGGATGACGAAGCACCCGCCCTCGCCATTTTAGCCGATTACATCAGCCAAGTACCCTTTTTGACACTCGTGGGCACCACCACCAACCCGCTTGAAGCGCTGACCCTCGTGCAGCAAGGCGGCGCGGACGTGGTGTTTCTGGACATTCAGATGCCCAAGCTGACAGGGCTGCAGTTTCTCAAGCTCAGTGGCCATAGGTGTAAGGTAGTACTCACGACAGCATACCCGGAATACGCGCTGGAAGGCTACGAGAACGACGTGGTAGACTACCTGCTCAAGCCCATTGCCTTTGAGCGCTTTCTGAAGGCGGCGCAGAAAGCGTTGGCCTTGTTTCCTGCCGCGCCGGCTGCGTCCGGGCTACCTGCGCCGGTGTCATCTACTCCCCCTGCGTACTTATTTATCAAGGGTGACACCAAACACAAGTATGTGCGCGTCAACTACGCCGATATTCTCTATATCGAAGGACTCAGCAATTACGTCTCGTTGTATCTACCGGGGCAGCGGCTGATTACGTATCAGACGCTCAAGGAGCTGACGGACACGTTGCCGCATCCGCCCTTTCTGCGGGTACATAAGTCCTATATCGTCTCGCTCGACAAGATTCGGCTGATCGATGGTAATACGCTGTACATTGAGGACAAGCAAGTACCCGTCAGCGAGACCTACCGTGAGCAATTATACCGATTGATCCGAGAAAAGTAAATGCCCGCCCTACGCGATGTCATTCAACAAGCAGGGCAACCGTTAACGCCAGAGCAAGTAGCCGCTCGGTTCAAGCGCACAAAACCGGAGAAGGTCCGACCACTCTTAGACACCCTAGCAGCCCTCTCCTTACTGCGCCTATACAGATAACGGCTACGCTTCTTACACGCCATAAGCCCTGACATATGCCGGGGCTAAGGTTTCGTGGCGTTGCCCTTTACGGCGTACGTGTGGTATCACGTGGTGGGGGCGGTGGAGGTGGTGGTACTGGTGTGCGAACCGTATCACGTGGCGGCGCTGATGGGGACGCTGGAGGCACGGGCAGGCGAATCGTGTCGCGTGGCTGCTGCCTACTGCTTGTATTGCGGGCTAGCGCTGGTTCGGGTGAACTAGCTGCATCAGGGTCGCAAGCGACAAGTGCGTAGCTCGTTGTGCCTACTAGTATGAGGCAAACCGCTTGCCGTACTAGCGAAAGGAATGTCCTCATAATCGCATGGCTTAGTGCTGTTTATACAGAGTAACGAGAACGGGCACAGCTGTGTTGCGAAAGGCAGCGTGTCTACATTGTAGCTTAAAAAAGCCCCTCACACAAGGCAAGGGGCTTTCTGCTATCTTCTGAGCTCCGTACGCTACTTGCGCTCATGTAAGCACTCAAATAACTGATTTGCGGCCGCTTCCAAAAGAGGTAAGTCAGTCGTCCGCTCCTGGCAGCGGTGCATGTCGTAGTGGCAAAGCGTACCGTAGGGTTGACCCTGCGCGTCTCGGATAAGCACACCGCAGTAGGATACGACGGGGGTCGTTATCGGCTGCGCCAGCGGGTCCGTGGCGGCATCCAGAATCTGCACGGGTGCTTGTGCACGGCCGACCAAGGAGCAATAGGTAACGGCCAGTGGCACATCATCGCCACGTTGTATGGCTGGCTGATTACGGTCGAACAGCACCTCATTGCGGAGCGTGTCGCCGTCGAAACGGAAGATGCCGGTGTACCGGTGGGGCGTTCGACTGTTGAGGTAATTCAGGGCGGCATGCAGCCCTTGTTTCTGTAAGGTTGTAGTAAAAGCGTCGATTTCGGGAAGCAGTTGCATAGGCGGGCCCTAATGGGAAGGGCGAAGTTACCCTTTTCCCTTGTCAAAATTGCCCGGGCAGGAGGACCTTCTTCTAGCAGATGGGGTACCACATTGCGCTTACAGGCAGCGTCCAGCCTACAGCTGCTCTACCCCTAGTGCGTCACTAGTTACCAGCTCTTTCGCGCCGAAGCTCTCGCGTTAGGCTTGTTAGCTAGATAGCTATAGTGCACTCCTGCATTGCCAGCAAATAAATCAATTACAGCACCTTAACAAGCCGTAACTAAGCACGTGTTTCAAAAAGAAAAGACACTTTTTGATAATTCACGCGTTATATTACCCATTAAAAAAGCAGGTAGCTACGCAGCCGAGTAGGATGTTTTCTCCTATTTACTTAACAACACCCACAGGAGAAAGCCCCTCGTGTGAGGGGCTCTCTACACAGCTGTACCAAGTTCTTCGTGGGCTATGCCCAGAAGGCAGCTCTTCTCTTTCGAGCAGAATATAGTGTGGGACGAGAATAGTGTTTGCTTAACGTCCTTTTTTACGATTACGCTAGAAGAGAGCGTACCACTTCTGCCCTCGGAAGGTCAAACCCGGGCCTGGGTAGAACCAAGGTCTTTTGGTGAGCTTACGCTGCCATCTACTGTATCTACTAAAGTGTGAATAAGCATCACTATAACACGTTAATTCGCAATTTTGCTGAAGACACCTGTTTTCCTCTTCTCTATACAGTATCTAAATAGGCAGCTTCGTGCGTGAGAAAGTGCTCAATAGTTGCCAGCGTTTCTAGGGGCGCGCTCAAGTGCGGACAGTGACCCGTGGCTTGCAGCTGCACCAACGTAGCGTTAGGCAACTGCTCGAGCAAGTACGCTCCCACTTCTTCCGGAGCTGCTACGTCGTGCTGACACTGCACCAACAGCGTGCGGTGTTGCAGGTGGGGTACGTCGGCCCGATTATCGGAGAGAAACACGACGCGCGCAAACTGCTGTGCAATCACGGAATCCGTCTGGCAGAAATAGCCTGCCAATTGCTCGCCCAGCGACGCGTTGTTGGCCGGCCCCATCAGCAGGTTGGCAAATAGGTTGGCCCAGCTATCATAGTCGGCTTGCATAAGCCCCAGAAGCTGTTCAATGTCTTCTCGTTCGAAGCCCCCGTGGTAGCCCGGTTCGTTTAAGTAGCAGGGCGAGGGGGCGAGCAGTATGACGTCTGTGAAATAGGCCGGCGCTTGGATGGCAGCCAGCATGGCAATAGTAGCGCCGACGGAGTGCCCAATTAATGTCACCTGCGTTAACGCTAGCGCTTGACAGATCTCGACTACGTCGTGCGCATACCCGGCCAAGGAGCCGTACTTCTGGGGGTCATAGGCGTGCAAGTCAGACGCACCGCCGCCAACGTGGTCAAATAGCACAACGGTATACTGCGTGGCTAGAGGTGTCACTAAGTAGCGCCAAATCTGTTGGCTGCAGCCAAAACCATTACATAAGAGCAGCGTCCGTTTCCCAGTGCCCACCACATGCACATTATTGCGCGCGAGAATGGCAGCCCGCTGTAGAGAAGTGGAGGCGTTGGAGGGTAGGGTAGTAGAAGCAGGAATCAGCATCATCCGGGTTACTGGGTGGCGTCGTGAACGTAGAAAGTAGAGGCATTTTCAGCCTTATATTAATTTAATTATAGCAATACCAAATAGCATATTATTTGTTTTTCTAAACAAAAATATTCATAATTATTATTCTAATTAACTATCTATATAACTGAAAATCCGACACAAAACAACAAATTTCACAGCGCTATTCCTATTAAAATACTATTAATGATCATATTGGGAAATTGAATTAATTATCAGAGATGTAGCCACTCCTTGTACGGGGCAGTAGGCGCCACCCTCTATGCAAGTAGCCCCTGCCCGCAACAATCACCACTAGTAGGGCTGACCCACAATTGTAGCCCAACAGACAGGTAGGCTTTATGTGCTGCCTTCTAACAAGTTGCCCTCCTGTGCGATGGTACAAGTAGCCACTCGACACGCTTTTATATATGCTGCTAATTGCGTACCTATCGGTGCCTTTGCCTTACGCTGTTGCTACGCCCATGCTGCCTCCCCTTCCTCCCCTCTCCTCTGCGGACGAGCAGGCACGTTTGCTTGCGCTGCGCCCATACAAGAGCCTTAAAGTGGTACCGGATGCGCTATTCAGTACGTTAGTCGATTTAGTTTCTCGCCTCTTCGATGCCCCCTTGGCCTTGCTGACACTAGTGGATGAGCATGACACCTTCTTCAAGGCCAGTTACGGGGTGACCCTACGCCAGGTGCCCCGCGAGCAGAGCGTGTGCGCCCTAACTATCTTGCAGCAGACGACCCTCGTAACCGAAGATTTACAGCAGGAACCGCACGCGCTCGAAAACTTCCGTTACGCCTGTGCCAGCAACATGCGCTTTTATGCGGGCCATCCGCTGCGGACCGCAGAGGGCCATAATATTGGGGCACTCTGTATCCTCGATAGCCGGGTGCGCACCTTCAGCCCGCGGGAGCGGCAGTGTTTACAGCAGTTGGCGCAGCTAGCCAGTCACTTGTTGGCCCTGCGGCTCTCTTTACAGGCACGACAGCCCATGCCCTCCCCCGAGTGGCTTTCGCTGTACGATATCCTCTACGCTACGTTTGACCAACTAGAGGAATCCGACGCCCACTTGCGAGAGCGACGCCTGTTGCCGGAAGGTGCCCGCCGCTTCCAAGAGCAAAGTCTACATCTACACATGGAGGCGACCATCGCCAAGATGCAACAACGAATAGCGCAAATACAGGCGGCTTTATTGCCGTAGGAAAATAGCAACTACGCTGCGCCACACCGACACGCGAAAGCCAACGCATGCTCGTAATGAATATTAAAAGTCCTTATGGATGAGCCCTTTGGGGGCACAGGCGCAACTATATACTGAGAAGTAACGGAGTATGGATACGATCAGCAGCTAGCTACCGCGTGGTAGGTCTAGCTGTTTTCCAACACTTGCTTCCTTCTTTTGCTCCTTACAGAGCACCTGCTTTCATGTTTCTTGCCCAGAACGGCACGCGACCGGCCGTTGGCCGCACAGTTACCTATACTAGTCTACCTTGCCATCCGACCACTACGCAAGCCGTCATTGTCGAACTCCGCCCGCCACTGGCCGAACTCGACAATGGTGCGCTGGTTCCCTTGCAGGATTTGCGCCTCGTCGTGACGGATGAGCGCTGGCTCCCCATCCAGGATTTTGCCGACCAGTACCTGCTTTCTTCCTATGGGAAGGTCGTCAGCTTATCGTATCGGCACACGGACCGGCAGCGGCTCTTACAAGCGTCCGGCCCCCAGCGCTACCCCTCCGTTAGTCTCTACGGTGCGGCCGGGGTGACGCAAGTAGGCCTGAACCGCCTAGTGGCCCAGCACTTTCTGCCGCCTCCAGCGGAGGAACGCTTCCAGCATGTGATTCCAAAAGACGGCAATCACCTCAACCTACGAGCGGAGAATCTGCAATGGGTCGATCAACGCGAGCAGCAGGATCGGGTAGTACTGGAGCGGTTTCACCGCTGTGGCGCGCGAAACCCCAACAGCAAACTTACGCCTGATTCCGTACGACAGATTCGAGCCCTGGCCGCACAGGGACAAAGCTACCAGCAGCTGGCGATGCAGTTTGGGGTTAGCCGGCCCACCATCTCCTTGCTGGTACGACGGCTTACCTGGCGAACGATATGACGACACTTAAATGTCCATAAGCTACGGCGACTGCGAACGGCCAAGCGTCTGGAAAGCTAATTGCGCGACTACGACTCCTCCATTCAGGTATTGGCGCAACTGCCTTCAGTGGTGAAGGCAGTTGCTTGGCTGCGTGAGCATCCAATGCCGGATTTACTGTTCGTTGATATTCATCTGGAAGATGATTTGGCCTTTCGCATCTTCGAGCAGGTGCCGGTGAGTGCCGCCGTCATCTTCACCACGGCCTACGACGAGTATATGGTACAGGCCTTCAAGCTCAACAGCATCGACTACCTACTCAAGCCCATTGATGCCGACGAGCTGGTCTCGGCTTTGGAGCGCTACGGGCGGCTTCAGCAGCACTTCGCCCCAACTGATTTGCCTGCCCTGTTGCGCCTGATAAGCCCCACAGCCGGGCCGGCTTACAAAGAGCGCTTTATGGTAGCCGTGGGCGCCAAGCTGCGTAGCATTGACACGTCGGCCGTAGCCTGCTTCTATTTTGAGGAGGGAGCTACGTTTCTCGTTACTCGCGAGGGCCAGCGGCTCACGATTGACTACAGCCTCGACAAGCTGGTGCCGCTGCTCAACCCCGCGCAATTTTTCCGGGTGAACCGGCAGTATGTCATCAGCCTAGCCGCCATTGAGGTGGTGCACAACCACTCGGTAGGGCGGCTGGAGGTGGAACTCAAGCCCAAAGCCAGACAGCCGGTGCTGGTGAGCGGTAACCGCGCCACCGAGTTCAAAGAGTGGCTGGGTAAATAGGCTAGCCGCCGGATACAAGAGACGTTTCACTCAAGGGCCTTTTTCGCTTGCTCAACCCCAGAATAGCCCGCTTCAAATAGTTCGGTTTTCAGCGGCCTTACGCTACCCGGACCTTTGGAGCATGAAACAATACCTCTCCTTTAGCCGCAGGGTTGCTCGGCTGGCTGCTGCTAACCAGCGCCTGCGGCACCAAAAAAGATGTCGCTGCCGAGGCAGCCGGCGCGGCGGCCGCTACCGTAGCGCCAGCGTACCCGGTACTAACCCCGACCCCCACTACGGCCCAGCTGCACACCGATTACCCCACGGTACTGGAAGGCCAAGCCAACGTAGAAATCCGGCCCAAGCTCGACGGCTTCATCGACCAGGTGTTCGTGGATGAAGGGGCGCGGGTACGCAAGGGTCAGCCTCTGTTTCGCCTCAACAACGACGAGGCCGACCAGCAGGTACGCGCTGCCGAGGCAGCCCTGCTCAGCGCTCGGGCCGACGTCGCCGCCGCGCAGCTAGATGTGGAGAAGACCCGGCCCTTGGTGGAGCAACAAATTCTGAGTGACTTACAACTCAAGGCCTACCAGGCTACTCTCCAGGCCCGGCAGGGAGCCCTAGCGCAGGCCCGAGCCACGCTGCTCAATGCTCGCAAAACGCAAAGCTACGCCCACATTATTAGCCCCGTGGACGGGGTCATTGGCTCGCTGCCCTATAAGCAAGGTAGCTTAGTCAAAGCGTACGGACTGGAACTGCTAGCGTTTGCACCGGTCATGTCACTGCCCGGGCGGGTTGCGCATGTCGTGGCCCACAGCGTCTTTGCCCGGTTGTCTATCGGCTCACTGCTAGGGAAAGCGTTTCGCCCGGGAGACAGCTACAAAACGTTCGACGAAGAGGCGGAGGCCCTGCATTGGCTCCTGCACTAGGCGCTTCGACCCAGCTTCGCACGGTACACACTGCCCCCGTGGCTCCCTACTCTGTTTATCATGCTCACTGCTTTTGGCTCTTTCCTATTACTGCTGCTACGTACGCTTATCCGCCCAGAGCGCCTGTCGGTCCTCTGGCACCGAACGCTGAAAGAAGCCGTGCTTATCGGAGTAAATTCTGTGTTCATCGAGGGAATCGTTTCTTCATTTATCGGAGCCGTTACCTGCGTGCAAATCGCCTACAACCTCACCAATCCCATACTGCCGAAGTCCATTATCGGCTTCATGGTTCGAGAAATGACCATTCTGGAGCTAGCCCCCACCATTACCAGCATTGTGTTGGCCGGTAAGGTGGGCAGCAGCATCGCCGGCACCCTGGGCACCATGCGCATCACTGAGCAAATCGACGCGCTGGATGTGATGGGTATTAATTCGGCATCCTACCTGGTGCTGCCACGCATAGTCGCGGCCCTGTTCATGTTTCCGCTGCTGGTGATGCTGGCCATGTTTCTTTCTCTGTTGGGTGGCTACATGGCGGGCACATTCACGGGCGCACTCACCGGTGCCGACTATGTAGAGGGACTACGGCTCGATTTTATACCCTACAACATTGCATTCGCGCTCATCAAAGCGGTAGTCTTTGCTTTTCTAGTGTCAGGCATCGCCGCATTCCAGGGATATACTACCCGTGGCGGTGCCTTGGAAGTAGGTGCTGCCAGTACGGCCGCCGTTACCTACTCTATTATTGCCATTCTACTGGCCGACTTCGCGCTGGCTGGGCTCCTGCTCTAATACAATATGCTTTCCGATAATAGTCGGACTTGTTAGAAACCCATTTCCCTTGTCGCCTTTTTCCTGTGCTAACCCACGAGCTTTCAATAGTACGTCAACCGTGCATCTGCACACCACTCCTTTCAAATACGGAAAAGACATCAATCGACACGACCGTACGTCATAGTATTGGAACAGCAAGAGTCCTAACGATTGGCGCATCCGGACGGGCCTCGGACTACTAGGGATGGCCCTTGCTCAGCCGCTACTTTTTGGTCGGCAGGCTGCGTACCCGGCTCAACGTTTCCTTGGTAATGCCCAGGTACGAAGCGATAACGTGCTGCGGAAACCGCTGCAGAAACTCGGGGTAGGTATGCACCAGCTCGGCGTAGCGCTGCTCGGCCGAGAGGCTCAGCGCCGCGTTGACGCGGTGCTGCAAGGCAAAGGAGTGACGCTGATTGATTTGGGTAATCATTTCCCCAAAGGCGGGTAGCGTATCGAGCAAGTAGTGGTTGGTCTTGGGGATGGTCAGCAGGGTGGTGTCCTCCCAGGCGTCGATGTAGTAGCGTGAGGGCGTGAGCATGGTAAAGCTTTCCCGGTCGCCGGCCCACCAATTTTCGATAGAAAGCTGAAACACATGCTCCGCGCCTTTGCCATCGACCGTGTATTGCCGCATGGCCCCGCTCACGACAAAGCCCATATACTGACAGACTTCACCCGGCTGCAGAAAGTATTGCCTTTTGCGCAGTTTTCGCGGGGTGAAGACCTCCTTAATCAGCTGCGTTTCCTGCTCGGTCAGGGGAGTAGAAGAAAGACTGCGGACGTAGGCAAGTAAGGATTCGTACATGGGACGTGAAAATAGACCAGTAGCGGCGGCCGCTGAAAACAATCATTGGAAAGGCTCGGAAGAGAAAACAGGGACGAAACCGGGTACCGAATGGCAAGTTAGGCAAAGGCCGCAACAGGGGCTCGGGAACAGTCTCGGTGTTGCACAATTTCGGGCACCTAGCGCGGCCGCTGAGGCGCCAGTAGGCGTTTCTACCCTGTTCTTTCTTTCACGCAAACCGTTTCTAAGAGCGGCCACAGGGTGGGCAGAGGAGGCGTAGGCCGTTGACATTTATCAACGATTTTTCTTAGCATTTATCATCGATTTAGGGGGGGCTCATCTGCCAATTTTGTCTTGCAATCAGGCCGGTATTACCGCCGGCCTGCTTCAGCAGCACAACGCATGAGCAAGCGCCTAATCGGTACTACCCGCGGCCAGCGTGCCGACATCGGGCCGTTTAACATCCAACGCCTCCTGGCCAACGAGCACGCGGCCGCCGTGGGACCCTTTGTGTTTCTCGACTATGCCCTGCCCGTGGAGCACGCGCCCACCGCCAGCCCGCAGCAGGCCCAGGGCACCGGCGCCCACCCGCACCGGGGCATCGCTACCCTCACCTACCTGCTGAGCGGCGAGGGCCTGCACCGCGACAGCCGCGGCAACACGACCCTAGTGCGCTCGGGCGGAGCGCAGTGGATGAGCGCCGGCAACGGGATTCTGTACGATGAGTCCATCAATCCCGACGCCGCTACCCGCAGCCCCGTCACGCACGGGCTGCAGTTCTGGATTAACCTACCCGCGCAGCAAAAAGCCCAGTTGCCCGAGTACCGGTCGCTACCCGCCAGCGCCCTGCCGACCGTCGCGCTACCCCATTCAGCGGGGTGGCTGAAGGTAATTGTGGGCGAATGGGACGGCCACGCGTCTCCCGTTCCAACTTACTCGCCCCAGTTTCTCTACCACGTGCAGCTGGCAGCTGGTCAGCAGTTGGCGCTCCCTACCACGGCCGGATACGAGTACGCTGCCTTCGTGCTGCACCAGTCGGCCATGATTGGGGGCATCCGCTACGAGCCCGGCGAGCTTTTGCTGCTGGACCCCACCTCCGACGCCCCCCTCGTCCTAAGCGCCGCTCCCGGCAGCGCGGCCGACTTTATCGTGTTTGGCGGGGCTCCTTATACGGAGCCTATCGTGGCACAGGGACCATTTGTGATGAATACGCGCCAGGAAATCATTCAGGCCTACCACGATTTCTACCAGGGCCTCTACGGCACCATCGACTACAGTCAAGTACCCGCGCTAGACTAGGCCCTAGGCAAGCCTCAGCCAGTGCCGGGTGCGGCATCCACCATTCTTTGAATTTCAAATCATGCAACTAGGTATTGATAGTTTTGCTGTGCGCGGGTTAGGGAGCAGTATGCCGCCCGTCAGCCAGGCCGCCGAGCAAATGGGCCACTTGGTGGACCGCATCGAACTGGCCGACCAGGTAGGCCTTGATGTCTTTGGCATCGGGGAGCACCACCGGGCTGAGTTCCTGGATTCGGCGCCGGCCCTGATTTTGGCCGCGGCGGCGTCCCGCACGTCGCGCATTCGCCTGACCAGCGCCGTCACGGTGCTGTCGGCCGCCGACCCGGTGCGCGTGTTTCAGGAGTTTGCTACCCTCGACTTGCTCTCGCGAGGGCGGGCGGAGCTGGTGGTGGGCCGAGGTTCCTTCACGGAGGCCTACCCGCTATTTGGCTACGATTTGCGCGACTACGACGCCCTGTTTGCCGAGAAGCTGGACTTGCTGCTGGCCATACGGGCGCAGGAGCAGGTAACCTGGCGGGGGCGATTCCGGCCGGCCCTGACCGGGCAGGGAGTATACCCGCGCCCTATGCAGGAAAAGCTGCCCGTGTGGCTGGGCGTGGGCGGCACGCCGGCCTCGTTTGTGCGGGCCGGCACGCTGGGTCTGCCCCTGATGGTGGCCATCATTGGGGGCGAGCCCCGACGCTTCCGCCCCCTAATCGACCTGTATCGGGAAGCCGGCCGCCGGGCCGGGCACGCTCCCGAGCAGCTCACCGTGGGCATGCATGCCCTGGGCTACGTGGGTCCTACTACCGAGCAGGCCGTGCGCGACTACTACCCGGCCTACGTGCGCTTCATGACCCACGCCGGGCGCGAACGGGGCTGGGCGCCGCCCACGCGGGCCCAGTTTGATGCGCAGCGGGGGCCACACGGCGCCTTGCTGGTAGGCAGCCCCGACGAGGTAGCCGCCAAAATCATGCGCCACAGCGAAGCCCTGGGCGGCCTTTCCCGCGTCACGCTGCAGATGGATGCGCTCAACAGCGCCGACGCGGCCAGCCACGGCCAGTTGATGCAGTCCATTGAGCTGCTGGGTCGGCGCGTGGCGCCGCAGCTAGCCGCCCCTGCGGTGGCCAATCACTAATCCTTGCCTCCACATTCTTCTTTCTTCATTTTTAATCATTTCCATTACCATGAGTGTCAAGACCAAAAAAATACTGAGCTGGGTGCTGTCCGGGCTGTTAGCCTTTGGATTTATCGCCGCCGGGGGTAGCAAGCTGGCGGGCGTGCCCGAGCAGTTACAAAATCTGCAGAGTTGGGGCTACCCAGAGTGGTTCCGCTTCCCCATTGGCCTAGGCGAAATAGCCTTGGGTATCGGGCTGCTGGTGCCAGCCAGTCGCTTGCTCACGCTCTATGCGGTATTCATCTGGGCTGCCGTTGCTGCCATCACGCACTTGCAGGCTGGGCAGGCCGCTATGCTGGGCGGGCCCATTGCTTTCGCCGTGCTGGCCCTGCTCAACCTGCTAGTGTGGCGTTCCGTGGCGTCCGAGCAAACCAAGCTGGCATAAACAGCTGGTTGGTAGCCCATCGGTAGCCCCTTCCCTGGCTTGATTCGCTGGTGGGGCAACCGGTGGGCGAACCGCCTGAGCCAACTACTATTCCGAAACGCACCACTTCCTTTTTTACAAGATGGCATCCACTGTTTTTCATCCAGCCACCACCCGAATGCACGGTAACTCCGGTTGGCTTGACGCCCACCGCAGCTTCCTCCCCAGCGGGGCTTCCGAGCCATCGCGCCAGTCTTTCGGGGCCTTACTTATTCTCAACGACGATACCGTAATGGGCGGCACTGGATTCGGCATGCACGCGCACCGGAACGCCGAAATCATGACCCTGCTACTGGAAGGTGCCCTGGAGCACGCCGATACGCTCGGCAATAAAGGGGTTATTAACGTCAATGAGCTGCAAATTATAAGCGCAGGCTCGGGTATTTCGCACAGCGAAAAAAACCATAGCGCGACGGCCCCCGTGCACTTCCTGCAAATCTGGCTGACCACCGACCAACCCGAGGCCACTCCGTACTACGACCAGGTGTCGTTTGATACGGCTTCCCACCCCGATTCCTTTGTGCAAGTGGTGTCCCCCCATGCCGGGCAGGCCGGCGTGCAAGTGCGGCAGCAGGCTTGGCTGCACGTGGGCACCCTTACGCCCGGTGTGGCGACTACCTACGCGGTGAAGCGACCCGGCAACGGCGTGTACGCTTTCGTGCTGGAAGGAAACGTGCGCATTGGCAACCAGCAATTAGGAGCCTACGACGCCCTAGGTATCTGGAATACAACCCAACTCACGGTCGAGGCCCTGAGCCCGGCCAAAGTGCTGCTCATTGACGTGCCGATGTAGGACCCTGGGCTGCGCTTGCCGGCAGAGGTCAGCGAGTATTGTTACCAAGCGTCTTACACTGCCTTAAGCTGTTGAATCATCCGTAGCGTATTTCTCACCCCTTCTCCGCCATGACCACTACCTGGAAAGTAGACCCCGCGCACAGCGAAGTGCAATTCAAAGTGAAGCACCTGATTACTACTATTAGCCGCAAAGAATTCGGCCTCACTTGGGGGGGCGTGACCGAAGCCGGCGCAGTAGTGGTCAGCGACGAAATCAAATTGCAGGCGGAAATCCAGTTGGTGAAGCAGCCCTAAACCCCGACAGCGCCACCGCTTATCCCCAGCTCCCTTCGCGGGTGGGCCGGCGGCGCGGTGGGCTACCTATTGGCTGTTTTCGCTCCTGTTTTCGGTACCTTCCCCATGCCTACCCTCCTTGCCTTGCCGGATAATCGGCAATTTGAAACGCTACCCGGCGAAACGATACTGGCCGCAGACTTGCGTCAGGGCATTGCCCACGTGCACGCCTGTGGCGGCAACGCGCGCTGTTCGACCTGCCGGGTGGTGGTGTTGGCAGGGCTGGAGCACTTGGCCCCCCGCAACGAGCGAGAGCAGGTGCTGGCCGCGCACATTCACCTGCCCGATACGGTTCGCCTGGCTTGCCAGACGACCCTCACCGGGGGTAGCGTGGAGTTCCGCCGACCGGTGATTGACGAGCTGGACGTGCAGCTGACCCGGCAGGAATTCACCCGCGCCGACCAGCGGCTGGGCGAAGAAAAGCGCTTGGCCGTGCTCTTTTCCGACATCGAGGACTACACGGTGTTTGCCGAAGCACTGCCAGCCTACGACGTCGTCCACGTGCTCAACCGCTACTTCCAGCTCATGAGCGAGGTGGTCCGCGCCCACCGGGGCCGCATCATCGACTACATCGGCGACGGGTTGATGGTGGTCTTTGGGCTGGAAGACGAAGCCACCGCCGCCGCTGACGCGCTGGCCGCCGCCCGCGGCATGCTCCAGGCCGTAGAGCAACTCAACCCGTACCTGCGCAAAATGTATTGCCGCAGCTTCCGCGTCCGCATCGGCGTCCACTACGGCGAGGTAGTCGTGGGTGACCTGGGCGGAGCCGAACTGCGCAAGCTCGCCGTCATCGGCGACACCGTGAACGTGGCCGCCCGCATTGAGGCCGCAAACAAAGACTGCGGCACCGTTCTGCTGGTCTCACAAGCCGTCGTCGATGAACTGGGCGACGACTTGCGCGTGCGGCAGGCTTTTCTGACCCCCTTAAAAGGCAAGAAAGGAATGCACCACCTGTACGAGGTCGAGCTTTCTACCTAACAGCGGAAGCCTATTACTTCAGACCGGGATGTTTCGTGGGAAGTCGCCCGCGCGGGTCCGGTTGTTCAGTCCTGTCCGGGCTTCCGGGAGTGGCTCGGCGCGTGCGTGCCGGTGCTCTACTGCTCTTGTAGCGTCAGCCCTATTCCTTCGCTTGGTTATGCCTGTTGTTTTTTCTCCTGTTTCCCGTGCCGCTTTGGTTCGCCAGGTGCGCGCCCTCATTCACCGCCGCAAGGGTGTAGAACTGCGCCGCCTGCGGGTAAGCACCGACCTGAGTCACGAACTTGGCTTCGACCTCATTGACGTAGTCGACATCATCCTGGAAGTAGAACGCCGCTATGACCTGACCATTCCCGACGAGGTACCGCTCGATACGGTGGGCGACTTCGTGCGCTACATCGGTTGCCACCGGCAGCTTGCCGCAGCCTAATTTCGCTTATCGGTTACGAAAAGGAGCGTAATGCGGATGACTTGCCAGTAAAGTGCTCCGCCGCTTTCCGTGTTTGGCAGAGGGCTTTCTATGTGGGCAGTGGCATCGGGCGTGTCACAGCCGCCCCTTCCGGCCACATGGACCAACAACTAGTTTGGCGCGCCAAGAACGCCAAGTCCGCCAGTTGCTCCGCATCAACACGCGTACCGAAACGCGGCCTAAGCTGTTAAATCAACAGTGTATCACCTATCGAAACAGTGCCAGGATATAGTCCTGCTCTTGGCCCCTGGCAGGTAAGAGGGGAGGCCTTGTACCTTTGATTTTCGCAAGCCCCCGACCGATGACCTCTATTTCGCTCGACCAGTTTTACCAGCAGGTCACCACCGCCCTCGATACCGAGCTAAACACCCTGCTGCCGCCCGACATCCAGAAGGAAATCGGGCACTTCAACGTGTTTAGTATAGAGGAGCTCTACAACCGCTTTCGCGAGAAAGGCGTGATGCCCTACGACCGCCGAACGTACTACAAAATCAGCCTGATTAGCGGGCGCAACCGGGCCGAATACGCCGATAAAGTAATTGATATTGAGCAGAATGCCCTGCTTTTTGCTACGCCCAAAGTGCCCTACCACTGGGTGCCGCAGGACGTAGAGCAGGCGGGCCACTTCTGCATTTTCACGGAAGCCTTTCTGCTGCCGGCCAAAAGTGGGGTGGTGCTCGATGAACTGCCCCTATTCAAAGCCGGCGGCTATCCGGTGTTCCAGGTGAGCGACGAGCAAAGTGCAGAAATCGACGCCATCTTTCGAAAGATGCACCGCGAAATCGGCTCCAACTACGCCTATAAGTATGATTTGCTGCGCACGTACCTGCTCGAAATCATTCACCTGGGGCAGAAGCTGCAGCCGGTCACGGCGCTCTACCCGGCCCACAACGCCTCGGCGCGGGTATCGTCCCTGTTTATCGAACTGCTGGAGCGGCAGTTTCCCATCCAAACGCCCCAGCAGAAGCTCCAGCTGCGCACGGCCAAGGACTACGCCGACCGGTTGGCCGTGCACGTCAACCACCTCAACAAGGTGCTGAAAGAGAACACCGGCCGCACCACCACCGAAATCATCAGCAGCCGCGTGGTGCAGGAAGCCAAGTTGCTGCTCAAACAAACTAACTGGAACATCTCGGAAATCTCCGACAGCCTCGGCTTTGCGGAAGTAGCCCACTTCTCCAACTTTTTCAAGCGCCAGACAGCCTACTCGCCCGGCACTTTCCGAGCCTAAGGCCAGATGTGAATTTTGCAAATGATGGATTGCCCGGCGCAAACACCCCGCTGCTTCCCCGGCCGACCTTTGTGGGGTCATCATTTTTTCTAGCCATCATGGACTTACGCAACAGCACCATCCTCATTACCGGCGGCACCAGCGGCTTTGGCTTCGAATTCGCCACCCAGTTGCTGGCCCTGGGTAGTACAGTGCTCATTACAGGCCGCAATCAGGCGAAGCTCGACGACACGAAGCGCCGCCTACCGAGCGTGCACACCTTCCAGAGCGACGTGAGCGACCCGGCTGCCATCCGGCAGTTGTACCAGCAGGTGACAACGCAGTTTCCGGCCCTTAATATCCTCATTAACAACGCCGGCGAGATGCGCAAACTCGACCTGCAAGACCCCGCCCTGGACCTGCACGACATCACCCGGGAAGTGGAAATCAACCTGTCGGGTCCCATCCGCATGGTGCAGCAATTTCTGCCGCACCTCAGCACCAAGAAGACGGCCGCCATCCTCAACGTGACATCGGGTATCGCCCTGTCGCCGTTTCCGCTGGCCCCGGTATACGGGGGCACCAAGGCGGGCCTGCGCTCCTACACCCAAGCCCTGCGCGTGCAGCTTCAAAACACCCCGGTCAAGGTATTTGAGTTGGTAGCGCCCGCCGCCCGAACGCCCTTGGCCGACCCCTTTTCCGCCGCATTAGAAGACAACATGCTGATGGACCCCAGCAAGCTCATCGCGCATGCTATCAAAAGTTTGCAGCACGACAAGCTAGAGATTTACCCGGGCATGTCTCGGTTGATGCGCATCATGAGCCGGCTGGCGCCGGGCCTGCTGCTCAGCCAAATGAGCAAGGGCGTTACGGAGACCTTCACGCAAGCTCGGACGAAGGCCTAGGTACGGTCCGCTTCCTTCTTTTCGCGCATACGAATAACCCGGAATATCGTCAGCGGCTTGCTCCTGCTCGGGTCCGTCTACCCAAGCTTGCGGCACGGCTAGGGAACATCACGCAGCGCTTCAAGCCTGCGGAATCCCAAATGCTCAACGCTCTAGGTACCCGCAGCCCTTTGACTCGTCATTCTATGAACAGCGGTTGCTTCGACTATATGTGAAGGGCAATATGCCCGTCGAAGAAGTCCTCGTGCGCTTAGAGGCAGCGGCTTAGCTATTAGGAAAGAATCCCGGTCAGAGCTGACACTCCCTGGCTTCGTCAAATAACTAATGCATGTGACCGGCCGCGTTGGCCAAAGCGGCTAGTCCCATGACGCTCTACAAGGGGTTCTCGTTACAACGGGGCAAAAAATTACGCTAAGCCGTCGCAGCCGTCGGCGCAACCGTCTGTCCGGGTTGGCGCAAGGGCGTAGGCCGTTGCGCAGCAATGTTTCCTGCTCGGCAAAGGTGTATTTGCCCAGCCGGTTGATGTGCTCGAAGCGGGCTGGGGAGAGATGAGTCAGGTCCTCGTCCTGTACGGAGTAGCCTTCGGCCCGCAGATACGTAATGACCTCTTGCATGTAGACCGTATTCCAGACGACCATGGCGTTGGTGAGCAGGTTTAGGCAGCCCACGACCTCCTGCTGGGCCTCTTCCTGCTTACGGCGCAGCACCCCGTCGCCCCCGAACCAGAGCCAGCTGCGCAGCGCGTGCAGCTGCTCGCCTTTGAGCTAGGTGTTGATTTTGCGACGCAGGGGTTGGTGGAGCAGGTAGAATGGTTTTGACTAGCCGCCCGTATTCCTGCAAGCCGTAGGTGAGTTGGTGCTGCCGGGGGTAAGGCCTGGAGCTTGCGGATGAACAGCGAGGCCGTCACGTAGCCGAGCTTGAGCGAGCCTGCGACCCGCACCAGCTCTTCCCAGTGGCTGGCCAGGTACTCGGGGTTGACCTACCCGGTGAACTTGAGGGCCGGGTAGGCCATGTCTAGGCCCTTGACTTTGCTCAGCTTCTGGTCGCCGATGTCGCGCAGGTGGGGCGTGAATTCGAGGTCCAGTAAGTCAAAGAGGGCAAACACCAGGTCGGTGTAGCCAGCCGTGTCGGTGGTGTGCTCCAGGATTTCGAGCTTCGTTTCATTGCCCAGGATTTCGTCCAGCACGTAGGTCGCGTCGCGCTCAGTGGCGGCGATGACCCGGCTGCCATGCTGCGCGTACTGGTCGGCCGTGTGGTTGTAAGACGTGACGCCGCGGCCGTAGCCGAAGTACTTGGGCAGGGCCCGGGCGTTGCGCACGGCCCCGCTGACGGGGAAGCGCTGGCCGTCGGAGGAGGACAAGGTGCCATTGCCCCAGAAAGCGGCCAGCCACTGCCGGTGCTGGTAGTTGACCAGCTGGGTGAAATCGGACTATACGGACAGACGCTGTTTCTGTACCAGCTACCGTATCTGCTGCTGTGCGTGCTGACCATGGTCACGCAGGTAGTGGTCAACAACAAGTACTTGGGCTTTTTCGTGGTGATACTGTAGTACGTGGCCAACCTTTTTCGCTCCCAGGAGCTGACGGCTAACATGCGCGGCACGCTGCGTTTGTTTGACGGTTTTCGGCTGCGTGGGCAGTACGGGCTGGTGACGTACAGCTCCAAGCGCAATATTTTTTCCAAGACCATCAACTACTATAGCCCGCTTGATAACTCGCTGATTTATCAGACCAACGCCAAAAACACCATCAGCTCGGCCAACTACATGCGTACTTACCAGACCTTTATTGGAATGGCGGAGTACGAGAAGCGCTTTGCCGATCAGCACGACGTGAAGCTGCTGCTGGCCGCCTCCCAGGAATCGACGGTGGGGGAAGACCTGACGGCCAGCCGCCAGTCGCTGCCTACCCAAAGTGTGGGAGCCATCAACCTGGGCACCGAAAATCAACTGAATACTGGCCAGGCTTACCAAAACGCGTTGCGCTCGGTGTTTGGTCGGGCCAATTACATCTTCAAGGACCGCTACCTGCTGGAAGGCAATTTCCGCTACGACGGCTCCTCGCGCTTCTCGCCCGATGTGCGCTGGAACCTGTTTGGCTCGGGTTCGGTGGGCTGGATTTTCTCCGAAGAAGCCTTCTTTGCGGGGCTGCGCGACGTGGTCCCACTGGCGAAAATTCGGGCGTCGTACGGCACCCAGGGCAACGATTTGGTGGGCAGCGACTATCCCTACCTGGCTACCATTGGCCCGGTGAGCACCATGCCCATCGGCAACCAGCAAACGCTGGGCTATGCGCAAACCGACATTCCTAACACGCGCCTCACCTGGGAATCGGTGCAGAAAACCAACGTGGGCATTGACTTGGGTTTTCTGCGCAACCGCCTGACCGTGAGCGGTGATTATTTTATCAACCGCACCAACGACATTCTGCTGCGCGTGGCCCTGCCCGACGTGCTGGGCGCCACCGAGCCGTCGCAGAACGCGGGCAAGGTAGAGAACAAAGGCTGGGAAGTGCAGGCCAACTGGCGCGACCAGGTAGGCGAGTTTACCTACGGCCTAGCGGGCAACCTCTCCGATGTGCGCAACAAAGTGGTCAGCCTGGGCGGCACGCCGCCCACCGTCGGCGACCGGGTGCGCTTCCTGGGTCAGCCGATTGACGCCTTCTACGGTTTAGTGGCCGACCGCATTGCACAGGTAACCGACTTCGACCTTGACGCCGGCACCAACCGCTACACGCCCCGCTTCCCAACAATTGCCGGCGACCCGGTGCAACCCGGCGACTTGATTTACAAAGACTTGAACGGCGACGGTAAGATTTCCCTCGACCAAGACCGCCAAGTGATTGGCAACGCCATCCCGCGCTACACCTACGGGCTGCGTGCCAACGCTGCTTGGCACGGCATCGACGCGGCCATCTTCTTCCAGGGGGTAGGACAGGTCGATGGGTACATTGGCGGGGCTGCTCGCCACGCGTATATCAGCGAGGGCAGCTTACCCCAGGAGTTTCACCTGGACCGCTGGACGCCCGAGAATACCGACGGCTCCTACCCCCGACTCACCTACCAGCAGTCGCACAACCAGCGCCTGTCTACCTACTGGCTGGAAGATGCCAGCTACCTGCGCCTGAAAAACGTGCAGATCGGCTACACTCTACCCACCTCGCTCACCCAGCGGGTGCGCGTCAGCCGCCTGCGTCTCTACGCCTCCGCCGACAACCTCTTCACGCGCTCGGATTTCTTCTACGGCTACGACCCCGAGTCGCCGGTGAGCGTGGGCGGCTTCTACCCCCAGGTGAAAACGGTGGTGTTTGGTCTCAACGTCACGCTTCAATAGCTTTCCCTTTCTCCTTGATATGAAACGTTTTGCAGTATATAGCCTATTGGGCCTGAGCTTGTTGAGCAGCGCCTGTCAGGACGACTTTCTGGACCGTGTGCCGCTGGATGAGCTAGTGGATGACACCTACTGGGAAAACGAAGAGCAGCTACGCCTGGCCACCGACGCCTGCTACGCCTTCCTCAAAGCCAAGAATACGGTAGACATGGAGAACCTGGGCGATAACACGCTTTGGCCCTCCGTAACGGACTACCAGCGCATTGCCACTGGCAACTTCACCAACGATGTGGGCGCCCTCAACACTGAGTGGACCACCGGTTATGACGGCATTCGGCGCTGCAACGCTTTCCTGGCCAACTACCAGCGCGCCCAGGTAACCGACCCCGTCCGCAAGGAAGCCCTGGCCGCCGAGGTGCGCGTGATTCGGGCCTACCTCTACAGCTACCTCACGGCCTTCTACGGCGACGTGCAGCTGGTGACTACCCCTCTGGAAATCGACGACCCGCTGGTGTACGGCCCCCGCACGCCCCGCGCCGAGGTGGTTGATTTTATGCTGAAAGAACTGGACGAAGCTGCCACCGCCCTACCCACCGCCATTCCTACGGGCACCAACCTCGGCCGCATCAACAAAGGTGCGGCACTTGCCTTGAAGGCCCGCGTGGCCCTGCAAAACCAACGCTACGCCGCGGCCGAGCAGGCCGCCAAGGCCGTGATGGACCTGAATGTGTACCAGCTCTACACCGCCGGCGGCACCGCCAACGCCTACCGCAACCTGTTCACCTACGCCGGCAAGCTAGCGGCCGGTACCAACAAAGAGACCATTCTAGCCCGTCCCCACCTGGCCGATATTTCGATGCACAACCTGAGCCGCGAAATTCAGGTGCCCGACCAAAACGCCCGCTGGAACCCCACGAAATCACTGGTGGATAGCTATTTGTGCAGTGATGGCCTACCTATTGACAAGTCGCCGCTGTATAAGGATGCCGCCTACGCCGACGTGTTCAAGAACCGCGACCCACGCATGGTGCAGACTATCTTGCAGCCCGGCGCGGCCTGGGGCGGCCGCTTCGACGGCAACCCGCAGAACACCAACCCGGCCGTGTACACCACGCCCAAGTTCCGCTCCGACCGCCGCGGTTCCGTCACCATCACCGGCTACTACTTCACCAAGTACGTGGAGCTGAGCACGGTAGGACAGGTCAGCCGCGATGCCAACGACATCCACCTGATTCGTCTGGCCGAGGTGCTGCTGATCTACGCCGAAGCCCGCCTGGAGCAAGGCAAGCTCACGCAGTCCGATGTGGACCTGACCATCAACAAGCTGCGCCAGCGCGTGGGCATGCGCGCCATGAACCTCGCAGAACTAGCCACCAACGGCCTAGACGTGCGCACCGAGCTACGCCGCGAGCGGCGCGTGGAGCTCGCGCTGGAAGGCCAGCGTTACTTCGACATCCTGCGCTGGCAGCAAGGTAGCCTATTGGCCGAAGACGTGAAGGGCATGAAGAAAGCCTGGGCCCTGTCGGCCGCCGATGTAGCCAACCAGCCCACCGACGCCAACGGCTTCATCCTCGTGAACCGGGGCCGCACCTTCACGGCTTCGCGCAATTATCTGTGGCCCATGCCCCTGGTGCAGCTGGAGCGCAACCCCAATCTGGGTCAAAACCCTGGCTGGTAATATGAAAAACTTGTTTTCTTGCCTCGTGCCGCTGCTGCTGGCGTGCAGCGCCACCAAATCAGCCGATCCGGCACCCACCCCATTGGCACCCGCTCCCGCGGCCGCGGCTCCTACCCTGCGCGTGATGAGCTACAACGTGCACCATTGCAGCCCGCCTAGTCGCCCCGGCGTCATCGACCTGCCGGCCATTGCGCGCACCATTGAAGCCCAACACCCCGACGTGGTGATGCTCCAGGAAATAGACGTGCACACTGGCCGCTCGGGCACCAGCAGCCATCAGGCCCGCGAGCTGGCCGAGCAGTTGCACATGCACGCTTACTTCGGCAAAGCCATTCCGCACGATGGTGGTGCCTACGGCGTAGCGCTACTTTCGCGCTACCCGTTGCAAGACACCATTGTGCACCGCCTGCCCACGCAGGACGGCACCAACGGCGAGCCGCGCGTATTAGCCGCCGCTACCATTACCCTACCCTCAGGCCAGAAAATACGCCTTGGTTGCACCCATCTCGACGCTCAGCGTACCGACCAGAACCGCCAGCTCCAAGCAGCCGAGTTGGTACGGCTGGTACAGGAGGAAAAGCTGCCGTTCGTGGTGGCCGGCGACTTCAATGCCGAGACTAGCTCGCCGGTGATGCAGCAGGTTACTAGTGCCCTCAAGCCTACTTGCCAGTCGTGCGCGCCTACCATTCCGGTGGTGACGCCCACCAAGGCCATCGACTTCATCACGTTCGCCCCGCAGGCTCGCTTTCAGGTGGTGAGCCACCAGGTAGTGGCTGAAACCTACGCGTCGGACCACCGCCCGGTGGTGGCCGAGCTGCGTCTTTCGAAGTAAGCGTTAGCTACTAAAATAGCTTCCGATTCATTATTCACGCTGACAAGAGGGCTGCCAGGGTTCGGGCAGCCCTCTTGTTTACGACCTGCTCCTATGTCTTTTCATTTGCTGTTTTGCCTGCTGACTACCTGCTTATTCTGGCAGAGTGCCGGGGTACTCGCCCAAGCTGCCCCAACTGACACCCTCCGCTTCGCCCTGATTACCGATACCCACATCGGCAAGGCCGGCAACGACAAGAGCCTGGCGCGCATTGTGGCCGACATCAACCGCAACCCGCGCATCCGCTTTGTGGTGGTGACGGGCGACGTGAGCGACTTCGGCCTTACCGATCAGCTCCAGCAAGCCAAGTCCCTGCTCGACCAACTCAACAAGCCCTACTACTGCCTACCCGGCAACCACGACACGGGCTGGTCGGCCAGCGGGGGATTAGCCTTCAACCAACTGTGGCACGACCAGAAATTTGTGGCCGACGTGCAGGGCGTGCGCCTAGTGGGCGTAAGCACCGGCCCCTATGGCCGCATGAGCCGGGGCTATGTCCCTCAGGACCAGCTGCGGTGGCTCGACAGCCTGGCCCGCGCCACGCCGCCTACCCAGCCAGTGCTGTTCTTCGCGCACTACCCCCTCAACGACCAACTGAGCAACGCGCCCGCCGTGCTGGCACAGCTCCACCGCCTCCACACACAGGCCATTTTCTGCGGCCATGGGCACGTGAATCAGGTGTTTGATTTCGGTGGTCTACCCGGGGCCATGACCCGCACGGCGCAGCAGCGCGAAGGCAACGTGGCTTACAACGTGGTAGCCGTCACGCCCGACTCGGTGCACCTGCGCATGGTCCAGCCGGGGCAGCCGGCACAGGCCTCGTGGGCGCGGTTTGCCGCGGGCCGCCCGCCCAGGGTAACAACTCAAGCGGCAGCGCCCGCACTGCCTACCCCGGCCTACCCTTCGGGCAAAGCCGTATGGCAATACCAAGACCGCGGCAACCTGGTGGCCACGCCGGCCGTGTGGAAGAACTCAGTATTGATCGGCAACTTATTGGGTGAGTTTAAGTCGCTTTCTCTGCGCGACGCCACACCCAACTGGACGTTCAGAAGCCGGCAATCCATCTACTCTTCGCCAGCCGTGGCCGGAAACCGTGTGGTATTCGGCTCAGCCGATAGCACCATCTATTGTCTGCACGCCCGCACCGGCCGGGTGCTGTGGCGGGTGAAAACCGGCGGCGCGGTGCTAGCCTCACCCCTCATCGACCACCAGGTAGTCTACATCGGCAGTAGCGACCTAACCTTCCGAGCGCTGGATCTGGCTACTGGTAAACAACGCTGGATGTACACCCAACTGGCAGGCTTTCCGCCGGCTACCCCGGCGCTGGCAGATGGCAAAATCGTATTCGGCACCTGGAATAAAACGCTCTACGCCCTGAACGCCGCCGATGGCACCCTGGCCTGGCAGTGGCGCAACGAGCAGCGAAGCCACTACTACTCGCCGGCCATGTGCACGCCCGTTATTCAGCAGGGCGTCGTCTACACCGTAGCTCCCGACGAGCAACTGCACGGCTTCGACCTGCACACCGGCCAACCCGTAGCCGCGGACGGCCGCTGGCGCGTGCGCGAGTCGTTGGCCGGCGATGCGCAAAACAATCTACTCGTTGCCAAAACGATGCAGGACAGCGTGGTAACTTGGCGCACCCGCCCCGGCGCGGCACCCCAACCAGCCTGGAGTTTGCACGCGGGCTTCGGGCAAGACTTTTCAGCTTCTATGCCGGTGGTGAGCAACGAGTTGGTGGTGTTCGGCACCACGTTTGGGCAGGTAGTTGCCGTGGATAAGATCACGCGGCAAGTGCGCTGGCAGTATGCCCTAGGCGAAGATATGGTGAACACCCCCCGCCTGGTACCGGGCCGCGGCGTGCTTGTCAGCAGTGCCGATGGCAAACTAGCCTTGCTGAAAACAGCACAGTAGCAAATACACGCGCCAGGCTTGGCAAATCAAAAACTCCTAATTACTACTTACTTAAAACATATTTACGCACCGGCCGCTATTCGTACACTGGAAAAGGCCGCCTGACTAGGCGGCCTTTTCCAGTGTACTATCGACTGAGTGCTAGTGTGATGGAGCGGCAGTAGCTCGTCGCGTATCCTGCTCACGGCACTACGAGTTTTTGGAGTTGTGAAAAAGAATGTTTGGCTTCTCCGCGGGTACAATCCAAACACTACTTCCTCCTACCCCTCTATTTTTTATAAGCCAGTTGGCGTTAACCCGGGGTAGTTTGCCAACCCGGGATGGTCGGCCGGGCGGCTACCCAGGGGCCAGTGAAACTGCCGGTCGGCTTCCGCAATGGGAACATCGTTAATGCTGGCTTCACGGCGGCGCATGAGACCTTGCGCGTCAAACTCCCATTGCTCGTTGCCATAGGCACGAAACCACTGCCCGTTAGCATCGTGGTATTCGTATTGAAACCGCACGGCAATTCGGTTTTCATGAAAGGCCCACAACTCTTTAATGAGTCGGTACTCGTGCTCCCGCTCCCATTTCCGGGTAAGGAAATCTACAATGGCGGCTCGCCCTACCAAGAACTCATGGCGGTTGCGCCACTGGCTGTCTGGCGTGTAGGCTAACGCAATGCGCTCCGGGATGCGCGAATTCCAAGCGTCTTCCGCCGCTCTGGTTTTTTGAACAGCCGTTTCAAACGTGAATGGCGGAACGGGGGGACGAGTTTCAGTTGCCATAAGTCAGGTAGTTTGATGAATGTGAACATGGTGCCAAAGCGGCTCTGAGGGTAAAATTAGATAGACCGTTCAGTATACTCCAAGTCTATTTATCTTTGTCCTTCGATATTCTCAAGTAGCGCTTTCCTCTATGAGCACATTTCCTGCCCCGGCTGTACCCGGAAAATCGGCTGCCCGGCAGCGTATTTTAGCTGCCGCCCACCGATTATTCTACGCCCAGGGCATCAGGGCCACCGGCGTTGATGAATTAATTGCGGCTGCAGAGGTAGCCCGCATGTCATTTTACAAGCACTTTCCATCGAAACAAGCGTTGGTTGTGGCGTTTTTGCACGAGCGCCACCAGCAGTGGCAGCAGCAGCTGGAAGCACAAGCCAAAGCCCGCTCCCGCACGCCCGCCGAGGAAATTCGAGCTATTTTTTTGGTACTGAAGGACTGGTTTGTCGAAGCTGATTTTCGCGGTTGCGCGTTTATCAATACGGTGCTCGAAACAACAGATCCTCATACGCAGGAGCATTTGTTGGCCCGCCAGCACAAGGATGTGCTGCGTGCGTACCTGGAAGGGCTACTGCGGAACAGCGAGTTTGGCAACCCCGCCCAGGGTGCCGCACAGCTGCTGCTGCTCATTGATGGGGCCATTGTACGGGCGCAACTCGGCGATGGTCCAGCGGCGGCCAGCACTGCGCAGGCCTTGGCCGAATTGCTGTTGATTAAGCAGGAATAAGGAGGTCACGTTACGCTCAGCCTTTTCCGGTAGGCGTGCGCAGCACCGCCTGGCTGATTTTTCGAGCAAAGCTCGTCTGTACCAACGCTAGAGAGGTGTTGCATTTGAATGATTTTGCTAAGCGTCCGCAACGATATCGGTCGGACGGCTGCGCCGTCCGACCGGGGGCTATTTCCAGCGCGGCATTTCGTCGCGCGTGAGCACGCGGGGGTCGTTGTAGAGGCGGCGGATGGCTTCCTCTGAGTTCTTTTCCTGCACCAGCTCGGCCCAGTCCATGAAGAATACCCAGCGAGGTTGTTTCGCCAGCAGTTCTGGGGTGGGCAGCACGGCACACTCGCCAATGGCCATGGGCTTATTGCCCACAATGGGTAGGATGTACTCGTACCACGACTGGTCGTAGCCCTTGTCGTACACATCGAAGGCAAACACGTCCCAGTACTGCGGGCCGGGGTTATACTGGGCAAAGTCGCGGCTCATGTCCTGCATGTCCCACACCCAAATCAGGTTGGTTAAGCCTTTGGTTTTCTGCAGGTAGTCGTGGGTGATTTGGTAGAGACGGGCCGTACCATTCGGGCCGGGTCGCCCGCCCCACCAGAACTTGCCCTGGTTCATTTCGTGCAGGGGGCGGAACAGCACCTCTACCTTTCTATCCTTCAGATACTGCAGGTACGCGGCAATGTCGTCCATGCGCGATTTCCAGATCTTGTTCAGGGGGGTGCTGTCGGTAATCAGCTCCTGCCACTGCGCATCGGTGAGCAGCTGATTCAACAAGCCAGGATTCCAGCCACACGGCTCACCGGAGTCAGGCGGGCAGGCGTGCCACATAATGTTCACCACTGCCCCCTGCCGATACTGTCGCTCCGCCTCCTTCACCATCTTCCAGCGATTATCGATGTTTTCCTGCTGAAACAGAAAGTCGCCGCTCCATAGCGCCGGGTATTTGTTGGTGGTGCGGTAGATATAGTCGGTCCACTTCGTGGGCTCGGCGTTGGGTTCTCTGTTATGCTGTCCGGCCAGCGTTTGCTTGCCCGAAATGCGCTGCAGATAAGGCAGTACCTGTTTGGACTGCGCATACACGTTGGTAGCACTGAGCAGGCAGAGTAAAACGAAAGCTTTCAGAAGACGAGCAGGCATGTGGAAAAGAGTTGGTGAGGTAGAGCTGAACGATTGCGCCTCCCCCCGGCCCCCTCTCCAGAAGGGGAGAGGAAGTGCCAGCCATTAGGGTAAGAGAGTGTGGAGGTAGGAAGGCAAAGAGGATTATTCTCGCCCTTATACACTCGTTCCCCGTGCCGTATCGGTAGGCGCGGGTAGACACCAATTTCGTATTCCGTTGTGCTACGGATTGCTATTAGCCTGTCGTGCGCTGCTCTACCTATATCAAATCGCCCAATTCGCGCACGCCCAAGGCGCGCTCCTTCGTAAAGCCTTCCCCAAACTCTACCCCAATCATGTGCCCGAATTCGCGGGCACGGGCTTCCATGAACTTGCTGAACTCCGGTGACGAAAGGTAGGTACTAGGCTCATCCAGTTCAGGGTTGAAAAACTGGGTCTTGTATGCCATGATGGAAGCCCACTTCTTTTTCCAGTGCGGGGTAATGTCCACCACAAAATCAGGCACAATGGGACGGTCCTGGATGAAATGATA
The DNA here is from genome assembly GCF_022921095.1 of Hymenobacter aerilatus. Taxonomy (NCBI): domain Bacteria; kingdom Pseudomonadati; phylum Bacteroidota; class Cytophagia; order Cytophagales; family Hymenobacteraceae; genus Hymenobacter; species Hymenobacter aerilatus. The sequence continues at coordinate 1,822,291 of NZ_CP095053.1, forward strand.
GACGTGCTGGGGGCGCCACGCGGCCTGGGGCTGCCCTGTCTCATCCAGCGTCTCAATCATACGCAGTCCTGCCAGAAAGCAGGCATCGGTAATCAGCTGAGCGGCGCGGCCGTGGTCGGGGTGGCGGTCCGTAATGGCGTTGCACAGCACTACATCGGGTTGGTAGCGGCGCAAGGCGGCAATGACAGGAAGCTGGTGCTCCCGGTCGTTCCGAAAAAAACCGTCTGGTAGGCCCAGATTCTCACGTACTGATACACCCAGAATCTGACTGGCTTCGGCGGCCTCGGCAGCGCGGGTTTCTGGTGTGCCCCGCGTGCCCAACTCCCCTCGCGTCAGATCCACAATCCCAATCGTTTTCCCTACCGCCGTAGCTGCCAGCAGCGTACCAGCGCAGGACATTTCCACATCATCGGGATGGGCCGCAATGGCCAGAATATTAAGCTTCATTTTGTATAGGGTCTTGGGGCCTTGGGCACTGAGGGCCTCAGGTTATGGTTTCAAAACGACAACCAAGACCCTCAGCCCCCAAGCACCCCAAGACCCTATTTAATCCGGAGCGTGCGGCCCGGCCGAAGTATGCCAATGTTACCATTCAGCCGACGTATCTGCGCCTGCGACACGCCGTATTTCTGTGCAATACCCGATACGGTATCGCCCGACCGGATGCGGTGCGTAACAACCCGTCGTGCCGACGTTGCCCCACGGCTTCCGCTCCTACTGGATGAGGATCGGCTGCTCAGCGCCCGGCTGTAGTAGTTAAACAGGGCCGAGGTAATCTGAAAATTGTCGCTCCAGAGTTTGTAATCCGGGAAATCATACATCCGGGAGGGGTCGATGGGGTTGCCTTCGTAGCGCACTTCAAAATGCAGGTGCGAGCCGGTGCTACGCCCCGTGCTACCTCCCAAACCAATGACTTGGCCAGCCTTCACGAAGGTGCCGACGGGTAGAAGCGACTTGCTCAGGTGACCATAGAGCGTTTCTACCCCGTTGTAGTGCCGCACCAGCAGGTAGTTGCCATATCCCGAACCGTCCCATTTCGAAATGCGAATCACGCCATCGAAGGCGGCTCGCACAGAGTCACCGGTTTCCAGATCCAGGTCTACCCCGTAGTGCCAGCGGCCATTCCGAAACTTGAAAGCCGAGGTAATAGGCGTTGTTTCCAGCGGCATACGGGCAAAGCGCTGCCGGGGCGGATCGGTGAGCTGCAGGTTGAGCGTGTCCTTGATGCGGCGGCCATCCACCCGGTAGGGATTGATGTTGCGCGTGTCCCAGATGGCGTAGTAACCCGCCACTTTAATCCAGGTGCTGTCAATCAACACTTCCTCCGACGTTTCCACAATCTGCTGCTCTCCTTCGTTCAGGGAGGTAGTATCCTCGTTGACGATGGAGAGCTTCTTGGCGGGGTTGAAGAGAATGGATTTGGCAGCCTCCGAATTTTCGTCGGGCAGGTCTTCCGTCTCGACCGTTACTTTGGTCTGTGGGGTAACTTTTTTGATAGTCGGCGTTTTGATCTGGAAGAAGTCACGCCGCTTAGTCGTACTGGTTTTGGGTTTGGTTGCCCGACGGCGCTGCGCCAGCCCATGTTCGGGCAATGCCAGCAGCAACACCGCCAGCAGCATCGGCCACAACCACGTTTTTATCAGATGAAGCAAGAGAAGACAGTGTAATAGTGGAAATAATGAAGTGGTGAAGTAGGAAAATGATGCAGTGGTGAGTGAAACTAAGTCGACTCACCACTGCATCACTTCCCTACTTCACCACTTCACTGCTTAATGCAGCCCCGAGGCGGCCAGATAGCGCTCCGCATCCAAGGCTGCCATACAACCGGTACCAGCCGCCGTTACGGCCTGCCGGTACGTAAAATCCTGCACGTCGCCGCAGGCAAATACGCCGTCTACGTTGGTCTTACTGGTACCCGGAATGGTCTTCAGGTAGCCCTGCTCGTCGTGGTGCAGGTAGGGCTGAAAAATCTTGGAATTTGGCTCGTGCCCAATAGCAACGAAAAACCCCTGAACTTTAATATCCCGGCATTCATGGGTGAGTACGTTTTTCACGCGTACGCCCTCTACGGCGTGCTCCCCCAGTACTTCGTCCGTCACAGTGTCAAACAGTACCTCAATTTTGGGGTTGTCGAGCACGCGCTGCTGCATGATCTTAGATGCGCGCATCTCTCCCTTACGCACAATCATATATACCTTGCTGGCCAGGTTGGCCAGGTAAGTAGCTTCTTCGGCCGCCGTATCGCCGGCACCTACAATAGCCACATCCATGTTGCGGTAGAAAAAACCGTCGCACACGGCGCAGGCCGATACCCCTGAGCCGTTCAAACGCGCCTCTGACTCCAGCCCCAGCCATTTAGCTGAAGCACCGGTGGCAATTATCACTGCATCAGCCGTGAGTTCTTTATTTTCGTCAATAGTGATTTTATGCGGATGGCTTGAAAAGTCCACCGCTGTTGCCAAGCCGTAGCGGATATCCGTACCAAAACGCTCGGCCTGCTTTTTCAAATCTTCCATCATCGACGGCCCCATCACCCCATCGGGGTATCCGGGAAAGTTCTCTACGTCGTTGGTAATCGTGAGCTGGCCGCCGGGTTGCAAGCCTTGGTACATAATGGGTTGCATGTTGGCGCGGGCCGCGTAGATGGCCGCCGTATAGCCGGCTGGCCCCGAGCCAATAATCAGACACTTTACGTGTTCAGCAGTAGTAGTCATTGTGCTAGTGAAAGCAGTGTGAAAGACAAAGGTAAGCGTAGCCAAAAAATTCGGCCGCGGCCACGCTGCCAGCCAGGAGGAAACCAGGCAAATCCAGTGCTGATCTGCCTTCAGCTTCCCTACCTACGACATAATGGCAATAAAAAACCCCAACAACTGGGCTGGGGTTTTTCGGGTAGAAATAAAAAACGCTTACCCCAGGTAGGGCTTCAGCGCTTTAGAGCGGGAGGTATGACGCAAACGGCGAATAGCCTTCTCCTTGATCTGGCGTACCCGCTCACGGGTGAGGTTGAATTTCTCGCCAATCTCTTCCAGTGTGAGTGAGTGCTCACCGTTCAAACCAAAGTAAAGCGTAATCACATCGGCTTCGCGCTTGGTGAGGGTAGAGAGGGCACGCTGCACTTCCTTGCGCAGCGAGTCGTTCATCAGGCCCGTGTCCGGCGACTCTTCATCTTCGTTTTCAAGTACGTCGAGTAGGCGGTTTTCTTCGCCTTGCACAAACGGCGCATCTACCGACACGTGGCGACCCGAAATTTTCAGGGTATCCACTACCTCTGAGGTAGTCAGTTCCAATACTTCGGCAATTTCCTCCGGCGAGGGCTCACGCTCAAACTTCTGCTCCAACTCTGAGAAAGACTTGCTGATTTTATTCAGCGAGCCTACCCGGTTCAGGGGCAGACGCACGATGCGCGACTGCTCGGCCAGTGCCTGCAGAATGGACTGGCGAATCCACCATACGGCATAGGAAATAAACTTAAAACCACGTGTCTCATCGAAGCGCTTGGCTGCTTTAATCAAACCAAGGTTACCCTCGTTGATCAAGTCACCCAGCGAAAGACCCTGATTCTGGTATTGCTTGGCCACCGACACCACAAAGCGCAGGTTAGCTTTGGTCAGCTTTTCCAGCGCTTGCTGGTCGCCTTCCTTAATGCGTTGCGCCAGCGTCACCTCCTCGTCGGGAGTGAGCAGATCTACCTTACCAATCTCCTGGAGGTATTTGTCCAGCGACTGGCTTTCGCGGTTGGTAATCTGCTTGCTGATTTTTAGCTGTCTCATTGCAGGCGCTAAAGAATTGTATTTCTAAAAGTTAAATAGCGGCTTCCTTCTGTGGGAGCCGGACATTGGTTAGCAACAGTCCGACCCCCACGAAAGTTCGTACGTCGTCCGCTGCGCTTAGTTGGCCGAAGTAGCCTGCTCCGGTTTCGGCAGCAATACTTTGCGCGACAAACGGTACTTACCGGTCTTTTTATCGATGTCCAGCAGCTTCACGTCTACCTCCTGCCCTACTTCCAGTACGCCTTCCAGCGAGGCCAAACGCTCGTGAGCTACCTCCGAGATGTGCAGTAGACCATCTTTGCCCGGCATAATCTCCACGAAAGCGCCGTAAGGCTGAATGCTGCGCACTTTGCCTTTGTAGGTTTCGCCTACCTCGGGCTGAGCCGCAATGGCTCGGATGCGCGAAATAGCACCTTCCATATCCTCTTGGTTGGAGGCGAAAATGCTTACGTGGCCTTTTTCGTCCTTCTCCTCGATGATAACCGTAGCGTTGGTATCCTTCTGAATCTGTTGAATAACCTTGCCGCCGGGCCCGATAACCGCACCGATGAACTCCTTGTCGATGAGCATTTTATGCGAGCGGGGCGTATGGGGCTTCAATTCGGAAGCTGGTGCCGAGATGGTCTTCGCCATTTCTCGCAGAATGTGCAAACGCCCCTCGCGCGCCTGGTGTAGTGCCTTGGTCAGGATTTCATTGCTCAGGCCCTGAATTTTGATATCCATCTGGCAGGCCACAATGCCCTTCTCCGTACCTGTTACCTTGAAGTCCATATCGCCGAGGTGGTCCTCATCGCCCAGAATATCCGAAAGCACAGCGTATTCGCCAGTTTCTTTGTCCTGTACGAGACCCATCGCAATACCCGACACAGCCGAGCGAATCTTAATACCGGCATCCATCAGCGCCAGCGAAGCCGCGCATACCGTCGCCATCGACGACGAGCCGTTCGACTCCAGAATATCCGACACAATGCGAATGGTGTAAGGATTTTCCTCTTCGGGCGGCAGCACTTTCTTGATGGAGCGCATGGCCAAGTTGCCGTGCCCTACCTCCCGGCGGCCGGGGCCGCGGTTAGGCTTCACCTCGCCGGTCGAGAAGGCCGGGAAATTGTAGTGCAGCATAAACTTGCTGTAACCCGATTGCATAGCAGAGTCGATGATCTGCTCGTCGAGCTTAGTACCAAGAGCTACCGTAGTCAACGACTGCGTCTCACCACGTGTAAATAGCGACGAGCCGTGCGCGCCGGGCAGGTAGTTCACCTCCGACCAAATCGGGCGAATCTCCGTCAGCTTGCGACCGTCCAGTCGCGTACCTTCTTTGATCATCATATCGCGGATGGCCTTCTTCTCCGCCGAGGAGTAGTAACGACCAAACTGCTTCATATCCAGTTCCGGTTGCTCGGCTACCAGTTGCTCCAGGAACTGGTCGCGCACGCCACCGAAGCCTTTCTTACGACCCGACTTGCTGGTATCACCCAGCTTGGCTACGTTATAAGCCAGCTCGTAGATGCCCTGCGTAATGCGGGTGCGTAGGTCCTCGTTTTCTGCGTATTTCGGATACTCACGCTTTGTGTGCGATTTCTCTACGGCAGTAGCTAGCTCTTGCTGCACGCGTACCTGCTCTTTAATGGCTTCGTGCGCGTAGGCAATAGCCTCTACCATCTCCTCCTCGCTCACTTCGTCCATCTCGCCCTCTACCATCGCCACCGAATCGGCCGTAGCACCTACGATAAGGTCGATATCGGCACGAGCAATGTCAGCCGTGAGGGGGTTAATTTGCAGCTTGCCGTCGATACGAGCTACACGCACCTCCGAAATTGGACCAGCGAATGGAATATCCGAAATCGACAGGGCCGCCGAGGCCGCCAGTGCAGCCAGTGCGTCCGGCTGCACATCCTTATCCGCCGAAATCAACGAAATCATCACTTGCACCTCGTAGTGATAGTCCTTGGGGAACATCGGCCGCAGGATGCGGTCTACGAGACGGGAAACCAGCACTTCGTAATCCGACAGGCGTCCTTCGCGGCGCTGAAAGGAACCGGGAATTTTACCGGCACCACCGAATTTTTCCTGGTAATCAACTGACAGCGGCAGGAAGTCTACTCCGTCGCGCTGTGAGGGCTGCGATACCACCGTGGCCAGCAGCATCGCATCACCGAGACGAACAACAACCGCCCCGTCGGCAAACTTAGCTAGTTTGCCAGTTTCAATTGAAATCTGCCGACCATCGGGCAGGGTGATATATTTTGTAACCGCGTTGTAATTGGGCATCTTGTGTGGTTGGAGATGAGATGGGAGAAGTGAGATAGAAGCCTGTAGTTGGGTATAGAACACCGAAGCGTGAGATTTTGTCCCGCTTCGAGGTGTGCCCGGCTACTATCTCCCGCCAGGCAAAAAAAAGAGTAGGGAACCCCTGTAATGGGGCTCCCTACTCTCGGCAGCGGGGCTTACTTACGGATACCCAGCTCCTTGATGATAGCGCGGTAGCGGTTGATCTCGCGGTGCTGCAGGTAGTCCAGCAGGCGGCGACGCTTACCTACCAGCTTCAGCAGACCCAGGCGGGTCGAGTAATCCTTCTTGTTCACCTTTAGGTGCTCAGTCAGGTGCGTGATGCGGTGGGTGAAGAGTGCAATTTGCGATTCAGCCGAACCGGTATCGGTGGCAGTTTTCTGCAGGCTGTTCTTTTCGAAAATAGCCTGTTTAGCTTCAGTGGTAAGTTTCATCGGCCGATAGGTTTCCCCGTCTTTGATTTAAAGAGTGAAAAAGAATTTGAATTCCTCCGCTACTCGGAGTGGCCGCAAAGGTACAGCTTTATTTTGGATGCAGAAAAAACAAACCGCCAAAATAAGGCAATTCCGCACTATTGCGTTTGGCTACGCCTGCGCACGGCGGGCAAGAAAGGCGCGGTTGCGTAGCAGATTGCGCAATTGCTCTATTGGTACCCACCGCACAATGCGTCGCCAGAAATCACCTTCCAGTAATCCAGAATCGTTGCGGGCCTGATAGAGAAAAAACAAGCCTACCGGGAGCAACGCCAAATCAGCTAGCCACATACCTAGTGGCACCGTCAGAATCATCTCACGGGCATATTTCTCACCCATGATAGAGATGACGTAGTAAATGATAAAGAACAAAATAGCAATAAGCAGTGGTACGCCCAGACCGCCTTTTTTAATGATGGCTCCCAATGGTGCACCAATTAAAAACATTAGCAAGATAGCAGCTGACTGCGTGTACTTGCGATAAATCTCAATCCGGAACATACTCGTGTCACGGGCCAGAGTATTCAACCGGTCGGCGTTGCTGCTGATGAAAGCGCGCACGTTTCTCGCACGATTGCTAGCCTGCTGCATCATTCCCACGCTTACGGCAGGCAGACGCTCGTCCGACACCTTCCAATCCGCTAACCGGCGGTTAGTAGCTTGGCCTGTGGTATCGAAGCGGGCATAAGAATAGTAAGGATTTAGCTGCGTAACCAATAGGCGCCGCTCCACATTCAGGCGCTGGTGTAGGGAGTCACTGTGGGCAATCAGTTGCGGGATGTTCTTCATCATCTTGTTTTCCGCAAATAGCTCTTCGTTTGTACGATCGAGACCAAAGGAAGCCAATGAGAACAATAGCTGATTGCGTGCGAAGCTCTGCCGAGTGAAGCTAGCACCGGCCCGATTATGTTGATCAGGTTTCTCCACGTACATAGTCCCTCGAAACAGTTCCAGACTCAAATACTGTCCATCGTAGCGTGTAGTCATTCGACCCGAGTCCGCCAGAATCATGGCAGAATTACCCGCCCGGCCGCTGTGATCATAAATCATAACTCCCTTCAAGATATCTCCATTCTCACCCTGCTTTTCGTTTACCTTGATGGTGTAGCCGGGAATGCCATTGTAAAAGATGTTCTCCCGAATATCAAGTGCCAGCTTTTGCTGACGTACATCCCAAAGTAAGCTGTATGCTTTCAAGTTGGCCTTAGGAATAATGGTTTCGTTGTACCAAAAAGCCCCAACACTCAACAGTAAGCTCAGAATAAAAATGGGCCGTAGAATACGCGTGAGGGATATGCCCGAGGTCTTAATGGCGGTTAGCTCATGGTGCTCTCCCAGCGTGCCGAACGTCATCAAAGAAGAAAGCAGTACAGCCAAGGGTAGCGAAATCGGTACCATCAGCACGCTGAAAAAAAAACAGCAATTGAGCAATAACGCCCGCGCCTAAATCTTTCCCGATGATATCATCGAGATACTTCAGCATATACTGCGTCAGAAAAATAAACTCGACTACCGCGAAGGTGAGGAAAAACGGCCCGGCAAAGGCTTTCAGGATGAGTTTATCTAGTTTTTTCATACGCTACCGGTGTCGCTATGGCAAGTCGGCACCAGAGTAAAGGAGGCGAAAAAGAACGCGAAGATACGGCGCGCTATTGTGCCAACGGCACCTACCCCCCTACTTGTTCCCGCAACGTTTGGATGAGGTTATCCCACATTTCCTGCAATTCTATCTCATCGGTTTCCTCGGAGTAGTCTACTATGCGCAAAAAAACTTCTTGTGTTAGCTCCGACGATTCAATGCAAAAATCCAGGTAACTGGCGTCTGGCACAGCACGCTTCTGGTCGCTTAGAAACACAAACCGCACCGACTTATTTGTCCGGTGCGAGCTGATTTCGGCATAGTGGCTTTGGTTGTCCCAGATAAAGTTGAGCCGATGGTCGGGGTCAATTTTCACGTCTTGGCAAAACCAACGTGTTAAGCCAGAAGCCGAGGCCAAGTAAGGGTACAAAATCTTCGGCGAGGCATTGATGGGGTACTCCACCGTAAACCGGTGTTTGGAACGGGTAGCGGAAAGCGGCATATGCGTAATGAAAACAAATCGGCCTCTGCGGACTACTATTGTCGGCAGAAAAGCCAATATACACATAATTTTTTACCCTATATGTTGTGCTAATTCAAAATTCATTTCTACATTTGCACCACCAAACAGGGCGGGGTAGCTCAGTTGGTTAGAGCACAGGATTCATAACCCTGAGGTCACGAGTTCAACTCTCGTCCCCGCTACAATAAAAAAGGCCTTCCTGAATTAGGAAGGCCTTTTTTATTGGCATATTTCACTGAAGCAAATGCCATTATAACGCAAAGAGCGCTTGACTACTGTAGTCAAGCGCTCTTTGCGTTATAATCGTCAACGGACGACTACTTTACTTTATCCACTATGCCTTTGAAGGCAGCAGGGTGATTCAGTGCTAGGTCAGCCAGTACTTTACGGTTCAACTCAATGCCGGCTTTCTTTAGGCCACCCATGAGTTGCGAGTAAGACAAGCCGTGCTCACGAGCACCTGCATTGATACGCTGAATCCACAGGGCACGGAACTCACGCTTTTTGGTTTTCCGGTCGCGGTACGCGTAGAGAAGACCTTTCTCAACGGCGTTTTTCGCAACAGTCCATACATTTTTACGACGGCCATAGTAACCTTTGGCCAAACGCATTACTTTTTTCCGACGAAGGCGCGAAGCCACGTGGTTGACACTTCTGGGCATAACCTACTTTTTTTTGGCGGCCGGCGGCGGACTATTTGCCGCAGCTTGCGTTCCTACCGGACGCCTGGTTTTGGATTATTTAATAATTAACAATTAGTAATTAAGAATTGACTTTTACGGGTCTCAAGCTGCCGTTATCAACTCTTAACTATTCATTATTAATTAGATATTCAGCATATCCTTCACGCGCGGCATATCGGCCGAGCTAACTAGCGTTACGTGGGTGAGGCCGCGCTTCTGCTTAGTGGTCTTTTTGGTGAGGATGTGCGATTTGAAGGCGTGCTTCCGCTTCACCTTGCCCGTTCCGGTGAGCGTAAAACGCTTCTTAGCACCGGATTTCGTCTTTACTTTCGGCATTGTGTATGTATTGAAAAAAGGGAAATGCAGGGTATGCGTGCCTTAGCCTATCAAAGATACTACTCCTTATCGGAGGTAGTTTCTTTGATAGGTTTCGGAGCACTTTCCTTGGCTGGTTTGGCACCGGCTGAAGCCTCTTTCACAACGGGCTTCGGTTTGGGAGCTACTTTGGGTGCCAAGTATAGAAACATTCGCTTGCCTTCGAGCTTAGGCAGCTGTTCTACCTTGGCCAGATCTTCGAGTGCTTGCGCAAATTTGAGTAGCAGGATTTCGCCACGCTCCTTGAACACGATAGAACGACCAACGAAGTGCACGTAGGCTTTGATCTTAGCGCCCTCTTTCAGGAACTCCTGCGCGTGCTTCAGCTTGAAAGCGAAGTCATGATCATCCGTGTTGGGTCCGAAACGAATTTCCTTTTGCACGACTTTCGTCTGCTTGGCTTTCATTTCGCGGGTGCGCTTCTTCTGCTCGTATTTAAACTTCGAGTAGTCGATAACCCGGCAAACGGGCGGTACGGCAGTGGGCGAAATCTCCACTAAGTCAAGATTCTGCTCCTGTGCCATACGGCGAGCTTGCTCAACGGGATAGATGCCCTGTTCGACGTTGTCGCCGACCAGACGCACCTCACGGGCCGTGATTTTATTGTTAATCTTGAACGGCTCCTCCACCTGAGCGCGGGGGATGTAACGGCGATTTGGGGTAGCTATGGGTAGGTCCTCCTTCTAAAAGTGGTGGTCTATTGGATAGTGAAAGGCCCCGGCGAAAAGTCGCTAGGGCCTATTCAGGGGGCAAATATCCGTCTTTTTTTTGAAATCTGAAAATTTTACTATATAAAATACCGGGATTTAGACTTCATCTTCTCCCTTATTTTATAAGTGCAGCTACTTCAGCTTGAAATTTCGCGATAAACTCTTCGACTGGCAGCGACCCTACATCGCCTTCGCCGTGTCGACGCACGGAAACCTGACCGTTTTCCTGTTCTTTTTCGCCTACAATCAGCATATAGGGCACCTTGGAAATTTCCGCATCGCGGATTTTACGTCCGATTTTCTCGTCCCGGTTATCAATGGAACCGCGCAGCTCTTCTCCCTGCAGCCGGTCGTATACCTGTTGGGCGTACTCCTGGTATTTCTCCGAAATAGGTAGAACAGCAAACTGCTCGGGGGCCAGCCACAGCGGGAAATTACCAGCGCAGTGCTCGATGAGCACGGCCACGAAGCGCTCCAACGAACCAAACGGTGCCCGGTGCAACATCACGGGGCGCTGGCGGGAGTTGTCAGGGGCCACGTACTCCAGATCGAAGCGCTCGGGCAAGTTGTAGTCGACCTGAATAGTTCCCAATTGCCATTTGCGGCCCAGCGCGTCGCGCACCATAAAGTCGAGCTTGGGGCCATAGAAAGCCGCTTCTCCGTATTCTGTTACGGTGGGTAGCCCTTTCTCGGTGGCTGCCTCCTGAATAGCGCTTTCCGCTAGTGCCCAGTTCTCGTCGGAGCCGATGTACTTGGTTTTGTTCTCAGGGTCGCGCAGGGAGATCTGAGCGGTATAATCCTCGAAGCCTAACGCACGGAATACGTAGAGGACTAAATCAATCACCTTCTTGAACTCATCCTTCACTTGATCGGGACGACAGAAGATGTGGGCGTCATCTTGCGTAAAGCCACGCACGCGTGTGAGGCCGTGTAGCTCGCCCGACTGCTCGTAGCGATACACCGTGCCAAACTCGGCCAGACGCAAAGGCAAGTCACGGTAAGAACGCGGCTTGGTCTTGTAAATCTCGCAGTGATGCGGGCAGTTCATGGGTTTGAGGAAGAATTCCTCACCCGGATTAGGCGTTTTGATCGGTTGGAAGGAATCAGCGCCGTATTTCTCGTAGTGTCCCGACGTAACATACAATTCCTTAGAGCCAATGTGCGGCGTCACCACGGGTAGGTAGCCCGACTTGATTTGGGCTTTGCGCAGGAACTGCTCCAGCCGCTCGCGTAAGGCCGTGCCCTTAGGCAGCCACAGGGGTAGGCCAGCCCCTACCTTCTCTGAAAAGGCAAACAGCTCTAACTCTTTGCCCAACTTGCGGTGGTCGCGGCGCTTGGCCTCTTCCAGCTTTTCCAGGTACTCAGTTAGCTCTTTGGCTTTGGGAAAGGTGATGCCGTAAATGCGGGTGAGCTGCTTATTTTTTTCGTCGCCGCGCCAGTAAGCACCAGCTACGTTCAGCAGCTTCACAGCTTTGATAGGCGACGTATCGGGCAGGTGAGGGCCACGGCAAAGGTCCACGAAATTGCCTTGCTGGTAGAATGTAATGCTACCATCTTCCAACCGGTCAATAAGGTCCAGCTTGTACGGATCGTCCTTCTCAGTGAAATAGGCTACCGCTTCGGCTTTGGGCACAGGGCGGCACTCGAAGCGGCTTTTCTGCTTGGCCAGCTCCAGCATTTTCTTCTCAATAGCCGGAAAGTCGTCGGTTGAAATGGTACGCCCTTCGCCCAGGTCAATATCGTAGTAGAAGCCGTTTTCGATGGCTGGCCCAATGCCCAGCTTCACGCCGGGATATAGTGCTTCCAATGCCTCGGCCAGCAGGTGAGCCGAGGAGTGCCAGAACGCCATTTTGCCGCCGGCATCATTCCAGGTCAAGATTTCCAGGTTGCTGCTCTGGTCGATTGGGCGGTGCAGGTCACGCACTTCGCCATCAACGCGCACGGCCAATGCATTGCGGGCCAGCCCTTCGCTGATGCTGGCGGCTACATCGTAGCCCGTGGCGCCGGCCTCAAACTGGCGGACGGAACCATCGGGGAGCGTGATGTCAATCATCGGTAATTTGTTGTCAGGGTTAGGTGTTGAATACACGGAATGGGTTGCAAACCGCCACCCACAGTGTAGAAAGCGCAAGTTAGCAGCTTGAGGTGGATTTAACTGGGTATTCCCATCCCTTCCCTATTCCTCATCTGAATTCGTAGTAGCTGGGCGCGGAGCTAGGGGCGTAACCGCTGAGACTCGACTGCGGGTGGTGTCGCCGGAGAATCCGCGGGCGCGCTCTCCAGTTTTCCAGACTTTATAGGTCCAATGACGGTTACCGGGATTTTCGGCTACTAGCTGCCGATACTGCGCCTGCGCTTCAGCGTAGCGACCAGTACTTTCTAGGCTTTCGGCCAATTGCTGCCGCGCTCCGGGTAGACGGGATGCCCGCCGCAGCGCCCGTTGCAACGCCGGTATAGCTACTGCATAGCGGCGCTGTTCGTAGGCCAGCTGCCCCAGATGATAGTCGGCGCGGTAGAGGGTAGAGTCCTGTTGCAAGGCACGGGCGTAGTAATGCAACGCGCTGTCGGGTGCAGCTTGCAGCTCAAACTGGCGCGCATAATCATACAGCAGTGGGGCGTAGGTAGGGTCTAGCTTCAGCCCACGAGCTGCATACCGGGCGCCTTGCTCTGGTTGATGGTAGGCATTGAGCAAGAAGGCCAGCTGGTGCATGGTTTCAGCCTGGCGTGGGTCGCGGGTTAAGCTGGCGCGCAGATAATCAATGGCCTGCGTAGTGTCGCCGGTAGCTGCAAATGCTAGCCCCTTGTAAAATAAAGCGGCTACATGATCGGGCTCCTGCTGCAATACCCGATCTAGCTGGTCGAGGGCCGCCTGATAATGGCGGGTAGCTAGGTTGGCTTCACCTACCAGCAAGTTCAACTCGGGAGAGGCAAAACCGTGACGCGCAGCCTCGTCGGCCGCGGTCAGGGCTGCTGTCAGATGGTACTTGGCACGCAGGGCACGGGCCTTGGTGAAGTAGAACTCTCCGGGGCCGTCATCCAGGTTCAACGCCTGGTTGATATCCTGCAACGCTGGCTCTATTTGACCAGCATCAAGCCGAAAGGCAGCACGCCGAGCGTACAGCGAAGCATTGCCGGGCTGACGGGCTATAGCTCCGTCTAATTCCTGAGCCTGAATATGGGGGCCACTTTGCACGGTAGCCAGGGGAACCATCCGGTCGGGACGCTCGGTAGGGCCGCTGCAACCGCCAATCAGCAGCATGGCCACCAATGCGGTCAGCCAGCCCCCCTGTTTACTTCCCATAAACGGCCCACAACGTAGCATCACTGTTTCTAAATCCTTTTTCGACAAAGATACGCCTTGCTTTTGGGGTTAGTGCTGAAAGCTGGCCGGACGGCGCTTCTGCCGGCGGCGGTCTTGCAGTAGCATGGCCCGACAACGGCGACTTACTTCCAGCTCGTCGCTGGTAGTGGGCGTGAGTTGTACCGCTTTTTCCAAAATCAAGCGGGCGTTGCGCCGCTGCCTTTGGTTGCGATACACCCGGGCCAAATCGTAGCAGAACTGGATGCGAGTGGAATCGAGCTGATGCGCGCGCCGCAAAGCATCAATGGCTTTGCGGGAGCCGGCTTCACTGGGCATTCCACCTAAAAAGAGCTTTGAGAAAACGCGTTCTAGCACATTGTAATGGTCCACACGATAATGCCAGCGCCCTAATAGCTGCCAGGCATCGGCCCACTCGGGGCAGCGCGCCACGGCCATAAATGCGTAGGGTTTCATTAGTTTATAGGCATGTAGCCGACTACGGGCCGTGAGCAGCGTTGCCCGGTTCACCAAGGACAGGGCTACTACATAGTTGGCTTCTCCACCCGTAGGCTGCACGACCAACGCCCGGTCGGCGTACTGCCGGGCTGAGATGAAGTAAGCGCCCCGGCGGGTTTCATCGGTGTAGCGGGCACCAATACGGACGCTGAGCAAGGCAGCTTGCCACAGCGCTTCGTAGCAGCGAGAATCCTGGCGCAGTGCCTCCTCGTATTTGCCCAACGCCTCCGACTCTTGGTAAGCTGCCTGCAGCATACGCGCTTGTTTCAGGAGTTTCTGCACTGCCATGGAGTCGGTGGCCGTAGCCATCGACGCTGCTATGCTACGCCCTGCAAGGCATCCGAGCAACCCCAATACCAGAAGATAACGCTTCATACGCACGCGCTAGGACAGCACTTTGGTGCCTTAGTATAGAGACCTGATGTATGTGGGGTAGGATTACCACTAATCCTACCCCACATACACTTTAAAAAAGCTTTAGCTGAGACTTAGGCCGACGCAGCAGTGCCTGCGCACGCTCTACTTCCTCGGCCGTTACGTCTACTGGTCCCTGCAACTCGGGTAGTTTTTCAGTGTCCGGTACCGTCGCCGGACGCGGAATGGTAGCCGGACCGCGCTTTTTACGGGCTTCGCGGCGTTCCGGCTCGGGGCCCTCGTCGGTGAGTAGGGTGAGGGCGTGGATTTTGTAATACACCAGCTTGTTGCCCTGGGCTTTCCAACCTTTCACGTCGATAAACTCGTGCAGCAGGAGCTGCTCGGTTTCGCGGTCGGCCTTCTTCTCGCGCTGCATTTTTATTTCTACTGCCGGCTCGGGGTTGGCCGTGGCCGCCAGCAATTTAGAACCTTTGCTTTCCGAGATAAAGACAAAGCGCTTGTCCAAGGTACTGGTTTCAATGCGGAAACGCTTAACATAGTGTGTCTTCGTTTCGCCTTCCATGTACACAG
The DNA here is from genome assembly GCF_022921095.1 of Hymenobacter aerilatus. Lineage (NCBI taxonomy): Bacteria > Pseudomonadati > Bacteroidota > Cytophagia > Cytophagales > Hymenobacteraceae > Hymenobacter > Hymenobacter aerilatus. Next base: position 1,837,452 of record NZ_CP095053.1, read on the forward strand.
CGCTGAGCACCGTTTCGGGTTCCAGTTTACGCAGCAGCACCATGTTGGGCACATCGAAATGGTGGGCTGGGTCGGGTGACTTCAGTTCGTAACTACCGTCCTTATAGAGTACCAGAATGGTGTTGTCGGTATCAAAGGTGCCCAGGTAGCGGCCGTGACCGGCAGTATTAAGGCGCCCAACTACGGCATCAAAGAACATTTCACGTCCACCCAGGGTAGAGTCGCCCAAGCTCTTCTGCGTAATCTTCTTAATCGGCTGCTTGGTCACGATGTTGCCCATCGAGCCTTTGCCCTTGATGGCCAACTCAGCAAAATCAAAGTCAAACTGCTTCACGCGGGCTGGGGCTTTGTCGGACAGTTGCACGCCCACTACTTCCGATTCGGAGTTGGGATTGGCCGTGAGGTAGAGCACTTTAGAGCCCTTCGAGCCCTTCGTAAGGTCGTAGGTTTTGTCGCGGGTGATGCCTGTGACTAGGAAACGCTTGGCGTAGGTGATGCCCGAGGCGCCGTCGAGGTACATCATATTGTACACCAACCGGTCATCGTTCTTATTATAGATGCCTACGTGCAGAATATCCTTGCCTACAAAGGTCTTCTCGGCCACTTTGGTCACCATAAACGAACCGTCGCGGCGGATGGCAATGATGTCGTCGAGGTCGGAGCAGTCTACTACGAACTCGGCTTTATCATCCTTCTTCAGGCCATAGCCCACAAAACCGTCTTGGCGGTTTACGTAGAGCTTTTGATTGGCAATGGCTACCTTTTGGGCCGTCACCACGTCGAAGGTGCGCAGCTGGGTTTTCCGCTCCCTACCCGCTCCATACTTCTTCAGCAGGCCCTCGAAGTAGTTGATGGCGTAGCGCGTGAGGTGCACCAGGTGGTCAGCCACTTCGGCCATTTCCTCCTCCAAACGCTGAATGTATTCTTCAGCCTTGAACCCATCGTACTTAGAAATACGCTTGATGCGAATTTCGGTGAGACGGGTAAGGTCGTCTTCCGTGATGGCGCGGCGCAACACAATACGCGTGTCGTTCGCACGAGCCTTTTCGCCGTCTACCCGCACAAATTTCTTCAGGCCCGCATCAATGATTTCCAGGATTTGCTCCCAGGTTTCGGCTTCTTCTATCTTGCGATAGATGCGGTTTTCGATGAAAATTTTCTCCAGTGACGCCGAATGCCACTTCTCGCGCAATTCTTCCTGGCGTATTTCCAGTTCTCGCTCCAGCAAGCGCAGCGTCTTGCTGGTGCTCAGGCGCAACACCTCCTCCACCGTCATAAAGCGCGGCTTCTCGTCGATGATGACGCAGGTGTTGGGCGAGATGCTGATTTCGCAATCCGTGAAAGCGTAAAGCGCATCAATGGTGAGGTCGGGCGACACGCCGGGCGGCAACTGTACCTGTATTTCGACCTCCGCCGTGGTGCTATCCACGATTTTCTTGATCTTGATCTTATTGGCCTCTGTGGCCTTCACGATACTTTCCATCAGCGCCGTGGTAGTGGTGCCGTAGGGAATATCACGAATTACGAGCGTGGTTTTGTCTACCTTCTCGATGGTAGCGCGCAAGCGAATTTTGCCGCCACGCAGTCCGTTCTGGTAGTTGCTCACGTCGCACAAGCCGCCGGTCGGGAAGTCAGGGTACAGCTCTGCCGTTTTGCCTCGCAGCACGTCGATGCTGGCCTTGCACAACTCGCGGAAGTTGTGGGGCATGATCTTCGTGCTCAGCCCCACGGCAATGCCCTCTACCCCCTGGGCCAGCAGCAATGGAAACTTCACGGGCAGGGTCACCGGCTCGCGCTTGCGGCCGTCGTAGCTCAACTGCCACTCGGTAGTATCGGGGTTGAAAACCACATCCAAGGCAAACTTGCTCAGGCGGGCCTCAATGTAGCGCGGTGCGGCAGCTGAGTCGCCGGTGCGGATGTTGCCCCAGTTGCCCTGGTGGTCAATCAGCAGGTCCTTCTGCCCCAGGTTCACGATGGCATCGCCGATGGACGCGTCGCCGTGGGGGTGATACTGCATAGTCTGGCCGATGATGTTGGCTACCTTGTTCAGGCGACCATCATCCATCTCCTTCATCGCGTGCAGGATACGGCGTTGTACGGGCTTCAGGCCGTCGTCTAAAGCTGGTACGGCCCGTTCCAGAATCACGTAGCTGGCGTAGTCCAAAAACCAGTTCTGGTACATGCCGCGCACGGACGAGATGTCGTGGATGGTTTCGCCAGGGGCGAATTTGGCTTCCACTTCTTCCTCCTCCAGTTCCGCTGCTTCTTCCTGCTCCTCTGTTTCTTCTACCTCCTCCGAATCGGCGGGGGCTTCCGGATCGGTTTCAGAGGCAGCTTCGTCATGGATACCAGCCAAGTCTTCGGTTTCGCCCGTGGCGTACAAATGGGCCGCCGGGGTAGCGGCGCCAAAGTCGAGCGTATCGCCCGCGCCGAAGGATTCAGGCTGCAGGTCGGTCGGATTCAGGTCGTGGGGGTTGTTTTCTTCTGACACAGTTGCGTGTGGCCGGAGCCACGGTTATTTGTTCTTGTACCTCTCTCCTACCCTGCTCCTGCTGCTTACCCTTGAAGATAAGCCGTAGACGACGGTAGGAGGCTTGCTGAAATAAACTTCTTTACGCTACCGCGATATCGGCCGCTTCCAGCTGCTCGGCTGGCGCTTCTTCTACGGGTAGCACGTCGCTGGTAATCAGATCCTTTTCCAGGCGCAGGTTATCAATGATGAACTCCTGACGGGCGGGCGTATTCTTACCCATATAGTAGGTCAGGATTTGCTGCACCGAGCGCTCAGCCTGCAAGATGACGGGTTCCAGGCGAATATTGTCGCCAATGAATTTCCCGAACTCATCAGGCGAGATTTCACCTAGCCCTTTGAAGCGCGTGATTTCGGGGTTGCGCCCCAGCTGCCGGATGGCCTGCTGCTTTTCCTGCTCGTTGTAACAGTAAATCGTCTGTTTCTTGTTGCGCACGCGGAACAGCGGCGTTTCCAGAATGTATACGTGGCCGTTGCGCACCAAGTCAGGAAAGAATTGCAGGAAGAACGTGAGCAGCAACAACCGAATGTGCATGCCGTCCACGTCGGCATCGGTGGCGATTACTACGCGGTTATAGCGCAGGTTTTCAATGCCTTCCTCGATATTGAGGGCATGTTGCAGCAAGTTAAATTCCTCGTTTTCATACACCACCTTTTTCTTCAACCCAAAGCAGTTCAGCGGCTTCCCGCGCAAGCTGAACACCGCCTCGGTTTCCACGTTGCGGCTCATGGTGATGGAGCCCGAAGCCGAGTCACCCTCCGTGATGAACAGGGTAGTAAGTTGCTCGTTGTCGTGCTTGTTTTCACCGAAGTGTAGGCGGCAGTCGCGGAGCTTGCGGTTGTGCAGGTTAGCTTTCTTAGCGCGCTGGTTGGCCAGTTTTTTCACGCCAGCCATGTCTTTACGTTCCCGCTCGCTCTGCTCGATGCGCTTCTTGAGGGCTTCTTTGGTATCGGGGTTCTTGTGGAGGTAGTTGTCGAGGTGCTCCTTCACAAAGTCCAGGATGAAGCCGCGCACCGTCGGGCCGTCGGGACCCATGTTGAGGCTGCCCAGCTTGGTCTTGGTCTGGCTCTCGAACACCGGCTCCTGCACCCGCACCGATATAGCACCAATAACCGACGCCCGAATGTCAGCCGCATCGTAGTCTTTGCCGAAGTGCTCACGCACGGTTTTCACCAGGGCCTCGCGGAAGGCGGCCAAATGCGTGCCGCCCTGGGTAGTGTACTGGCCGTTGACAAATGAGTAATGCTCCTCGCCGTAGTCATTGCCGTGGGTAAGGGCAAGCTCAATATCCTCGCCCTTCAAGTGGATGATAGGGTAGCGCAGGCTCTCCTCGTCGGTCTTATGGCGCAGTAGGTCCAGCAGACCATTTTCGGAGAGATACTTCTGGCCGTTGAAGTTGATGGCCAAGCCCGCATTGAGGTAGCAGTAGTTACGGATCTGGCTTTCCAGATACTCCGGAATGAAGCGGTAGTTCTTAAAGATGGTATCGTCGGGCTCAAAAACCATCAGCGTGCCGTTGCGCTGACTGGTTTTCACCGGCTTGGGGTTTTTCTGCAGCTCCCCGCGGGCAAATTCGGCGCTTTTCTGTTCGCCGTCGCGGGTGCTTTGCACCAAGAAGTAATTGCTGAGCGCATTCACAGCCTTGGTCCCTACCCCGTTCAGCCCTACCGACTTCTGGAACACCTTGCTATCGTACTTACCGCCGGTGTTGATCTTGCTGACCACATCTACCACTTTACCCAGCGGAATGCCACGACCGTAGTCGCGTACCTGCACGCGGGTGTCCGTAATCTTCACTTCAATGGTGCGGCCGTAGCCCATCACGTGCTCATCGATGCAGTTGTCGATGACTTCCTTCACCAGCACGTAAATACCATCGTCGGCGGCCGAGCCGTCGCCGAGCTTGCCAATGTACATACCCGGCCGCAGGCGGATGTGCTCGCGCCAGTCGAGGGAGCGAATGCTATCCTCGTTGTAGGCGTGGGCGGGCGGTGCGAGGGGAAGTTGTTCGTCGGCCATAAAAACAGTTAAAAGCAAATTTGAGGTAAAATAACACAGAAAATCGGCCTTTTTTCGCAAGGGTGCGTAAAGGCCGGCACGGGCGGGCTCTGCTGTATTTTGCCATTAAAAAGCGAATGGCATTAGCAAAACCTAACTGAACCATTCATGGTTCACGCCGAAGTCTCAAATGTAGCCATTTTGAGGCTATTTTCCCACTCCAACTCTCCCAATTTTATTAGCCAATGTTACCCCATTCCAATAATTTTAATGCCCCACGCCATACAGCGCCATCCGCTGAAGTGAAGCAGTCGTCGGTGGTACACTACACGTTTGTGCTCATTGGCCTCTCGTTGCTGGTGTTTGTGCTGCACAAGCTTGATGGTATCATTTTGCCCATTGCTTTCTCGGCTTTGCTAGCTGTTCTGCTACTGCCGGTTTGTCGGCGGCTAGAAGTCTGGGGCCTTTCACGCGTCTTAGCTATCGTGGTGTGCTTGCTGCTGGTCGTAACCCTGCTGATTGGGCTGTTTTACGTCTTCGGTACACAGCTTATGCAATTCCGCAACGAGATACCGCTGTTTCAGCAGAAGCTGGCGCAGTACTTCGATCAGCTACAACAAATGCTCAGCTCCCGCTTTGGCTTTCAGCCCATTAGCAAAGACCAGGTAATTGATCAGTCGCTGGAAACATTGAAAAATCGTGCAGGCGGCTGGCTGGGCACTACCCTAGATACCACTACCAGCGTGCTGAGCGTAGTAACGCTGATTCCTATCTACATTTTCTGCCTGCTGTACTACCGCGACCATATGCGGCAGTTTCTGTTTCGCTTTGTGACGCCCGACAAGCGTACATCGGTGCTGAATACCATGGATAGCATCCAGACGGTGGTGCAAGCCTACATCTCTGGCCTACTTACGGTAATTGTGATTGTGGCCGTGCTGAACGCCATTGGCCTGCTGATCCTAGGGGTAAAGTTTGCCATCTTCTTCGCCATTTTCGCCTCGGTACTGGCTGTTATTCCGTTCATCGGCATCTTCATTGGGGCGGCTTTGCCTACCTTGATTACCCTAGTAGAAACCGGCTCACCGTTGAAAGCCCTGGGCGTTATTGGTGTTTTTGCGTTTGTACAGTTCCTCGAAGGCAATTTTATCACGCCTACCATCACGGGTTCTAAGGTGAGCATCAACCCCATGGCCGCCATTATTGCACTGATTTTGGGTGGGGAGCTATGGGGCACGCCGGGCATGATTCTGAGCATTCCGCTGACGGCCGTGCTCAAGGTGATTTTTGACGCTTCGAAGTCGACGGAGCCGTGGGGCTTTCTGCTGGGCGATGTGGCCGATGGCGAAGACAACCCCGATAAACACAAGGGCCAGCCGGGTTTCTTCGGCCGTATGTGGCAACAACTTTCGGGCAAATCGTAACCCGACCATAACCGCGTTAGTATAAAGAGCACAGCTGCAACGGCAGCACTTATCCATCTCTTCCAACACCAAAATACTACAGCTATGGCTGCTATCACCGAAAAAACTGCACGTGCTTACAACGACCTCGTAGAAATCAACGAAACGGGTGCTAAAGGCTATCAGGAAGCCGCCGAGGGTGTATCGAACCCACAATTGAAATCAGAATTCACCCAGTTGAGCCAGCAGCGCGCTCAGTTTGCTAGCGAACTGAAACAACATGCCAGCCAATATGGCATCCAGACGGAACAGGAAGGCACCATTGAGGGTGCTGTAGCCGACGCCGCTGCGGCCGTACACCGCGGCTGGATCAATCTGAAATCGGCTATTACAGGCCAAGATGAAAACGCCATTCTGGGCGAAGCCGAAACCGGCGATGCCACGGCACTGAAAGCCTACGAAACGGCTCTGAGCGCAGAAGGCCTGCCCCAGGATGCCAAAAGCCTGATTCAGCAGCAGCACGGCCAGATTTTGGCCGCCAAAAACAAAATCACCTCTTTGAAGAAGTAGAGTTTGCTCTAGAAGCAGATTCATTCTTGAAGCGGCTCGCACTATGCGGGCCGCTTTTTTTGTGCGCCTACCCTTGCTAGGTAGCTACCGCGCGTGCAACCTTCCGGGGTCGTATCTTTGTTACCAATCCGGTTAGCATTGTACCGACTTTATCAGTAGCCGCTTTTGTACGCCATCATCGACCTTGAAACCACCGGCGGGCAGCCTACCCAGGACCGCATCACGGAAATAGCCATCTTCATCCACGATGGCGAGAAAATCGTGGACCAATACAGCACATTGCTGAATCCGGGCCGGCAAATTCCGTTTTTTATCACGCAGCTCACGGGCATTAACGACGAGATGGTGCGGGATGCGCCGCGCTTTCATGAGGTGGCGCGCAAGGTGGTGGAGATGACCGAGGGCTGCGTGTTTGTGGCCCACAACGTGCGCTTCGACTACTCCTTTCTGAAGAAGGAGTTTGCCGACTTGGGCTATAACTACTCGCGCAAGACACTGTGCACGGTGCGCCTGAGCCGCTCCCTGATTCCGGGACAGCCCAGCTACAGTCTGGGCAAGCTGTGCCAGAATATCGGGATTCCGCTGCAGGATAGGCACCGCGCCGCCGGCGACGCCCACGCCACGGCTATTTTGTTTGATAGACTTCTCAAAATCAGCCAGCAAGATGAGGCCCTGCAAGCGCCCGGCACGTCGGCGGCCGATACGCTGGCGGCGGTAGATGCGGTGGCGCCCGCCGGCAAGAAGCCCAGCGCCCGCAAGGTGAAGGCCGTACAAGAGGCTATCAAAACGGCGCTGCTGCCACCGTTGATTACCCCCCAAAAGGTGGCGTCCCTACCCCAGGAGGCGGGCGTATACTACTTCCATAACGAAGCGGGCGAGGTGATTTACGTGGGCAAGAGCATCAACATCTATAAGCGCATTCAGCAGCACTTTGCGGTGGACTACAAGTCGCGCAAGAGCCTGGAGTTTAAGAATTCCATTGCGGATATCACCTGGGAATTGACAGGCTCGGAGTTGGTGGCGCTGCTCTACGAGTCGCACGAGATTAAGCGTTTGAAACCGCTGTACAATCGTGCCCAGCGACGCTCGGTGTTTCCGGCGGGTATTTTCCTACGCACCGACGAAAACGGCTACAAACACCTCTATTACGGCCGCGCCGATGACCACAGCGAATCGCATCCACTCATTGCGCTGGGCAACCAGTTTAAAGCCAAAGGTTTCCTGTTTCACAAGGTTGCGAAGTTCAACTTGTGCCAAAAGCTATGCGACCTGTACAAAACAACGGGTTCATGCTTCGACTACCAGGTGCATCGCTGCAAGGGCGCCTGCGTGGGCCTGGAGTCGCCTGAGGAGTATAACCAGCGGGTAGAGCAGGCCATTGAGTCGTTCACCTATGAGCACGGCTCGTTTGTGGTGATTGGGCCCGGCCGCACACCCTTCGAGCAAACCATTGTAGTGGTAGAAAATGGCCGCTACCTGGGTTTCGGCTACGTAGACGATACCTTCTCGGCACGCCGACTGGATGATTTCAAGGAGGTCATCACGCGCTACAACGACAACAAGGACGTGCAGCAGATAATCCGCCAATACGTCCGCACCAAACGCCGCGGAGAGAAGGTGAAGGTGTTTAAGTAGTAAGGTAGTGAAGTGAAAAAGCGTGTGTCATCCTGAGCGCAGCGAAGGACCTTATAACAGTAGAACGAGTCGTTGATACGCCTGTCGTTCTACTGTTATAAGGTCCTTCGCTGCGCTCAGGATGACACGCATTTTTTACTAACCATTTCAAGATTTCTCGACTTCACCTAATACAACCGATGGCGGAGGAGCCAGCCGGTGCCGTCGAACTCGTTGGCGGCGGGTTGGTAGTCTTGCACTTTAATGGCTTTGCCTACCTCCACGGTGTTGCCATCGTTGCTGTTATACATAACGATGCGGTTGGAAGTAGTAGCCTGGGGCTGCTGCTGACGGATGGTATCCTGCCCGGCGCCGTCATAAATATGGATGGCAATGCGCGCATCGGGTAGGCCATTGATTTCGAATACGTCGTTGCCGCCCAGCCCGAATAGTTTGATGGAGCGCGTATCGCGGGCATTGAACACGCGCTGGCCAATGAGGGTAGGCGACTGATTAGGTGTAGCTCGATATACGCGCACGCGCACCTGCCCGGCCCCAGCTGGCTCCACCACAAACCGCTCCGGCTCGTCGGTGCCGGGAATTTCTACATCGCGGGCGAGTAGCTCGTAGAATTTGTCTGCTACAGCGGGCAGCTGGTCGCGGCGGTGGCGTAGCTTCTCGGTAAATTCCTCGCCCGATAGCGCATAGATTTCCGGTGGCCATACTTGCAGCGAGCGGCGAATTATGTCGTCGGTGAGGCGCTGGCGCAGGGAATCGGCTACTTTCCGGAAATCCTCGGCCGACAAGTATACCAGCAAAGACTTATCCATGGGGCGGGCGGCGCGGTTGAGGCCCTCCACATCAGATAGCCGAATGTTTTTGTGAAAGCTCTGGTAGTTGCTTTTGATCCAGCCGATGATGTGCGTCATCAGCCCATCGTCAAACTTGAAAAACGCGTGGTCCCGGTCGCGGGGAATGGCTTGGTAGCGCACGGTGCTGTCGGGGGTAGGAAAGCTGGCCCAGCGCCACTGGTCTTCGCGGCGGCTCCAGTCGCCCAGCCACATATCAAACAGACGCGAGCGAAGGTACTGCCGGGCATCGACGTGGTAGCGTGAGCTGGCTACCAAGTTAGTAAAGACCTTGCGCGAGCTTTGCACCTTGGCCGATTGTCCGAAGCTGCGCACGGTGCTCTGGTCGCCGTCGGGGCGCTCTTCTAGCAGGTAGAGCGCATTGGCATAGTCTTTCCGAAACTTACCCAAAGCAGGGTCATCGCCCAAGTAGCCCAGAATAGGATTGGTATGGTATACGCCCGCTGCCTGGGCCAGCACCGGCACAATAAAAGCACCGTAGGGATGAATCACGCTGGTTTGGTCCTTCATCAGCCGGCCAATGGGGCCATTCTGCAAGCGGGGGGGTAGGGCCTTGGTGGCATCTTTGTCCACGGAGCGCAGCACATACTCCACACCGTTGCGGTCCACCAAGCGCAGGTTTTTGGTTTGGAAGCTACCGCCGGCCTGCACCGGCGTAAGGCCACCGGGCACTACCGTACTCAAATTAAACACGCGCACTGGCACAGGCGTGGCCCACTCCTTCCGGTAGTGGCGGCCCCAAAAAAACTTGTGGGTGCGGCTACGTGCGTAGTGGGCACCCGCCGCTACCTCTACCACCGAGTCGGGGCCAATAGTAGGCGGCGCAAGCGCCTCCTTGGGCGCGGGTGAGGCACACGAGGTATCCAGAAGCGTACACAGCACACCCGTTATCAGAAGCTGAAAACGTTGTGAAGAACAAAAGACGGACACGTACTAGAGAATTAAGTAATCGGACGAAGGGCAGCCTACATCATTCTGCTCGTCCGTATACCCCAACCAGGCAGTAGCGGTTGTACAATTAGAGTTGACTTTTCTGTTCTGCTTGCGTTTAAGGGGCTACCTATCCCTCTCTTTGGTTCTTTTCTATGTTCTACCGCTACTTATTGGGCGGCGCATTGCTGACCGGTATAGCAGGTTGCGCCCACCATAACACCTTTTTTCAGCGCGATGCGCGGGTGCTGCCGCCCCCTACCTCCGCCCTACCCCCCGGTACCGACTCGGTGCTGGCTACGGCCGGGCGGCACTACCAGCGTAGCGGCTTTCATAACCTTTTCTTTGGCAAGCACTACCGGCAGGTGTGGGCCACGCCCGTGCGGGTGCCCGTCCTGAACCCTGCTAACGAGTTGGGCGGCCTGACATTTGAAAAGCGCGGCGGTGGCTTTCAAACTATCAGTGCTACCCTAGAAAGTCCCACAGGGCGCGAGTACGCCTTGCGCACGCTCGATAAGGACCCATACCAAACCCTACCCAAGGTGCTGCGCCACACGTTTGTGCTGACGCTCGTGCGCGATGCTACCTCGGCCGCTAATCCCTATGCGGCCCTCACGGTGCCACCCTTGGCGCAGGCCGCGGGCATCCCGCATACCCACCCGCGTATTTTCTACGTGCCCCGCACGGAAACCAATTTGGGCACCGCAACCGACGACATGCAAGGCAAGCTGGTGATGTTGGAGGAGAAATTCAACGGCGAAGAAAACCTCACCCCGGACTTTGGCGATGCCATTGATCTGGTTGATACAGATGAGGTATTGGCCCAGCGCTTCACCTCCCCTACCTACCAAATCGACCAGATAGCCTTTGCACGAGCGCGCTTGTTGGATATTCTAATAGGTGACTGGGACCGGCACGAAGGCCAATGGCGGTGGGCTGAGTATAAGCAGAACGGGCGCACGATCTACCGCCCCGTACCCAAAGACCGCGACCAAGTGTATTTTCGGTTTGATGATGGGGTGATTCCTTGGCTGATGTCGCGGAAGTGGGCCGTGCGCAAGTTCCGTACGTTTCGGCCGCGCTACGAAGACATCCCCGGCACTGTACGAAACGCACACTTTCTAGACACCCGCGCCCTACCCGAAATCACAGCGGCGCAGTTTCAGCAGCTAGCTGCTGATCTGCAAAAGCGCCTCACCGACTCGGTTATTACCGAGGCCGTGCGCCAAATGCCACTGCCCATCTATGCGCTAGAAGGCGACTACATTGCCAAGTCGTTGCGGGCGCGCCGGGAGGCGCTGCCCGACGCCGCCCGAGAGTTCTACCAGCTACTAGCCAAGCACGTAGAGGTGGTAGGTACTGACGAGCCCGAACGCTTCGTACTGGAGCGCCTTTCCGACTCCACCACCCGCGTGAGCGTGTACCGCCTACCCCAGAAAAAGAAGCAAAAGGCAGATCCTCAGCCCTATTACCAACGCACGTTTCGTACGCAGGACACCAAAACCATTACGTTCTACGGCCTGCGCGGCGAGGATGAGTTTGTGGTGCGCGGCAACGTCAACAAGGGCATTCGTCTCAACATCCGCGGTGGCCCTAACGAGGATACCGTCATTGATTCGTCGCGGGTAGGCGGTTGGGGAAAGAAAACGTTTTACTACGACACCAAGCGCGGCAACAACTTCACCAAAGGCCCCAGCACCGCTGACCGCCGCCGCCGCGGCGTCTCCTCCCATGCTTATGATCGGGAAGGATACTAGCGAGTGAGCGAGTGAAAAGACGTCTGTCCTCCTGAGCAGCGCGAAGGAGCTTATCACGTAAGCACGACCGTCGTGACAACGACTCGTTCAGGCGTGATAAGGTCCTTCGCGCTGCTCAGGAGGACAGACTTATTTTATTCTCAATTTCTCCGCTTCACCCTTTCACCTCCGTCAGCATGTCTAGTACCATGTGTTCGGTGGGAGAAAGCAGGTCGTTTTCGGTGGGGTCTACGTCGTGGCGGCGGAGGTAGTCGATGAGCTTATCAGAGTTAAAGAGGTCGACCACTTGCGGATGAATGTAGTACTTGGAGCACACGGTGGGCGTGTTGCCTAGACCGGCGGCTACGTCTTTCACGGCTCGCTTCAACACCTTCTCTTTGGGTAGGTCCGGCTCTTCAGCCAGCACGGCTTCCAGGCATGTAACCATTTTCACGGTGCCGCCCCAGGTACGGAAGTCCTTCGCCGATAGCGCCATGCCCGTTACTTCGTGCAAGTAGTCGTTCACGTCGCCCGATTCCAGCTCGGCGCGGTGGCCGGTAGCGTCGTAGTACTGAAACAAATGCTGGCCGGGAATATCCTTGCACTTGCGGACCAGGCGAGCCAGCTTCCGGTCGTGCAAGGTTACGTCGTGCGGTACGCCTTTCTTGCCCACAAAGCTAAAACGCACGTCGTCGCCCTCGATTTTCACGTGCTTGTCGCGCAGGGTAGTCAGGCCGTAGCTCTTGTTCTTTTTAGCGTACTCCTTATTCCCTACCCGGATAAAGGACTGATCCATCAGCAAGAGTACCAGCGCAATTACCTTTTGCTTGTCTAGCTTGGGGCGATTCAGGTCTTTTTGCAGCCGTTGGCGCAGGGCGGGTAGCTGCTCGCCAAACGCGCGTAAGCGGCTGAACTTGGTGAGGCTGCGGGCCTGGTCCCAGGACGGGTGGTAGCGGTACTGCTTGCGTCCCTTGGCATCGCGCCCGGTTACTTGCAGGTGCGTATTGGCCGAAGGCGAAATCCAGACGTCCGTCCAGGCGGGCGGTATCACGTAGCCGTGGATGCGGTCCAGGGTTTCCTGGTCGGTGATTTTCTCGCCCTTGGCCGAAGAATAGGTGAAGTTGCCGGCGCGGGTAGGCTTGCGCACAATACCCGGTTTGTCGTCGGTGGCGTAGCGCAGGCCGGCCAGTTCGGCCTGGCGGGCGGGGTCTTTGTAGAGCAAGTGCGCTTCTTCCAGCGGATCGAGGCGCTTCTTTTTGGTTTTGGGGCGGGGGGCGGTAGAGGTCGACATAAAGTAAAAGCTCCGCCCACCGATGCTGGTGAGCGGAGCTTTCTTACGCAGAAAAGCAGGAGTAGGTACGCTAGAGTGTAGCTTTTCGTGTAGCAACCGTTAGCGCTGGCCGCGGCCGCCGCCCCCACCTGCTGGCTGCTGCGCGGGGGTAGAGCTAGGATCTGCACCCTCGCCGCCCTCTTTCAGGTCGTCGTTGTTGACGCTGCGACGGCGACGCGGCCGGGCATCGGCTACGCTTAGCTTGCCAATGCGGTAGCTGAAGTTCAGTTTAATGTTCAGACGGTTCGGAATGTTCTCGCTGTTCTGCACCAGCAGCGGCGAGGTAAACTCCGTACGAATCGGGATTCTGGGCGAGAAGAAGTTTTCGGCACCCAGGCCAATGCTGCCGCGCTTCTCGGCAAACTCGCGACGGATGCTGAGGCTGTATACCCCAAATCCGCTCTGGTAGCCTTGCAACTGCACCTGGCGGCCGCGGGCAAAGCCAAAGCCTTGCAGGCTCCAGTTGTCGGAGAGGTTGTACGTACCAAACAAACGGCCGCTAATTACAAAGCCTTCGTTGCTGGCGTTGTAAGTGGGCTCTGGCACGTTGTTGCGCAGGGTAGCGTAGTAGAAATCGGGGCCACCGTTCAGGGTGAACTTGTTGCCGATTTTGGCATTCAGGAACAGGCTACCCCCGTAGGCGTTTTCTTGGCCGATGTTGGCGAAGTTGGTAAAGACGGCACCTTCCGACAGCGCGTATAGCTCAATTTCTTCTGGAGTAGCCGGGCGGCGCACTGATTGAATAGAGCCGGTAGTGTTGCGCACAAACACCGACATATTCAACAATACGTTTTTGATAAAGGTGTTGTAGCCCAACTCGTAGTTGTTGGTATATTCTGGGTCCAATACCGGATTACCCTGGGTAGCGTTGCGCGTATTCGACGCCTGCACGTTGGGGTTCAGGAATTGCAGCGAGGGGCGTTGAATACGACGGTTGTAGGCTACCTTCAGCACGTTGCCATTGGCCAGCTTGCGCGAGAGGTTCACGCTGGGCACCAACACCCCGTACGACGGAATGTTGGTGGTATCGGTGGCCTCGTTGGCAAACTTAGCGTCGATGGTGGTATACTCGTAGCGGGCGCCTGCTTTCAGCGTGTACTGCTTCAGGAAGCTGAGCGTGTAGGCAGCGTAGGCGGCCGCTATGTTCTGGGTGTAATCAAACGTGTTGTTGAGGCCCGCATTGTTCAGCGGCTGGTAGGCACCCTCCGATTCGCCTTCGGCGCGCAGGTAGGTGTAGTCGCTGTTCACCTTGCGCCGGATATCTTTGGCTCCAAACTCAATTAGCTGCTTGTCGCCGATGGGGGTTTGGTAGTCAACCTGCACGGTCAGCTCCTCATTATAGCTGTCGTTCAGGTTTTTGAGACGGTAGGGCGTCAGGTTGGCTCCCGGCGCGGTGTTCACCAGGTCGGTAATGGTGTTAGTGAAGTCGTTGTTGCGGTTGTTGCGGCTGTACACCCCCAAGAAGCTGAGTTCCTGTTGCGGCTTGTCGGTGGTGTGGGTGTAGCCCAGGCTCACGTCCACGTTGTTCGACTTGTCGTTGGTTTGCACGTTGCGCGTGTCGCCGGTGCGGGTCAGAATGGCGCCCGACGTGCCGTAGAAGTCGGAGCGCGTCAGCAGGTCGTCTTGGTAGTTGGTCCCGCTGCGTAGCCCGTAGCGCACCGAGGCCGATAGGGAGTTGTATTTGTTGATGTCGAAATCCCAGCCCAGCGTGTAGCGCCCAAAGACGTTGTTGTTACGCGTGTCGGCTTGCTGCGAAGTGGTAGACGCCAGCGCACCAGATGAGTTAAACGTCTGCTGGTCGTTGGAGAACGTACCCGGCGTGTTGTAGCCGGCCCTACCCCAGCCACCCAACGAGAAGCCCATGCGGCCTACCCGGTAGCTGCCGTTCAGGCCCAGGTTAGAGCCTCGGTTGCCCACGCTGGTATCAATGCTCAGAGTCTTGCCTTGCAGGTTGTTTTTCTTGGTAACGATGTTGATGATACCGCCCGAGCCTTCGGCGTCGTACTTGGCCGATGGCGAGGTAATCACTTCAACAGACTTAATCTCATCGGCCGGAATCTGCTTGAGGGCATCCGAAATGCTGCTGGCCGTGATAGTAGAAGGCTTGTTGTTGATGAGCACGCGCACGTTTTGGTTGCCGCGTAGGCTCACGTTGCCGTCCAGGTCCACCGTGAGCAGGGGTACGCGCTTGAGCACGTCGGTGGCGTCGCCGCCTCGGGTGGTCTGGTCCTGCTCGGCGTTGTATACGGTGCGGTCTACCTTTTCCTCAATCAGGGAGCGTTGGCCCTCCACACGTACCTCGGCCAGCTGCTGGGCCGTCGAAACCAGCGATACGGTGCCCACGTTCAGGTTGCCGTTGCCTACCGTAATAGGCTGCTCCACCGTTTTGTAGCCGATGAAGCTGAACTGGAGCTGATAATTGCCAGCGGCTACGCCGCTGATGGTGAACTTGCCCGCGTCGTCGCAGGCGGCACCGTCAATGGGCTTGCCAGTGGAGGTGTCGATGAGGGCAACTGTGGCAAACGGCACCGGCTTTTTGGTAGCGGCATCCACTACGGTACCCGTAATGCGGGCATCGGCCTTTGTGGCTCCTGCCGGGGCACCGCCCATCGGCCGGGAACCGCCCACGAGGGTAGGACCCGCGGGCGTTGTTTGTGCCAGCGCCACGTGGCCGCACAGCAACAAACTCACAAAGGATAAAGGCTTTTTCATGAAGTAGTTATAATAAACGAAGGGTCAGAACGGTGTACGCGAGTCCAGCAAAGTCAGGCACGGGTAGGCAGCCTTATCTTTTCGAGCTCACGACAGAGTACCCAAAACAACAGGACGGGTTGCTTCTATATAGAATAAATAGATTGTCTCGCCGCAAACGCCGATGAGTTGGGGCGTTATACCGATTGTTTCTACGACGATATTTTGGGTAGTCGTTGGCAGATGAAATACCCCCTATCGGTCGGTGAAATGCGGGCAACTGGCGAGGCAGCGGCTTCCTATAATGCAGGTGCGGTATGTTTGACAACCTGATCTTGCTCTTGCTATGACCTCTTCTGCCTTTCGGCATTTCGCGCACCGTTTCTCGCGCCCGCTGCTCTGGGTGATGTTTGGCTCGGCCCTGCTCCTGGCCCAGCCGCTTACCTGGAGTGTGCAGCTACCTCCGCAGTTTTGGGTACGCCAGTTTTTGCTGCTTTTGCTGTGGGTGGCGTTGTTTTATTTCAACGCGCAAGTGGCCGTGCCACGGCTGCTCTTTCGGGGGCGTACCAGTTGGTTTATTGCGGTGCTGGCCGCTTCGTTGGTGGCAGTGTTGCTTCTCAACTCGCTCATCGAAAACCTGCTGCACCTGCCTGAGCTGATGCACAAGGCTTTTCACCCAGATGGCAGCCCCTCGCGGCGCCGTTCGTCGGCGGGGTGGTTTGATATGGGCACGCTGCTCATTTCTATGCTGGTGCTGGGCATTAGCACCAGCGTGGCTGTGGTGCGCAAATGGCAAAATGACGCGCAAATTCGGCGCGAACTGGAGCAACAGCAAACTACCGCCGAGCTGTCGTTCCTAAAAGCGCAGATCAACCCGCACTTCTTCTTCAACACGCTCAACAATATCTACGCCCTCACGGTGGTGAACGGCGAGCTGGCCCGGCAGGCCATCCATACGCTCTCGCGCATGATGCGCTACGTGCTCTATGAAACCCAGGCCAGTACAACCCTGCTCAGCCAGGAGGTATCGTTTGTGCAGGACTACATTTCGCTGATGCAGCTACGCCTGACCGACAAAGTGACCGTTACATTCGAGCGCCCTACTCCCCTGCTGCGCGATGTGCCTGTTGCGCCCATGCTACTGTTGCCCTTCATAGAAAATGCCTTTAAGCACGGCGTAAGCGCTACCCTACCCAGCCAGATCTACATTGGCCTGCACCAACAGCACGGCACACTCACGCTAGAGGTGCGCAACACCGTATTTCCTGATAAGCGCCCCGCCGTGGAGGAGGTAGGCAGTGGTATCGGCCTCACCAATACCCGCCGCCGCCTCGATCTGCTTTACCCCCAGCGCTACCAGCTAAGCGTGGAAGAAGCTACAGCAAGTAAGGAATTTCGTGTATTGCTTAGTTTAGAGGTAACGAAGAAAGACTACACGATTCCCGACGCTACAGAAACATATGCGTAAAGCAGGCCGGCGAATAGCATCCGTATTATGTGCTATTGGAGTGGCTGCGGTATGTGTACTGCTCACAGACGACCGCTCATTACGATATCCTTTTGCTAGTTGGCTCTACATAACCATCATGGCAATATGGATTGGATGGTTTATTTACTTACCGGCACTTGCGCTGTTTGAATGGCTGTTGCACCGCTACCAGCCACAAACTGTCTGGCAAATCAGCGGGCTGGGTGGCGTAGCAACCTTAGCTTTAGAAGTGCCCGTTCTGCTGCTGTCATACCCCTTTTTTAATTCATTCTTTGTTGATTTACTGATGCTGGCTGTCAGCGGAGCTACTTACGGTTTCCTCCACTACAGCTGGATTTCGGCCGAGCAGTATAATTCCTAATCTCTAATTCTCGATTTGAAAACCCTCCGTTGCATTGCCGTTGATGATGAGCCGCTGGCTCTGGGGCTGGTATGCGCTTTTGTGGAGCAAACGCCCTTCCTGGACCTGGTAGGCCGCTACAGCAGTGCCGTAGAAGCGCTGCAGGGCCTGCACCAGCTGCCGGATATTGACCTGATTTTCCTGGATATCCAAATGCCCGACCTCAGTGGGCTAGAGTTGGCGCGCGTGCTCGATCGGGGCCGGCCGGGCACGGGGCCGCGCATCATCTTCACCACGGCCTACAACCAGTTTGCGCTGGATGGCTACCGCGTCGATGCCCTGGACTACCTCGTGAAGCCGTTCAACTACGAGGAATTTCTGCGGGCTGCCACCAAGGCCCACGCCTACGCTAGCCTGGCGCAGCCGGCCGCCCTACCCGCCGCTCCGCCCGAGCCAGAAGAAGAGTATCTGTTCCTGAAGATTGAGTATCAGCTGGTGCGCGTGGCCTTCCAGGACATCCTCTATATAGAAGGCCTGAAGGACTACGTGAAGGTGCACCTCACGGGCGACGCCCGACCCTTGCTCTCGCTCACCAGCCTAAAGGTGCTGGAAGAAAAGCTGCCGGCCCGGCGCTTCATGCGCATTCACCGCTCTACTATTGTGGCGCTCGACAAAATCAGGGCCGTGACGCGCAACTCGGTGCAGATTGAGGACCAGACTCTGCCCGTGAGCGACCAGTACAAGGAGGCCTTCACGCAGTTTCTGAGCCGGTGGACATAGCCGTGGGGCAACTCCCTACCCTATAGAGCGCGTAGGGGGTAGGAAAGCACCTGTTTCTTTCCGCACTGTATGACCTCTCTTCGCGACAAAATCAGCGACTTGGCCGAGTGGGCCGACGATTATTTGACGCTCACGCGCCAACGCCTCGGCCTGCTGGCTCCGTTGCAGCTCCTTCCCTACCGCAGCTACGGCACCCCCGACCGCCTCTACGTGAAGGGCCGCCTACTCACTGATAAAGGCATTACGGAGCCTGACCCCAAAGACTCGCGCTGGCACAACCTGCTGAATATGTACCGGCGCTTCGACAGCGACGAAATCAACGGGGCGCAGGTTATCGTGCGGGCAGCTGATGGCATCGAGCACCCGGTGCTGACGGATGATGAAGGATATTTTACGGTGAACCTGGCCCCCAAGCGCCTACCCGAGCCCATCGACTATTTATGGTACCCGGTAGATGCGCTGCTGCAACAGGTGCCAGCTCCCTTCACTCTCCCCGACAACTTACGTACCCAGGCGCACGTGCTCATTCCGCCGGCCGATGCGGAATACGGCATCATCTCCGACCTGGACGATACCGTAATTCAGACCTCGGCCACGCACCTGCTGCGCATGGCCCGTACGGTGTTACTGCGCAATGCCCGCTCGCGCCTACCCTTCAAAGGGGTAGCCGAGTTCTACCGGCAGTTGCAGCTGGGGCGCAACGGCAAGCGCAACAATCCGTTTTTCTACGTGAGCAGTTCCCCCTGGAATTTGTATGACTTGCTGGAGGACTTCCTGCACCTCAACGATATTCCGCCTGGCCCATTATTGCTGCGCGATATGGGCCTGAAACGTACCCACAAAGATGCTGACTCAGCCCACCACGGCCACAAGCTCAAGGAAATTGACAACCTGCTGCTCACCTACCCCAAGCTGCCCTTCGTGCTCATCGGCGACTCGGGTCAGGAAGACGCCAACATCTACCGGGAGGTGGTGCGCCGCCACCCCGGCCGCGTGCTGGCCATCTATATTCGCGACGTGCAAAGCCCTGACCGCGCTCTGCTGGTAGAAAAGGTATCCGACGACCTGCGCGATGAAAATGTGGAAATGCTTTTAGTGCAGGACACAGTGCAAGCTGCCGAGCACGCCGCTGCCCACGGCCTCGTCTTCACCGAAGCTATTCCGGCCGTCGAAAGCGAAAAACAAAAAGACGAAACGGCGGAGGAATAGGTGGAGAAGGGTGAAGTGGTGAGGTTGTGAATGCAAAGATGTCTGTCATCCTGAGCGCAGCGAAGGACCTTATCACGTTGGAGTTACTACCGAACGATTTTGTTCACGCGTGATAAGATCCTTCGCTGCGCTCAGGATGACACACGCTTTTGCACTCCTGACTTCACCATTTCATCTTTCACTATTCGTGTGGTCGGCTACGATTACCCAGTGGCCTTTTACTTGCCGAAACACGAGCAGGAAGTGTCCGCCCACGTCGCCGGCAGTGGGGCGCGTGAGGTGCCAGCGGCCTACCACGTGTGCGGCCTGGGGGCCATTTGGGGTGATGTAGAGGTCGGAGAAGGCCAGCTGGCCCATGGCGGTGGCATCGGGGTAGCTGCTGCGGTAATTGTCGAGGGTTTGCTGCCAGCCGTAGGTAGGGCCACGTTTCCCAATGAACACCAGGGAGTCGGAGCGCCAGTAGCCCTGCATGAAAGCAGGAATGTCGCCGCGGTTCCAGGCCGCGGCTTGAGTAGTGAGTACCTGCCGGATGGGCGCCTGCACAGCAGCGGGACGCGTGGTGGCGCAGGCGGTGAGCAGAAGTAGCGTGCAGCCACCAAATAAGTTCTTTGTCATTAGATTGTAGGAGCAATGGATTCTAGAAAATCCAGACCACTATGCTTTTGCAGCCGAAAAATAGTAGTACTATTATAGGCAAACTATCCATTCTACTTCATCATTTCCACTCCCAATCCCTTCATCTAATGGCTAAGCCAAACCCCACTCCCTCTCCTTCCCCCGAATCAAGGCGTAAATTCCTTCAGCAAAGCGCCGTGGCTGCCGCTAGTTTCATGATTGTACCCCGCTTTGTGCTGGGCGGCAAGGGCTACGTAGCGCCCAGCGACCGGCTGGTAGTGGCCGGCATTGGGGCAGGCGGCAAGGGTGAAAGCGATATCATGAACTTCTCGAAAAGTGGCAAGGCTGATATTGCGTACCTCTGCGACGTAGACGATCAGCGCGCTGCTAAAACGATTAAGTCGTTTCCAAAGGCCAAATATTACAAGGACTGGCGCAAGATGCTCGAGAAGGAGCACAAGCACATCGACGCCGTTTCGGTGTCTACCCCCGACCACAACCACGCCGCTCCAGCCCTGGCGGCCATGCAGCTGGGCAAGCACGTGTATGTGCAGAAACCGCTGACGCACGATATCTACGAGGCCCGCGTCCTCACCGATGCCGCCCGTAAGTACAAAGTGGTAACACAGATGGGCAACCAAGGCGCTTCCAACGACGGCGCCCGCCTGCTGCGCGAGTGGTACGATGCCGGCCTGCTCGGCGATGTGCACACCGTGTATTGCTGGACCGACCGCCCCGTGTGGCCCCAGGGCATTGCTTGGCCCGACAAAGCGGCTCCCGTGCCCTCTACCCTCGACTGGGACCTGTGGCTGGGCACGGCACCCAAAGAAAACTACATCGAAAAGCTGGTGCCCTTCAACTGGCGCGGCTGGTGGGAGTACGGCACCGGCGCCCTCGGCGACATGGGCTGCCACCTGGTAGAAGCGCCGTTCCGGGTGCTGGACCTGACCTACCCCAAATCGGTGGCGGCCAGCGTGGGTAGCGTGTACGTGGATGAGTTTAAGCGCGGCTATTTTCCCAAGAGCTGCCCGCCCTCCAGCCACGTAATTCTGAAGTTCCCGAAAACCTCGAAAACCAAAGGCGACATCACCCTGCACTGGATGGACGGCGGCATTCAGCCCGAGCGCCCCGCCGAGCTAGGTCCCAACGAGGTGTTTGGCGACGGGGGCAACGGCATCCTGTTCATTGGCGACAAAGGCAAGATGATGGCCAGCACCTACGCCGAAAATCCGCGCCTGCTGCCTACTTCGCTCACCGCCACTACCAAGGTGGCCGAGAAGTTTGCCCGCGTACCCGGTGGCGCTAACGGCCACTACGCCCAGTGGGTGGAGGCCGCTATTGCTGGCTACGGTAAAAAAGAGGTGAGTTCGCCCTTCGACATTGCCGGCCCGCTCACCGAAACGCTGCTGATTGCCAACCTGGCCGTGCGCGGCTACGACGTGCAAACGCCTAAAGCCGATGGCAAAGGCTTCAACTACCCCGGCCGCAACGTGGAGCTCCTCTGGGACCCCAAGCAGCTGAAAGTAACCAATCTGGATGTCGTGAATCAGTTTGTGAAGCGCGACTACCGCCAGGGCTGGAAGCTGGGTGCGTAATCTACCATTCCTCGCTAACGGAGGAGTGACCAACAAAAAAGCCGGACCTATGGTCCGGCTTTTTTGTTGGTCACTCCTCCGTTAGCTCCTTCACGTACACCGACCCACGCAAGGACTGCATCCGGCGCACCACGCGCTGTTGCTTGGCGCGGGCTTGGGGGCCGGGGTTGCTGGCCCGAAAACGGAGCGGATTGGGTAGCACGCCCGCCAGCAGCGCCGCCTCGGCCTGCGTGAGTTTGCTGGCCGATTTGTGGAAATATTGCTGTGAGGCAGCTTCTACCCCAAACATACAGTCGCCCATCTCGGCCACGCTCATATACATCTCCATAATGCGGCGCTTGTTCCAGAGCACCTCAATCAGCACCGTGAAGTAGGCCTCGGCTGCTTTGCGTATGTAGCTGCGGCCGTGCCACAGAAACACGTTTTTGGCCACCTGCTGCGAGATGGTGCTACCCCCTACCAGCTTGCTACCCCCTTGCCAGTTGTGCCGGGCGGCCTGCCACATTGCGCCGCCATCAAAGCCATGGTGCACCAGAAAGCGTTGGTCCTCGGCGGCCACCAGGGCCAGGGGCACGTTGGGGGATACTTCGTCCAGCGTCCGAAACGTGTACCGAATCTGCCGGTCGCCCTCGGGGCGGATGCCGTAGTAGCCGCGGCCAGTGGGCGGGTGCGCACGGCGCTCCAGCATAATCCAAGTGGCAGGCGGTGCCACCCAGCGGTATACCAGCACCCAGGCTACCGAGGTCAGAAACAACGCCGCTGCTATTTGCAGCACGATGCGCCCTGTGCGGCGCGCTACTTCTTTATAATCCGCCACTACCGACGAGAATTCCGTTTAATGCCTACCAGTGCCCACCGGACACCAGCGCAAAAGTAGACGATTTGCGTTGCCGATGGCCGCTGTTTTCAATTTTCCGGTACCTTTCGGCTCTTATCTTCCCTGCTCCTATGGCGCGCTTGTTGGCCTTGTTTCCGCTGAACCTAGTAGTTTTTCCGGGGGAAAAACTGAACCTGCACATTTTTGAGCCCCGCTACCGGCAACTAGTACGCGACTGCATTCAGGAGGGTATCACCTTTGGTATTCCGCCCTACCTCAACAACAGCGTGGGCCAACTAGGTACTGAGGTGAAGCTGCTGGAGGTGGAGAAAGTATATCCCTCGGGCGAAATGGATATTCGCACGCAGGGGGTGGGGGTGTTTCGCATCCGGGAGTTTTATCGCCAGGCTCCCGATAAGTTGTATGCGGCGGGCAAGGTAGAAGACATTCAGGACGATGCCGTGGGCGACCCCACTCTGCAGGCACGCATTACCGAGCAGGTGCGCCGCCTCTACGACATACTGGGCTTGCGCAAGCTCCTGCTCGACCTCCCCACCGACTACCGCATTTTTGATGTGGCCCACCACTTGGGCATGAGCCAGACCCAGGAATACCAGCTGCTGGCCGCCACCAGCGAGCTGGAGCGCCAGGAGCTGGTGCGCGAGCACCTCGACCAGACCCTACCTGTGCTCATGGAAACCGAGCGCCTGAAAGACCGCGCCCGGCTGAACGGCCACTTCAAAAACCTCACGCCGCCTAACTTTTAAGCATAGATGGTGCAGATTCTGCCCTTCCTCCCTACTAGCTGAGGACAGGGGGGTAGCAGCATCGGGGGTAGCAAGGCGCAAAATGTTGCGGCCCTACCTCCTACTTGGTGGCGCTATTTGCGTACCCCTAGTATGTCTTTTACTCTTGTTGTATTGTATGCGCTAATTGGCCTGGCTGGGGCAACGGCCATCTGGCTACTACACCGATACGGGCAGGAGCGCCGCTACCGGCGGCAGCCTTACGTAGCCCCGGCTGCCCGTGCGGGGGCCGCGGCCCCTACCCCCGCCGAAGCCCCGGCGTACAGCATTGCCCTGGTAGGCGACTTGGGAGCTGTGGCTACCAATGGCCGCGACCCGGTGATGAACCTGCTGCAAGACTGGCAACAGCAAACCGGCTCGGCCGGCACCGTCGTGATTTTAGGCGACAATATCTACCCCACTGGTCTGCCGGCCCCTACCCATCCTGGCCGTGCCGATGCTGAGCATCGCCTCAATGCCCAGCTAGACGCCCTGCGGACTTTTAAGGGCCAGGTGGTATTCCTTAGCGGCAACCACGATTGGAACAAAGGCCGCCGCGACGGCTACGAATACGTGCTGCGCCAAGAGGCCTATGTGCGCGACCACCTGCCTACGGCACACTACCTGCCACCCCGCGGTTGCCCCGGCCCCGTTACACTACAACTGCCTAACAATATCTTGCTGGTCGTGCTGAATACGCAGTGGTGGGTGCAGCACGGTACACGCCCTTTAGGCAACGCGTACGGATGCACAGCCGCTACCAGTCGGGAGCCGTTTGAGCAGCTGCGCCAAGTGTTGGCTGCCAACCAACACCAGCGCATTGTAGTAGCTGGGCACCACCCATTGTATTCCAATGCTATGCACGGCGGCCAGTTCACCACCAAGCAGCACGTGTTTCCGTTGCTGGCGGTGAACAAAAAGGCCTACCTACCCCTACCCATTATAGGGTCGTTGTTTCCGGCGTACCGGCGGGTGGTAGGCGCGGCCGAGGATATGGCCCACCCACGCTACCGCGCTATGCGCCGACGCCTGCTGCGGGTGCTACGCGACTTTCCCAACATCGTCTATGCTGCCGGTCACGACCACAACCTCCAGTACTTTCAGCGGCGCGGCGGGCACTACTTGGTGAGTGGTTCGGGCAGCAAAACGGCTTTCGTGCAAAAAGGTGGCAAGGCTACTTTCACACACGAGCACAAAGGTTTTTTTGTGCTGGAATTTTATGCCAACGGCGAAGCGTGGCTACGCACCCTAGAACCCGGCAACGCTACGGGTAGCACCCGCACCGCCGAGCCTTTCCGCCACTGCCTGTATACGGCTGCTGCAAACGAGGCCACAGCCCCTACCCCTGCTGCGGCGTCAGCACACGCAGGCTCTGCGGGCTGATTTCAACGGTGATGGGCAACTCTAGTTCCAGCGGCTCCCCATCTACCTGCACCAACGCCTTTTCCTGCCCCGGTACGCTAATAGTCGCCCGGTGGCACGATAACCGTTGGGTGTAGTCCGATTCATCGAAAGCCTCGGTATAGAGACGGTAGAGCAGGCCCGGCGCAGCTCCGGCCGGAAAAGGTGCAACCAAGCAGATTTCAAATTGCCCGTCGTCCAGGCGGCTATTGGGGTTGATAACCACATTGCTGCCGAACGTATTGGCATTGGCAATGGTCAGCATAAAGGCCTCCGTTTCTAGTGTTTCTTGGTCGGTTTCGATGCGGTAGCACAGCGGCTCATAGTCACCGTACTCGGCCAGCGCGATGCGCACGTAGGCGCCCGGCCCGCGCGTGTCGCCGTCGCAGAACTTTTTCACTACCAATGCATTAAAGCCTAGGTCGGCTAAGTGAGCAGAGAAGTGGCCGTTCAAGCGTAGCGTATCAATGGCCCGCACCTCGTGGTCCCAGATCAGCTCTAATGCTTCGTCGGTATCCTGCGGGATACCAAGGTCTTTTGACAGGCCATTGCCGGAGCCCATGGGTAGGATGCCCAGGATGGCATTAGTCGTCAACAAGGCTTCGCTGACCAGCTTCACGGTGCCATCGCCGCCCACGGCGAATACGGCGTCGTAGGGCTGCCCAGCCAGATGCTGGGTTAGCTTCTGCAAGTCATTCTCGCCGGTGGTGTGCCAGAAGGCAGCCGTGCGGCCGTGCTCAGTGCAAGTGACACGCACGGTAGTTTCCAACTCGTCTTTGTCGGTATCGCCGGAAACGGGGTTCAGTACAAATAGTAGGTGGCGCAGTAACTCAGCCATGACGAGGACTATTGCTTCAGGTTAGAAGGCACGCCTTGCGGAAACTCGGCCGCAATTTCTTCCTGCAAGCGCCCAATGCGGTTGCTAGGGTTGGGGTGCGTGCTCAAGAACTCGGGCGGGTTGCTCCCCCCGGCTTTCTGATCCAGAATTTCCATCACTTTAATCATGGAGCGTGGATCGTAACCAGCCTGGGGCGTGAAGTCGACGGCCAGCTTATCAGCTTCCAATTCGTCGTCGCGGCCGTAGCGCAGGGTCAGCAGCTTGGAAATAGCGGCGGCTACGGCTCCACCAGCGGCCGTAGCCGGACGGTCGGGGTCGTATGCAGCAATGGCGGCGGCCCCGCTTAGTCCTTGCGTGAGTTTGGCTTTGGCTACTTGTTCGGCCGAGTGCCGGCCTACCACGTGCCCTACCTCGTGGGCCAGCACGCCAGCTAGCTCACCTTCGGAAGTCAAACTGCGCAACAGGCCTTCGGTGATAAACACTTGCCCGCCAGGTAGGGCAAACGCGTTGATGGTTTTGGGGTCAGCCAGCAGGTGAAACTGAAACTTGTAGGGCGTTTGGCCAGCCTTGGTGCTGCTGATAATCTTCTCGCCCACGCGCTCCACTACAGCCCGCGCCTGCGCATCCTGCGACAGGCCGCCGTACTGCTGGGCCATTTGGGGCGCGGCTTGCAGACCCAGGGCAATTTCCTCGTCGGTGGTCATGGCCACGTGTTGCGTTTCGCCGGTCACCTCGTTGGTGGTGGAGTTGCAGTAATAGGTAATGAATGCGGATAAGGCCAGCACGGCGGCCACCACATAGCGCAAAAGTCCTCTCATGGTGCAGGGTAGTAAAAGGGAGTGAGCGGGCCGATTGGTGGGCCCGGTTGCGCTTAGTAACGGCGGCCGGCACGCAGGGTTACTTCCCACTATATAGCCAAATTCTGTTTGTTCACGTATCAGGGCAAAGCAGACTCTCCCGTCTTCCTATTTTCCCATTTTTAGCCCTCCTCTCTTATGAATCAGAAACGCACGTTCGGCACCATCCTCACGGTTCTAGGTATCGTTGGTATCATCATTGGCGCCATGGGTTTTCTCGGCGTTGGTGGCATCGGCTTAGGCAAAATGAACTCCTTTGTTCCTTTCCTGGTCGGCCTGATTTTCTTCTTTGCTGGCATCAACCTAGTGAAAACAACCAGCGACCGGGCCTAACTACCCATGCGCTACCAAACAGCAACGCCCCACAGCTCATGAGCCGCGGGGCGTTGCTGTTACTTCTAAAATGCTATTACTGGCCGGCCACTATCTTGGGGGTGCCACCAAAGGCCAGCACGGCGGGCTCCAGGTTTAGCCACGAGGAGGCGTAACTAGCCTGGGCAGGACCGTGCGCGTACACCACAGAGCCGTTTTTAATGGCGTGAATAATAGATGATGACTCGCCTACAGGTAGGGCCGGGCAGCCCTGGCTACGACCCAGGCGGCCGTTTTGCCGAATGAAGTCTTCGCTTACGTAGCGTGCACCGTGTACGACCACGGCTCGGTCGTAGGCATTGGTATTATACTCAGTATCGAGGCCGTGCAGCTTCAGCGACAGGCCGTGCTTGCCCTGGTAGGTGTGGCCGGTGCGGTAGAAGCCCAGGCTACTCATTTCGGACCCCTCGCGGTTGGAGAAGGTCTGTGCGAATTCCTCGCCGGTATTTTTGCCGTGTGCCACATACGTGCGGAACAGCAAGCGCTGCTTTTCCAGATCAATCACCCAAAACCGCTGCGCCTTGCTCGACTGGCTGAAATCGATAACCGTGAGGACGTGCTGATCGGCGGCAACCTTACCCTGTTGGCGCAGATTGTAGAAACCAATCAGTGCCTCGCGGTACACCAGCACGGGTAGGCCCGATGTCACCAGGCCGCTCTGGGCATAGCTTTGCAGAATGTGCTGCTCAAAAGCAGCCGTAGCGAGTGCCCGCGAAGCTGGCGCATCAACCGCCACAGCAGTGGGAGCCGGCGGGGCCGCTACGGGCGCGTTGTTGGTGGGCAGAAAGGAGAGAACGGACAAAAGCAGGCTGGCGCCAACAGTCGGCAAGTAGGGCATAGGCTGAGAGTAGTCGAAACAGAGTAATTCGGTACGCGAGGGGCTATTCCATAGAACTGGCTTGCCAAATTTAACAGAAATACCCGAACTCTATGCGCCACCTTGCCGTAGCCGGCCGATGAAATCTGCGTTACTTTGCGTCTTTCCGGAGTAGCTGCGGCCTCTTCTCTGCCTAATTTTTTATTCTCTTTCGTATGTTTCCTACCCTCCGCCGTCTGTCTGCCGCTGCCGTGTGCTTGCTGTTGGTGAGTGCCTGCGGACACGATTTGCGCGCTATTCCCGACTTTGATGCGGCGGCGTGGCGGCAGGATGCCTATGCCTGCCGCAACCAGCGAGCGGCCCTACTCCCTACCCTACTCAAGCACCGCAACCTGCTCTACGACACGCGTACCGGCGCCATCGACGCCCTGCTGGGCCACCCCGATGAAAACGAGTTGAGCGAGCAGACCGAAAAAATATACATCTATTACGTAGTGCCTGGTGCCCAGTGCGAGCCACGCCACCCCCGCTCTGCAGCCAGCAAGCTGCGCCTGCGCTTCAGCCCTACTGGCATCGTGAGCGAGATACTCTATCAGCCGTAACCACGCCTACCCTCTACCACCAACGAAGCGCGGCCGCACCTATGGGTGCGGCCGCGCTTCGTGTGTTATATCATAGCATAGTGCAGGCAATAGCCTACCCTATTCCGCCCATGCTAGGGTCGCGCTTGGGCTGCGCATCTTTTTTCTGCTCTTCGCGCAGAGCCATTAGTTGTGTTGGTGAGAGAATACGGCCGCACTCCGCTTCGTACTGCGACTGCAGCTCTAGCATTTGGGCTTGCTGCTGCGCCACATTGTCGCGGGTTTGCCACTGAATTTCATCGAGGCGGGTGAGCTTGACGCGGTTTGCCTCACGCAAGCGTACATACTGGCTTTCGTTGAGGTGCAGCGTAGTTACCATAGCCCGCGTTAGGGTTTCTACCCGCTCGGTAGGTATTTCGTTGGTGCCAGGTAACTCAGCCAGCAAGCTTTGCTGCTTTTGTGCTACAGCAGATCCTGCCAAGGCAACTGTGAAGAAAAGTGCAAAAAAGACCGTTTTCATCGGTTTTGAAGGAGAAAATGCTATTTGCAATACCTGCTGTTCTAGTGAAGTGGATCTAGTTACTTTGGCCTAACCCGCTTTCTATAATACAAATGTATATTGCTTTAATTAAACAACAATGCTTGTATCGTCTTTTTTTTATAAAATGTTACGGATACATCCAATTTTATTTAATAAACATAAAAAAGGCCAGTTTCACTTGGAACTGGCCTTTGACTAAGCGCGATTAGAATTAGAATACGACTACGTGCTTACTCCACTTCCTCAATTGGCTTGTGGTCGGGGCTCTTGTAATACTGCATGGCAATAAGCGCTACTATACTGGCACCCATTACACTTTGCAGCACAATAGCCAGGAAGGCAATAACTACCGACAAGTCGAAGCCAAACAGGTCGCGGGCCGAAATCTGGTCCATCAGGGCCGGATTGATGGCAGCATAGACAATGAAGAACAGGCCAAACAGTACGCCAGCTACTGCACCCGTGATAATACCGGTACCGAAGCCTTGCAAATACGCCATGTGGTCATCCTTGGCGTACTTAAAGTGGCGGATGGCCAGCGTTACGCCAATGGACATAATAATGCCATTTAAGAAACTGAACTCGATGCGGTCCGTGAGACCAAATAAGGAAGCAACGAGGAAGTAGACAATCATGGCACCTGTAGTGTAAATGCCATAGCGAAGGCCGTTTTTTTCGGGTGTTAGGCGAGCGTCACTCATAAAAGAAAAGTCGAAGAGAGTTGGACAGGAAGAGATAGGTATACGGAACTGCCACTTCCGGTTGGCTGTTACCAAACGCCGGGCAGATAAGCCGCATTCGGTCTTTTTATACTTTGATTGTCAACCGGATGTTGTGCCTGCCTACGCTTTTTTACTAGGTAGACCGGCATTTTATTGGTGCACTACCCTCCGCATCGCTTATAACGATAAGTAGCCTCCCGACCAATTTGCGTATTTTCGCGGGCGGTTGCGGTGCTTGGCGCCCCTTCACTCTGTTACTTCGTTTTCTACTACTACATGATTAGTACCTCCAACGTGAGCCTGCGCTACGGCAAGCGCGTGCTGTTCGAAGATGTCACCATCAAGTTTTTGCCCGGTAACGTGTACGGCCTCATTGGGGCCAACGGCGCGGGTAAGTCTACCTTTCTGAAAATCCTCTCGGGCGAGATTGAGCCCAACACCGGCTCGGTGGACATGCCCAAGGGCGCCCGCCTCTCGGTGCTGAAGCAGGACCAATTTGCCGCCGACGCCTTTCCGGTGCTTCAAACGGTGATTATGGGTCACACGCGCCTATGGAAGGTAATGGAGGAGAAAGACGCCATTTATGCCAAGCCCGACTTTTCGGATGCCGACGGCGAGCGGGCGGCTGAGCTGGAGGGCGAGTTTGCCGACTTGGAAGGCTGGAACGCCGAGTACGAAGCCGCCGAGTTGCTCTCCGGCCTGGGTATTTCGGAAGACAAGCACCAGACCCTGATGGCCGACCTAGGCACCTCCGACAAGGTACGCGTGCTGCTGGCCCAGGCCCTATTTGGCAACCCCGATGTATTGCTGCTAGACGAGCCCACCAACGGCCTCGACGCTGAAACCGTGCTGTGGCTGGAGAACTTCCTCGACTCGTTCCAGAACACGGTAATCGTGGTAAGCCACGACCGCCACTTCCTCGATGCCGTGTGTAACTACATGGCCGACTTGGACTTCTCAAAAATCACGATGTACCCCGGCAACTACTCCTTCTGGTACGAGTCGTCGCAACTGGCTCTGCGCCAGCGCCAGGAGGTGAACAAGAAGACCGAAGACAAGCGCAAGGAACTGGAAGAATTTGTGCGCCGCTTCTCGGCCAACGCTTCCAAATCCAAGCAGGCTACCTCGCGCCAGAAGCTGCTGCAAAAGCTGACGCTGGAGGAGATTAAGCCCAGCTCGCGCAAGTACCCGTACATCGCCTTCAAATCGGAGCGCGAGGCGGGCAATCAGCTGCTAAGCGTGGAGGATCTAGCCGCTTCGGTAGATGGTCATACCCTTTTCCGCAACGTAACTTTCTCCCTTGACAAGGGCGACAAGATAGCCATTGTGAGCCGCGACGACCGGGCGGCTTCGCTGCTGTTTGATATTCTGTTTGAGCAGATCAAAGCCGACAAGGGCAGCTACAAATGGGGCACCACCATCACACCTAGCTACTTCCCCAAAGAAAACACTGAGTTCTTCGACACCGACCTGAACCTGGTAGACTGGCTGCGTCAGTACTCCACGGAAAAAGACGAGTCGTTTATCCGCGGGTTCTTGGGCCGGATGCTGTTCTCGGGCGAGGAGTCGCAGAAGAAATCCAACGTGTTGAGCGGGGGCGAGAAAGTGCGCTGCATGCTTTCCAAGATGATGATGGAAGGTGGCAACGTACTCACGCTCGACGACCCCACGAACCACCTCGATCTGGAAAGCATTCAGGCCCTGAACAACTCCCTGCGTGACTTCTCGGGCACGCTGCTGTTCACTTCTCACGATTTGCAATTCATCGACACCATCGCCAACCGCATCATCGAGCTCACGCCCGACGGCATTCTGGACCGGCGCATGAGCTACGAAGAATACCTGGCCGACGACCATCTGAAGGCGCAGCGCAAGCGCATGTACCAATTGGTTTCGTAGCAGCGTTACAGCCCTGTATGAAAAAGCTTTTGCTCGTGCTGAGCGTAGCGGTAGGGGCCGGCTTGGCCCCTACCCTCGCCCAGGCCCAGACTACCCCTACCCCCGACACCACCCGCACGCAGCAGGCCAAGCCCCAGCTGAATACGGCCCCGCCCGGTGCGCCCGCCCGTCAGGCACCGGCGCCTACCCCCGCGCCGGCCCGCGGCTATGAGTTAACTACGCCAACCCCTACCCCCGCGCCGGTTACCCCCGCCCCACAGCCAGGCGTCCCGGCCGACCAACCCGGTACGCCCGTGTACCGGCCCAATCCCAACAGCCCGTCGGGATTGGAGTTTCCGCCAGGCAGTCGGGCCAGCGAGCAGCCCAAGCCCTTGCGACGCTACTTCGTGTACAGCAACTTTGGATTGGGCCTGAGCAGCATCTATGGCCTGACGCAATTCAGCGCCAGCATTGCGCCTGCGCTGGGCTACCGCATTACGGAGAAGCTGGCCATTGGTCCAGGGCTTTCTTATGCCTATAATAGCTACTCAGTGCAAGGCGGCGGGCGCGGCATCCGCACCAACAGCATTGGGGTGAAAGGTTTCCTGCAGTATATAGTTTACAAAGACTTTTTCATACACGGTGAGTATGAAGTAACGCACGCCGAGGTCCTATTTCAGGACAGCCAGGGCTATCTGTACCCCGGCAAGCTCACGGTACGCACCCCGCTAGCTGGGGCGGGCTACCGGCAGCGCTTCAGCGACCGGGCCGCCGCCGACATTGTATTGCTCTATAATTTCAATGGCAACGGACTAGATGACATCTACGGTCAGCCCGTTATTCGCTTTAGCTTCCTATTTGATATAGGAAGATAAACAGCTAGTACACCTAAAATACGAAAAGGCCGCTCCCTATACCGGGAGCGGCCTTTTTCTATGTATGCGGCTAGTGTGCAGTTGCTACACAGAGCTACCACGAATCAGACGCAGCAGCACGGCGATGATGGCAATAACCAGCAGCACGTGAATGATGCTACCACCTACAAAACCGCCAAAGAAGCTAACGGCCCAGATGATAACCAGAATTACGGCGATGATATACAACAGATTTCCCATGGTAGTGAAGAGTTTAGGTTAGGGATGGATGAAGGGAGAGAGAAACAAAAGGCAATCTGTTTATTCCTGATTGGTTGGCAAGAGTGAAACAGGTGCTTGTGGTCTTGTACGGGTACTTTCCTTAGAAGGATATATGCCGAAAAGAAAATTCTTTATTGTGAGAGTGCAACTACTATTTTCCTACCATTCATTTATTGCTATTCTATATTCAGCATGCCTACTGCCAACCTACTACCATGTAGACCGGTATTTCCTGTAATTTAGCAGCTTCAGGAGGCCGGTTTCACCCAGCCGTTATGGCAGGCATTTCATTGTAGGTCAACTGCTTTACTTCTGCATTTTTATTTCCCCACCCACTTCTCTTACTCTATCGTATGTTGCAAGTTGCCGTTATTGGCTCCGGCACTATGGGCAATGGCATTGCTCACGTGTTTGCTCAGCACGGATTTCCGGTTCATCTCATCGACATCAGCCAGCCTGCGCTGGATAAGGCGCTGGGCACCATTGGCAAAAACCTCGACCGCCAGGTAGCCAAAGGCACCCTCACCGAGACCGACAAAACCGACACGCTCGGGCGCATCACCGCCTTCACCTCCCTACCCGATGGTGTGCGCAACGCCCAACTGGTAGTGGAAGCCGCTACAGAAAATGAAGCGCTGAAGCTGCAAATCTTCCGCGACCTGGACCAGCACGCGCCCGCCGAGGCCATTCTGGCCAGCAATACCTCGTCGATTTCCATCACCAAAATTGCCGCTGCCACCCAGCGTCCCCAGCAGGTAATAGGCATGCACTTTATGAATCCCGTGCCGGTGATGAAGCTGGTAGAGGTGATTCGGGGCTACGCTACTTCGGATGAGGTGACAGCGCAGGTAATGGACCTGTCGCGGCAGCTAGGCAAAACACCTACCGAGGTGAACGACTACCCTGGGTTTGTGGCTAACCGCATTCTGATGCCGATGATCAACGAGGCTATCTATTCTCTGTTTGAGGGAGTGGCTGGCGTAGAGGAAATCGACACGGTAATGAAGCTGGGGATGGCCCACCCCATGGGGCCGCTCCAACTCGCCGACTTTATTGGACTGGATGTGTGCTTAGCTATTTTGCGCGTACTACACGACGGCCTTGGCAACCCCAAGTATGCACCCTGTCCGCTACTCGTGAATATGGTAATGGCTGGCCGCCTGGGCGTGAAGTCTGGCGAAGGGTTCTACACTTGGGGCCACGGCACCAAGGATCTGGTAGTAGCCGAGCGGTTTCGTAAGTAGTTTAGTCACGTTTCCTACCCTATTTACACTCCTATTAGGGTAGATACTCGCCTCAAAATTGCAACCCCAGTAAATCTGCCCGGCCCGCCGCTGACGTATACATAGTCGGTGGCGGGCCGGGCTATTGTTAAGCTGCATAGAATGAGCGCTATATAGCTTCTGAGCCGTCTGAGTAAACTTTTTTGCCTGAAATTTCCTTTCTACCGTATGATCAAATTGCTTACTACCGCGCTCCTGCTGTTGAGCTTCTGCTACGGCAGTTTCGCTCAAAGCACAACGGTTAAACCCTCTACCAAGACAACCAAGAAAATGGAATTAGCAACATTTGGCGCCGGCTGCTTCTGGTGCACCGAAGCAGTTTTTCAGGACCTCGAAGGCGTTGAAAAAGTGGAATCGGGCTATGCCGGCGGGCGTATTGCCAACCCTACCTATAAGGAAGTATGCTCGGGCCTTACTGGCCACGCCGAAGTCATTAATATCACCTACGACCCCGGCAAGATCAACTTTAAAGAGCTGCTGGAGATATTCTGGAAAACCCACGACCCTACTACGCTCAACCGCCAGGGCAACGATGTGGGCACACAGTATCGCTCGGTGGTGTACTACCACAATGACGAACAAAAGCAGTTAGCTGAGGAGTATAAAAAGAAGCTCAACGACGCCCACGCTTTCCCCAACCCCGTGGTAACGGAAATCAGCGCCGCGCCTACCTTCTATAAGGCCGAGAACTACCACCAGGACTACTACAACCTGAACGGCACCCAGCCCTACTGCCAGTTTGTAGTGAAGCCGAAGGTAGATAAGGTGAAAGCCGTGTTCGGTGATAAGCTGAAGAAGTCTGCCTCGGCAGCGAAGTAAGTCTAAACCACGGATTCGTTCGGATTTTCGGATGACACGGATTTTGTGAACGATTACAAACAAAAAGAGCTGCCCAAATTGGGCAGCTCTTTTTGTTTTAGTTCAGTTGCTTATGGTCAGGTCGTACACAAAATCTGTGTCATCCGAAAAATCCGAGCGAATCCGTGGTTTAGACAGCCACGTTGTGCTCGCGTAGAGCATCGTTGAGCGAGGTTTTGAGGTCAGTGCTGGGCTTGCGCTGACCGATGATGAGGGCGCAAGGCACTTGGTACTCACCGGCCGGGAACTGCTTGGTGTAGGAACCCGGGATGACCACCGAACGAGCCGGCACTATGCCTTTGTACTCCTTAGGCTCGGCACCCGTCACGTCGATAATCTTGGTGCTACCCGTGATGGTAACGCCCGCGCCAATAACGGCTTCCTTGCCGATGTGGCAGCCTTCTACCAGAATGCTACGCGAGCCGATGAAGGCGCCGTCTTCTACAATCACGGGGGCGGCCTGCACAGGCTCCAGCACACCGCCGATGCCCACACCGCCGCTTAGGTGTACGCCCGCGCCAATCTGCGCGCACGAACCTACGGTGGCCCAGGTGTCTACCATCGTGCCCTCGCCTACCCAGGCACCGATGTTGGTGTAGCTGGGCATCAGGATAACGCCGGGAGCCAGGTAGGCGCCGTAGCGGGCCGTGGCGGGCGGCACCACGCGCACGCCCTGTCCAGCGTAATCGGTCTTGAGGCGCATTTTGTCGCGGTACTCAAAGGGCGTCAGCTCGATGGTTTCCATCTGCTGAATGGGGAAATACAGGATAACGGCCTTCTTCACCCAGTCGTTTACTTGCCACTCACCGTCTTTGCCCTCGATGGGCTGGGCCACACGCAGACGGCCTTTGTCCAGTTCCTCGATAACGGCGTGGATGGCATCCGTGGTGGCGGATTGCTGCAACAGGCTGCGGTCGGCCCAGGCGGCTTCAATGATATTTTGCAGTTCGGAAGTATTCATATTAACTCTTGAAAACGGAATGAGCGGTAAAACTAGCGCCAGCGGCGGCTATGTTCCCAATATCAGGCGGAAAACATTCCGGCCGCCGCACCTGCTGATAAGTTTTCTACCGCTCCAGTTTAAAGCCTGCTTCCCGCGCCGGGCGCTGGTCGCGGTTGGCCACCTGCCAGCCGGTGAGGTACATCCACTGCGTCATTTTAGTGAGCTTGGCGTAGTCGATGCGGCTGGCTTCGTCCTTGGGTGTGTGGTAGTCCACGTGCAGCAGGGAGGTATACATCACGGCCGGAATGCCTAGCCGGGCGTAGGGCAAATGGTCGGAGCGGAAATACCAGCCCTCGGGGTGGGTAGGCTTGTCCCACTCGATATCGAGCTTGAACCTGGGGCCGGCTTGGTTAGCAGCTAGGGCTATGTCTACCAAATCCTGGGAGTTGCGGTGGGGCGGCGTAGAGCCCAGTAGGGCAGCGCTGTCGGGGTCGTTGCGGCCCATCATCTCGGCGTTCAGCACCACTACAATCGACTCCTGCGGCACGGTAGGGTTGGCCGAGTAGTAGCGCGAACCTAATAGGCCCCGCTCCTCAGCCCCGTGGTACACAAACAAGGCCGAGCGCCGAGCTGGTTGCTGCTTGAAGGCCCGCATGATAGCCAGCAGGGCCGCGCAGCCAGTGGCGTTGTCGTCGGCACCGTTGTAGATGGAGTCGCCGGCCACGGGGGCGCGGGCGCCGTCGTGGTCTTGGTGGGTGCTGAAGAGCACATATTCCTTTTTCAGCTGCGCATCGGTGCCGGGCATCCTGGCCACGATGTTCACCGAGGGGTAGGCAAAGGTTTCCACTTTCAGATTGGTGCTGAACTGCTGACCGGCCTGTCGCGCCCAACTTAGGGCATCGGCCGGCAGCCACACCACAGGCGCCTGATCGGCTGGTACCTGCACGTTGGCGTCGCCGGGTAGGCCATAGCGGCCCCGCTCGAAGATGTGGCTCCAATGGTCGTAGATGGCCTGCGCCTTGTCGTCCGACACAAACACCACGGCCACGGCGCCGGCCTTGGTCAGCTCGGCGGCTTGGTCGCGCAGCTTGGCAAACAGGTAGCGGCGGTAGCTGATGCCGTCGGTGGGGGCCCCGGAAATCTGCAAGGCTACAGCTTTGCCTTTTACATCCACCTTTCCTACCTCAGCCGGCGTGGCGGTGCCCACAAATACCAGCGGCGCCGTGATGCTGGCGTTGGTGGGGGCCACAATTACGGCATCGTGGTTGGGCCGGAGCTGATGCGACCCGATACGCAAGGTGCTGACGGGTGTGAGGCGGGTGCGCTGGAGCGAGAAAAATTGAAAATACGTACCATCGTCGCCGGCGGGCTCCAACCCAATGGAGCGCATTTGTTCGGCTATCCAGGCGGAGGCGCGCAGCTCGTCGAGGGTGCCACCTTCCCTACCCCGATACTTGTCGTCGGCCAGCACATACAGGTCGCGCTTGATGTCGGCTTCGCGGATGGCAGCTTCAGCTTTGGGGGCTTTCGTGGTTGTCTGGCGGTTTTTCTTTTGGGCTGAAGCCGTGTGCGGGTCTGCAAGTGTGAGGCCCAGCAGCAGGCAACTCACAGCTGCCTTGTGCGTGATGTTCATGCGGAGAGGATAATAGATAAGTAGATGCAAAAGGCTATGATAAGGAAAAGGAATGAGTCTGAACCACGGATTCGCTCGGATTTGTCAGATGACACGGATTTCGTGAGTAGGAGCTATTGGGAAGGCTTGTCATCCTGAG
The DNA here is from genome assembly GCF_022921095.1 of Hymenobacter aerilatus. NCBI lineage: Bacteria > Pseudomonadati > Bacteroidota > Cytophagia > Cytophagales > Hymenobacteraceae > Hymenobacter > Hymenobacter aerilatus. The sequence continues at coordinate 1,874,753 of NZ_CP095053.1, forward strand.
CTTGCGAAGGACCTTCTCACGGCAGAATGACAAGCGAAACAACGACTCGCTCACGCGTGAGAAGGTTCTTCGCAAGCTCAGAATGACAAAACGCAGCAAAAACCCCTCGTCTACAAAATGAATCCGTAGTTCAGACAATTTCATACCTGCCGTAAAACCGGCATCTTTGGCCTCAACGATGCCGCCTACCACTATCCTGCTTGCCTCCGTTCTCAAGCCCCTCGACGACACGCGTATGTTCGGTAAATTTGGCCGTACGCTGGCTGAGCGGCCTGGAATCCAGGTGCACGTGGCAGGCCGACGCGCCCCGCATCCGCCCGATGCACCAGCCAACCTGCACACGCACGAGTTGCTGGTCGGTTCGCGCCTGAGCTGGCAGCGTTTGGCGGCGCAGTGGCGCTATTGGCGGCTATTGCAGCGGGTGCAGCCGCAGTTGGTGGTGGTGCACGCGCCGGAGCTGCTACCCCTCGCGCGGCTATGGTGCAGCCAAGGTAGGGAGCGTCATTTTATATATGATGTGCGGGAGAACTACGCCCTCAATATCCTGACGCAACAGGTCTACCCCCAGGCACTGCGGCAGCTACTAGCCCGGCTGGTGCGGCGCATCGAAACGACGGCAGCGCGGCAGGCGGCGGCGCTAGTGCTGGCCGAGCGCAGCTACGCTGGGGAGCTTCCCTTTGCCGAGCCGGCCCGTACGGTGGTATTGGAAAATAAATACCAGTCTCCGCCCGGCGAGCCGCTGCCTGCAGCCCGCCATGTCCTCCCCCTACCCCCCGCGCCGCTGGAGCTGCTGTACTCCGGCACCATCTCAGAGCTAAACGGGGTGTTCGATGCTATTGCTTTCACGCACGCGTTCCGGCGGGCGTGGCCCACGGCGCGGCTCACTATTATTGGTTTTTGCCAGCAACCCGAGGTACTGCGCCGTTTGGAGCAAGCTGTAGCTGCGGCCCCAAATGTCCTCACACTCATCGGCGGCGACCAACTGGTACCGCACCGGGAAGTGGTGCAGGCCATCCAACGCAGTCACCTGGGGCTGCTACCCTACCGCCCTCACCCCAGCACTTGGCGGTGCCTACCTACCAAGTTGTTTGAATATGCTGCGCACGGCCTGCCCATGTTGCTTCCCGACAATGCACTGTGGCTGACTACGGCGCGGGCCTACGGGGCGGCACTGCGGTGCGCTGACTTCGCGCAGCCGCCCGCACAGCAGTTGGCGGAGGAACTGCGCCAGACACGCTTCTATCCGCAAGGCGCTCCTGAGAAGGTTTTCTGGGCTTCCGAAGCCACGAAATTGTGGGCCGTAGTGGATGCTATTCGGTAACTGCCGACCTTCGCGCCCCGTTTGAACAATCAGGGCGGTGTTTTTTTTACCTTCGACCGTTCCTTTTTCCCATCTTACTGCCCACCCCAACGCTTTACCGCTTATGTCTACTCTCCGTTATTCCGAAATTGCTGGCGTTGGCCACTATGTACCCGACCGCGTAGTTACGAATGCCGACATCGAACAGCTCATGGAAACCACCGATGCCTGGATTCAGGAGCGCACTGGTATCAAAGAGCGGCGCTGGTTCACGGAGGGCGTAGATACTACTGCTAACATGGGCGCCAAAGCTGCCCGCCGGGCCCTGGAAGCCGCCGGCCTTACGCCCGACGACGTGCAGCTCATCGTGTTTGCGACCCTCTCGCCCGACTACTTTTTCCCTGGCTCGGGCGTGCTGTTGCAACGCGAGTTGGGCATGAAAGACGCCACTCCAGCCTTCGACGTGCGCAACCAGTGCTCGGGATTCATCTACTCGCTTTCCATGGCCGACCAGTTCATCAAGACCGGCATGTATGATACGGTGCTGGTGGTAGGCTCCGAAATTCACTCCTCGGGCCTCGATAAATCGACGCGCGGGCGGGCCGTATCTGTGATTTTTGGCGATGGTGCCGGCGCCGTGGTGCTGCGCCCTAGCACCCGCGAGGGTCACGGCATTCTGAGCACTCACCTGCACTCCCAGGGTGAGCACGCCGAAGAGCTGATTGTGAAAGAACCCGGCTCGAACCGCGAGGGCCGCGTAGATTACGCCATTGCACACGAGCCTGATATGTACCCCTACATGAACGGCCAAAACGTGTTCAAGCATGCTGTGGTACGCTTTCCCCAGGTCATCAAGGAAGCACTGGATCAGAATGGCATGCAACCTCAAGACATCGACATGCTGATTCCTCACCAAGCCAACCTACGCATCACGCAGTATGTGCAGCAGAAAATGGGGCTCACAGACGATAAAATCTTCAGTAACATTCAGCGTTACGGTAATACTACCGCCGCTTCCATCCCTATTGCCCTCAGCGAAGCCGTGCAGGAAGGCAAAGTGAAGCGTGGCGACTTGGTGTGCCTGGCGGCCTTTGGTTCCGGCTTCACCTGGGCATCGGCTCTGATTAAGTGGTAAAGCGTCGTTTGTATTATTTGTCATCCTGAACGCAGCGAAGGACCTTCTCACGTTTGCACGGTACTCGTACCAACGACTCGTTCTATGGGCATAAGGTCCTTCGCAAGCGGACGCCAGATAAAGGATGACAAATGGCTTAGGATAACAGACTTCTCCAAACAACAGCGCGAAAACTCACAATTTCACCTTCTCACCATTTCACAACTTCCCTTGCCTAGCTACACCGAGGAAAACTACCTGAAAGCCATCTACAAGCTCTCCGAAGCCGAGCCCGGCGTGGAAGTCAGCACCAACCGCATTGCGGAGGCGCTGCAAACGCGGGCAGCTTCGGTAACGGATATGCTGCGCCGCCTCGGGGAAAAAGGGTTGCTCGACTACCAGCGCTACCGGGGGGCTACCCTCACCCGTGAGGGTAGGCAGGCGGCCTTGCTCACTATCCGGCGACACCGGCTGTGGGAGGTGTTTCTGGTGCAGACCCTGGGCTTCAATTGGGACGAGGTGCACGAGGTGGCCGAGGAGATGGAACACTTGCAGTCACCCTTGCTGCTGCGGCGGCTCGACGAGTTTTTAGGATTCCCCCAGCTCGACCCTCACGGCGACCCGATTCCGAGCGAAGACGGCGCCGTGCAGCGCCCCCGCAGCCGTCTGGTGGCCGACCTCACGCCCGGCGAGCAGGGTACCGTGGTAGCGGTGAAAGACACTTCCCCCGCCTTCCTGCGTTATCTAGATAAGGTAGGTTTGAGCCTGGGCGCTCAGCTTGAAGTATTAGACAAGGTAGAATTCGATAATTCACTAGAAATCAAAGTAAATCAACAACAAAAAGCTTTAATATCAGCCGAAGTGAGTCGGAACTTACTGGTAACCCAGTAGGTGCTGTGCATCTACTGCTGCTGCTTGGCAACTTATTAACCCGGCAATCCATGCTAGGGTAGCCTGCGTATTTTTATGACCGAATTCGCTTAGATTTTTCTCCGTGGCTGCTTTCCTTCCCCCTACTCTTTCTGATACCATCATTGCCTTGTCGACGCCGCCGGGCGCAGGCGCTATTGCGGTGCTGCGCCTGTCTGGTCCGTCGGCCATTGGCATCACCGACCTGGTATTTCACGGTCATCAGCTGGCCGACCAGCGTGGCCACACGATGCACTATGGCACCATCCGCGACGAGGGTAGGATTATCGATGAGGTGGTGGTGTCGCTGTTTCGCGGACCGCGCTCCTACACCCGCGAGGATGTGGTGGAAATCAGCTGCCACGGCTCCAACTACATTGTGCAGCAGTTGCTGATGCTGCTGGTGCGCTGCGGCGCCCGGCTGGCCGAGCCTGGCGAGTTCACCAAGCGGGCTTTTCTGCGCGGTGCCCTCGACTTGGCCCAGGCCGAAGCCGTAGCCGACCTCATTGCGGCCGATTCGGCCCTATCACACCAGGTAGCTATGCAGCAGATGCGCGGCGGCTTCTCGCGGGAGCTGCGCGACCTGCGGGCGCGACTGGTGCAGTTTGCCTCGTTGCTAGAATTGGAGCTGGACTTCGGCGAAGAAGACGTAGAGTTTGCCGACCGTACTGGGCTGGTGGCGCTGAGCCAGGAAGTGCAGGCTCTGGTGCGCAAGCTGCTGCGCTCATTCGAGTTGGGCAACGTCATCAAAAACGGTGTAACAACTGTTATTGCCGGTCGGCCCAACGCGGGCAAGTCTACCCTGCTCAACGCCTTATTGCACGAGGAGCGCGCCATCGTATCGGCCATTGCCGGCACCACCCGCGACTTGATTGAGGACGAAGTGAGTATCGACGGCATCCGGTTCCGCTTTGTGGATACGGCCGGCCTGCGCGATACCACCGACGTGGTAGAATCCATTGGGGTAGAGCGTACGCGGCAGCGGGTGCAACAAGCAGCTGTTGTACTATATCTATTTGATATCACGAGCACTTCGCCCGCTCAACTTGAAGCAGAAATTGAAGACCTACGCCTACCTGCCGGCGTTTCGGTAGTGGCCGTGGGCAACAAGCTAGACGTGGCCTCCGACGACGAAATCAGCACGTTTAGTGCCCGACCCGATACCGTTCTCATTGCCGCTTCCCGCGGCGACGGTCTCGACGAACTGCAAACGGCCCTACTCGAGCACGTGCGCGGCGCCGGCCTCGACCGCACCGGTAGCAGCACTATCGTCACCAACCTACGTCACGCCCGCAGCCTAGAGGCTACCATTGCCGCCCTCGATGCGGTGCTAGTGGGTCTGGCTACCGGCGCCGGCACCGAGCTGGTGGCCGCCGACCTGCGCCAAGCCTTGGGCGCACTGGGCGAAATCACCGGCGAGATTTCGTCGGATGATTTGCTGACCAGCATCTTCACACAGTTCTGTATCGGGAAGTAAATCCCCATGTCATTCCGAACAGCGTGAGGAATCTGAGTCAACATATGATGGTTATGCCTGCGTAGCTAGGGCCGTTACGCGGGCATTTCTTTCTCTTCTGCAACCAGTTATTCCTATGTCGCGTGTTAACTCAGATTCCTCACGCTGTTCGGAATGACAAACTCTCTACCTATGCTTTCTACCCTGAACCCCTCTGCCCTACCCGACGCGGACGCGTTGCGCCGCTTATGCAAGTCGCTGGCCGCGCTGGATGTCGTGAACTCGCCGGAGCCCGAGTATCGGTACTACACCTACAATCCGGCGTGGGATATAGAGGAGGAGCTATTTGAAATGGCCGATGGCGAGGGCGACCAGATGCTGGTGTTGTTTCGGCCGGAAGGCTGCTGCATCAATGGCTACTTGCAAGACTACGACCAGCCAGATAAAGCCGAGGTAACCCGCGGCCTGCCCGAAGCCTTCGATGAATTCGTATTCGGAGAGCCGGTCAATTCCATTGGCACTACGTTTTGCCTGTGGTACACGCCCGCGCATGGCTGGCAAACTGGGGTGGTAGAAAACGAAGACGACGGCTCCGACGAGTTGCTGTTCATCTTCGACCAACAGCCCGACACCTACACCGACTGGGCCACCGAGTACTACCTCGACGAAACCGACCGCCAGCCCATCGACCCCGATGCCGTAGCAGCTGTATACCGCCACGAACCGCTTACGAAAGCCGCTGCCCTGGCTATCAACAACGAGCTGGAAGATTGGCCGCAGCTGGAAACCGATTTACAAAGTATTGGTTTTCCTTACAATTTGGGGTAGTCAGCAACTCCCTGCTACACGCCGCACCTGATTTTCTATGGCCGCTTTCACTACCCACGTCTACACCTCCGAGTTGTATGACCGTCCGGCCCTGGCAAGCAGTCAGGCGCTGGACTGGCCGGGGGTGCGGCTGGAGCGCTACCAACTAGAGGCCATGACTCTGCCAGCCCACTACCACGAGCAGCACCTGCTACTTGTGCACCAGGGCGAACAGCCGGTGGTAGCTAGCAGGCGCACGGGCGGGCACGTAGAGGCCGACCGGTTTTGCAAAGGCGATGTAGGCCTGTATCCGCAGGGGGAGTACGGACCGTTTGGGTGGGATGGTCCCGCGGATATCATTCACGTACACCTAGATGCGCAAGCCTTGGAAACTCGCGCCCGCCGCGACCTAGACGTATCTTATTTTGCCCTGCGCGAGCGGTTTCGCAGCGAGGATGGCTTACTGGCGCAGGTAGGGCAGCAGTTGCTGGCGGCCGCCGGCCGGTCCCATACCTTAGGCCACCTGTACAGTGAGTCGCTGGTTACGGCGCTCAGCTACCATCTCATTGAGCACCACGCCACTTTTGAGCGCCGCTTACCGGGGCGGACCCAGGGCCAGCTTCCCACGGCCGTGCTCACCCGTATCGACGCGTACCTGGAGGCCCACACCGAGGCCCCTATTACGCTGGAGGCCTTGGCCGATCTGGCTAATTTAAGCGTCTTTCACTTCGCCCGCCGCTTCAAGCACACCACTGGCCGCTCACCCTACCAGTATGTGCTGGACTGGAAAATCCGGCGGGCTCGCGCCCTGCTGCGGGCCGGCGAGCTGCCCGTGGCAGCCATTGGCGACGCGTTGGGTTTTGCCTCGCCAGCGCATTTTGCAGCCTCCTTTAAGCGGGCCACGGGGCGGAGTCCGCGCGCGTTTCAGCAGGGCTAGGCTACACAACATAAGCGCAAGAATGCGTAAGTAAAGCGCAAGAATCAGGCATTGGACCGAGAGAGGTTAGAGGACCTTTGGGGTAGTTAAAGTCGCCGCGGCAAAGCGGCTATTTCTTCCCCATCCCTCTTTTTATGAATCCTTTACTTGTAGTGGCCGGCGCGACGGGTAACCTCGGCAGCCGTATAGTTAACGCCCTGCGGCAGCGTGGTGCGAATGTGCGAGTGCTCGTGCGCCCCGAAACTGCCCCCGCCAAAGTTGACAGTTTAACCCAACAGGGAATCGACGTACGCCGCGTCGATTTTGCGGACCTCCCTACCCTTACTCAAGCCTGCGCCGGAGCCGACTGTGTGGTGTCGGTGCTGGCGGGTCTGCGCGAAGTCATTGTGGAAGCGCAAACGCAGTTGCTTCAGGCGGCCGTAGCTGCCGGCGTGCCTCGGTTCATTCCGTCTGATTTTTGCAGTGACTACACCCAGCAGGCACCCGGCACCAACCGCAATTTTGACCTGCGGCGGGCGTTTCAAGCCCGCCTCGACCAGGCGCCTATTGCTGCTACGTCTATTCTCAACGGCGCTTTCGCCGAAGTGCTGACCTACAACATTCCGCTGCTCGACTTTCAGCAGCAGCAAGTGGGCTATTGGGAAGATGCCGACTGGCGCATCGACTTCACCACCATGAACGACACGGCTGCTTTCACAGCCGCGGCCGCGCTGGACCCGGCTACCCCCCGCTTTCTGCGCATTGCCAGCTTCCAACCCAGCCCCCGCGAGCTGGTTACCCTCGCTCAGCAGGTCGGTCGGGGAGATTTTGCACTGACGCGGCTAGGCTCCCGTGCTGACTTGGCCGCGTCCATTGAGCATGCACGGGCGGCCAACCCCGCCGGCGAGCAGCAGCTCTACGCCGACTGGCAACAGATGCAGTACCTGCTCAGCATGTTCAGCGTGCAAAACCAGCCCCTCGACAATGCCCGCTACCCAGACCTTACTTGGACTTCTGCCCTCACCTTCCTAGCGTCTTAGTTTATGCAACCTGATACTTCCAACACTCTAGGGCCTTATTCTGACGAAGCCCTTATTCAGCACCTGCCCGGCTTCACCAATCACTACGCAACCGTGAACGGGGTGCAGCTCCATTACGTGGATGGCGGCAGCGGTCCAGCCCTTATCTGTCTGCCAGGCTGGCCGCAGACTTGGTACTCCTACCACCCTATTGCGGCTGAGCTGGCCCAACATTACCGGGTTATCATTGTGGATATTCGGGGCATGGGCAGCTCTGAGAAGCCCGCTGTCGGCTACGACAAGAAGACGATGGCCCAGGATATCTACGCTCTATTGCGCCACCTGAACATCGAAAAAGCATCTCTGCTCGGTCACGATATCGGAGGGATGGTTGCCAGCAGTTTCGGCTTTAACTATCCACAGGCCACGGAAAAATTGATTCTGGCCGACGGCGCTCATCCCAGCGAAGGTATGCGGCAGATGCCACTACTACCCTCCCCCGGCGCCTTCACCGAAAAGATGGACGGGCAGCAACCCTACGTTTGGTGGATGGCCTTCAACCAGGTGAAGGAGCTACCCGAGCAACTTCTGGCCGGACGTTTTCAGTATCTGCTAGACTACCTATTTCGCTACGTGATGCTGGATGAGTCCCGCATGTCGCCCTTTGACCGGGAGGTGTACGCGGCCGTGTATAATCAGCCCGAAAATATCCGCGCAGCCACGGCCTGGTACCAAGCACTGAATCAGGACATTGCTGACGCCGGCACCTACGAGCGCCTAACCATGCCGGTGCTGGGTATTGGGAGCCGCGTATCGTTCAACTATTTGCAGATGAGCTTGCCGTATATGGCCGAAAACGTTGAGGTAGTGGGTATTCTGGATAGTGGCCACTACATGTTCGAAGAGAAGCCAGCAGAGGTGCTGGACGCTGTGTTACGTTTTTTACAACCTATCGAGTAAACTTCTCCTACTGTCCCCCTACTGGCGCGAGTTACGCTGCGCCAGTAGGGGACAGTAGAATAGTAACTACACTGCCTACCCTAGCCACGCATACAAGCCCGCGGCCAGGACTGCGCCAATCAACGGTCCTACCACCGGAATCCAGGCGTAGGACCACTCGCTGGAGCCTTTGCCCTTGATAGGCAATAGAGCGTGCGCGATGCGCGGCCCCAGGTCGCGGGCCGGGTTGATGGCATAGCCGGTGGTACCACCCAAGCCCAACCCTATTACCCACACCAGCAGCGCCACCGGCAGCGCCCCTACCGAGCCCAACCCGATAGGCGTGCGGGTAGGCGTAATTTCACCGCCCACAATGTAGAACACCGTCAGCACCAATACCAGGGTGCCTAGCGTCTCGCTGAATAGGTTGCTGAGGTGGTTGCGGATGGCCGGGCCAGTGGCAAACACCGCCAGCTTGGCCAGCGGGTCGGGCGTGCGGTCGAAGTGGTCTTTGTACATCACCCACACCAACGTGCTCCCCACAAAGGCCCCCGCCAGCTGCGCCCCGAGGTAGGGCAGCACCAGTGCCCAGGCAAACTTGCCGGCTACAGCCAGTCCTAGTGTTACGGCCGGGTTTAGATGGGCACCGCTGCTGGGCCCGGCAATGACTACCCCCACAAACACAGCCAGCGCCCAGGCCGTGCTGATAACCATCCAGCCGCTGTTGTGGCCTTTTGTGTCGGCCAGCACCACGTTGGCCACTACCCCGTTGCCGAGCAAGAGCAGCACGGCAGTACCCACAAATTCTGCTGCAAATGGGCTCATTGGGCGGCTGCGGTTGCTGGTGTAGCTTCTGATTTCGCCGCCGGCCTACCCTCCGACCACACTTGCAGCGCCTGTACGGCCCGGTTCCAGTCGGCAATACCGTCTTCGATACTGGCACGGTCGGGGCGGGGCGTATAGGCCGTATCGGCTTGGCCGAGGGCTTTGATAGCCTCTATGCTTGGCCAGTAGCCCACGGCCAGCCCCGCCAGGTAGGCGGCGCCCAGGGCCGTGGTTTCGGCCATATGGGGGCGCACCACTTTCGTATTCAGCACGTCGGCCAGAAACTGCATCAGCAGCTTGTTGGCGGTAGCGCCGCCATCTACGCGCAGCTCGGCAATGGGCAATTCCGCATCGGCCTGCATGGCACGCAGCACATCCATGGTCTGGTAGGCAATGGATTCTACGGCGGCCCGCGCCACGTGAGCCGCTTTCGTGGCCCGGCTCATCCCAAAGATGACGCCCCGCGCATATGAGTCCCAATAGGGCGCGCCGAGCCCGGCAAAGGCCGGCACAAAGTACACCCCGTCGGTGCTGCTTACCTGACGGGCCAGCTGCTCTACTTCGGCCGATGTTTTGATGATGCCCAGGTTGTCGCGCAGCCACTGTACCACGGCGCCAGCAATGAAAATGCTACCCTCCAGTGCGTACTGCACCTGCCCGTTTAGCTGCCAGGCCACGGTAGTCAGCAGGTTGTTTTGCGACGCTTTCGGCTCGGTACCGATGTTCATCAGCATAAAGCAACCAGTACCGTAGGTGCTTTTCACCATGCCCGGCTCGGTGCACAACTGCCCAAATAGGGCCGCCTGCTGGTCGCCGGCAATGCCGGCAATGGGAATCTTAGAAGCAAAAATGGTGGTCTTGGTTTCGCCGTACACCTCACTCGACTGCCGCACCTGGGGCAACATGCTGCGCGGAATAGCAAACAGAGTCAATAGCTCGTCGTCCCAGGTTAGGGAGTGAATGTTGAACAGCATGGTACGCGAGGCGTTGGTCACGTCCGTCACGTGCAACTCGCCCTGAGTGAAGTTCCAGATCAGCCAGCTATCCACGGTGCCGAAGGCCAGCTCGCCGGCCTCGGCCTGCTGGCGGGCACCCTCCACATGGTCGAGAATCCAACGCACTTTGCTGGCCGAGAAGTAGGCGTCGAGAAGCAGGCCGGTCTTGGCCCGAATCAGGTCTTCCCTACCCTGCGCACGCAGCTCGTCGCAGTACTCCGCCGTGCGGCGGTCTTGCCACACAATGGCGTTGTACACGGGCTTGCCAGTGTGGCGGTTCCAGACCACCACGGTTTCGCGCTGGTTGGTGATGCCAATGGCGGCAATGCTCTTGCCGTTCTGCCCGGCTTTCACCGTTGCCTCGGCCGCTACCCCTGCTTGCGTCGACCATATTTCCAACGGGTCGTGCTCCACCCAGCCCGGCTGCGGAAAAATCTGCGTAAATTCTTTCTGAGCTTGCGAGACTATCTGCCCCTGTTGGTCGAAGAGAATAGCACGGGAGCTGGTCGTTCCTTGGTCGAGCGACAAGATATATTGCTGCATGAAGGATAGTAAAGTGAGAGCGTATTGGGAAGAGCAAAAGTCTAATTCGGTTCGCTAAGTAGCACTTTTAGCCCGAAATCGTTTGCAGTTTGAGAGAAAGGAAAAGCCTTCAGGCTTTTTCCGTAGCTAGTAGGGACTGGTCCCGAAGTACGTAGTGCTGCGCCACCTTGCAGAACGCATCTACTTGCTGCTGCTCCCACTGCGCATCGTGCCCCAGCTCGCGGGCCAGCAATGCAGCTACCGTTGGCGCCATCCGGATAGCAGCCTGCGCATCCAGGAATAGCACCCGCACGCGGCGGGCCAGCACATCCTCCACCGTGCGGGCCAGCTCGTGGCGGGCGGCCCACACCACTTCGGCCTTCACAAACTCCAGGGTAGGATCCAGCTTTTCGCCTAGGGCAGGCTCGGCGGCAATGAGCTGCTGCAACGCAGGTTGGTCGCTGCCATACACGTAGAGGTGGTTGCTACGGTCGGGGGTAGGTAGGGCGCCGTGAATGGGAAGGTGCGCCGTTTGGCTCGGCGCCTTCGGGAGCTTACCTAGGGCAATAGCTTTATCCACAGTATCTTGACCCATGCGGCGATAAGTAGTCCACTTGCCGCCTGTGATGGTAATCAGCCCTGCTTCCGACACCAGAATCTTGTGGCTGCGCGAAATTTCCTTGGTCTTCTCTGAGTTATCCTGGGGCGCTGCTAGGGGCCGTAGCCCGGCAAAAATGCTCAGGGCATCGCTCCGTTTGGGCGGGCGCGCCAGGTAGCGAGCGGCAGTACGCAGAATGAAGTCGATTTCCTGTTCCAGCGCCTGCGGCTCCTGGCTGTACTCGTTCAGGGGCGTGTCGGTGGTGCCCAGCACTACGCGGCCGTGCCACGGCACGGCAAACAGCACGCGCCCATCATCGGTCTTCGGAATCATGAGGGCGTCGCCGCCGGGTAGGAAAGATTTGTCGAGCACGATGTGCACGCCCTGGCTGGGACGCACCAGCTTCTTGGCACCGGGCTGGTCCATTTGCAGAATATCATCTACGAAAATACCAGTGGCATTTACTATGGCTTTGGCCCGCAGGGGGTAGGCTTTGCTGGTTTCTAAGTCGGTAGCCAGTACGCCCGCCACTTCGCCTTGCTCGTTCTTCAGCAGGTTGCGCACCTCGAAGTGGTTGAGCAGCGTGCCCCCCTGCTCAATGGCCGTCTGGGCTAGATTCACGGCTAGGCGGGCGTCGTCAAATTGGCCATCGTGGTAGAGCACGCCGCCCCGCAGGCCGTCGGTTTTGATGTTGCCCAGGCGGCGCAACGTTTCCTTTTTACTGAGATGCCGTGAGGCTCCCAAGCTGAGCTTACCAGCCAGCAGGTCGTACATCGTCAGGCCGATGGTATAGAACGGGCCGCCCCACCACTCGTAGTTTGGGATGATGAAATCCTGATTTTTCACCAGGTGGGGCGCGTTTTTCAGCAGAAGTCCCCGCTCATACAGCGCCTCGCGCACCAGCCCAATGTCGCCCTGGGCCAGGTAGCGCACGCCCCCGTGCACCAGTTTGGTACTGCGGCTGCTGGTGCCCTTGGCGTAGTCTACCTGTTCTAGTAGTAGCGTTTTGTAGCCCCGACTAACGCCGTCGAGGGCTACTCCCAAGCCCGTGGCGCCGCCCCCAATCACAAGTAGGTCCCAAATAGGCTGGCTCGTCAGCTGCTGTAAGAGGGCTGCCCGCTGAAAGGTAGACCCGGTTGCTTGCTCACCCATCTTTTCGTTTTATTTCTTTTCCTTTTCAACTATTACCCAAAGAAACTAAACGAAAGTAAAGAACAAAAGATTACAGTAACATATTTTCTGTAGATAAGAAATATATATTCAACTGGTTATCCTCAATTTATTCTATCACAACACGTCTTTGGGTTGACTTTCTACCGTCCGGCAGCAAGTCCCTACCCTAGCAGAAACAGCAAAGCGAAACACTCGAAAAGCTGTTAGTCTACTTGCTCCGCTAAAATTGGATACATTTACTCCTGATGAATCCTAGCATGAAAAGGCACCAACTCATTTTGCAGCAGTTGCAGGAGCAAAAGCACGTGCAGGTACCCGCTTTGTGCGAGGCCCTGAACGTGTCGGCCGTGACAATCCGTAAGGACCTGAAACTACTTGAAGAAAAAGGATTGCTGTTTCGCACCCACGGCGGTGCGGCTCTGGAAAGCCCCTACATCAAAGACCGCCCCGTGAATGAGAAGGAACTGTTGCATGTGACCGAGAAAACGGCCATTGTGATGGCCGCGGTCCGGCTCATTGAGGCGCAGGAGTCCATTATTATTGCTTCGGGCACCACCATGCTGGCGCTGGCCCGCGCCCTACCCGCCCAGCTGCCGCTCACCGTTATTACCTCGGCCCTGAACGTGGGGATAGAACTGCTGCGCCATCCCGAAATAGAGGTACTACAGCTCGGCGGCTATCTACGGCATAGCTCGTCGTCGGTGACGGGGCCCTACGCCGAGCAGGTACTGACCGATACTTCGTGCAGCAAGCTCTTTCTGGGTATTGACGGCATTGACCTGGATTTTGGCCTGACCACCACCAATATGGGCGAGGCTCGCCTGAACCAGCAAATGATACGGGCGGCCCAGGAAACCATCGTGCTGGCCGACTCCTCCAAGTTCGGCCGTCGCGGTTTTGGGCGCATCTGCGGCCTCGACCAAGTACACCGCATTATCACCGACGCCGGAATTTCGCGGCACGATGCGCAGCGGCTGGAAGAGCAAGGTATTCAGCTGACTATTACCTGACCCGGCTTCTTTCAATACCTATTCATCACGAAACAACACAGCCTGGGATTTTGTAGTATAGGTGCAAATCCTTGTTATTCGCTTTTTGGCTTGGCCGTAATTCTTTAGCTTCGCCCCGAACCCACCCTCTAACCGATACTTATGGCAGAGTCTGCTGAGATGATTCTCGATGGGAAAACGTATTCTTTCCCTACTATTGAAGGCACCGAGCACGAAAAGGCAATCGATATTGCCAAGCTTCGCGACCAAACCGGCTACGTTACCCTTGATCCGGGCTACAAAAACACGGGCGCTACCAAGAGCGCCATCACATTTCTGGATGGTGAGGAAGGCATTTTGCGCTACCGGGGCTACCCTATTGAGCAACTAGCCGAGCAATCGAGCTTTCTGGAAGTAGCCTACCTGCTGATTTACGGCTCTCTACCCACTCAAAGTGAGCTGGACGCGTTCAGCAACCGTGTTACCAAGCACACGCTGGTACACGAGGACATCCGCAAGATTTTCTCCGGTTTCCCCAGCAGCACGCACCCCATGGCCATCCTCAGCAGCATTACCTGCGCGCTGACCGGCTTCTACCCCGAGAGCATCAATCCCAACCAGACCGCCGAGCAGATAGACCTGACCATTGTGCGCTTGCTGGCCAAGATGCCAACTATTGCGGCTTGGACGTATAAAAACTCCATTGGGCACCCGCTCAGCTACCCCCGCAACGACCTCGACTACTGCGCCAACTTCCTGTATATGATGTTTGGCTACCCCACCGAGAAGTACGAGGTGAACCCCGTGGTAGTGCGCGCCCTCAATAAGTTGCTCATCCTGCACGCCGACCACGAGCAGAACTGCTCTACCTCTACCGTGCGCCTGGTAGGCTCGTCCAACGCCTCGCTCTACGGTTCGGTTTCGGCCGGTATCAACGCGCTGTGGGGCCCCCTGCACGGCGGTGCCAACCAAGAGGTTATTGAGATGCTGGAAGCCATTGAACGCGATGGTGGCGACACCAGCAAATTCATTGCGAAGGCCAAGGACAAGGAAGACCCCTTCCGCCTTATGGGCTTCGGCCACCGCGTGTACAAGAACTTCGACCCGCGCGCCAAGATCATCAAGAAAGCTGCCGACGAAGTATTGCAGGAATTGGGCGTTACCAACAGCCCCCTGCTCAAAATTGCTAAAGAGCTGGAAGAAGCTGCCCTCACCGACCAGTACTTCGTTGACCGTAAGCTCTATCCGAACGTTGACTTCTACTCGGGCATTATCTATAAGGCTCTGGGTATTCCGTCGGAGATGTTCACGGTGCTGTTTGCCCTGGGCCGCCTACCCGGCTGGATTGCCCAGTGGAAAGAGATGCGCGAAAACAAAGAGCCTATTGGCCGCCCGCGCCAGATCTACGTGGGCGAGCAGGTACGCGACTACGTTGGCATCGAGCAACGCTAAGTTGGCCCTACCCTCCTCATACAAAAAGCCCGCTTTACAGCGGGCTTTTTTGTGTACTAGAAGATGGATAGCCGTTTAGCCAGTAGGCAAGCGCTTAACGCAGGTTTACGGCCGTCATAGAGGCTTTGGCCTCACGGTAGGCTACCATCTGGCGGGGCCATAAGATAGCAGCTAGGTCCCACTCGTAGTGGTCCTGAATTTCGGCCATTTGTTTGTCAACGGCTTCGGTGTCCATGTTGCGCTGTTTTTTAAGCGTTTCCACAGCCGTCAGCATTTGCAGGTTCAGCTGTTTCACTTTCAGGTACTGACCTTCATTGAGGTGCGTCTTAGCCGCAATCTGCTGCGTCATCGTTTTGGCGCGGGTAGCCAACGGTGAGTCGCCAGGGCCGCCGGCCATTACAGAAGTTGTGCTGAACAGAGCAAATACGGCGAGGAGGATGTAAGATTTTGCTTTCATAATACTAGAGAAGTAGAAAGTGAGAATACTGTTGAATTTTGTGTGGGGTGATGGAAAAAGTCAACTGGCATTGGCATGTGTGTCACAGATGCCAACAAGCGAGGCAAAACATAATTATAATCGAATATAATACTATTTATAAATATAATGCAACATAAACTTATTATATTTTTCTACTAACTATCATTTAACCTATATGCAACTGCATTCCTATTCATTATTGTATTAGTGTCACTCAGACTGTAGGGCTTACTTACCTATATAAATTGTACTGACACGTCACTTGGAAGAGGGCCCTTGGTCTTTCTATTAGCTTAATGAAGCTATTCGGCGCGGAAGGCCATACGGGTATTTTCTGAATGGCGGTAGATCTGCTGCTGCGCGGGGTATAGCAGTGCTAGCATTTCGCTTTCGTACTGCGCCTGCATAGCCGATGCTTGCTCATCCAGCGACGATACAGTGGCTGTGCCCTCTTGTTTAAGCGTTTCCATCTCCGTCAGCCACCGTACGTTCAGTTGCTTTAGCTTCAAATACTGGCCTTCATCGAGTCGCATTTTGGTGGCCATAGTCCGGGTGAGTATCACCGCCCGCTGCTGAATCGCAGGATTTTCGCTGGGATCTTGGGCAATAGCTTCTGCTGTGCTACTCATGTATAGCCCTATCAGCAAAGCGGCGGTCAAGTATGCTTTTTTCATGCTCGTAGTAAGTAAAAGAGTGGATGCTTGATGATTCTTCTTTAATGTATTCTTTGTGCTTACATCAGCCGAATCCTATTTATAGACGCTATTCAGCCACATCGAACGATACAAACGTACCGTCTAAATTTTAACTTAAAAAAGAATTTGTAGTATTTAAATGATTGATAACTTGCACTAAACTTATACAACAGACTTATTCCCAGTTGCCTGTTTGCTGTATGAAAAAGGAATACTACAAACACAAAAAAAGCCAATAGCTCGAGGCTATTGGCTTTGAAACGAAGGTCTACTGGACTACAGTAATCGGAACTCGATGCGCCTGTTCTGCTGACGGTGTGCTTCCGAATCGTTAGCGACCAGCGGGCGAGTTTCGCCGTAGCCCTTATAGCGCAGGCGAGAGGCCTTCACGCCATGCTGGCTTAGGTAATCATACACAGCCTTCGCGCGGTTCTGCGAGAGCACCATGTTATCGGCATCGGCGCCTACGTCGTCGGTATGGCCCGAAACCTCTACCTGCACCTCCTGATACTGCTGCATAAACTGAATCAGCCGGTTCAGTTCCGTGCGCGACTTAGGCTTCAGCTCGTACTTGTTGGTATCGAAAAATAGATTGTTCAGCACAATGGTGCGCCCGGCCCGCACAGGCTCCAGGTAGATGTCGAGCGTGAGCGGGTCAAAATTGCGCTTGTCCGTATAATCAAAGCTCAGGCTTTTCATTAGGTATTTATCAGCCACGGCATACATGGCGTACTGCCTACCCTCGTTCAGCACCACGGTATAGTCGCCCTGCTCGGGGTCGGAGGTAACATACTGCGTAAGCTGGTCGGTGTTAAGGTCGTAGAGCTGCACATCGGCCTTCAGGGGCTTCTTCGTAATGGCATCAAACACCCTACCCTGTGTGTAGGTGCTGGTTTCCTGGGCTTGCACGGCCTGGGGCACCTCAAAGCTATATAGCTCTACCGGACGGTTGCGCACCTTGGTTACGCCCGGCTCAGAAGTGCGCGAGCGGGAGCAAAATCCCCGGCGGTTGTCAGAAGAGATAAACAACGACGCTTCGTTTTCGAAGGTATTGAGCGGGTAGCCCAAGTTTTGCGGCACGCCCCATTTACCATCGGGCTGCACGGCACTCCGAAACACGTCGAGGCCGCCCATGCCTACCAAGCCATCCGTTACGTAATAGAGCGTGGTGCCCGAGGCGTGAATAAACGGCGCCATATCCTGCCCCGGCGTATTTATGGGGGCGCCCAGGTTGCGGGCGGGGCTCCAGGTGCCGTCGTCCTGCTGAGTGGTCACGTAGATGTCTTCCTTGCCTAAGCCGCCACGCCGGTCGGAAGTGAAGTAAAGTGTGCGCCCATCGGCCGAGAGCGAGGCCTGCGAATCCCAATAGGGCGAGTTCACGTTGCGGCCCATATTCTGAGGCTTGCTCCACGTATTGCCCGTGCGCCGTGAGATGTACAAGTCGCAGGACCCCACGGAGCCAGGCCGGTCGCAGGAGGTGAATACCAGCGTTTTACCGTCCCCGGAAATCGTGGCGGCTCCCTCATTATAGGGCGTGTTGATGGCCGGCGATATCGACACTGGTTCACTCAACGACCCGTCTTTGCCTTGCCGGGAAATCAGAATATCCTCGTAGCTATTGTCAGAGGCGCTGGCCCGAGCCGTAAAGACCAGAAAGCGGTTGTCGGCCGTCAACACCGGAAAATACTGGAAGTAGAAGGTATTCAGCGGCTCGCCAAGGCGTTCGGGCTGCTTACCAGTGGGGTTGGCCATGGCCTTTTGGGCAAACTCGCAGTTGAGCAGTTGCTGCTGTGCCCGCACCGTATTGCGCTGTCCCTTCGGTCCTACCTTTAGGTATTTGGTATACCCGTCCGCTGCGGTTTTGTAATCACCCAGGCTCAGGGCCAGCTCGCCCAGTGTGAAGTAGTTGTTGGCCTGCCCCGCTGTCACCGGCAGCTTGCTGAGCCCGTCGCGGTAGGCCTCGTAGGCGTTCTGGTTTTCGCCCATAGCCTTCAGCAAGGAGCCACGCATTACATACGGCTCACCCAGCGAAGGGAACTTCTCATTGAGGACTTGCAGTGTTTCCAGAGCCTTGTTGAAGTCACGGGCTTTGGCTTGCTGCTGCGCCTTATCCCACAGACCGCGCGCTTTGGTATTGGAACTAGCCAGCGTTGCCTGCGCGGCGCTTGACAGCGGCAGCGCCAGCACGAGTGCCAACAACGAGGCAGGAAAGGAGAAGCGCATGGGCGGGTAGCGGAAAGGTAGACCGTGAAGGAGAGCGGCTAAGGAATATCGAGGTATTTGTGCGTTTGCAGCGACACTTGCCAACGCGGATTGGCCTTCACGTAATCGATAATTAGGGGTGTCATAGCGGCCTCTTTACTCCATTCGGGTTGTAGGTAGAGGCGGCAATTGCTCCCTACTTGGGTGGCGTGTTCCTCAGCCCACTTAAAATCCGACTTGTTGAATACTACCACTTTAAGCTCATTGGCTTCAGCCAGCACTTGAGGTAGGGGGGCTTTGAATTTCTTGGGCGACACGCAGATCCAATCCCAGTGACCAGAGAGCGGGTAGGCGCCGGAAGTTTCAATCCAGGTTTGGCAGCCGGCTTCTTTCAACGCGCCGGTGAGCTGGGTGAGGTCGTGCATGAGTGGCTCGCCGCCGGTAATCACGGCGTTGCGGCCGGGGTAGGACGTGACGGCAGCTACCATGTCGGCAATGGCGACGCGGGGGTGCGCCTCGGCATCCCACGACTCCTTAACATCGCACCACACGCAGCCCACATCGCAGCCGCCCAGGCGGAGGAAGTACGCAGCGCGGCCCGTATTGTAGCCCTCGCCCTGAATTGTGTAGAAATGCTCCATCAGGGGCAGCGTGGCCGCCCCTACGCTATCGGCCACCAGGCCGGTTGCAACGGGTAGTTGGTGTAACAAGACAGTCAGCAAAAAAGGTAATCGGGCCTTAGGAAAGGCGCTGGGTACCACGGCACCCAAAAACCCTGCCTAAAGCCCGACTTTAAAGATACTATTCAAGCTCCAAACCGCGAAAACGGCGGTTTGGTTCTGGCTACCTACCGCGGGTATACGTCACCTTTGGCCGCGCGCAGCGTGTTGAGCAGCAGCATAGCAATGGTCATGGGACCTACCCCGCCGGGCACCGGCGTGATGTAGCTGGCCTGTGGTGCTACCTCTGTGAAGTTGACGTCGCCTTTCAGCACGAAGCCCGATTTGCGGCTGGCGTCTTCTACCCGTGTAGTACCCACATCAATCACCACGGCGCCGGGCTTCACCATGTCGCCCGTCACGAACTCTGGCCGGCCCAAAGCTGCTACAACAATGTCAGCCTGACGCGTGATTTCCGCCAAGTTAGCGGTACGCGAATGGCATAAAGTAACGGTGCAGTTACCTGGCTCCAAGTTCTTAGCCAGCAATATACTAACTGGCGTACCCACAATATTAGAGCGGCCAATCACCACGCAGTGCTTGCCACTGGTTTTGATACCGTAGCGCTTTAATAACTCCACAATGCCCGAGGGGGTAGCAGGCAGCAGGGCAGGTAGCCCAGCCACCATACGGCCGATGTTCATGGGGTGGAAACCGTCCACGTCCTTCTCCGGCCGGATGGCCTCAATCACCTTTTCCGGGTCGATGTGCTTGGGTAGGGGCAGCTGCACAATAAAGCCATCGATTTCGGGTTCCTGGTTCAGTTCTTCTACCTGTGCCAGCAATTCCGCTTCGGTGATGTTGTCCTCAAAGCGTAGCAGGGTACTGCCGTAGCCTACCCGCTCGCAGGCCAGCACCTTGTTGCGCACGTAGGTTTCGGAGCCGCCGTCGTGTCCGACGAGGATGGCCGCCAAATGCGGTACTTTCTGGCCAGCCGCTTTTAGCTGCTCTACTTCAGCGGCAATTTCAACTTTGATATCCTCGGCGGTTTTCTTACCGTCGATGAGTTGGTAGGTGTCAGCTTCGGGGGCTGTGGTCATAAGTGATGTAAGGTTATTCAGGAAGAATACTATCGGTTTTTTTAGACCGATTATGTTTTAGAATGGCTGCACTACCGGCTTCCGTTAGGGCTTTTTCCATGGTGGGCCAGTCGTCGCGCCACCGAAACTTACGTTCCTGGCCCTTGATGATTTTTTCCAGTTGCTCCTGGCTAGTACAGTTCTTAGTAAGATCGTTGGACATTGGATGGTTGGGTAATCATACAACGCCGTGTCAAGAAGTGTATGAGGTGAAACAGGAAAGAAAAGTAAAAACAAAGCGCGGCCCGTTTCCGGAGCCGCGCTTTTTGCATTAGTCAATCTTCAACACCGCCAGGAACGCTTCCTGCGGGATTTCTACGGAGCCCACTTGGCGCATCCGTTTCTTGCCCTCTTTCTGCTTTTCGAGCAGCTTGCGCTTACGAGATATGTCGCCGCCGTAGCATTTGGCAATCACGTTTTTGCGCAGAGCTTTCACCGTTTCGCGGGCCACGATTTTCTGACCGATAGAAGCTTGAATAGCAATTTCGAACTGCTGGCGGGGTAGTAGCTCGCGCAGCTTTTCGCAGAGACGCTTGCCCCACTCATAGCTCTTGCTGCGGTGCACAATGGCCGACAACGCATCGACCTTCTCCCCGTTCAGCATGATATCCAGCTTCACCATGTCCGACTCGCGGAAACCAATCAGCTCATAATCCAGCGAGGCATAGCCGCGGCTAATGGTCTTGAGCTTGTCGAAGAAGTCGAACACAATTTCCGACAGCGGCAGCTCGAAGGTCATTTCTACCCGCTCGGAAGTCAGGTAGCTTTGGCCTTTGATGATGCCACGCTTCTCCATGCACAGCGTGATGATCGAGCCTACGTAGTCGGCAGCGGTGATAATCTGGGCCTTAATAAAGGGCTCCTCGATGAACTTCACCGTGTTCGGCTCCGGCATTTCGGAGGGAGCATTGATGATGTACGCCTGGTCCTTGGTACCGGTGGCGTGGAACTGCACCGAGGGCACAGTGGTAATCACCGTCATGTCGAATTCGCGCTCCAGACGCTCTTGCACGATTTCCATGTGCAGCATGCCCAGGAAGCCGCAACGGAAGCCGAAGCCCAGGGCTGCTGAGGTTTCGGGTTCCCACACCAGGGCGGCGTCGTTGAGCTGGAGCTTCTCCATGCACGAGCGTAGTTCCTCGTACTCGGTGGTATCTACGGGGTAGATACCAGCAAATACCATCGGCTTCACGTCTTCGAAGCCGTGAATGGCCTCTTTCGTGGGGTTCAGCACGTTGGTAATGGTGTCGCCTACCTTCACCTCGCGGGCCTCTTTGATGCCCGAAATTAGATAGCCCACGTTGCCGGCGCGCATTTCGGGGCGAGGCTCCTGCTTGAGACCCAGGATGCCGATTTCGTCGGCGCCGTACTCCTTGCCGGTGGCCATGAAGCGGAGCTTGTCGCCCTTGCGCATGGTGCCGTTCTTAATGCGGAACAGCACCTCGATGCCACGGTAGGAGTTGAATACCGAGTCGAAAATCAGAGCTTGCAGCGGGGCTTCCGGGTCACCTGCCGGGGCGGGAATCCGCTCGCAGATGGCATCCAGAATTTCCTTGATGCCGATGCCCGCCTTACCCGAGGCGTGAATAATTTCGTCCCGGTCGCAGCCAATCAGGTCCACAATCTCGTCCGACACCTCCTCCGGCATGGAGTGGGGCAGGTCGATTTTGTTGAGCACCGGAATAATGGTCAGGTCGGAGCCAATGGCAAGGTAGAGGTTGCTAATAGTCTGCGCCTCAATCCCCTGCGATGAATCCACGATCAGCAGAGCCCCTTCGCAGGCGGCAATGGAGCGGGATACTTCGTAGCTAAAATCGACGTGACCGGGTGTATCAATCAGGTTGAGCGTGTACTGCTCGCCCTGGTACTGATACTGCATCTGGATGGCGTGGCTCTTGATGGTGATGCCCCGCTCCCGCTCCAGGTCCATGTTGTCGAGCAGCTGGGCTTGCATATCGCGCTGGGCCACGGTCTGGGTGA
Source organism: Hymenobacter aerilatus (assembly GCF_022921095.1). Taxonomy (NCBI): domain Bacteria; kingdom Pseudomonadati; phylum Bacteroidota; class Cytophagia; order Cytophagales; family Hymenobacteraceae; genus Hymenobacter; species Hymenobacter aerilatus. Next base: position 1,896,920 of record NZ_CP095053.1, read on the forward strand.
ATTCCAGCAGGCGGTCGGCCAGGGTGCTCTTGCCGTGGTCGATGTGGGCAATGATGCAGAAATTACGGATGTTCTTCACTAGAGGCGGTTTTTGCAACCGCGAAGTTACGCAAACCGGCCCGCAAAAGCTAGCTGCAGGTGCAAGTCGCCGCGCTGCGCCCAAGCTCGACCAAAACGCACCAAGTGGCCTGCTCGTTTAAAAGAAAACCCTACCCCTGCCACCCGCCGTGGCCAGGGTAGGCTCCATTCCATTTTCCTACCCCCTCCCCAACCATGAGCATCCAAGTAAACAAAAAGGCCGTGACGTATGCCAAGCAGCTGATCGAAGACGGCAAAATCAAGAACGACTCCGGCCAGTGGAGCGAACACAACCCCGATACGGCCGACGAAAACAAGTTTCTCGAAAAACACGAGATAGAAGAATATGCTAAGTGGCACCTCGGCGAGGACACCAGCAAGGGCGAAGACACGAAAGGCCGCTATAAATTTCCCTACGGTGACTTCAAGACCGTGCACCGCGACGGCCTGCTGGCTGCCAAAGAGCGCGCCGCCCAGCAGGGCTACCACGACATCGAAAAGGCCGCCGACGAGCTGGAACAAGCTCTGGAAAAGAAGGCTGACAGCAAATAGTGCCTTTACCCTACTTGGCCTGAGCGCCCGCATAGTACCGGCTGCCGAGTGCTTCGCCCGACTTGCCTACTCCCTCCCTCACCCTACAAAATTCGCGTCTACCTCGGCTGTCGATGGGCCTTTTGCGTTGATAGAGTACTACACACTCGTGTACCTACTTCTTTATATGACGCAAGCCACTCCTCTAGAAGATTACGGCCTGGTTGGCAACCTGCACACGGTTGCGTTGGTATCCAACAAAGGGTCAATAGACTATCTACCCTTCACCCGCTTCGACTCCCCTACCATCTTTGCGGCGTTGCTGGATGCCGAGAAGGGCGGTTATTGGTCTCTGGCGCCCGCCGATGAGGGGGTGCAATCCAAACAGCTCTACCTGCCCAATACAGGTATTCTACTAACGCGCTTTTACTCCCAAGGTGGCATTGCTGAGCTAACGGATTTTATGCCCGTGAAGCATCACCAGCAAAACTGCGCCGTGGTCCGAATGGTGCGCGTCATCAAAGGCAGTATGACGTTCACGATGCACTGCTGCCCGCGTTTCGACTACGCCCGTGCCTCGCACGAACTGGTAGCACAGGAAGATGATTTGCTTTTCCGCAGTTGCGGCGAAGAGGATTTTCAATTTCGTTTGCTTGGCGACCAGCCGCTGCAGTCCACTGAGGCCGGCGACGCCATCGGCACCTGGACGCTGGCGGCGGGCGACACGGCCAATTTTGTGATTGAAGCCACGCCCACTGATGATCCGTCTTTTATAGCCCGCGACCTGAAGCACTACACAGAAGGTGCCTTCAATGATACGATGGCCTATTGGCGCGAGTGGATAGAGAGCAGCACGTATACCGGCCGCTGGCGCGAAACAGTGCTACGCTCGGCCATTACGCTTAAGCTGCTAACTTCCTTGCAATTTGGCTCTACGGTGGCCGCCGCTACCTTCGGCTTACCCGAGTGCGTGGGCGGTGCCCGTAACTGGGACTACCGCTTCACGTGGATTCGCGACGCGGCTTTTACCATGTATGCGTTTCTGCGATTGGGCTTCACCACCGAGTCGAAGGCCTTTCTGCACTGGATTATGGAGCGTTGCAACCAGCTGAAAGACGCCGCCGACTTACAGCTGATGTACGCCGTGGATGGTTCTACTGAGCTGCCTGAGATAGACCTGCTGCACCTGGCCGGCTACCGCGACTCGCGCCCGGTACGCATTGGCAACGGCGCGGCGCATCAGTTTCAGTTGGATATCTATGGCGAGCTGCTCGACACGATTTACCTCTACAACAAGTACGGCGGTGCCATCACCTACGACTTCTGGAAACATGTGTCGCGGCTGGTAGATTTTGTGGCGGAGAACTGGCAGGAGGAGGACCACGGCATGTGGGAAGTGCGCGACGAGGAACGCCAGTTTATCTCGGCCAAAATGATGTGCTGGGTAGCGCTCGACCGCGGCATTCAGATTGCCAACGACCGCTCGTTTCCAGCCCCGCTGGAGAAGTGGTACAAGGTGCGCGACGAGATTTACAAAGAGGTATTTGACAACTATTGGAGCGAGGAGAAACAAGCGTTTGTGCAGTACAAGGGTAGCGACGTGCTAGATGCCACCGTGCTGCTCCTGCCGCTGGTGCGGATGTTTAGCCCGGCCGAACCACGCTGGCAGTCTACCATGCGCGCCCTGGAAAAGGAGCTGGTCATCGACTCGCTAATGTATCGCTACCATGCTGGTGGTGGTGCTTCCGACGGCCTGGAAGGTGAGGAGGGCACGTTCACGATGTGCTCGTTCTGGTACATCGAAAACTTGTCGCGGGCGGGCGATTTGGACAAGGCCACGCTGCTATTTGAGAAGCTGCTGGGTTTTGCTAGTCCGCTGGGCCTATACTCCGAGCAGATTGGCGTGGCCGGCGAGCAGATTGGCAACTACCCGCAGGCCTTCACCCACCTGGCCCTCATCAGTGCCGCGTTCCAGCTCAACCGCGACCTAGACGAACGACACAGCGGAAAAAGCCAGCAAGGGCATAACTTCGTGGGGTAGAATCCATTTAGCTACTGCTAGCTTCTCGAAAACAAAATCGCCGCGCTGAAGCCTGCTTCAGCGCGGCGATTTTGTTTTCGAGAAGCTAGCGTTGCAACGTTTGGATGCGCTTTTTCACTCTACTGGCTACATCATTCTCCTACACATGGTAGCCTACCTTCTCTTCTTTCCCTTCTCGTCGCTCTTCTTACAGGCCCCTACCCCCTCTATCACCAACGCGGCTACCCATGCCGCCGTACCGTATGCTTCGGTTGGGGTGAAGGGCAAGCCTATTGGCACTGTGGCCGATGCTCAGGGCCACTTCGATCCACAGCACCTAGCCGCCGCTGCCCCTAGCGACACCGTCGTGTTTTCCTGTGTGGGTTATCAGCCTTTTAAGCTACTGGCTGCGGACCTGCCGCGCCACTCAGCTATCAAGCTGACGCCACAAGCGCAAACGCTGGGTGAAGTGCACGTGCGCGCCAACAGCTGGAAGCGCCACCGACTAGGCCGCGACGGTAGCTGGGGTTTCACTTACTACAACTTTCACCTAGCCACTGATAAGAGTCCAGCCAACATTCCCGGCCGTGAGGTAGGCACCATTCTACACATAAAACCAGGCAGCTACCTGGAGGACGCGCACGTGTATTTTGGAAGTCGCAATTATAAGAATCTGCGTTTCCGCCTTAACGTGCGTACCCTCGACGCCGATGACCACCCCGCTACCAGCCTACTCACGCAGGATGTGCAAATGACCATACCCGATGACGCCCCCGCCGGCTGGCAGCACATCGACCTCAAACCCTACCAGGTTTGTGTGGGCGACAACAAGCGAATAGCCGTGACGCTGGAGTGGCTCGACGGCCTGGAAACCCGCGACCGTGCTGATAAAAACCAGTGGAATGTACTGCTGATTCCGGCTGCTTTATCGGCCACACACCGCATGGTGTTCCGCGAAAAATCGGAGGACCAGTGGCAGGTGCAACCTATAAACCTGAGCCTATACGTGACGGTGGCAAGTCCCCGCGGCTAAGTGCCATTCCAACAAAGCCATACCCTCCACAGATTACCTAGCCAAACACAGCACCCGGTAATCCGTGGGGGTGATGCCTTCCAGTTGCCGGAACATGCGCGTGAAGTAGTTCAGGTTGCTGAAGCCGGCTTTGAAGCATATTTCGGTGATGCTGAGCGCGGGATTCTTCAGGCACTTCTTTGCCAACCGCATGCGCTCTTTGATGATGTAGTCGATGGGCGACAGGCCAAACTCGTGCTTGAAGGCCCGGTAGAAATTGGGCTTGCTCATGTACACCTTCTCGCTCAGGTCATCGACGCTGATTTTCTCCGCAATGTTCTCTTTGATGTACTGCAAGATGTGCGCGAACCGATTGGAGGTAGCCAGCACGGCCACGTTGTGTTCCTTTTCGTGGAGGCTTTGCACCTGCATGATGCGGAGCAGCAGCTCTTTCACCGTAAAATCGGCCAGAATATCCTTGTTGCGAGAGTCGCCAAATCCGATGCGCACTAGTTTGTAGAGCAGCGCCGTCACTTCTTCATCGTTGTAGAAGTAGTGCTGGTTGAAGCTGAAGGTCCACTTTTCGTCCTCCGTTTTGGGGTAGTGCTCGTTCAGATAGTTCACCGTGTCGATGATTTGCAGCCGGTCGATGGCCAGGGCCACGCACTGGGTAGGGTTCTCGTCGGAGGCCTCCGGGAAATCAATCATCATCTTCAGATTGGGTGGCACTACCATCGTATTGCCGGGCAGGTAATTGAACTTCTCCTGCTCCAACAGATGCATCACCTTCTTGCCGCGCAACATATTGGTGAGCACTAGGTCGCTGTACGACTGCTCTACCTGCGCGCTTTGTATATAGGTTTCGAGCAGGCTAATCTCATAGTTTTCCAGCGTTTGCACCCGCCGGTTGTCAATCAGGGTAGCAAGGCTCTGTGCGTTGGGCAGCGGGATGCGAGGAAGTAAATCAGGTACACGCATGGGTGGGTGGTAACGATGTAACTGCCCCAGGGCAGCGATGCAAATAGGGGTGAAATACGCGGGCTACCTGGCAAAACGCAGCCCGCAGGTCGGGTTCGATAGGATACTGCTACCACTTGATACCATTCTGCCAGTATGGCCCTGCAGCCTGCTCTAGCTTTGCAGCACGGTATCCAGCTTCGCTTTTCCAGCCAAGTGATCCTACCTAAGTAGCCAGCTACGTAGCCGAATCCAAACCCTGCGGCCCCCATGAGCAAGACACCTTCCGATGCGTTGAGCGCAACCCTGCACAACCATCTACAGCAGATCATCCGGGAAAATCAACAGCTGGCCGAAAAGCTCGATTTCGACCAGGTAGCGGCAATCCTTCCGCTCTTGCAACAGGCCAAGCGGGTGTTTGTTGTGGGCGCTGGGCGCACGGGGCTGGCCCTGAAAGCTGCCGCCATGCGCCTAATGCACCTCGGCCTGACGGTGTTTGTGGTAGGCGAAACCACTACCCCCGCCATCGGCAGCGGCGATGTGCTGCTGGCTGGCTCCGGCTCCGGCACCACCAGCAGCATTGTGAAAGCGGCCGAAAAAGCCGCCGCTGCTGGCGCCCAGGTGGTAGCTATTTCCACTACTACCTCATCGCCGCTGGCGGCTCTGGCTACGCACGTGGCCGTGCTACCGGCTGCTCAAAAGCAGGACCACGGCGGCGAAATCTCGGCGCAATATGCCGGCAGCCTGTTCGAGCAAAGCGTCCTGCTGCTCCTCGATGCCATCTTCCAAACCCTGTGGGGCCTTGATGGCACCCCGGCCGAGGAGCTGTGGAAGCGACACGCCAACCTAGAATAATTTCCTGGGGACACCCCTCCCCTTTTTCTCCTACCTAACACAAAATCAGACCCACACCCATGGCTAAATTACAAGTTGCCATCGACCTACTAAGCACTCAAGAAGCTTTGGCCCTAGCTGGCAAAGTAGCGCCCTACGTTGATATCATTGAATTGGGCACGCCCCTCATCAAGAGCGAAGGACTAGCCGTCATCACGGCCATGAAGCAAGCCCACCCCGACAAACTCGTTTTTGCCGATTTCAAAACCGCCGATACGGGCGAGCTGGAAGCGGACATGGCCTTCAAAGCCGGTGCTGACCTGGTAACCATCCTGGGTGCCGTAGACAACGCTACCATCGTAGGCGCCGTGAAGGCAGCCAAAGCTCACGGCAAAGGTGTGGTAGTAGACACCATTGGCGTGACCGACCGCGTGAAGCGTGCCCAGGAAGTAAGTGCGCTTGGCGTAGAATTCGTGGAGCTGCATGCCGGCCTCGACGAGCAAGCTTTGGAAGGCTATTCTATTCAGGTATTGATTGATGAAGCAACGCGCGCCGGTGTACCCGTTTCCATCGCGGGCGGTGTCAACCTGAGCAATATTGCCGCCGTGAAGCAGGCTGGCGTAGCCGTTGCCGTTGCTGGTGGCGCTATCTACAGCGCCGCCGATCCGGCCGCTGCCGCCAAAGAGCTGCGCGAAGCCCTCGACGCTGCCTAAGGCAGGTAGTCTCTTTGGCGCATCGTATCGTAAGTACACACGCCTTACTAGGCTATCGAAAAAGCTCCGGCCAGTGGCCGGAGCTTTTTTGTTAGTTGTGCGCGAGTGGGTGGATGAGGTAGAAGCGCCTCCTGAACGTTGAGCCTACTATCCACGTTTTGGCATTACGACCAAACGCGTACCTTTCTACTATGCTACCTCTCTTCTCCGAACACAGCTTGGTTTTGCGCGGCCCGTACCTGGAAAAGATGACCGATGCGGAGTTTTTCGACTTCTGCCAGCAGCATCCGGAGTTGCGCATCGAGCGTACGGCTAACCACGAAATAGTTCTTATGTCGCCTACCGGCAGCCGCTCCGGCAAACGCAACGCCCGCTTGAATGGGCAACTTTACATGTGGTGGATGCAGCACCGCGCGTTAGGTGAAGTATTCGATTCAAATAGCGGCTTTACCCTCCCTGATGGTTCCATCTTTTCCCCAGATGCTTCCTGGGTCTCCGCGGCTAAGTGGAACGCCCTGACAACCGAGCAGCAGGATAAGTTTGCCCCTGTGTGCCCAGAGTTTGTGGTGGAGTTGAAATCGGCTACTGATTCAACTAAAACACTGCAAGCGAAGATGTTCGATTGGCTCCGCAATGGCGCACAACTGGCGTGGCTGCTGGTGCCCGAGACAGAAGCTGCCTACCTCTACCGCCCCGGCCAGCCAGAGCCGGAACTCGTACAAGGCTTTGACCATGAGCTTTCGGGCGAAGCAGTGCTGCCAGGGTTCCGGCTGCGGCTGGCGGAGTTGCGGTAAAACAGGTTATCCTTACCAGTTTCACTACACATCACTACTTCTTAAACCCAGCATATGGCTTTTATTACTGATAACCGGAATTTTCGGCTTGTAATAGCAAGTGATGTGAACCCACGCGATGGCTTGGGCTGGGAGTTATGGGAGGGCCATACACTACTATTAGAGATATTCAGGCATGACGATTTGAAAAAGATAACATTCTCAACATTTCACCAGGGTATTGATATTCCCATTGAGGCTCTGGAATACATTTTAAACGATTTTAATACTACTGGTGGTAGAAACTTCATTGAAGACTTCGAAGAAGATTCATCTAATTCTGAATGAATAGTCTGCATAATCCAAACTCACCCCGCGCCTACCCCCGCCGGGGCTTCTTTGTGCGCGTTGCAACGCCAGGCTACCCTACTGCACTCCCATAGCTGTATCAACGCTACAGCTCCATGCGCTTTATCCTATTAGTCGGCTTACTATTAATTCTATGCCGGCCTACCCTGCTTGTTGCTCAAACCTTGCAAGGGCAAGTGCAGCATGATTCTACCGCCACACCCGTGCCGTTTGCTTCCGTTGGGGTGAAAGGCAAAGCCTCAGGAACCGTGGCAGACGCCCAAGGGCGCTTCAGTTTCCCAGACTCACCGGACCTTGCGGCGACGGACACTGTAGTAGTTACGTGTGTAGGCTACCAGCCGGCCCGACTAGTAGTACGTCAGTTACGGCAACAGCCTGTGACTATCCGGTTGCGGAAGCAGCCGCAGATATTGCAGGAGGTAACGGTGCGGCACCAGCACTTACGCCAGGAAACGCTGGGGCATACAGGGAAAGCGGGGCTAGCAGACTGGGGGACGGGTAGCATGCCGAACGACAGCACCTATCGGCGTGATATGCGAGGTAAGGAATTCGGCACGTTCCTTACACCGGCTCGCAACTGTTACGTAGACGATTTCAACCTGTACATTCGCGGCAATTCCTTCCGAGAAGTTCGGTTGCGGCTATTGTTTTATACCGTCCGCGACGGGCGGCCAGCGGAGCTATTACTACCAGCTGATATACAGTTTACGATACCTAACAAGTATGTAGGCTGGTTTAGAGTTGACCTGCGGCCCTACAATATACAACTAGCCAAACAGCAGAAAATAGCCGTTGCCATGCAATGGCTAAGCAGCGAGGGCGATACGACTACCCGACAATGGTTTGGAATTCCGGCGGTATTCCCAGCGGCGTTGCACCGTATATTTTCTAGAAACAAAAGTCAGGCAAAGTGGGAGTCCTACCCCTGTCAACCTAGCCTGTACTTGACGGTGCAGAGCTGGCGGTAGGGGCGCGTTGCACGCACTCCTTGTTGCTGGTATTGTTTGGGTGTATAGCATAAGCCTCTGACAAATGACGGGAGCCTACCCCGCCGAGGCTTTTTCGTACCTTAGCCTACCCAAATTACCCACCCCACCCGATTATGCAAACCACCCCCGTTGCTCCTTATAAACCCCAAAACCACGTTCGTATCGTAACGGCTGCCGCCTTGTTTGATGGGCACGATGCGGCCATTAACATCATGCGCCGCATCATCCAGAGCAGCGGCGCGGAGGTGATTCACCTGGGCCACAACCGCTCGGTGCAGGAAATCGTGGACTGTGCTGTGCAGGAAGATGCCCAGGCCATTGCCATTACCAGCTACCAGGGCGGCCACAACGAGTACTTCAAGTACATGCACGACCTGCTGTACGAGCGCGGTGCTGGTCATGTGAAGATCTTCGGTGGCGGCGGTGGTGTCATCCTACCCTCCGAGATTGAGGAGCTGGAGGCCTACGGCATCACCCGCATCTACTCGCCCGACCACGGCCGCGCCATGGGCCTGCAAGGCATGATCAATGACCTGCTGGAAAAATCGGACTTCCCGACCGGCCAGCACCTCAACGGCGAGGTGAAGCACATCAAGGAGAAGGACGCCCGCAGCATCGGCCGCCTGATTTCCGCCGCCGAAAACTTCCCGCAGGAGTATGAGCGGGTGAAGTCGCAGCTTATTTCTGACTTTCAGCAGAAAGAAAATGCAGAGGGGTCTAACACCTCCCAAACTCCTACCCTCCCACCCTCCCACCCTTCAACCGCCCCCATCCTCGGCATTACCGGCACGGGTGGCGCGGGCAAGTCGTCGCTGGTAGATGAGTTGGTACGGCGCTTTCTGCTCGACTTCCCTAACAAGACCATTGCCATCATTTCCGTCGACCCGAGTAAGCGCAAGACCGGCGGCGCCCTACTCGGCGACCGGATTCGGATGAACGCTATCAACTCGCCGCGGGTGTATATGCGCAGCCTCGCTACCCGTCAGAGCAACCTGGCCCTCAGCAAGTACGTGCAAGACGCCGTAGACGTGGTACGCGCCGCCGACTTCGACCTGATCATCCTCGAAACCTCCGGCATTGGGCAGTCGGACACGGAAATCACCGAGCACTCCGACGCTAGCCTCTACGTGATGACGCCCGAGTACGGCGCCGCTACCCAGCTGGAAAAGATTGACATGCTGGACTTTGCCGACGTCATTGCCCTCAACAAGTTTGACAAGCGTGGTGCCCTCGACGCCCTGCGCGACGTACGCAAGCAGTACCAGCGCAACCATCAGCAATGGGACGCGCCCCTGGACCAGATGCCGGTATTCGGCACCATTGCCTCCCAGTTCAACGACCCCGGCATGAACCGCCTGTACCGGGCCGTGCTGCACGTGCTGGAAGAGAAAACGGGCGCTACCTTTGCCTCGCACCTGGAAACTCCGGTGGGGGAATCGGAGAAGATCTATATCATTCCGCCCCACCGCACGCGTTATCTTTCTGAAATAGCCGAAACCAACCGCCAATATGACCAGTGGGTCCACCAACAATCCGCAACTGCCCAGCAGCTTTTCGGACTTCAGCAAAGTGTCGAAACCGTCCGCAGCCTCGGGGCCGGAAGCCCTAACGGAAGCAGCGGGAGCAGCCCAGGACTCGACGCCGGCGCACTCGTGGCCGGCCTGGAGGCCGCATTCGAGGAAGTCAAGCTGCGGCTGGACGGGCAAAACTGGAAACTCCTGGAAACCTGGCCGCAAAAGGTAGCCGCCTACAAGGCCCCGGAGTTTGTGTTTAAGGTGCGCGACAAGGAAATCCGCATCCAGACGCACACCCAGAGCCTCTCGGGTCAGCAGATTCCCAAGGTTTCCCTACCTCGCTACACGGCGTGGGGCGACCTGCTACGCTGGCAGTTGCAGGAAAACGTGCCCGGCGAGTTTCCATACACGGCCGGCGTGTTTCCGTTCAAGCGTGAGGGCGAAGATCCTACCCGCATGTTTGCCGGCGAAGGCGGCCCCGAGCGCACCAACCGGCGCTTCCACTACGTGAGCATGGGCCTACCCGCCAAGCGCCTGAGCACGGCCTTCGACTCGGTGACGCTCTACGGCGAAGACCCCGACCACCGGCCCGACATCTACGGCAAAATCGGCAACGCGGGCGTGAGCATCTGCTGCCTCGACGACGCCAAGAAGCTCTACTCCGGCTTCAACTTAGCCAACCCCAGCACGTCGGTATCGATGACCATCAACGGTCCGGCCGCCACGCTGGCGGCGTTCTTCATGAATGCGGCCATCGACCAGCAGTGCGAACTGTATATTAAGGAGAACGGGCTGGAAAGTGAGGTCGATGCCAAAATCAACCAGCTTTATCAGAAGAAAAACCTGGAGCGTCCCCGCTACCAGGGCGCCCTACCCGAAGGCAACGACGGCCTGGGCCTGATGCTGCTCGGCGTGACCGGCGACCAGGTCCTACCCCCCGACGTGTACGCTACCATCAAGGCGCGCACGCTCTCGCAGGTGCGCGGCACCGTGCAGGCCGATATTCTCAAGGAAGACCAGGCCCAGAATACCTGCATCTTCTCCACGGAGTTTGCCCTGCGCCTTATGGGCGACGTGCAGGAGTACTTTATTAAGGAGAAGGTCCGCAACTTTTACTCGGTGTCGATTTCCGGCTACCACATTGCCGAGGCGGGCGCCAACCCCATTACGCAGCTGGCCCTTACCCTTAGCAACGGCTTCACCTTTGTGGAGTACTACGTGAGCCGGGGCATGGACGTGAACGACTTCGCCCCCAACCTGTCGTTCTTCTTCTCCAACGGCATCGACCCCGAGTACGCCGTGATTGGCCGCGTGGCGCGCCGCATTTGGGCCAAGGCCATGAAGCTGAAGTACGGCGCCAACGCCCGCTCGCAGATGTTGAAGTACCACATCCAGACCAGCGGCCGCTCGTTGCACGCCCAGGAAATCGATTTCAACGATATCCGCACCACGTTGCAGGCGCTCTACGCCATCTACGACAACTGCAACTCCCTGCACACCAACGCCTACGATGAGGCCATCACTACGCCCACCGAAGAATCGGTGCGCCGGGCTATGGCTATCCAGCTCATCATCAACCGCGAGTTGGGCCTGGCCAAGAACGAAAACCCGATCCAGGGTTCCTTCATTATCGAGGAGCTGACCGACCTGGTAGAAGAAGCCGTATTGGCCGAGTTCGACCGAATTACGGAGCGCGGCGGCGTGCTGGGCGCCATGGAAACCATGTACCAGCGCGGTAAGATTCAGGAGGAAAGCATGCACTACGAGATGCTCAAGCACACGGGCGAGTATCCCATCATCGGCGTGAACACCTTCCTGTCCTCCAAAGGCTCGCCCACGGTCATCCCGGCCGAGGTAATCCGCGCCACGGAGGAGGAAAAGCAGTACCAAATCACAATGCTGCAAAACCTGCACGCCCGCAACCACGGTACCACCGAGCAGCGCCTGAAGCAGTTGCAACAGGTAGCCATTGCCAATGGGAATTTGTTCGAGGAGCTGATGGAAACCGTGAAGTTCTGCTCACTCGGGCAGGTGACAAATGCGCTGTTTGAGGTAGGCGGGCAGTATAGAAGAAATATGTAAGCCGCGGCAGCTTTGGCTGAAACGAAACGGGTGCTACCTTGCTGAGAGGTAGCACCCGTTTTTTGAAGACATTTTTATATTAAGTTGCTTACTAAACTAAGTATAATTTAACTCATGGCTGACGTAGAAAAGAAAGGTGTAACGTCTTTTGGTTTTGTAAGAAATCTTAAAACTTTCGCTCAAGAAGCAAACGACTGTATTTTAGATACTGAAAAACCTTTTTAAGCGAAATAAGAAACAGCATTGCACATTTACCTCAGGAATGAGCGTAAAAAAATATATACCATTAATTCCTTTCCTAAAGTAACAGTATATGAAATTATACGCTTGGAGCGCTTTCTTCGCGCTTTGCCTCTCGCAGGCAGCTATTGGCAAAAGTGCTTTGCAGCCCAAAGATTCTACAACTTACCAACAGATAGTAGCAGAACGGGCACACAAAATTGCTATTACTCTTGATCTCACAGATCCTGAAAGAGTGAAAAAAGCAGAAAAAATAATAGCAAAGCAGTATATCGATTTAAGGCAAATACACGATGCAAGGGATAAGCAAGTAAATATTGCGAAAACAAATTCTGAGTACTCAACTCAACAGGTGAATGCAGCAGTAAAGAAAATTGAAGAGCAAACAGGCAAAAGGCAAGATAAATTGCACGAAAAGTACTTGGCTAAACTCTCCAACCCTCTTTCGCCAGCGCAGGTAGATAAAGTAAAGGATGGCATGACGTACAATGCTTTACCTATCACATATAGAAATTACCTGGCAATGATTCCAGACCTGAGTGAAGAGCAAAAGGTACAGATTAAAGCGTGGCTCACCGAAGCCAGGGAACATGCCATGGATGGCGGGTCGTCGAAGGAAAAACTCGGCTGGTTTGAAAAATACAAAGGAAAAATAACCAACTACCTTACTGCTGCCCACTACGACCTGAAGAAACTGGAAGCCGATTGGCTGAGCCGCACGGAAAGCCAAAAAGCAACGCATAATAAGTCAGCTGGCAATGCCGAAAGCGTGAAAAGAGCACAGGTTGTTTTGGATAGCCTGAAAATTACGGATGGGACGAAGAGAGCAAAAGTACAGGCACTCCTAACCCAGCATTTTGACAGCCTGAATTCCATTTTTCAGCGGCGTAAATCTGCTATGCAAACCGCGTCCCAATACGCCGATAAAGAATTGGCTAATGCGCGCGGTGAAGCAGCATGGAGTGCAGCAAGTGGCAAATTGAATAAAGTGCACGCTATATTTCTAGGCAAACTCTCAACTGAACTATCAGCAGATAACATAGAAAAAGTAAAAGATGTAATGACCGAAGGCGGATGCAGAAAGGAATACAAAAATTATCTTGCATTATTTCCTGGCCTGAATCCTGTCCAGAGAACACAAGTTTGGGCGTATCTGACTGAAGCACGTGATAACGCAATGAATGCAGAAAGTGCCGATGTAAGAAAGCAGTGGTTTATTAAGTATCGTGGCCGTGCAAATAATTTTTTATCGGCTGCCGGATATGACCTGAGAAAAGCAACTGAAGATTTAGAAAAACACCAGAATAAGAATGCAATTAAAAAATAAGGAAGTGGTCTAAAGCGAGGTGATGCTCTGTTTACAGTCGTGCTTATAATCTTTTCATAGAAACGTAACAAGCAGGTTTTACTGCGTGTACGCAAGCCGTTCATCACTTCACTTTAGACCACTGCCATCTTGTGTTTATCTAAACGATACCGCCCAACGATGTAGAGACGCTTATTCGCGTCTCTACATCGTTGGGCGGTATCGTTTACCTGCTTATATGATTTGTTATGGATACCGAATTATTTAATGACCAATACCGCATTGAATTGTTAATGTGGACGGCCTAACGCAAACCGCGCCGCCTGGAGCTGTCCAAGCGGCGCGGTTTGCGTTAGGTAGGGTCAGAAAAGGCGACTCCTCTACTCCTGGCCCTGCTCGGCGAGAATCCGCTGGGCGATGTCGGTGTGCTTTTCGTCGGCCTGCTTGGCTTCTTGCACAGAGGCTTTCAGTTCTTGTTCGGTTTGCGAAAGGCCAGCCGAGGCGGCATACGAGGCCACTGTACCGAAGGAAGCAATCCAGTAGTGCAGGGCCATTTGGCCGCTGGCAATGATGCCCAGGTCGCGCACGGTGTCGGTTTCAGCTTGACCCCGAATCTCTTTGCTCACTTCATAGTGCGCTTCCAGGATTTCGTTGTCCTGGCTATCTACACCGCCTACCTCTTCGATAGCGCGGTCGATGCGCTTGGCCCACTCCTTGGAGGTTTCGTTACCTTCCTTAAGAGCAGCTTTCAGCTCGGGGTGCGTGGCGTCGTCGAGGATTTCGTCGGTTGCTTTAGCAGCTACTTGGCTTCCTGCTTTCTGGGCAGATAAGCCGTCTTTGATGAGTTGTTTTAGGTCGTCGGTTTTCATGATACAGAGGAATAAAAGATCAAGAGTGAGAATCACTTGTTTTGCCCTTTCAACGGACCCTTTATCGATTTGTTTGCCTCTACTAGCGGTAGTGAGTGCTGCGCATTTGTTTAATATTACTGCCTTATTATCAATATTTTACACATTCAACTACTTAGTATTCTTCCTCTAATATGAATATATAGTCGAAGCTCTTTACTTTATGAATCCAATAATGGAGGCTACGCCAAAGTTGGTGTCATAGGCTAGCATCTTGCACTACAGTATGTAGCTGTCGATTAACGCTATAGCACTTTGACAGCTACCTTATTATGACGAATCAGTATTCGAATCCTTCCCTTCCAAATCGTGCTTTTGTACTACGGCACAGTGCTCCACAAATGAGTTGGTTGAGAGACAGAACGCTGTTAGCTACCTCTCGTCAAAAGCTTAGGGACGTCTGGTCAATAGGGCCGCGAAATGACAATATCCTGTAGGTAAACTTCTGAGTAAGCCATCCTAAGCCATAGGGTAAGAGGTGGTCGAATCGCAGAATGCTTCCAACTAGCGCGGCTTGCATTGCGGCTAGCGCTACTATATAGATGCTGCGTATCTGCGGGCAACTGCTGTACCTGGACGCAATGCCTGTTTGCACAGCTAATTTAAGCGGACTCTACCCGTGCCACGGATGCTTGTTCTGCCCAGCGCATGGTGTCTTGCAACCATTCCTGATACAGACGGGCGCTACCCTGATCAAGGTTGCGAGGCAGTTCGCGCAGGGCAGTCTGCGCCTGGGCGTGGGCACGTTCGGCATCGCCTATGAGGCGAGCCAGGGCCGCTTCTACGCGCGGCAGTTGATCGGCTGAGGTAAAGGCATTGGGTTTAGCTTCGGCCAAGTAGGCGCGGGCCGCAGAGGCGTCGTGCTCGTAGGCAGCACTGAAAAACGCGGCTTCCAGCCAGACGCTGGCTTGCAACGCAGGCGGCAGATGGGGTAGCTGTTGGCGGTAATTAGCCAAGTGCTGCCCGGCAGCCACCGGGTCGCCCGCATCGAGATGATGCAGGTAGAGGTAGTAAGACAAATGCAGTTTCGATGGGTGCTCGACGGGCAGGGCAAGGGCGGCTTCCAGGGCCGAGCGGTTCAACGCACGCGGTCGTATGCCGGCCATGCCGCGGATAGTAGCAGTTAGCATAGCTACTTCTAACTCTTGCGCTGGCCCCGAGCGACTTAGATTGCGTATACGCATGCCGTCGCTGGCAAAGCCGCCCGCCTGGAAGGGTAGGATCGTGACGATGAATAGTAGAAAGGAAATGCCACCAATCATGGCCAGCGCCATTGCTGGCACCGTGCCTTGGGCGGCGGCTGGCAGCAGCGCGTAAAGTCCTACCCCTACCACGCCCCATACCAGGCTGGCCAGTGGTCCGCCCGCAACAAACATGCGAAACCGTTCGCGCAGCCGCACGTCGTCGGGGGGCACGCTCAGGGCCAGCCCCCCGGCTGTATTCAGGTTGCGGTTCCACTCGAAGCGCAGGCGGCCCGTGGGCTGGCGGCGCCACATCAGCGGCCCTACCGTGAGCCAGTGCAGGCGAAACCCTTGCAGGCGCCCGGCCAGCGCGTGGCCCAGTTCGTGCAATCCAACCGCTACCAGCCACGCCATCGGCAGCAGGGCCAGCAACACTAGCTTTTGTGTCAGGGTCAAGTGCAGGTCGCCGGGTGGAGAAAGTAGTCGGTACTTGGCACATAGAAAACCTATACCCCCACCTAGTATTGCGAATACAACTAGTCTTAGTTTTTTCATGATAAGGCTGAGTAGGAAGTTGGAGGCTCGACGTTCAAACTGAGCGGAGGCGAAGCATCTCGTGTGCCGACGAAAGATAGTATCGAATATTCAGCACGCAAGATGCTTCGTCTTCACCCAACCTGCTGTTCGATCTTTTCTAAGATTCTTCCTTATAGATACCTTTCAAATGTACTGGCGGCACCTCAACTAGCCTAACCACCCTGTAGTGCACCAAGACGCACGCGCCCGCCTACTACCCAGCAAGGCTCATCATACTACCATTCTAACTTAGAACTAGAAGGCAGCAAACCCGATTCATCGAAAAGCGTGGCCCGAAGCTTGGCAAATGCCTAGCTTTACTCTCATGCGCACGGTTTACACTATTCAAGGCTTACTCCTATTCTGGCTACTTGTAGGGCTGGCTGCTTGTTCCTCGTCGGACCAGCAGACCAGCGACCCAACCCAGGGCGCAGACCCCACCTACACTCGGCAGCGCATCGTGGTATCCGACTCGTTGCACCGGGGCCGCATTCTCGACCGGTACGACTCGGTGCTGGTGGATACACGCCCGCAATACCTACTGAAGCTGCCGCGCCGCCTGCTCGATACGCTGGCACTGGGCGAGCTGCTCGGCTGGGACTCCGTGACCGTCCGGCAGCGCCTGACCGATGCCCTACCCTACGGCCGGGCTTCTGCCGGCTACCCCATTCAACTCCGCCTCACAGCCAAGGAAGCCGAGCGCGTGCGCCGCGACAGCAGCGCTACCAGGCTTCAGAAGCTTGTGCTGACCCAGCGGCGCCAGCGCGTGTATACTACCAGCGCAGGGGCTTCCGTACTGGGCTATCTGGGTACCGAGGCGCAGGCGTTTTACCGCCAAGCCAAGCGCATCAAGCGCGGCCGCTTTTACCGGCTGCGCAATGGCGGCGTCGAAACTTACTACAACGGTTTGCTTACCGGGCATTGGGGCTACCTACACCCGCTGGTAGATGAGCAGGGCAACCAGCACGGCACCTGGGCGAAGGACACCGTTTTTCAGCAGGGTCAGGACATACACCTGACCATCGATGCGAAGCTACAGGCCTACGCCGAGAAGCTGCTGGGCGGCCGCAGGGGCTACCTGGTGGCTCTGGACCCCAGCACCGGCGAAATTCTAGCCTACGTGTCGGCGCCGGTGTACCCGGCCAGCGCCCTTACTGCCCCCGACCAAGCAGGCGTGCGCACCCAATTGCTGCAAGACGCCGACATGCCGCTGCTCAACCGCCCAGCCATGCTGGCCAACCCGCCCGGCTCGGTATTTAAGCTGGTGAATGCCGCCGCCGCGTTGCAGCTGGGCGCTATTCAGCCTACCACCGGGTTTCGCTGCGACCAATCGTTGGTGCGCTGCGTGCACCATCATCCCCAAGCCAACAGCCTGACCGCAGGCCTGAAATACAGCTGCAACCCCTACTTCTACCAGGTGATGCAGCAGCTCATCAACCGCACTCCCGACAGTCTGGCCCAGGACTCAGCGGCCGCCCGCCACCTCAACCTGGCCTTGTGGCGGCGCTACGTTCGGTCGTTTGGGCTGGACTCGGTGCTGGGCACCGATGTGGCCCGCGAGGCGCCCGGCTTCCTCCCTACCCCGACCTACTACGATAAGTCCCGTGGCACCAAACAGTGGACCTACCGCTCTATCTACTCGCTCAGCATTGGGCAGGGCGAAATAAACCTGACGGGCCTGCAAATGGCCAATATGGCGGCCATTGTGGCCAACCGCGGCTGGTACTACCCGCCACACCTAGTACGTAGCGTGGGCAACCGTGGCCCCCTACCCCGCTTCCGCGAAAAGCAGCATACGCTGATTGATAGCGCCAACTTTGCGGCGCTGCTGCCCGGCATGGTGGCCGTGCTACAGCGCGGCGGCACCGCCGAAGCCTCCAGCCTGTCCGATGTAGGCATCACAGTAGCCGGCAAAACTGGCACTGTGCAAAACGACGAAGGCGACGACCACGCCGCTTTTGTCGGCTTCGCGCCGGCTGATAATCCCAAAATAGCCGTGGCCGTGTATCTTGAAAATGCTGGTTTTGGGGCCACGGCGGCGGCACCCTGCGCCGTGCTGGTGATGGAAAAGTATCTGCGCGGCAGCATCGCGCCCAAGCGGAAACGCTGGGAGCGGCGGATACAGAGTAGGGCCGAGAGAGCACCAATAATTAAAGCTCCGCCCAAAAAACCAGTATCGGCCGACAGCGTATCCCAGTAGCCCTTCTTTTGCAATTATAACAATCTTACTTGCTAGCTATCAACCTATGACTCGTCCGGAAATACCTATTCGATTTGCCGATTTACGCCGGCTAGTCCGTGAAGTGCCACCCTATCTGTCGGATTTCGTTGGCGTAAAAAATGAAGCGTGGACGCTGCGAACCGCTGTGGAAGACGATTGGGGCGTAGCTGGCCTGGATACAGAGCAACTGCTACTCGCATTTGGCAAAAAGTATCGGGTTGATTTAGCTAAGTTCGATTTCACGGGTTATATCACCCCCGATGACCTCCCACCGTGGCAAGCATGTCTATCATCGGTTCTTTTGCCAAGCCTGCTGTTTTTGTGGCTGATTAAAACGGCAGTAGCTGGCCTGTGCTGGCTGTTTAATAGGTCGTGGACGTCTGCTATCTGGCGCTTCAGCCTGACAGGAATCTTTACAAAGCCCCGACCATACACTGAAGTGCTGACGACGGGCGACTTCGTAGCCTCGGCCGCGGCGGGGCAGTTTGTGAAGCGTGAGCGGGTACGGTTTGTATTGATCAGCCAGTAGTCAACTGCTCTTTAGTTGTAGCGGTGCGCACACTGACGCGATTTCAGCACGCCCTACTCTGCGCCCAGCTCTATAGTAGCATTCGTGCCGTTGGTAGGTAGTTGATACTTCAGCATCAACCTATATAGTAGCGCCCGAACTTACGCCGATCAGGCCGGTTTACTTAACATCCTCCAGATCAACTAAACCACCCCTCCTTCCATGCCCTCCACCATCACCATTGCCTCTAACTCCGACCAACCACTTACCGTTAACCGCTTAGGCTACGGCACTATGCGCCTACCCGGCCCCGATGTGTGGGGAGAGCCGGCCAACCGCCCCGAGGCCCTGCAAATCCTGCGCACGGCCGTAGAAAACGGCGTCAACTTCCTCGACACGGCCGATTATTACGGCGAGGATGTCACCAACCGACTCATCCGCGAAGCCCTCTACCCCTACCCTTCGGACCTCGTCATCTGTACCAAGGTAGGCGCCACGCGTCGGCCTGATAAAAGCTGGGTACCCTTCAACACGCCCGAAAACCTGCGCACCAGCATCGAGAACAATTTACGCACCCTGGGGCAGGAGCAGATTCAGCTAGTGCACCTGCGCCTGATGGGTCACGGCGCAGTGCCCCTAGACGAGCAGCTGGGTGCCATGTTGGAGATGCAGCGCGAGGGTAAAATCCTTCATGTAGGCCTCAGCAATGTGACCCGCGAGGAGCTAGAAGCTGGCTTGCAGCTAGGCAACATTGCTTCGGTAGAGAACATGTACGGCTATGCCCAGCGCACTACTCTGGCGCACGCACACGGCCACAACCCCGGCGGCGAGGAAGTGCTAGACCTCTGCGAAAAGCATGGCATTCCGCTGATTCCATTCTTTTCGCTGCTGCACGCCCTACCCAAGCAGCTCGATACAATTGGTGAGGTAGCCCGCCGCCACAACGCCACGCCTGCCCAGATAAACATTGCCTGGCAGCTACATAAGTCGCCCTGGATTCTACCAATTCCGGGCACCTCGTCGCTGGCGCACTTGCGCGAGAATCTGGCGGCAGCCGCTATTCAGTTGAGTGCGGAGGACATGGCGTATCTGGGGTAGCAAGCAGCTCGACCACGTGCTTTGTGTAGCAGCATAACGGCGAAGTTTGTTTCTTGTGCCACCGCACATCCTCTTGCCAGCCATTTTCTCATGCTACGCACCTATCTGAGCACCGCGCTGCTTCTCGGCTCTTCTTCTCTGTTCTTTCCCTACTGGTCGTCCTTGCCGGCACCGATGCGGGCAATTCCTACTATTGCCCCAGCTACCCCACCCAAGCCCTACGGCGCCCTACCCTCAGCCCGGCAGTTGGCCTGGCACACCACGGAGGTATACGGTATTGTGCATTTCACGCCTACCACCTTCGAAAACAAGGAGTGGGGCTACGGTGATGCGGACCCGAGTGTTTTCAACCCAACTGATTTCAACGCGGAGCAGATTATCAAGGCAGCGAAGGCCGGGGGCTTGCGCGGTATTGTGCTGGTAGCCAAGCACCACGACGGCTTTGCACTGTGGCCCACTAAAACTACGGCCTACAATATCTCCAAAAGTCCTTTCCGAGGCGGCAAAGGAGACTATGTGAAGGAGATGGAGCAGGCCGCTCGCAAGCATGGCCTGAAGTTCGGGGTGTACTGCTCGCCTTGGGACCGGAATAATGCCGCCTATGGTACCACCGCCTATCTACCCATCTACCAGGCCCAGTTACGGGAGCTGTACACGGGCTACGGGGAGCTGTTTATGAGCTGGCACGATGGCGCTAACGGCGGCGACGGCTACTACGGTGGCGCCCGCGAAAAGCGCTCCATCGACAACACCACCTATTATAACTGGGACCAGACCTGGGGCATCACCCGCAAAATGCAACCCATGGCCAATATCTTCAGCGACATTGGCTGGGATGTGCGCTGGGTAGGCAACGAGGAAGGTCATGCGGCCGAGACCAGCTGGGCCACCTTCACGCCCCGTCCGCCCGAGGGCAAAAATGTGGCCGTGCCGGGCCAGGCCAACTACCCGCAAAGCCCGGCGGGCATTCGCAACGGCGAGTTCTGGATGCCCGCCGAGTGCGACGTCCCCCTTCGCAAAGGCTGGTTCTACCACCCCACCGAAGCACCCAAAACGCCCGAAATGCTGTTTGATTTGTACCTGAAAAGCGTTGGCCGTGGCGCAGCGCTGGACCTGGGCCTGGCCCCCGACACCCGCGGTCAGCTGCACGCCGATGACGTGGCCGCCCTCAAAACGTTCGGCGACATGGTGCAGCACACCTTCGCCGACAATCTGGCCAAGGGCGCACGCCTCACGGCCAGCAACACCCGCCACGCCACCTACGCCCCCGCCAAACTGCTCGACGGCAACCGCCAAACCTACTGGGCCACCACCGACGATGCCCACACGCCTACCCTGGAGCTAGCCTTTACGGCGCCTAAAACGTTTGATATCATCAGCCTGCAAGAATACATTCCGCTGGGTCAGCGCATCGAAGGATTTACCCTCGAAGCGTGGCAGGACGGTGCCTGGCGGCCGCTCTACACGGGCACTAGCATCGGCGCCAAGAAGCTGGTGAAGCTAGATGCCCCCGTGACGGCTACTAAACTGCGCGTGTCGGTTACCAAATCGCCGGTTTGCGTGGCGCTGAGCGAGGTAGGCGTGTATAAACAAATGCCGTAGCAGCAGGGTAGGCTTGGCGCCTCATGTAGTGCTTTGGGCCTGAGACCCGAAAATAGGTACACGAGCAGCCGGCAGTTGGTCCACGGCTCGCCGAGCATTCATAAAAAGTGAAGCTTTTGATGGCCATACGAAGTACATCATCGTATGTAGAAGCCTTTTACTTCACTTAAAATAGATTTTATTGACTTTTTCGACGCCAACGACAGCACTTTCCTCGTTTTCCAAAATAGTTGGCAGCAGCTTGCTTCTGAGCAGCTTAACTGTATTCAACACCATCGCCCAGCCCACCGTTACTCCCCACGACACACTAACGGTTCGGCAGAAACGCACCCGGCAGTTGGCATTGGGTACCGGCTTTGTGGTGGGCTACGCCGTTTCGCTCAAATTGCTCAGCGACGCGTGGTATAAAGAGTATCCTCGCGCCCCCTTTCATTTCTACGACGACCGCCACCACTGGAAACAGATGGACAAAGCGGGACACTTCTGGACGGCTTTTCACCAAAGTCGCATTGGCGTAGACGCGTTGCGCTGGGCGGGTACTTCCGAGAAAAAGGCCATCTGGCTCGGCAGCTTGGTTGGCTTAGTCCTGCAAACGCCAATTGAGATACTAGATGGCATGAGCGAGGGCTATGGCTTTTCGAACAGCGACATGGTGGCCAATGCCGCCGGCGCGGCGGGCGTGCTGGGGCAACAGCTGGCCTGGGGCGAAATCCGGGTGATGCCGAAGTTTTCGTTTCATAGCACGTCCTACCCCACTACCCGCCTCGAAAGCCTGGGTAACAACTATGCCATGCAGGTGCTGAAAGACTACAACGGCCAAACCTACTGGCTCTCAACGGATATATCCCGCTTCCTACCCTCCGACACCCGCTACCCCAAGTGGCTGAACGTGGCAGTGGGCTACGGTGCCGCCGGTATGGTGGTAGGCGACCCAGTCCAGAATCGGGCGCTGGGTTACCGGCCGTATCGCAAGTTCTACCTCTCCCCCGATCTGAACCTGCAGAACATTCCTACCCGTAGCGGCCTGCTACGCAAGGTCTTCTACGTGCTCAGTATCGTGCGTGTGCCTGCGCCGGCCCTGGAGTACAATACCAAGCGCGGGTTCGTATTTCGCCCGCTCTATTATTAAGTCTATGCATCCGCGCAGAGCCGCTATCTGCTGGCCTGCGTCAGCTTTCATCCCCCGTAGCAACAAGCTACCCGACTACCCGGTTCTAGTCCGAAGCTGCAGGCACTGGAACAATGACAGATTTGACACATATATCATTGTATATCAATGATATACATCAATTAAATAGACTTTATAATAGCTTTTTTCCGAGAGAATATTCTATAGTGAGTATATAAATAGTATGCACGCCTACTACTTTTTCAATAAATACCTCGTACCTTTGCACGCAACCAATTGATCATCATTATGCTACCTTCCATCACTATGAAAAGAAGCACCGTTGCTGTTTCGTCCTTTCTGTTGCTGAGCAGCCTGGGTTCGTTGGGCTTTCTTGCCTCCCAGGTGCGGGACCTCAACCTGTTTTTTGACCTGCGCGACGGCGAGGAGCTGCATTTCTAGCCCCTTTGCGCATTGGCTATTTTCTTCTAAACCCCGCTACTGGCGGGGTTTTCTGTATTTGGCGCGTCGCACAAAACAGCTCTGATTATCAATCTGTTGATCAGAGAGAACAAAAAAATTAGAACTGTTCGCGGGGGTTTTCGGTACTTCACGCTGGGTTGACCCATAGAGGGTCGGCCGTACTTTTCACCTGCTGGTATTCCGGGCGCCACCCATCACCTTGGTTTACAGCACAATTTAGGATGTATGAACCTGAGTAGCCTTAAGGAGCAAATCAGCTACATTATTGGCCGCGACATGGCCCGCAACTTCTCGCAGCAGGGCCTGGACCTGGATGTGGATGTGTTGGCCCAAAGCATGAAGGATGCCCTGGGCGGCAAACCCAGCGCCCTCTCCAACGAGCAGATACAAGCGGCTATGCAACAGCTACAAGAGCAGCTGGGCGGCGCCGAAGAAGATGACACCCAAGACCCCAACGCCGTGAACAACAACAAAGCCGAAGGCGAAGCCTTCCTTGCCGAAAACAAAAACAAGTCGGGCGTGACGACCTTGCCCAGCGGCCTCCAGTACGAGGTGCTGACCGAGGGCACCGGCCCTAAGCCTACCCCCCGCTCGTCGGTGACCACGCACTACCACGGCACGCTCATCAACGGCAACGTGTTCGACAGCAGCTACCAGCGCGGTCAGCCCGCTACGTTTGGTGTGAACCAGGTAATTGCTGGCTGGACGGAAGCCCTGCAACTGATGCCCGAAGGCTCGAAGTGGCGCCTCTATATTCCCTCGGACCTGGCCTACGGCAAGCGCGGCGCCGGTCGCGACATCGGCCCCGACTCCACGCTCATCTTCGATGTGGAGCTGTTGAAAGTGAATAACTGACTGGCTGTTTCCCCGGCTTCCGCGGCGCCCTCTGGCGCGGCAGGAGCCGGGGAAACCCTTTCCCTACCCCCGCCTACGGACTTTTCTACTCCTACCCCCCCTGCTCCTGCCCCCCTGCCTACCCTGCACAGCGAGGACAACCGCCTGGAGCTAACAGCTACCACGCTACGCGTGCACGACCAGCGCTACAATCTGCTAGAATTGGAAGCTGCCGAGCTGACGCCCGTACGCTGGCTGCTGTGGTACATGCTGGGGGCATTGGTTTTGGCTGGCGTGCTGCTGGCTTTCTTGCAAAACTGGCTGCGCACCCTACCCACGGCGCTGGGCCTGGCCATAGGTGCCCTGTTGCTGGCGTATGGTAACCGCGGCACCAACCGGCTGCGCTTGCACCGGGCCGGCCGCGAAGCCACGCACTTTGCCCTCCCCGGCGACCCGGCCACCTGGCAGCCGCTGATCAGCGAGCTGAACCGCCGCATTCGTGCCCGGCACGATGCCGCCGCCGCCCACGCGGCGCAGCTGCTGGCGGCCCTTGCGCCGCCCGATGCCGACCCGCACACCCCACCCACTGATTCGTTTTAGTCTGCCCTTGCTTTAGCTATGCGTCCAGTGGTTTTGCTGTACCTTTGGCGCGTCCGTTTCACTGGTTAGTACCACCGTTTTCCCTCCTCTCTCTATGGACTCCAAACACCAGCACACCGCCATTTCTACGGCAGGTCTGCTCATCGCCCTGGGCATTATCTACGGCGATATTGGTACTTCCCCACTCTATGTTATGAAGGCCGTTGTACCGGGTATCATCGACCCGGTGCTAGTATACGGCGGCATTTCGTGCGTGCTCTGGACGCTCACGCTTCAAACTACCATTAAGTATGTATTGCTGACGCTGAACGCCGACAACAACGGGGAAGGCGGTATTTTTTCGCTCTACGCGCTGGTGCGGCGGCGGGCGGGCTGGCTTACCGTCCCGGCCATTGTGGGCGGCGCAGCCCTGCTGGCTGATGGCGTGATTACTCCTCCTATTTCCGTATCATCGGCGGTGGAGGGCCTGGAAGCCATCTACCCCAATATCCCTACCGTGCCCATTGTTATCGGCATTCTGCTACTGCTGTTTTTACTCCAGAGCTTCGGAACGCAGATTGTAGGCAAGGCTTTTGGGCCGATTATGCTTCTATGGTTCAGCATGTTGGCTGTGCTGGGCGTCAGCTGGATAGTGCAGCATCCGGGCATCTTGCAGGCCGCGAATCCCTACTATGCCTACGATTTGCTGGTGAACTACCCTGGTGGCTTCTGGTTGCTGGGCGCGGTATTTCTGTGCACTACCGGTGCCGAAGCCCTCTACTCCGATCTGGGCCACTGCGGCAAAGGCAACATCCGCATCAGCTGGACTTTTGTGAAGCTGTGCCTGCTGCTCAATTACTTCGGGCAGGGCGCGTGGTTGCTGGAACACCAGGGCCAGCAGCTAAACGGCCGCAACCCCTTCTATGAGCTGATGCCCCATTGGTTCCTTATCATCGGCATTGGTATTGCAACCATTGCGGCGGTTATTGCCTCGCAGGCGCTCATCACAGGGTCGTTTACGCTGGTGGCCGAGGCCATTCGCCTGAACATGTGGCCCAAGGTGAAGCTCAACTACCCTACCGATGTGAAGGGCCAGCTGTTTGTGCCCAGTATGAACCGTTTGTTGCTGTTTGGCTGCATTGGGGTAGTGCTGTATTTTCAGCGCTCCGAGCATATGGAGGCAGCCTACGGGCTGGCCATCACCCTCACTATGCTCATGACCACGCTCTTGCTCACCGTATGGCTGCGCAGTAAACGGGTGCCCATGGCCGCCATTGCATTATTCGTGTTGCTCTACGGTAGCATTGAGGGGTCGTTTTTGATTGCCAACCTTATCAAGTTTCCGCACGGCGGGTGGGTATCGTTGGCCATTGGGGCGGCGCTGGTGAGCGTGATGTACGTGTGGCTACGGGCTTTCTACATCAAGAAGCGCCTCACCGAATTCGTGAAAATTGAGCCCTACATAGAGTCGCTTAAGAATCTGAGCGACGACGAGTCTATTCCTAAATACTCCACCCACTTGGTGTTCATGACCTCGGCCGAACGGGCTTCCGAAATTGAGTCGAAAATCATTTACTCAATCTTCCAGAAACGACCAAAACGGGCTGATATCTATTGGTTTGTGCACGTGGATACCACCGACGAGCCGTATACAATGGAATACAAAGTGTCGGAGCTGGCCAAGGATGACGTGTTTCGCATCACGTTCCGCCTGGGCTTCCGGGTCGAGCAGCGCATCAACCTCTACTTCCGCAAGGTGGTTGAAGACCTGGTGCGCAATAAGGAGGTAGACATCACCTCGCGCTACGAATCCCTTAGCAAGCAGCACGTGACGGGCGATTTCCGCTTTGTAGTGCTGGAAAAGTACCTGTCCGTCGACAACGACTTCCCGACCATGGAGAAGCTCGTGATGCAGGCGTATTTCTACATCAAGCAGTTCATTGCCTCCGAAGACAAGTACTTTGGCCTCGATACCAGTTCCGTGAAGGTGGAGAAGGTGCCGCTGGTCATCGCCCCCGTCCGCGACGTGGCGCTCAAACGCATCAGCTAGCCCTACCCTTCGGGCATGAAAAAGGCGACCCACTTGGGTCGCCTTTTTCATGCCCGAAGGGTAGGACCGGTATAAATTACCGCTCCGGCCGATGACTTTGCTAGCAAAAAAAGCCCGGGATTCATGCGAGCAAAATTACTACCCTGGTTAACCGGCAGTAGCGCAGCAGGTCGTGAGGCTGCTAACGACCTGCCCTACTCTCAGGGCTATATCACGAAGCTGGAGAAGTAGGTCAGCAGGACGTTCAGTCTTCTGACTTCCTGGATAGCCTCTACTACTATTGAAGTACAGCGCAACCCGCTTGCAGAGCGAAGACCGTCATCTTGGTTTTTCTTATCTGTTTTGCTTCCTACCCCCTTCGTTGCCTATCTCCTAGGTGGTTCTTTTAAAAGTATAAATGTCTATGAATATGACTATTAAGACCACTAAATAATAGATATGCATGGCTAAATATACCTAAAATCGGGTATTGCGGGGCACATACCTTTCTGTGATTTTTGCAAATAAAGACTGTAAAAATCATATTTATGACATACTTTTACTTCTTCCATTCCCGCGCAGGATTTTTACTCTTGCTGGTACTCTTGTTGGCTTTAACTCATTCGGGATGGGCGCAGAACTGGAGCGGTTTAGCGCATAGCAACTACGGGGGCACGCAAAATATCTATCTGAATCCGGCTTCGTTGGCCGACTCCCGGCATGCTGCTTACCTGAACTTGGGTAGTGGCAACGCCACGTTTTATAACACCTACCTCCAGCTGGAGCTGCCAAGCTCGCCGCTGAAGTTTCTGCGAAGTGGTCAGGAGCTGCGCGAACAGTATTTGCAGGAGCAAGGCGGTGGCGGACCGTATTTCGCCACGTTCATGGGCGAAGCGCGGCTTCCCTCCTTGATGCTGGCAGTGGGCAAGCAGCAAGGCATTGCGTTTACCAATCGGGTACGCGTGTTTGCGCAGGCCAATAACGTAAGCGAAAACCTAGCCCGGGTGGCCCGTTATGGCCTGGACGATGCCAATAGCCTGGGGCTGTCCAACGACAACAACTTTACCCTATCGGCCGGCGCCTACCACGAATTTGCCTTCTCCTACGCCCGTACGTTTACGGCCAACCAGACGCATTTCTGGAAAGGCGGCATCACGGCCAAGTATCTGGTCGGGCTGGCCGGCGGCTACCTGCAAAGCGAGGGTACCGGCTATCAGGTGTACAACGAAGACAGCGTACAGCTGCGCAATGCCAATCTGAATTACGGTTTCACCAACCCTGAGCTGTATGACCAGCAGGACTTCAGCGTGGGCTCCCTCTACGGCAAGCAGCGCCTGGGGCGGGGCGTTGGGTTTGATGTGGGGGTAGCGTATGAGTGGCGGCCCGACCACGACCAGTACGAGTACCAGATGGATGGCCGCACCTGGGAAGATGCTACCCACAACAAGTACCGGCTTCGTCTGGGCTTGGCCCTCACCGATATAGGTGCCATCCGTTATAACAACGCGCAGTATGTGCGCCAGGCGCGGGTAGCCAACAGCCAAACGCTGCAACTCGGGCAGCTCGATACCGTCCAGATCCGCAATGCCGATGACATTGCGCCTACCCTGGACCGCTTGGTTGGTCTTTCCGAACAGAGCCAGCGCTTCACCACCTACCTGCCCACTACCCTGCGCCTCAGCGCCGACTACCGTTTGGCCAACCATGTGTATGCTGGCCTGCAGTGGACGCAAAGCCTACTACCGGAAAGAACGATTGGGCAACGCTCTATCAGCAGTCTGGTTCTCACCCCGCGCCTGGAGTTTAGCCACGTTGAGGTAGCAGTGCCCGTTCTGCTCACCAACCGCTACCGCTCGCTGCAGTTGGGGGCTATGGTGCGCCTGGGTCCGTTGCTGATTGGCTCCGATAACCTGGGTGGCCTACTGGGCCTGACTGCCACCACCGGCGCGGATGTATACGTGGGCCTGGGCCTTGCCCTACACAAAAAACGGCTGAAAGATCGGGACAAGGATGGGGTCAGCAATAAACTGGATAAATGCCCCAAGGTGAAGGGCACCTGGGCATTGCAGGGCTGTCCCGATCAGGATGGGGACGGTATTGCGGACGCCGCGGATGCCTGCCCCACGGAAGCAGGACCAAGCGAAAACAAAGGCTGCCCGCTCCCGGCCACAGAACAGTCGGCCCCGGTGGTGCCGGCTTCTACCCCCGAGCCCACCACACCGACGCAGCCAGAACAGACCGTTGCTCCTACCCCACCAGCTACGCCTACCCCGCCGGCCACGCCTACCCCCGAGCAGCCACTGCCGATTCCTACCACGGCCCCTACTCCCCCCACCGACCTACCGTAGGACGCCGTGCTACTACCTACAGTTGGGTAGGTAGTAGCGGCTCCACGTGGATGCCACGACTTGTTTCAGAGGCGCTACCTTCTGGCGTTCTACATTGCCCGCGGCTAGAGCAAATCAAAGGCGCGGGCATACTGTCCGAGTTCGTAGGCGGAGGTGGTGCCTAGCTTCTGGCGCAGGTTACGGCGGTGCGTATCAACGGTTTGAACGGAGATAAACAAGCTTTCGGCAATATCGCCCGAGCTTTGCCCCCGGCAGATGCAGGCCAACACTTGCCGCTCCCGGTTGGTGAGGCTGGCAAACCGGGCCGACTGGGCGCGCAGGAAGGCGTTTTCATCCAGTAGCCGCTGCGCTTTGGTGTTGATGTGACAGTCTGGGTCCAAAATGCAGGACAAGCAGACAGTCAGCAGGGGTTGCCCCTGGTTGCCTTGCGCCAAGATGCGCACCGTGCTCAGATGAAGCTGATAGCTGCCCTGTGGCCCCGTGCGCACCTGCTGAAAGAGGGTAAGCGAGTAGGTCAGATCGTTCCGCTCCAGTAGGTCGGCTACCTGCGGAACGTATTTGTGGGCTTCGTCGGCGTTGAAATAACGGCTATAGTACTCCTCGCCCATGGCCTTCAGTTCCGGCACCGTTGTGTTCAGCTTGGCTAGTCCCATGGCCGACATATACAGCACCTGGCGGCAGTCACCGCTTAAGATGATTATCACCCCGGGCAAGTCGTCGGCTACGGCCGCAACCTCTGCTATTTTTCGCTCAATCAGTTCTTCATCGGTCATGCAAATGGGGGTAAGTCATCCAGATATCAAATCCAAAATGTAGACGAAGCGGCTCTTTTCCCATGCTTCACCCCCCTGCCGTATACCTTATCTAGAGTTGCCTCAATTAAAAGATAAAAAGTAGAAGCCTCGAATACAACCTAAAGTCTATATTTATTATTTGGCACCCCTAAATCATAAAGGCTCCGGTGGTTAAATGTCGATTCAACCACCGGAGCCTTTATGATTTTCCTCTTTTACAAGAAATTTCGCTTTCCACTACTACTGCCCTACCGGCAGCCACTTGCGCAGCACTTTCAGCTGGGCTTCGGTGGGGTTTTCTACCTGCTCTACGCGGTAGCGCTGGGTGGTACCGGCCAGCAGCGGGAAGCTCACTTCCTTGATCTGACCATCGCGGTTTACCAGGAATTTGACGGTAGTGCCGGCCGGGCGGCCGGTAAGGGCCGTGTTGGGGTCGGTAGTGATGCGGCCGCCGTCGAGGGCCAGGATTTCGTCGTTCACGTTCAGGCCACCCTGCCAGGCGCTACCGTCGCGCACCACGGTAGTCACGGTAGGCGCGCCGCCACGGGTGCTTACCACAGCACCCAGCACGCCGTCGGTGGTAGTGGGGGTGTTGGCGAGGCGCAGGCCCGCGTAGCCCAGGGCCGTATTGTAGGGTAGGGTTTCGGTGCCGTACACGTAGCGCCGGAAGAAGTCGTCGAAGCGCTGGCCGGTTATTTTGGCCACAGCAGCTTGGTATTCTTCGTCGGTGAAGCCACGCTTCTTCTTGGTGTAGTACTCCGAGTAGAGGTAGCGCATCACGTCGTCGAGGCTTTTCTCGCCTTTGGTGGCGTTAATCACCATCAGGTCCAGCACGGCCCCAATCACCTCGCCCTTGTCGTAGTAGCTGATGCTGGTGTTATAGGAGTTTTCGTTGGGTCGGTACTGCTTGATCCAGCTATCAAAGCTCGACTCGGCAGCCGACTGAATCTTATTGCCGGGCGTGTTTTCTACCCTGGTAATCACGTTGCTGAGGTCGGCTAGGTAGTTTTCGGGCTTCACGAAGCCGGCGCGCTGGGTAATCAGGTTGGAGAAATACTCGGTGCCGCCCTCGCTCACCCACAGCATGTGCGTGTAGTTTTCCTTGTCGTAGTCGAACGGCCCCAGCGCGATGGGCCGAATGCGCTTCACGTTCCAGAGGTGGAAATACTCGTGCGCTACCAGCCCCAGAAAGGCCTTGTAGCCGCCAGGGGTATTATACGTGTTGCGCGACACCTCCAGGGTAGTCGAGAACAAGTGCTCCAAGCCGCCGCTACCACGCTCCAGGTTGTGCACAATGAACACGTAGCGGTCCAGCGGGTTCTG
This sequence comes from Hymenobacter aerilatus, assembly GCF_022921095.1. NCBI lineage: Bacteria > Pseudomonadati > Bacteroidota > Cytophagia > Cytophagales > Hymenobacteraceae > Hymenobacter > Hymenobacter aerilatus. The sequence continues at coordinate 1,927,930 of NZ_CP095053.1, forward strand.
GCCCACCACGCGGTGCGCTTCCTCACATACTTTTTTCATATCGGCCAGCAGCTGCTGCTCGTCGTAGCGGGCCTCGCCGTACATGGCTACCGTATGGGGCGTGCCGTTGGCGGTAAATTGCAATACCTTCTGGTTGCCGATTTCGATGGGCGAGTCGGCCAGCTCGTCGTAGCTCTCGGAGCGGAAGGTGAAGGGCGCGCCGCCGCTCACGGGCTTTAGGCTGGTGCTTACTTGGCTCCAACCAGTAGAGGGCCGCACCGTGAGAGTACTGCCCATCATTTTGCCCTCGGCCGGATACATAAACACGCTGGTACCGTTGAGGTAGCCGTGGGAGGCATCGATAAAGCTGGTGCGTACGCTCAGCTCATACGCGTACACCTTATACTTAACGGTGAAGTCCTTGGCCTTGGGATGATACACGCGCCAAGTGTTCTTATCCACCTTGTCAACCTGTAGCGCCTGCCCGCCGGCTGTGGCTACCAGGCCTTCCACGTTTTTCTCGAACTCCCGCACCAGGTAGGAGCCGGGCGCCCACACGGGCATTTTCACGTCGGTATAGGGTTTGTTGAAGCCCCCCAGGCTCATTTCCACTTCGAAGTAGTGCGTTTGCGGAGCAGGCATCGAGAGGGTGTAGCGTAGGGTAGGCGTGGCAGCGGCAGCTGTGGCGGCCGTCAGCAACGACAGCGCCCCGGCGGCTACCAGCGTGCGGAAACGGGTAAGCAGCATGAACAGAAAGTGAGAATAAGAAAAGCAGGTGTACACCCGACCCAAAACAAAGGCCGGGGTTGCAAAGTAAGGCCGATTTTTGAGCCTACCTACTTGCCGGGGCATCCCCCGCCGGAACCCCTACCCCACGGTTGCCGTTAGGCAGCTTACTTTCCTGCTCCCGTCTATGCGCTACGTCTGGATAACATTTCTGACACTGGTAGCCGTGCTGCTAGCTGTATTTCTCTGGCCCCGACAGTCGGCCAACCGTTCGGCCCGCACGGCACCTACCCCCGTTGCGCCCGTGGTGGCAGTTGTTCATCGGGTGCCCCGCGCCCCCACTCTCATTGCCAACGACGACGACCGAGCCGAGGATATTATCCGATTTGCCCGGCAACAGCTAGGCACGCGCTATTGCTACGCCGGCACCACGCCCGCCGGCGGCTTCGACTGCTCAGGCTTCGTCTACTACGTGTTCAAGCAGTTTGCTATCAGTGTGCCGCACTCCACCGCGCAGCTCATCAGCACGGGCCGCCCAGTGGAGCGCCGCCAGGCTCGCCCCGGCGATATTGTGGTGTTTACGGGCACTGCTGCTACCTCTACCACGCCCGGCCACGCAGGCATCGTACTCTCGGAGCCCGGCGAGCCGCTGCGTTTCATTCACTCTTCCTCGGCCCGCCGCGAGTCCGGCGTGAAAATCAGCCAGGTAGAAGGCTCCGACTATGAGCGTCGCTTCATGCAGGTGCGGCGGGTGCTTTGAAAGTGCCTAAGTAAAAAAACCGTCTGTCATCCTGAGCGCAGCGAAGGACCTTCTCACGCGTGAACGAGTCGTTGTTACGACGGTCGTCCAACTGGCATAAGGTCCTTCGCTCAGGATGACAGACGGTTTTATATTCACGAAACCACTACCTGATTCAGGCACTCGTTTAAAAAAGCGATGCCCGGTACTGCCTGTGCAGGCCTACTGAAAGGCTGCTGGGCAATACCGGGCATCTAATCCTTCAAATCTTACCAAGCGACGGGTCTGGGGTACAGCCCCGCCATCCGTGAGATAAGACCTTGCCAGAATGCGGGAGCACGCCCTGTTGGGCTAACAAGTGCTCCGCGCGAAAAGCTGTTGTTACGCGCGTCCGGCGGTGAAGCGGACTACATTCGACAGGCTCGGCAGGATTTGGTTGGGACTACTAGACATTTTGTACCTCCTTTCTTTACGTTCGACATAACCCTTGCACGCGCTACCCAGCACCTTAGGGCTGCTTGCGCAGGGCTGTAGCACTCGCTACTGGTCTGTAAAGTTAAAAGCCCTTCGGATGGTTCAAAGTAAAACCTCTACTATTTTACCCCCTGTAGCTAGTTACCTGATCATCAGCATGTTTTTTTTGGAAAAATCCAGACATTTTTTTCATCAACGGCTGAATAGGAAGCTGGCGCTATGTTTGTATCCTACCAATGGTATTCTAACGCGGTTTGGTTGCACTCACTGGCTTTGACCATCTCGTGGTTTTCCCTTATCTTTTTTCCCAAACTCACTCTCTCTATCACCACCATGAAAAAAATGTTGTTTCTCTGTCTGGCGTTGTTGCTGGGTTTCACAAAGTTTGCTGCGGCCCAAAGCCTCTCGCCGCTGGGAACTTGGACCAATGCTGAGAAAAAAGCCACGTTCGAAATTTATAAGTGCGACGGCGACAAACTGTGCGGCAAGATTGTGTCGCTGACGGTGCCCAACGACCCCAAAACCGGCAAGCCTAAAACCGATACCGTAAACCCCGACCCCAAGCTGCGCAGCCGTCCCCGTCTGGGTATGGTGTTTATGCAGGGCTTCGAGTACGACTCCGATAACAAGTGGGATGACGGTAAAATCTATGACCCCGAAAGCGGCAAAACGTATTCTTGCTACATCAAAATGCAGAACGCGAATACGATGGAAGTAAAGGGCTACATCGGCTTTTCGATGATTGGCCGCTCCCAGACCTGGACGCGGGTAAAGTAATAGAAGAACTTATTTGCTGAGCAGCGGCGTTCCGGGCGGAACGCCGCTGTTTTTATTTTATATTCAGCCAGTTACTGCGCAGGCGTCTGTCATGCCCCTCCCCGGCTCTTTTGCGTATCACTCTATTTGCCCCTCCCGCCTATGTCCTTGCTCCAGCCCCTCACCACAACCAGTACCGCGCACGTGTTTTCTTTCTGGCTGTTTTGCCTGGGCGTGCTGCTGCCGCTGCTGGGCCAGGCGCAGGCGTTGTCGCCGGTAGGAATGTGGGAAGACAATTCGGGGGAGGCCCGCGTGGAAGTGAGCGTGCGCGACGGTGAGCTAACCGGCCGGCTGGTGTGGATGCGCCACGCCATAGACCCCAAAACCGGCCAGCCTCACCTCGACGGGCGCAACCCTAACCCTACGCTGCGCACCCGCCCGCTCCAAAACCTGGTGGTGCTGTACAAAATGCGTTATAACCCCGACTCAGGCCGCTGGGAAGACGGCGAAATCTACGATCCACACAGTGGCCACTACTACTCGTGCTACCTGCGCATGGAGTCGCGCGACCGGCTGGAAGTGAAGGGCTTCATTGGGTTTTCGCTGCTGGGCCGCTCGCACTACTGGCACCGCCTGAAACCCGGCAACGCTTTGTAGCTCCTGTGTTGGCCAGTGCAGCTCTCCGGAAACTATTTGCAGGGTCGGGTGTTTCTTCTGAAAATCCGAACCAGCTTTTTCTTCCACCCTTGCGTCGTTTTCTTCAACAGCTTTTTGGTTCTGCTACCACTGCCTGCCAGGCTGAGTGGCGGCCGCTGGCACGCACCAGAGCACAGCAGGAAAGCTACGCCCGCTGGGTACAGCAGCGGGTGTATCTGAACTGGATGGGGCCGTTTTTCAAAGCCTACCACTTTCAGAAAACCAACGTGCGCGGCCAGGGGCTGCGCGTGCAGTTGCTGAGTGAGTGTGGCCGGCAGGGGGCCTTGTTTTTCTACGACCCCAGCATCGGGCCAGGCAACTTTCAGCACCTGTTCGACTTCATTCGGGACCGGGTGTTGGCGCTGGGCTACCATCTCTCTACCTCAGACTGCCGCCGCCGTCCTCATGCTGAGTACACAGAAACTATTGAAAAGCACTTTCTGAAGCCCACACCCGGCGACTGTCCCGAGACGGGGCGCTGCAACCAACGCTTCGGCAACGTGACGGTAGACTTGGTGCGCATCAACAACCAGCCGGGCTTTATCCGGTTTGTGAGCAACCCCTACCACGACAACATCTTTTCCCCAGCTCATACCTTCGATGAGTTGCTGGATGCTGTGTTCAACCTCCCCGCTGCTAGTGCAACAGAGCAGGCTAGCGCCAAGCAGTTTCAGAAGTAGCGCTGGGCCTCTCTTGGTTATGATTTGCCACGGCAAAGCAGTATCTTTTCAAGGAAAAATATCCTTGTCTTAAGAGGTTGCTATGGCCAGATTTTTACGTTCTTTTAGTTGTGTTAGCCTATTTGTTGTCTTGCTCCTGCTGAGTTTATCAGCAAGGGCTACGCATATTGTGGGCGGTGAGATGGACCTACGATACGTGTCGGGCAACAACTACCAACTGACCCTCACGCTGTATTTCGACGCCATCAATGGCAGCCCCGGCGCGCTGGACAACGACCTGACGGCCGGCATTTTCGACAAGGCCACCAACCGCTCGATGCAGGATGTGGTGCTGCCGTTAGTAGAGAATACCTATGTGGCCTACACCAATCCGGCCTGTACGTCGCCCTCGCTCAGCACGCGCAAGCTGGTGTATCGCAGCGTGGTGCAGCTTGCCCCTACCACGTATAATGGCGCACAGGGCTACTACGTGGCCGTGGAGCGGTGCTGCCGCAACAACGGTATCAGCAACATAGTAGGGCCGGGCGAGTCGGGCCAGACGTTTTACCTGGAGTTTCCGGCAGTGCTGCGCAACGGCCAGTTGTTTCGCGATTCCACCCCCCGCATTTTCCCGCCCCTGAGCGACTACGCTTGCCTGGGCGAGCTGTTTTACTATGACTTTGGCGGCCAGGACCCCGATGGTGATTCGCTGGTGTATGAGCTGGCCACGCCGCTCAATGGCTACTCCTCTACCCGCGTGCCCAAGCCGGCCACGGCTACGGCGGCTCCTTACCCTACCATCCAGTGGGGAACGGGCCGTGGCGAGCAAAACCAGATACCCGGTACGCCTACGCTCACCATTAATCGGCGTACGGGGCGGTTGCAAGTGCGTCCCACCGAACTGGGCCTGTTTGTGTTTGGCATCAGGTGCTCGGAGTATCGCAACAAGGTGAAGATTGGCGAAACGCGGCGCGACTTTCAGCTGAAGGTGATTATGTGCCCCACCAATGCCGAGCCCACCATTACGGCGCAGGCCCAGGTGGGTAGGGCCACCTACCGGCCCGGCCGCGACACCATTCGGCTGGTGCCGGGCGGCAACCCCTGCGTACGCCTGCGCTTCACCGATGCAGATAACGCGTCGGCCCTGTCGCTGTCCTTGCAGCCGGTAAACTTCACGGGGCCGCTGCCCAGCATCTCGCTCCTGCAAGGCATGGTGCGCGCCGCGGGTATGCCCGACACACTCGTGTCGCAACTCTGCTTTCCTACCTGCTTCGACACCAAGGGCCAGGTGTACTACCTGAATGTGATTGTGGCCGACAACGGATGTAGCCTGCCCAAGCGCGACACTGTGCAGCTGGCTATTATAGCCCAGCCCGTGCCTACCCACGTGCCGGTGCTTACCTCCGTGCCTACCCTGATGCAGGATAACAGCACACCGCTGGTAATACGCGTGGCTCCCGGCAGCGTGTACGAAGCCACCCTCACGGCCACCGATGCCGACAACGACCCACTAACGCTCACGGCTGCCGGTACCGGTTTCGATATGGCGGCGGCCGGTATGCGCTTTGTGCCGACGAATGGCAACGGACGAGCTACGGGCTTGTTTCGGTGGGAAGCTTCCTGCGCGGCGGCGCTGCTGCAACAGATGGAAGTAACGTTCCGGGTGCAGGAAAGTACGTGCTACCCGCAGCCCCAGGTGCAGGTGGTGCGCTTTGAGGTAGTCAGCCCCGACACGCTGGCGTTTCTGCCGCCCAACATCATCACACCCGGCAACCACGATGGCAAAAACGACGAATTCACGCTGCCTACCCTCCCACCCGACTTCTGCGACAACCGCTTTGCCACCATCAAGATTTTCTCGCGCTGGGGCAACGAGGTGTATAGCTCCGCTGACCGCAACTTCCGCTGGGACGGCGGCGGCCGCCCTGCCGGCGTGTATTTCTACCTGATTGAGTACACCAACAAGCGCCGATTCAAAGGCATGCTGACCCTGGCTCCGGCCTATCAGTAAGGAAGTTCTAGCAATCTACCGCAAGCAAAAGCCCCGGTCCTGCTGCGCATGCAGCAAGGCCGGGGCTTTTGCTTATAAACCCGACAATTACCTTATGGCTTGGCCGGCGGAGCTGAGCGGTAGGCGGGCTCTTTCGCTTTTTTCTCGGCTAAGGTCTTCTTGGCTTTCTCGAAGTCGCCGGCTTCTACGAACACCAGCTTGTTGTAGTCGAGGTACTTCTTCACGGCGGCGTTTACCTGCTCGGGCGTGAGGGCGGCTACCTTCTTCTCGAAGTCGGCATCCCAGGCCAGGGTGCGGTTCAGGTCGAGGTAGGAGTTCAGGCGGCCAGCCAGGGCATCGTCCTGAGCGCGCGATACGGAGCGACTTTGCAGCCAGCCGCTCTTCGCCGCTTTGATTTCCTCAGCCGAAAAACCGGTTTTCGACATTGTGGCAAACTCCTCCTGAATGGCTTTTTCCAGCCGCTCGTTGTTTTCGGGGTTGTAGATGGCGTATACCATGTAAGAGGCCAGTTTGTCGCGCGAGTCAGCACTTACCTGTGAGCCGATACCGTAACTGATGCCTTCCTTCTGGCGCACTCGCGTGGCCAGGCGCGAGTTCAGGAAGCCGCCACCGAACAGGTAGTTGCCCAGCACCAACGCGGGGTAGTCAGGGTCGTCGTCGCGCATGGGTAGGTTGAAGCCGGCCACATACACGGCGTTGGCCTTGTCGCTGGCCTGCACCGACTGCTTCCCAGCCTTTATATCTTGGTAGTTGCGCACAATGCGCGTGTACGAATTGTTGGCTTTCCACTTGCCCAGGTCGGTTTTCACTAGCTTTTGCACGGCTGCTTCGTCGGTGGCGCCTACTACGGCCACGGTGGCGTTATCGGCGCCGTAGAAGTCCTTATAGAACTGGCGCACATCGTTCACGGTAGTGGCTTTCAGGGCTTCTATTTCCTCATCGAAGGTCATCACGTACAACGGGTGGCCTTTGGGGTAGGGATTCAGCACGCGCTGGCTGGTGTTAAAGGCAATGGCATCGGGCTCCTGCTTTTGCGATTCCAGCGACACCAAGCGCTCCTGCTTTAGCTTGTTGAACTCCGCTTCCGGGAACGTCGGATTCTTCAGGTAATCTGTCACAATCTTCATCACGGCCGGCAGGTTTTCCTTCGAGGCTTCCACCACTACTCCGGCCGACTGGCTGCCACCGTACACGTAGGCGCGGGCTTTCAGCTTGTCCAACTCGTCGCGGATTTGCTGGTAGGACCGGGTTTTGGTGCCGCGTTCCAGCATGGAGGCCGTGAGGCTGGCTAGGCCGGGCTTGTTGGCCAGGCTCTTTTCGTCGCCGTAACGCAGGGTGAGTTGCACGTTCACGCTGTTGCCGCGGGTGCTTTTGGGCAGCACGGCATACTTGGTGCCTTTTCCTTCCTCGCCACGCTTGGTGCGGGCCTCAATGTTGGCGGGCGAGGCGTCGAAAGCTTCGCCGGCGGCTACGGCTTTCTCGCCTTTGTAGTCCTTCACCAGCGCCAGCACGTTGGGCGTTTCCGGAATGTCGGCGCGGTCGGGCTTTTGTTCGGGGATGAAGGTACCGACGGTACGGTTGGAGGGTTTCAGGTAGGCGTTGGCCACGCGCTGCACATCGGCGGGCTTCACCTTCCGGATGTTGTCGCGGTAGAGGAACACCAGGCGCCAGTCGCCGGCCGCAATCCACTCGCTTAGGTCCAGCCCTACCCGGTCGGTGTTCTTAAATAGCAGCTCAATGCCGGTGAGCAGCTTGGTTTTGGCACGGTCTACCTCTTCGGCTGTGGGCGCTTTGGTGGAAGCCATGTCCAAGGTGCGCAGCATGGCGGTGCGGGCCGAGTCCAGGGACTGTTCTTTGCGCACTTCGGTGTAGAAGAAGGCAAAACCGGGGTCGTGGAGGGCGGGCGTCCAGCCATAGGTGTAGGCCGCCTTTTTGGTATCGATGAGGGCTTTGTACAAACGGCCCGAGGGCTCGTTGGTCAGCACATCCATCAGCACATCCAAAGAAGCATAATCGGGGTGGGCACCGGCGGGGGTGTGGTAGGCCACGGCCACGCTCTGCGCGTCGCCCACGCGGCGCAGAGTTACAGACCGCTCCCCATCCTGGGTAGGCTCGGTGGTGTAGGCCTGAGGCAGTTGCCGGGTAGGCTTCGGAATGGGGCTGAAGTACTTGTCTACTAAGGCCAGGGTTTTGGCCTCGTCCATCTTGCCGGCTACCACCAGCACGGCGTTGTCGGGTTGGTAGTACTTCTGGTAGAAGGCTTTTAGATTATTGATCGGCACGCGCTCAATATCTTCCTTCGAGCCGATGGTGGATTTGCCGTAGTTGTGCCACAGGTAGGCCGACGACAGCACGCGCTCCATCAGCACCCTGCTCGGCGAGTTTTCGCCCATCTCAAACTCGTTGCGCACCACAGAAAACTCCGTAGACAGGTCCTTGGCGTCGATGAAGCTGTTCACCATGCGGTCGGCTTCCAGGTCGAGAGCCCAGTTCAGGTTTTCGTCGGTGGCCGAGAAGGTTTCGAAATAGTTGGTGCGGTCGTACCAGGTGGTGCCGTTGGGGCGGGCACCGTGCTCGGTCAGCTCCTGCGGAATGTTCTTGTGTTTGGCGGAGCCCTTAAAGGCCATGTGCTCCAGTAGGTGCGCCATGCCGGTTTCGCCGTAGCCCTCGTGTCGCGAGCCTACCAGGTAGGTGATGTTGACCGTGGTAGTCGGCTTGGAGTTGTCGGGAAACAGCAGCACGCGCAGGCCGTTTTTCAGCTGATACTCCGTGATGCCCTCCACCGATGCTACGCGGGTGAGGCCTTCGGGAAGCTTGGTCTGCGCCGTCGTCGGCAGAGCAGTTGGTAGCAACGCAGCCACCAAGGGCCACAGCCGGATAAAAGACCCAAAACAGCGCATAGGATAGTGGTTATGTGAGTAGGTTAGTACTCTGCATAATACCAACTATCTATCTAGAAACAAGCACTATATGGCAATATTCATATACTATTTGAAACAGCCAATTTCTTCATTCTGCGCAGCGCCTGCCCTGATGCTATTGCTACCTTATTTGTGGACAGAGCATCCTTCAAACTCGAATACTCTCCGCAAGACGAGACACAAAATAGTGTATCCTTACCCTCTATTACTCTACTTGCCTCAACTACTCACGAAAGCGCTTTGCGCAGGAAGTAGCGCGTAAAGCCAGTCGGGTAGTTTTCGAGCTGCCCGAACACGGTGTAGCCTTGTTTCACGTAGAAATCCTTGGCTTGAAACCCGAATGTATCGAGGTGGACGTGCTGGCAGCCGCGCTGTCGGGCGGCTTGCTCCGCCTCTTGCAGCAGGCGGGTACCTAGGTTCTGGCCGCGTAGCGCCTCCGGCACAAATAGCAGCTCTACAAACAGCCAGTCGTAGTAAGTGCGCCCCCACAAGCCGCCGATGGTCGTGTTTTGCTCATCAAGAAGCAACACGGCCAGCAGTTGGGACTCGCCGGGCACTTGCTGCCGGTTGTATTCCTGCAATCCTGCCAAAATCGGCTGACGGGCGGCAAGATCGGGGTCAGAGGTGAGTAGCAGGCGCGGGGACATAGAAGAATCGGATACCTAGTTAATACCGAAGGACCTTAGGCTAAATAAACGAATCGTTGTTACATCGGTCGTTTACTCAGCCTAAGGTCCTTCGCGTTGTTCAGGATGACAGATATGTACTTTCGGCCTAGTACAGGAATAGAAAGGCGCAGAACAGCAATACCCACAGCACATCCACGAAATGCCAGTACGTGCTCATTAGCTTGAGCTGCAAGCGGCGGTATGGGTCGCGGATGAAGAGTAGCGTGCGGATACTGTCGCGGGAGGCGTGCTGAGCACGCAAAAACAACAAGGTCAGGAACAGCACACCGCCCAGCAGGTGCATCACGTGGATGGCGGAGATAAGGTAGACGTAGGTACCGCTGGGCTTATCTCTGAAAAAGACGCCCTGCACTTGCAATTCGTGCCAGCCCAGCGTCTGCAAACCGGCAAAGGCCAAGCCTAATAATAACGTAGCTCCCAAGCAGCGGGCCAGGTTCTTCACGTCGTCCTCGCGGTAGAGGCGCTGGGCTTGGCTGAGCGTGTAGCTGCTGGCTAGCAACACCACCGTACTGATGGAAAAGTAACGCGGAAACGGGTGCAGCCCCGACGGCACCCCACTCAGGAAGCGCGTTTGCGCGTACGCCGTAATCAGCACCACAAACAAAACCAAGCTACCCACCAGCCCCAAGTAGAGCAGCAGCAGCGACAAGGGCACCCGAGCGGGGCGCGGGGAGGGAGCAGAGCGATTGGCCCCTATGCGTCCCTGGCGTTCTTTACCGAAATCAGAATTCATTACAACAGAGCAGACGTAGCAGCATACGGTTGGGCAAGCTATTTTAGAGACCTTTAGTTCCGTGGCAAACCCATTGAGCCTTTTGCTAATATAAACAAAACCGCCACGGAATGCCGCTTGTTTTCACCGACTCAGCTGCGAAAAAACGACCCGATTTTTCCTAGCACGGCGTGGAAGGTGATACTCGGCCGCTTGCCCTGCCCGAACGTAACGTAGGTTTTGCCGTTCACGCGCAGCTCCAGTACCAAGCCCAGCCGTTTGGCTAGTTCGTGCAGTTGCTGCAAAGGGTCGGCTTTGGGACCAGGGGGGCGCGGTGGGGCGTTGGGGTCTTTGGGCGGGCCGCTGGTGAGCTTGTCGAGTACGCGCTGGCTAGGTACGTTCAGGATGAGGTAGGTGCCGGAGGCCGCCAGTTGCAGCTCGTCGCCCTCAATCGTGACGGTCAGCCGGGCGTCTATTTCGAGGCCGCTAGCCAAGGGACGAGGGCGTGGAGCCGGGAGTAGGGTTTTCGCCGCGCGTGCGGATGCGCAACGAGCCATTGATGCGCCAGGTGGCGGACGCGCCGGTGGGATTTTGCGGATTGGGTACCTGCACTTCTATCTGATCGAAAGCGCAGGACAGCTCCACGCCGCCCGAGAGCTTAGACAGTACAGAAGCGGCCATATCGGCCCAGTTGGTAGTGGAAGCAGCAGAATCGGCCATGCTGTTTTAGTAAGAAAATTGGGTGAAATCAGATTCAGAACTCGTTGCCCGCAAGCTACGGTCCTGTCTCGGCAAACGCAAAACGCCCCGCAGGGTTGTCCCAAGCGCAACTTGCGCCCCCCTGCCCCGCGTATGAAGCAGGACAAATAGCCTCCTACCCATATTGTATTTTTCTGCTTCTATGTCCTGCTCTTTTATGCGCCCACTTGGGCTAGTGGCACTGCTGCTTGGTGCCAGCGCCTTCGCTCCTACCCACCTTCTCCCCGAAGGTCCCGCCCCCTTCCGCCTGACCGACAACGCCGAGCTGGTGTATAACTTATTGGATGCAAAGGGTCAGAAAACCGGCCATATCACGCAGCGCGTGGTCCGGCTTGACTCTGAGACCAATAAAAAGCAAACGCTTACCACGACTACTGCCCTGCTAAAAAGCGGCATTTACGATGCGAAAAATCGCTTGGTGCGCATGCAGGACCTCACCTATGCGGCACACCACGATACGTCTTTCACCGACGGCATGGCCGAACTGCCGCCCGATGCGCTCCGCCGCTTTCGGGACCGTATCTACGACTACCAACCCACTCGCGTGGCCTGGCCCGATGCGCCTACCGTGGGCACGCGCTTGCCCGATGGCGGGGTGGTGGTAGCCATCAGCAGCACCGCCGTGAGCATTGCCAAAGTGCAGGCCGTGCTCAAAAACCGCCGGGTGGTAAGTGGCCCCCAGGCCGTGACCACGCCCGCCGGCACCTTCCAATGCTATAAGGTAGAAGCGGAGCGCGACCTCACCACCCGGGCGCGTGCTGATATGGCGATGCGCCAAGTGGAGCGCGAAGTAACGTATTACGACCCGGCCGTGGGCATTGTGCGCACCGAGTACTACGACCGGGACAAGCTACGCGAGGTAAAGGAGCTAGCGAAGCGGTAGGCCGGGCCAGTGGCAAAGGACTTTCAGTGTGCCATATGTTTGCTATTTTGCATGTCTAGTAGCTGATACTCAGCCGCAGCCATCGGCTAACCTGTTGCGGCGGCTTCATCCCTTTTCCTACCCTACCCCTATGCGTTATTTCCTGTTGACTGCCCTCAGCCTCTCTTGCACGCTGGCCTCAGCCCAGGCCACTAAAACCCCGCTGACGCCCAAGCCCGGCACTCACACGGCCTTGCTAGCCACCACACAAGCGCAGACCTACGGCGCCCCCGTGACGACCACTGGCGCCGTGCCCGTGCAACAGCTCAAAACGGTGCTGGCCGGCCGCGACTCGGCCCGCGTGAAGCTGGTAGGTCCCATTGCCGACGTGTGCAAAGCAGAGGGCTGCTGGCTGACCATGCAGCCCGCCCCCGGCCAGATGATGCGCGTGCGCTTCAAGGACCATGCATTCTTTGTGCCCAAGGATATCAGCGGCAAAACGGCCGTGGTGGAAGGTGTAGTAGTGCACGAAACGGTATCGGTGGCCCAGCAGCGCCACTACGCCGAGGACGCCGGCAAATCCAAGCAGGAAATTGCGGCCATCACCAAGCCCGTAGAGCAGTACAACTTCATTGCCGACGGCGTGCGAGTGCAGTAAGGGATGAAATTGTGAGTTGATGAAATGGTGAGTTTGCCGTTTTTGCGACGCAACTTGCGTTGCTTACGCGGCGAGAACGTCAAACTCACCCTTTCACTATCTCACCCTCCCACCTCATGTCCAGCATTCAGGAACAGATATCCACCCTCACGGCCCGCCTGCACCACCTCAACTATCAGTACTACCAGAACGACGTGTCGGAAGTACCCGACCAGGAGTTCGACAAGATGCTGGCTGAGCTGGCAGCCCTCGAAAAAGCCCACCCCGAGCTGGCCCTACCCAACTCGCCTACCCAGCGTGTGGGGGGCACCATCACCAAGCAGTTCCCCACGGCTCTGCACCGCTACCCCATGCTCAGCCTGGGCAATACCTACTCGGAGGCCGATCTGCGGGACTTCGACGAGCGGGTGCAGCGCGGCCTGGAAGGTGCGGAGTACGCCTACGTGTGCGAGCTGAAGTTCGACGGTGTGGCCATGAGCCTGACCTACCAGAATGGCCAGCTCACGCAGGGCGTCACGCGCGGCGACGGCACCCGCGGCGATGTGGTGACCAGCAACGTGCGCACCATCAAAAACCTACCCTTACACCTGCGCAACACTGGCCCTACCCAGCCCGAGGAGTTTGAGGTGCGCGGTGAAATCTTTATGCCCCAGCCGGTTTTTGCGGAGCTAAACCAGGAGCGTGAGGCTAATGGCGAAGCTTTGCTAGCTAATCCGCGCAACGCGGCCAGCGGCGCCCTCAAGCTGCAAGACTCGGCGTTGGTGGCTGCGCGGCGGCTGCGCTTTTTTGCCTACAGCTACCTCAGCCAAGGCCGCGACTTCCCTACCCACAGCGCTGCCCTGGAAGCCCTACGCGCATGGGGCCTACCTGTGTCGGACACGTGGCGCAAGTGTCACTCACTGGATGAGGTACTAGAGTTTATTCATTATTGGGACAAGCACCGCTTCACCCTACCCGTGGCTACCGACGGTATTGTGGTGAAGATAGACGACCTACGCCAGCAGGAGCTGCTAGGCTACACGGCCAAAAGTCCGCGCTGGGCTATTGCGTATAAATATCCCGCCGAGGCCGGCCGCACCCGCCTGCGCGAGATACAGTACCAGGTAGGCCGCACCGGCGCCGTGACCCCGGTAGCCCTGCTCGACCCGGTACCGCTAGCCGGTACCATCGTGAAGCGCGCTTCGGTGCACAACGCCAACCAGATTGCCGCCTTGGATTTACGCCTGGGCGACATGGTGTTTGTAGAGAAAGGCGGTGAAATCATCCCTAAGATTACCAGCGTCGACCTCACTGCCCGCCCTGCCGACAGTCAGCCCATCATCTATCCTACCGAGTGCCCGGCTTGCGGCACGCCGCTAATTCGGC